>JANRCR010000034.1:57029-80004 GCA_030726915.1 Candidatus Nanopelagicales bacterium
TCGGCGTCGGTTCGGGAGTCGGACTCGGCGTCGGCGTCGGCGTCGGTTCAGGCGTTGGAGTCGGACTCGGAGTCGGACTCGGCGTCGGCGTTGGCGTCGGACTCGGAGTCGGACTCGGCGTCGGCGTCGGCGTCGGCGTCGGTGCCGGAAGGTCCGCGGCAAACCAGGTCTGGAAAACGGGGAAGCCGCTGAGTTTGGCAAAGGTGAAGGTGAGGGTCTTGACCGCCTGGGTGGGCCTAAACCAGCCGGCGGCACCGGCCGTGTCGCTGCCGTTGCCCGTAAGCGTGTCGACACCGTTCCAGGTGGGCACATCGGTCTGCGCACCGGCCGGGCAACCGCTCGGCTTGGGACTGACCGCGCAGTAGTTGAAGACGCTCTGGAACCACGGCGCCACCGTCAAGGCATTGCCGATGGCATCCGTCGCTGAGATCGTGACACGGTCAGCGTCAATGTCGCCCAGCGTAAAACCCCATGTACCGACGGGAGTCGGGTCGGTGAAGGTGTACGTCGTGACGACGCTGGCCGCACCGCCGGTGCCCACGTTGAGATAGGGCTTGCCCTGCGATGAGCCATACACCGCTCCGAACGGCGTACCGCTTCCCAGCCACGTCGACGCTCCGGTCGGGGTGTCGAGGGACGTCCCGGTGGATGACCATGTCGCGGTCGGCGCATCAAAACCATCGGAGGCCAGTGTCACGGTGCCCGTAGCGCCTACTCGCGTCCACTCCGCGTAGACACCGGTGCCGCCCACGGCCTGGACGGATGTCGCCAGCATCGCCGGCGTCAGAGCTCCTGCGGCCAGGACGACGGGGAGCGCAAGGATCAGGACGCGACGCGACATGGCACAAATCTAGAGCCCGTTGACGGATGACTCCACCCACGACAGCAATTTTCGTTGCAAACGCAAGGAATCATCTGTGGCGTACCCACGCAATACGGCCTATCCGGGCCAGGGGCGGCCGGACTGCATCTCACTCCAGCCAACGCCGAGGGCCAGCCCCAGCCGGCGGACAGCGGGCACGGAGACGCCGATGACATTGCCCGGATCACCGTGCACCCCCGCAACGTAGGGAGCACCGAGACCATCCAGGGTGAATCCCCCCGCGACCGATAGTGGTTCACCCGTCGCGATGTAGGTGCGGATCTCATCGTCGGGAGCATCCACCATGTCCACGACCGTGGCCACGGCTTCACCGCGCGCTTCCCCTGATGTCGTGTCGATCATCCAGTGGCCGGTGTGCAACGTCCCCGAACGCCCGCGCATGCGCTGCCACCGCTCCAGTGCAGCTTCCGCGGTCGGTGGCTTGCCCAGGCGCACACCGTCAACGTCGAAGATGGAGTCACACCCCAGCACCAAGGCACCGCGGGGGATGCGCCCATCCGCAAGGACCGCTTCCGCTTTTGCGCGAGCGAGAGCGAGGGCAACCTCGGAGACGGGCCGATCGTGCAGGGCGTCCTCCATCGCTTCCTCATCAACACCGCTGACGATCACGAGGGGATCCACCCCCGCCATGGTCAGCAATCGCAGCCGCGAGGGTGAGCCGGAGGCGAGGACCACCGGCCTGTGGCTCCCAGCAGGGTCCGGGGACATGCCGCCACCCTGCCAGACCCGCGCCTGCCTAGACTGCGGCGCGTGCAGAAGGTCCTCATCGCCAATCGCGGCGAGATCGCCGTCCGTGTCGCTCGGGCATGCCGTGACGCCGGCCTGAGATCTGTCGCCGTGTACGCCGACCCTGATCGGGACGCGTTGCACGTCACCGTCGCCGATGAGGCGTACGCCCTCGGCGGCGAGACCGCCGCCGAGACCTACCTCGACATGGCCAAGCTCATCGATGTGGCCACGCGGTCCGGTGCTGATGCCGTCCATCCGGGGTACGGCTTCCTCTCGGAGAATGCTGACTTCGCCGAGGCCGTCATCGAGGCGGGGCTCACCTGGATCGGCCCACCACCCCACGCCATTCGCTCCCTGGGCGACAAGGTGTCAGCGCGGCACATTGCTGCGCGCGCGGGTGCACCACAGGTCGCCGGCACGGCTGATCCGGTGACGAACTCCGACGAGGTCGTTGCCTTCGCCCGCGAGCACGGCCTCCCCGTCGCCATCAAGGCAGCGTTCGGTGGCGGTGGCCGCGGACTCAAGGTCGCTCGCACACTCGAGGAGATCCCCGAACTGTACGACTCGGCGGTGCGTGAGGCCGTTGCGGCC
Source organism: Candidatus Nanopelagicales bacterium (assembly GCA_030726915.1). Taxonomy (GTDB): domain Bacteria; phylum Actinomycetota; class Actinomycetes; order S36-B12; family S36-B12; genus Mxb001. The sequence continues at coordinate 59,233 of JANRCR010000034.1, forward strand.
TTCGGGCGCGGTGAGTGTTTCGTGGAGCGCTACCTCGACAACCCACGCCACGTGGAGACGCAGGTCCTCGCTGACCAGCACGGCAACATCGTGGTCGTGTCGACGCGCGACTGCTCACTGCAGAGGCGCCATCAAAAGCTCGTGGAGGAGGCCCCCGCGCCCTTCCTGACCGATGCGCAGGTGGAGGAGCTTTATCGCTCATCCAAGGCGATCATCGCTGAGGCTGGCTACTACAACGCGGGTACCTGCGAATTCCTCGTGGGCGAGGACGGCACCATTTCCTTCCTCGAGGTCAACACCCGGCTCCAGGTCGAGCATCCGGTGAGCGAAGAGGTGTCGGGAATCGACCTCGTGCGTGAGCAATTCCGGATCGCCGAGGGTGGCGTCATCGACTATCCCGATCCCATCCTTCGCGGCCACAGCATCGAATTCCGCATCAACGGTGAGGATCCCGGTCGCGGGTTCCTCCCCGCCCCCGGTGTCCTCACGCGGTGGGTGCCACCGTCCGGGCCCGGGGTGCGCGTGGACGCGGGCTTCCGCGAGGGTGACGTCATCGGCGGCAACTTCGACTCGCTGCTCGCCAAGGTGATTGTGACCGGTCGCGACCGCCAGGAAGCACTCGAGCGTTCCCGTCGCGCTCTCGCGGAGTTCACCGTGGATGGCATCGCGACGGCGTTGACCTTCCATCGTGCGGTTGTCGACGACCCTGCATTCGCTCCCGAGGGCGCTGAGCCCTTCCGGGTGCACACCCGCTGGATCGAGACCGAGTTCGACAACACCATCCCGGCGTACACCGGGACCGTGGATGCCCTGGATGCTGAATCTGCCCGAGAAACCATGGTGGTCGAGGTGGATGGTCGGCGCCTGTCGGTGACCCTGCCCGCGGGCATCGGAGCCACGGCCCGCCCGACCTCGGCAAGCGCGCGACCAGGGCGGCTGAAGGACCGATCGGCCGTGCCGGGCGCATCGGGTGACGCGGTGACCGCTCCCATGCAGGGCACGGTCGTCAAGGTCGCCGTGAAGCAGGGACAGGTGGTCGCGGCAGGGGATCTCCTCGTTGTCCTCGAGGCCATGAAGATGGAACAGCCACTGACGGCCCACAGGGATGGCACGGTCACATCGCTCAGCGCCACCGTCGGCGACATCGTCGCGACGGGCACGGTCCTGTGCGAGATCACCGACTGACATCTTCTGGCACAACGGGGTACGGTCAATGTATGTCCCGCACTGCGATCCGCCCGATCATCGCCCTCGTGGCCACCTGCCTCACCCTGGCGGGGCTTGGGCTCGTGGCACCGGCCTCCGCCACCGCCCGGACCTCCCTGGACAGCGTGGCCTCGTCCCTGCGCCAAAACCCGGTCTACAACGACACGGCTGCCGAGAATGCCCTGACCCCGGGCCAGGCAGCTGATCTGCGGGCCCAAATCACCTCCACCGGCATCCCGATCTACGTCGCCGTCCTCCCTGAGTCCGCCGCGACCGAGACCGGCGGCCCGGATGAGCTCCTGCGCGACCTGCGCAATGCCGTGGGCCGCAGTGGCGTCTACGCCGTTGTTGCCGGCAACTCCTTCCGGGCGGCATCGACCGAGGGCTCCGTCACCGCTATCGCCGATGCTGCCTTTGAGTCCCAGTCCGGCAATGGTCCCTACGCCGTGCTGGAAGCCTTCGTCGCCGGCGTGGATGAGCAAGCGTCGGGTACGACGTCCAGTGCCACCGAGTCATCCTCGGGCGGGGGAATCGCGGCCCTGGTGATCCTGTTTGTCCTGCTCACCATCGTGGCCATCGCGGTGCTCTTTGCTGTGCGCCATTCGCGACGCGTGCGGGCCCGCCAGGTGGCCGCTGTGCGGGGCACCCTCGACGAGGATGTGACCGCCCTCGGCGAGCGACTGGGTGCCTTTGATGTCACGGATCCGCGACTGGATGACGCCGGTCGAGCCGACCTGCAGCAGGCCCTGGATTCCTACGCCCGGGCAAGTGACACCGCATCCCGTGCCGTCACCGACGCTGATCTGACCCGGGCCGCGAGCGCTCTTGAGGATGGCCGCTACGCCCTGGCCTGCGTCGAAGCTCGCGTGGCTGGTGAACCCATACCGGTGCACCGAGCCCCCTGCTTCGTCGACCCGCGTCACGGACCCAGCACCAACGACGTCACCTGGGCTCCCGATGGCGGGGCGCCCCACCCGGTGCCCGTCTGCGCCGTCTGCACAACGGCCCTGCAGTCTGGTTCTGTGCCCGATGCTCGCGAGGTTGACACGGCAGGCGGCCGGGTCCCCTACTGGCGAGCCGACGGTTACGCGCCGTATGCCCGCGGCTACTACTCATCATTCGGCAGCATCCTGCCCGCGCTCTTCATGGGGACGATGCTGGCCAGCGCATTTAGTGTCCCGGCAGCGTCGGCCTCCACGATGGGTGGGGATTCGGGTGGATCGGATGGGTTCGGTGGCGGCGACTTCGGTGGTGGGGGCTTCGGCGGTGGCGGCGACTTCGGTGGCGGCGGCTTCGGTGGCGGAGACTTCTAGTCGGTCACCCGCTGCTCATGTCCACCGATGCCGGTGTCTATTCGTTCTCGGGCCGGTGCAGCCGCCGAGCTGCTTCCGCGATGGAACCACTCAAACTCGGGTAGACGGTGAACGTCGACGCTAGTTGATCGACCGTCAGACGGGCCTCGACGGCGACCGTGATGGGGTGGATGAGCTCGCTTGCACGCGGACCGACCACGACCCCGCCAACGATGATGCGCGAAGTGCGCCGGCAAAACAGTTTGACGAAACCACGGCGAATATCCAGCATTTTGGCGCGCGCATTCGTGTGCAGGGGCAGCAGCACGGTGTCGACGCGCACGTCACCCGCGTCCACCTCCTGCTGGGTCACGCCGACCGTCGCAATCTCCGGGGTCGTGAAGACCGTGCTGGACACGACACCGCGATCAAGCGGACTGACGGAGTCACCCAGGGCGTGCCACATGGCGATGCGCCCCTGCATCGCAGCGACCGATGCCAGCATGAGCACTCCGGTGCAATCCCCCGCCGCGTACACCCCGCGCGCCGTGGTCCGGGAGACGCGATCCACCACGATGAAGCCGCGTTCATCGCACTCAACCCCGGCCTCATCGAGGCCCAGTCCTGCCGTATTGGGGACCGAGCCCACCGCGAGGAGGGCGTGGCTTCCCTCGATGATCGAGCCATCGGCCAACGTGACGAGGACTCCCTCATCGGTGCGGTTGACGGACGCAGCGCGCGCATGTGAGAGCACGGTCATACCCCGGTCGGCAAAAGCCTCTTCAATCACGGCGGCGGCATCGGGATCTTCCCCCGGCAGGACACGATCGCGGCTGGAAACAAGCACGACCTCAGCGCCGAGTGCGTGGTAGGCGGAGGCAAACTCCGCGCCCGTGACACCTGATCCGACGACGATGAGACGTCGAGGCACCTCATCCAGGTCGTACACCTGATCCCAGGTGAGGATCCTCTCCCCGTCCGGTTGAGCGCTCGCGAGGACGCGGGGACTGGCCCCGGTGGCAAGAAGGACGACATCCGCCTCGATGATCTCCTCGCCCGCTTCGGTGGCAGCAGCCACACGCGTGGATGAGAGCAGGCGCCCGCGCCCGCGCAGGTAGCGGATCCCCTCACGGGTCAGGCGCTCGGCGATGTCGCGGCTCTGAGCTGAGGCGAGTTCCTTGACTCGACTGTTGATGGCCCCGAGATCGACCGACAGCGTCCCCGCGGTGGGGACCTCCCCGTGGACGCGGATGCCCAGGGACCCGGCCTCGGTGGCGACGGCCAGCAGGTCGGCGGTCGCGATCAGCGTCTTGCTCGGCACGCAGTCGGTGAGCACCGCGGAGCCCCCGGGCCCATCGGTATCCACGATGGTCACTCGGGCCCCCAGTTGCGCTCCCACGAGCGCGGCCTCGTAGCCCCCGGGCCCCGCGCCCATAATCACGACTGATGCCACGGGCACATTGTGTCGCAAGCCCCCCACGCCCCCGTTGCGCCGTACCCTGACTGCGTGGCGCTCTATGCGGCGTACGGATCAAATCTCGACCCCCAGCGGATGGCTGAACGGGCGCCCTACTCCCCCGTGGCCGGCACCGGGTGGCTCGAGGGTTGGCGGCTGACCTTCGGGGGTGAAGAGCACAGCTGGGAGGGTCCGCTCACGATGGTCGTCGAGGAGCCGGGCGCCACTGTCTTCGTCGTGCTCTATGACATGCACGCCCTTGATGAGGCATCCCTGGATGCGTGGGAGGGTGTCGCCCTCGGTCTGTGGAGCAAGATTCGCGTTCGTGTGCAGACACTGGAGGGGAATCTGCTGGCATGGCTCTACGTCCTCGACGCGTATGAGGGCGGGTTGCCGACGGCCGATTACCTCACCATGATCGCCGATGCGGCGACCGCCGGGGGTGCACCGTCTGACTACGTCGACCAGTTGCGCCAGCACCCCTGCACCTGAGTCCTATCCCCGCACCTGTGCCGCTCGGCGCTGCTAGCGTCGCCGTCGTGACCGACCTCTACGCCGATCCACACGCGACAGCCGCTGAGGCTGCCGCTGCCCTGGCCACTGCCACGGGTGTGGCTCACCACGACGTGGCCGTCATTGTGGGATCGGGTTGGGTCCCCGCGGCGGATGCACTCGGTGACACCGTCGCCGAGATATCCGCGGATTCACTGCCCGGATTCCTTCCCCCCGCGGCGATCGGACATGCGGGGCGGGTCCGCAGTGTTGATGCCGACGGGACACGTGTGCTCGTCTTCCTGGGCCGCACCCACCTCTATGAGGGGCATGGTGTCGAACCCGTCGTTCATGCGGTGCGCACAGCCGCCGCAGCGGGGTGCCGCTCCCTCATCGTGACCAACGGCTGCGGTGGACTGGATCCCAGCTGGACCCCGGGCACGCCTGTGCTCATCAGCGATCACCTCAATCTCTTCGGTATCACTCCCCTGCGCGGGGCGACGTTCATCGACATGACGGATCTCTACTCCGCGCGACTGCGTGCCGTCGCCCGTGAGATTGACCCGACACTCGAGGAGGGCGTCTACGCGCAGTTCCTCGGCCCGCAGTACGAAACCCCTGCCGAGATCGGCATGGTGCGTGCGCTCGGCGGCACGCTGGTGGGCATGTCCACGGTGCAGGAGGCCATTGCCGCGCGCGAAGCCGGACTGGAAGTGCTCGGCATCTCCCTCGTGACAAACCTCGCCGCGGGCATGACGGGTGAGCCGCTCAGTCACGAGGAGGTGCTCGCCGCCGGCCAGTCAGCAGCGACGCGCATGGGTGGGCTCCTCGCCGAGGTCATCCGGCGCGCGTGATGTCGAGGGTCCGCGAAGACTGGATCGCCGACGATCCGGATGAGCGCACGCGCACCCAATTGCGCGCGCTCATGGACGCCGCAGACTCCGGTGATCGCGCCGCGCAGGCGGAGTTGGATGACGCCTTCCGCGGTCCACTGGCCTTCGGCACGGCAGGACTACGAGGGCGCATGGGGCCCGGCCCCCATCGGATCAATCGGGTGACCGTCTCGCAGACCGCGGCGGGCCTGGCGGCCTATCTCCTGCTCCGCCACCACCGTCCCAGTGTCGTCATCGGTTACGACGCGCGCCACGACTCTGACACCTTCGCACGCGATATCGCTGAGGTCATGGGTGCTGCTGGTGTGCAGGCACTGATCCTCCCGCGAGCCCTTCCGACACCGGTCCTGGCGTACGCCGTGCGCGCGCTCCGCGCTGACGCCGGAGTCATGGTGACGGCGAGTCACAACCCGGCGATGGACAATGGGATCAAGGTCTATCTCGGTGACGGACGCCAGATCATCCCGCCCGCTGACGTTGAGATCGCCGCGCTCATTGACGCCGTCGGGCCGGTGCGGGACCTCCCCCGATCCGACGCTTACCGCACGCTTGATGATGAGATCGTGCAGGACTACATCGCGCAGGCAGCGCTCGTCCCGCTGCGTGATACCCCGCGTGATGTCATCAGCCTGCACACCGCGATGCACGGCGTGGGATCCACGGTGCTTCAGGAGGCGGCCATGCGCGCCGGATTCCCCCCGCCCTTCACCGTGGCGGCTCAACGCGATCCCGACCCCGACTTCCCCACGGTGGCCTTCCCCAACCCGGAGGAGCCCGGTGCCCTCGACCTCGCCATCGCCGAGGGCATGCGCATCAATGTCGATGTCATCATCGCCACCGACCCTGATGCTGATCGCTGTGCACTCGTCATCGGCGTCCCCCACGGCAGGCCCGCTCACGCTGACACGCGAACCCCCGGCGAGTGGGTGGCGCTCAACGGTGACGAGGTCGGCTGGCTGCTCGGCTGGTGGCTGGTACGCCGCGGCGGATTCACCGGGAGCATGGCTGCATCGCTGGTGTCGTCCACCATGCTCCAGCGGATCGCCGAGGACGCCGGGATCCCCTACGCCACGACGCTCACCGGCTTCAAGTGGATCTCGCGTGTGCCCGACCTCGGCTATGGCTACGAAGAGGCACTCGGCTACTGCGTTGATCCGCAGTACGTGACGGACAAGGACGGCATCACGGCCGCGCTGCTGGCCCTCGAGCTGGTCGCAGCACTCAATGCCGAGGGGCGCACGGTCTTCGACGTCCTCGATGAGTTGGCCCTGCGCCATGGTGTGCACGCGACACGCCAGGTCTCGCTGCGGATGCCGACTGCCGCGCTCATCGCAGCCGCCGTCGAGGGCCTGCGCGCCGATCCACCGCGCGACCTGGGCGGCGTACCCGTCGAGGCCATCGTCGACCTCGCGGACGGTGCCGACGGGCTGCCGCCCACCGACGGCATCCTGCTGCGCCTCCCCGGCGCGCGCGTCATCGTGCGACCGAGCGGGACCGAGCCCAAGGTCAAGTGCTACCTCGAGGTCGTGCGCCGCGTCGACGGAGCCGGCCTCGCGATTGCGCGCGAGGAGGCAGATGCCACCCTCGACCGACTGGCCGAGGGCATGCGCACCCGACTGGAGCCCACTCCGTCAGGATCCTGAAGCGACCTGATCACGCGGACTAGGCTGGTGCTGTGACCACCGATCTCGCCGCAGACGTAGCCGCGAGCAATGCCGCGTTACAACACTTCCTGCACGGCCTTCCGGGAGTGGACCGAGTGGGAGCCGATGCCCGGGTGGCCATGCTGTCGACCCGCTCCATCAAGGCTGCCAGCAAGGAGATGGCCATCGACCTGGCGATCTCGATGGTGGATCTGACCACCCTGGAGGGCATGGACACTCCGGGCAAGGTGCGAGCCCTGTGCGCCAAGGCCCTGCGACCTGACCCTACGGATCCGACGACCCCTTCCGTGGCGGCGGTGTGTGTCTACGGAGATATGGCCGCCATCGCAAGAGAGGCTGTGGGCGAGGCCGTGCATGTCGCGGCGGTGGCCACCGCATTCCCTTCGGGGCGCGCCAGCCTGGCGGTCAAGCTCACCGACACCCGTGAGGCCGTCGCCAACGGCGCCGACGAGATCGACATGGTCATTGACCGCGGGGCCTTCCTGTCCGGGCGCTATCTCGACGTGTACGACGAGATTGTGGCGGTCAAGGGTGCCTGCGGCACGGCGCACCTCAAGGTGATCTTTGAGACGGGTGAGCTTCGCACCTACGACAACATCCGGCGCGCGTCCTGGCTCGCCATGCTCGCGGGGGCCGACTTCATCAAGACGTCCACCGGCAAGGTGAGTCCCGCCGCGACCATGCCGGTCACCCTGATCCTGCTGGAAGCCGTGCGCGACTGGGCACTGCGCACCGGTCAGCGCATCGGCGTCAAGCCGGCGGGCGGCATCCGCACCTCCAAGGACGCCATCCGCTATCTCGTCATGGTCCATGAGACGTGCGGTCCCGCCTGGCTCACCCCCGACCTCTTCCGCTTCGGTGCCTCCGCCCTGCTCAACGACCTCCTCCAGCAACGTCAGCGCATGCGCACCGGTCACTACTCCGGTCCCGACTACGTCACGATCGACTAGGAGACCGATGTTTGAGTACGCACCCGCACCCGAGTCCACCGCCGTTGTGGATATCGCCGCGCACTACGGCCTCTTCATCGATGGCACCTTCGTCGACACGATCGACGGGACGACGTTCAAGACGGTCAATCCCGCCACCGAAGAGGTCCTGAGCGAGATCACCGAGGCGGGTGCTGCCGATGTGGAGCGCGCCGTCAAGGCCGCACGCGCGGCCTACAAGCAGACCTGGTCCAAACTCCCCGGCCGTGAGCGCGCCAAGTACCTCTACCGGATCGCGCGCATCATCCAGGAGCGATCACGGGAGCTGGCAGTTCTCGAGACACTGGACAATGGCAAGCCGATCCGCGAATCCCGCGACGTCGATCTGCCGCTGGTCGCGGCCCACTTCTTCTACCACGCCGGATGGGCGGACAAGCTCGGTCACGCAGGCTACGGCGAGCGTGCCTACGGTGTCGCCGCGCAGATCATCCCGTGGAATTTCCCCCTGCTCATGCTCGCGTGGAAGGTTGCCCCGGCGCTCGCCTGTGGCAACACCGTGGTGCTCAAGCCAGCGGAGACGACATCCCTCACCGCGCTGGCCTTCGCTGACATCTGCCAGCAGGCCGATCTGCCACCCGGCGTCGTCAACATCGTCACCGGTGGTGGGACCACAGGTCGGCTCCTCGTGGAGGCACCCGGTGTGGACAAGGTCGCCTTCACCGGCTCCACCGAGGTGGGCAAGCAGATTCAGCGCTCCGTCGCCGGCACCCGCAAGGGCCTCACCCTCGAACTCGGTGGCAAGGCGGCCAACATCGTCTTCGATGACGCGCCCCTCGATGAGACCATCGAGGGCATCGTCAACGGGATCTTCTTCAATCAGGGACACGTCTGCTGTGCCGGCTCGCGACTCCTCGTGCAGGAGTCGGTGCAGGACGAGGTGCTTGATGCCCTTAAACGGCGCCTCGCGACCCTGCGCCTCGGCGACCCCCTGGATAAGAACACCGACATCGGCGCCATCAACTCACCCGAGCAGCGGGCGCGCATCCATGATCTTGTGGCGGCCGGCGACGCTGAGGGCGCGCAGCGCTGGACGTCACCGTGCGCGATTCCCGAGCGCGGCTGGTGGTTCCCTCCCACCGTTTTCACCGGTGTCACCCAGGCGCATCGGATTGCCCGCGAGGAGATCTTCGGCCCGGTCCTGTCGGTGCTGACCTTCCGCACACCGGATGAGGCCATCGAGAAGGCCAACAACACGCCCTACGGTCTCTCTGCCGGGGTCTGGACGGATAAGGGTTCGCTCATCATGTGGATGGCTGCGCGACTGCGCGCCGGAGTCGTCTGGGCCAACACCTTCAATCGCTTCGATCCGGCCTCCCCCTTCGGTGGCTATAAGGAGTCCGGATTTGGCCGGGAGGGCGGACGCCAGGGGTTGGCGGCTTATCTCAAGCAGGAGGTCATCTGATGGACGGTCGTGTCGATGTCCGCAAGACCTACAAGCTGTTTATCGGCGGTGCCTTCCCCCGCAGTGAGAGCGGGCGCACCTACGTCGTGACCGACGCCAAGGGGCGCTTCCTTGCCAACGCATCCCAGGCGTCGCGCAAGGATGCCCGCGATGCGGTGCTGGCTGCACGATCCGCGCAGGGTGCGTGGTGGTCGGCTACGGCGTACAACCGCGGACAGGTGCTCTACCGCATCGCGGAGATGCTCGAGGGACGCCGAGCCCAGTTTGAGGAGGACATTGAGAAGTCCGAAGGAGTTTCCGGTCGCCGCGCGAGCGCTCACCTCGACGCCGTCATCGATCGCTGGGTTTGGTACGCCGGCTGGTCGGACAAGATCGCTCAGGTGTTCGGGTCGAGCAACTCCGTGGCCGGTCCCTACACCAACTTTTCCGTCCCCGAACCGACCGGAGTCGTCGCTGCCATCGCACCGCAGCGACCTTCACTCCTCGGCTTCGTCAGCGTGGTCGCACCCATCATCGTGAGCGGCAACACCTGCGTCGTCGTCGCCTCCGCTGAGTGCCCCCTGCCCGCCATCTCCTTCGCCGAGGTGCTGGCAACCTCAGATCTGCCCGCGGGGGTGGTCAACATCCTCACGGGCGCACCCGGGGAGATCGGGCCGTGGCTGGCTTCCCATGCCGACGTCGACGCACTCGACCTGAGTGGAGTCGTCGACGATGGGCTCGCCACGGAGATGGCGGTCGCGGCAGCCGACACGGTCAAGCGAGTGCTGGCGCCACCGGCCCATGCACCAGACTGGTTGGCCGATCCAGGGCTGGGCCGCATCGGTGCCTTCGTCGAAACGACCACGATCTGGCATCCCCAGGGGGTCTGACGCAGTCCTAGTCCTCCGCGCGGCGACGCCGGCCGCGGACAATCACGGCGGTGACGATCCCCGCCACGGCGAGCACACCCACGACGATCACCACTCTGGGGGCCCAGCGTCGCGAATCCGCCAGAACATCGGCCGCCTGAGACAGGGCTTCATCCGCCTTGATCAGCACCTCATCCGCGACGGACAGCACTGCGTCGGTCTGATCCAAGACGCCTCGGACACGATCTAACCCCTCCCGGAATCCTTCGACCTGGACCGCGGAGGTGTGCAACTGCTCAATGACGCTCATGCGCTGACCCTACGCCCCCGCTGCAGCGTAGGCGGGCTTGATGACGTCATCTATGAGGGCAAGACGCTGGTCAAAAGGAATGAACGCACTCTTCATCGCATTGACGGTCAACCAGCGAAGGTCACCCACCCCCCAGCCAAAGGCCTCACTCACGGCGCTCATCTCCTGGGTCATCGTCGTGCCCGACATCAGGCGGTTGTCGGTGTTGACCGTGACGCGGAACCGCAGGTCAGCCAGAAGCCCGATCGGATGCTCGGCAATGTTCGTCGCCGCACCTGTCATGACATTGGATGTCGGACATAGTTCGAGGGGAATCCTTCGGTCTCGCACATAGGACGCTAGGGGACCCAGGTGATACGTCCCATCGGGTCGGCGTTCAATATCGTCCATGATGCGCACTCCATGGCCGAGTCGATCTGCCCCGCACCACTGGATCGCTTCCCAAATGCTCGGCAGACCGAATGCCTCACCCGCGTGAATCGTGAAGTGTGAATTCTCGCGGCGCAGGAATTCAAAGGCGTCCAGATGGCGCGTGGGGGGATAGCCCGCCTCCCGACCGGCAATATCAAAACCGACCACTCCTCGGTCGCGGTACTTCACCACGAGTTCAGCGATCTCGCGGCTCTTGGCCGCCGTCCTCATCGCCGTCAGCAACGTGGCGACCCGGATCCCGGTGGCGCGTTCCCCCTCCTGGAATCCATCGAGCACAGCATCAATAACCTCATTCAGGCTCAAGCCGCGCTGGGTATGCAACTCGGGTGCGAAGCGCACCTCGGCGTAGACGACCCCATCGGCTGCCAGATCCTCGGCACACTCACGTGCCACGCGGGCCAGCGCCTCAGGTGTCTGCGTGACACCGACGGTGTGTTGGAAGGTCTCGAGGTAGCGCTCCAGTGAGCCGGAGTCGGCGGCCGATCTAAACCACTCCGCCAGGGCCGCCGGGTCGGTCTCGGGGAGGTCGCCATAGCCGGTCTCAGCTGCCAGCGCAGCGACGGTGGCGGGGCGCAACCCCCCATCCAGGTGATCATGGAGCAGCACCTTGGGGAGGGCTCGGATGATGTTGTCCGGGACAGCCGCCATGTCTGGAACCTACCCGCCGCTGGACTGCCCCTGTGCGACAAGGTTGCGCAGGACACGCAGTGCCACGGACAGGGTGGCCAGATCCCCGGTCTCGAGGGCAGCAATCTGATCCAGGGTTGCCTGGGCGCGCGTGATGCCTTCTCGGTGGAGGTCCTCCCAGGTCACGATGCGTTCTAACGCCGGCATCTCCGGGGAGGTGGCTGCCGCCACGGCCGCGGTCACACCGGCGAGGGCGGCGTAAAGATCGGTGCGCAGGGCTTGGCGTGCCAGTGCCGTCCAGCGATCACCGCGCGCCAGGCCGGTGATGCGCATGAGGAGCCGGTCAACGTCGTACCGTTCCGAGACGGCAAAGTACACGGACATGATGTCCCCGGGTGATTGCCCCACCGTGGCCGCCACCTGCACGATGTCGAGCAGGGCGAACGCGTCCAGCATGGTGCCTGCCTGCTCGGCGAGGGCCGGTGGTGATCCGAGCGACGTGAGGGCCAGTGTCGACTCCTCGAGGCGAGTGCGTTCGGTGCCGAGCAGCGCACCGGGCACGCGAGGTGTCAGGTCACGCACCGTTGGTGCGAAGCGGGCAATCTCGGCCGTCACGTCGATACTGCCGCCTCGGCTCTGCAGGAACCAACGAATCGATCGATCCAGCAGCCTCCTCGACTCATGATGCAAAGCGTCCTGGGCCGCTGTCGGCACCTCATTGTCGAGTGCGTCGAGCGCACTCCACAAGGACGGCAGGTCAAAGATCGCTGTGGCGGCGGTCGCGGCTCGGACAACCTCCAACGGTGATGCACCTGTCTCCTCGCAGGCCCGGAAGACCACGGTGATGCCACCGTTGTTGATGAGATCATTGACGACGACCGTGGAGATGATCTCGTCTCTCAAGGGATGTGCAGCGATGCGGTCAGCGAAGCGCTGGCGAATCACCCTGGGGAAGTAGTCCACCGCGTAGCGAGCGAACCACGGATCCGTGGCCAGCCCAGCGCCCTCCAGATCCGCCAGCAGCGCGATCTTGGCGTAGGCGGCCAGCACGGCAAGCTCGGGTGACGTCAGACCCTGGTGAGCCGCCGTGCGCGTGACAATCTCCTCATCGTCCGGGAGATATTCAATCGCTCGATTGAGGATCCCGCGCGCCACCAGGTCGTTGATCATGCGCGCATGCACCGAGATCATCGAACGTGCACCCCAGCGGGCATTGCCGAGAAGGACGTTCTGCTCATAGTTGTCCCGTAGGACGAGCTCAGCCACCTCATCGGTCATGTCAGTCAGCAGCACATCACGATCATCGGCACGCAGCTCACCGTCGCGCACCGCAGCATCGAGCAGGATCTTGATGTTGACCTCATGATCACTGGTATCCACACCGGCTGAGTTGTCAATGGCATCGGTGTTGAGTCGCACACCATGCCGGCCGGCCTCCACTCGACCCAGCTGGGTGAGTCCGAGATTGCCTCCCTCTCCCACCACTCGGCATCGCAGTGCAGAGCCGTCGACCCGGACGGGGTCATTCGCCTTGTCCCCGGCATCCGCCTGTGTCTGCGTCTGCGCCTTGACGTAGGTGCCGATCCCGCCGTTCCACAGCAGGTCAACGGGGGCGGTGAGGATGCACCTGATGAGTTCCGCCGGGGTGAGGGCATCGACCTCGGCCGGGATGCCCAGACGGGCACGCACCTGGGGTGTCAGCGCAATGGACTTAGCGTTGCGCGAAAAAATCCCGCCGCCCGGCGACAGCGCTGCCCGGTCGTAATCGACCCAGGAGGAGCGGGGCAGATCGTAGAGGCGCTGCCGCTCGGCAAAGGAGACGGTGGGATCAGGATCGGGGTCCAAGAAGATGTGCCGATGATCGAATGCTGCCACGAGACGGATGTGGGGTGAGAGCAGCATCCCGTTGCCAAAGACATCGCCGCTCATGTCGCCGACACCCACCACGGTGAAGTCCTCGCGCTGGATATCCATACCGAGATCGCGGAAGTGCCTTTGTACGGAGATCCATGCACCACGCGCCGTGATGCCCATGGCCTTGTGGTCGTAGCCCGCCGATCCTCCCGAGGCAAAGGCGTCCCCCAACCAGAATGCGTACTCGGCCGCGACCGAGTTTGCAAGGTCGGAGAACGTCGCTGTGCCCTTATCCGCGGCAACCACGAGATAGGGGTCATCGCCGTCATGTCGGACGACATCCGGGGGCGCGACGACGACACCATCGACGAGGTTGTCGGTGATATCGAGAAGGCCTCGGATAAATGTCGCGTAGGCCGCGCGCCCCTCGGTCATCCACGCTTCCCGATCGACCTGCGGATCCGGCAGGGACTTGGGGAGGAAGCCACCCTTGGCACCGACCGGAACGATCACGGCGTTCTTCACCTCCTGGGCCTTGACCAGTCCGAGGATCTCGGTGCGGAAGTCCGCACGTCGGTCACTCCAGCGCAATCCACCCCGCGCAATGCGCCCGAAGCGCAGATGCACACCCTCCATGCGCGGCGAGTAGACCCAGATTTCAAAGCGCGGACGCGGCAGGGGCAGCTCGGGAATCCTGCGCGGATCCAACTTCAATGACAGTCGATCCAGCGGCTTGCCATCATCGCCCCGGCGATACGCGTTGGTGCGCAGGGTTGCCCCCACCATGCCGGCGATGGACCGCAGGACACGATCTTCATCCAGGCTGGATACCGCGTCCAAGGCCTGCGTCAACTCGAGAGCGATGAATGCCTCGCGATCCGCGCGACCGTCATCGTCAGCGGGATCAAATCGCGCTTCGAAGAGAGCCACGATCAACGACGCAATGGTCCGATGGGCAAGGAGAGCCGACTCGGTCAATTCCGGTCCGAGACTGGAACCCGTCTGTTGCACGTAGCGCACATAACAGCGCAGGATGACGATCTGCTCCCAGGTCAATGCCGTGCGCACCACGAGTCCGTTGAGTGCATCGGCTTCGCACCTGCCATCCCAAATGGCGAGGAATGCCGACTCAAAGTTCCGTCGCAACGTACTGCGCTCAGCGATCTCCCCCTCGGGCAATTGGAATCCCAGGTCGTAGACGTGCAGAGCGGGCCGATCCGCACGCGCAATGTCATAGGGATGCTCGTCCTCCACAGTGACACCCAGGCTGCTGAGCACCGGAAGCACCCGTGACAGGGAGATCGGGTCACCCGCACGAATGATCTTCAATCGGCGCAGCCGCGAGTCCGGGCCCTCAGGTGCGTAGAGCCGCAGGCGCACCCCGTCGGTCGGGGCACTCTCCGCGATGAGGACATCCTTGACGGCCGCACCCGCCGGGACCTCCTGCTTGTACGACTCCGGGAATCCCCCCCCGTAGATCGCGAGAATCTCGGTTGCCCGATCGTCACTGACGCGACCGAGGAGCTCGGAGGCGAAATCATCATCCCAACTGCGCACTGCGGCCGCGATGCGTTCCTGCACCAGGACCACATCCGCGTTGTCAACCGTGTGCCCCGGTGCGGCCCGCACCACGATATGCAGGCGCGCGAGGACGGACTCCGACACGCGAGCGGTGTAGTCCACCGATGCGCCGCCGTAGGCCTCTCGCAGGATCTCTTGGATGCGGAGCCTGACCGCGGTGGTGTATCGATCACGTGGGAAATACACAAAGCAGGACATGAAGCGACCGTAGGGATCGCGGCGTGCGAAGACGCGCGTCTGCCGCCGTTCGGCCATCTGGTGGACAGCCAGTGCGACCGGAGCCACATCGGCCGAATCAACCTGGAAGAGCTCCTCGCGAGGATAGGTCTCGAGCCACTGCACGATTTCCTTGCCGCTGTGCGACCCGGGATCCATCTCCAACTCGGCGAGGACCTCTTCCACCCGGGTGCGCAGGATGGGAATCTCGCGCACGGACTGGACGTATGTCGAGGCCGCGTAGATTCCCAGGAAGCGACGTTCCCCGGTGACTCGACCCACATCGTCGAAGCGCTTGACCCCGATGTAGTCAAGATAGGAGGGACGATGCACCGTCGATCGACTGTTGGCCGTGGTGAGCACCAGGACGCGGGGCTCATGAGCCTGACCTGAGACGAGATCACTCAGGTAGTGCGGGGGCAGGGTGTGGTCGGGGTCCGAACGCAAGATCCCCAAGCCTGTCCCGGGCACGGATCGCAGCCGGTCTCGGCCCTCGTCGGTGATCAGGTCGTACTCGCGGTAGCCGATGAAGGTGAAGTTGTCATCTGCGATCCAGCGCAGCAGAGCCGCAGCTTCCTCGGATTCAGGCACGGGTACGCCGACGGGAGGGTGCTGCATCAATGCGTCCGCGGTGGAGATGGCGGTCGCCCGCATGCGCGGCCAGTCTTCGACGGCCTCGCGCACATCACTGAGTACACGTCGCAGCGCTGACTCGACATCAGCCGCTGATCGTGATCCGCGATCAATCTCGGCATGAATCCATGATTCGCGCAGCCCCGGGCCATCCGCGGACAATGACTGGAGACTGCCGGACAGGTCGCGCTCAACAGAGATCACCGGATGGATCACGAGCCGCAGTGAGCGACCCAGCCGGGAGAGTTCGGCAGCAACAGAATCGACCAGGAAGGGCATGTCATCGGTGACGATCTCGACGACCGGACCCCCGCAGGACCAGCCATCAGCATCCTCGGTCGGTGTAAACACCCGCACCCGCGCTGTGCCGGCGGGACGCTCGGAGGCGAGCTCAACGTGTGACACCATCGCGCCGAGCAAATCAGCGGGAGAGCGCGCAGAGATGTCTTCTGCCGGCACGTGCCGGTAGTAGACGGGGGCCAGCTCCTCCAGCAGCGGACTGCCGCTGGCCATCTGCTCAACCTCGTCCAACACCTGATGCGCCGTGACCTCCCCGTGGGGAAGAGCCATGTCGGTCGCCTCCTCCAGCCCTCAGCCTGTATCCGCAAGCCTGCCAGACCCGCCCTGCTCCAGGGCTGACCGACTTGTGCGCAGCGAGGTCTCTAGGACCTGCAGGCGGCGGCGGCCATCCATGATGTTGCCGCCCATCGCCTCGAGATCCTCACGCCCGGGGCCCAGGACGGTGACCTGCACCCCGGCCGCTTCAAGCTCGTCCACTTCCGCCAGACACCGTCGGGTCACGCTGCCCCTCCACCGACGCTCAAGGCGACTGAGCAGGGAGTCCGGCTCGTCGTTTTCGAAGGACACCATCGGTGCCACGACGATGACCTCATCCAGCCCCTGCGCGGCGAGGACATCCGCGGATGTCGCGGACCAGGCACCACCATCGATATAGGTGCGACCCTCGATCGTCACCGGCTCAAACCACCCCGGGATCGCGCACGAGGCCATCACCGCGTCAGACAGCGCGACGGTCGGTGCATCGTCTCGGCCGAAGACCACGCGATGACCCGCCTCATAGTCCATGCCCACAATCCACAGGGACGGATGCGGCGACCATTCACCGTAGGGAGTGAGGGCATCAATGAGATGACCTACTCGCTCGAGGGATCCATTGCCGACCGGCAGGAAGGCCGACAGCACCGCGGTCGGAGGCATCTTGAGCCCATGCCGCAGGGAGGACGCCATGAGTCGCACCGACCCCGGCCCGCGCAGGCGCGGGAGGTTCGGCCGCCGCCCTCCGGTGGCCGTCTCGTAGTCCCAGAGGTAGCCGGCGAGCGGTCCCTCGGTGATCTGCTCACCGCGCTGGTGGTCGCGCAGGGCATCAATGCTGACGCCGGCACCAATGAGTGCTCCGAGGACAGAACCGGCCGACGTTCCTACGATCACATCGAAGTCCCGCGGGTCCAGCCCCTGGACATCCTTGATGGCCTGCAGCGCGCCGACCGCCCAGGCGCTGCCCAGTACGCCGCCTCCACCGAGGACGAGTCCGCGGCGGATTGCTGCGGGACGATCAGGCATCGACAGCAGCCACGGTCACTCCGCCACCGTGAGATGGCGCGGTCCCTGGGTGGCTTCGAGGAGCTCGGTCAGCGATTCGCGCATCGCCTGCGCGAGCACATCAAGGTCAGGCATCGCATCACGATCGGCATGCAGTCCGAGGAACACACCACCATCGTACGACGTCAGCCCGATGCTCAGGGCATGGCGTGGTGTCAACGGAACAATCGGATAAGCGGCCAGCATGCGCGCGCCACCGGCGTAGAGGGGAGTCTGCGGGCCGGGCACATTCGTGACGGTCAGGCTGTAGGAGCGATGTGACAACGACGCGCCCACGCGAGCTCCAAGGGTGTGGAGTGTGGGGGGCGCAAACCCCACGAGGTTGACCATGGCCTTGGCTCCGACGGGCCGAGCCGCCTCCTCGAAGCGACCGGTGTCGAAGGCAATGCGCTGCAGTCGAATCACGGGGTCGGGCTCACCGACGGGCAGATCGAGTGTGAAGGCGTCCACCAGGCTTGCTGCGTCAGAATCTCCCGCGACGCTCATCGGCACGAGAGTCCTGATGACCGTCTCATGGGTCACGGAGACACCCCGGGAGAGCAGCCACGGGCGCAGGGCCCCGGCGACGATGCTGAGGGCGACGTCGTTGATCGTGCCGCCGCGGGCTTGCCGGACGGCCCGCAGATCATCGAGCCGCAGGTCGACGGTGGTGAAGCGGCGCTGCTGACCCACCTCCACCATGAGCGGATTGGACTCGTGTGGACGCACGGCGGCAACGACCGTGGCCACCGCATCACCCACGGCCTCACGCGCCGATCCGACTCCCTTGCGCACCACGTCGATGAGCGCGGTGGGATGAGCCACGGCATCTCCGAGCGCCCCGGCCACGAGCTCCACCGAGCTCGGCCCGCGCGCGGGCCGCCACGTGGTGACGGGGGCGCCATGCACCTGATCGGTGTCTTCCAAGATCACCTCTCCCAGGTCCACGGCGGTTACGCCATCGACCATGGCCTGATGTGTCTTGCTCAGCAGGGCAAAGCGGTTGCCCTCCACTCCTTCGACGAGGTAGACCTCCCACAGGGGATGGCGTCGGTCGAGGGGGCGACTCATGATGCGGGCGACCAAATCATTGAGTTGGCGCAGCGTGCCGGGGGCCGGGAGAGCCGATCGCCGCACATGGAAGGTGACGTCGAATGTCTCGTCATCCACCCAGACCGGTGAGGCGAGTCTCCCCGGGATCTCCCTCAGGCGTTGGCGGTAGCGCGGGACGTAGGCGATGCGGTCTCGGATGAGCTTGACGAGTCGCTCATGGTCTAGGACCCCGGGCTGCTCCTGGAAGAGGGTGAGACTGCCCACGTGCATGGGCGTCGTCGGACTCTCGACGTAGAGAAACGACGAGTCCAGAGCGGAGAGGCGATCGGCCACTCCGCCATGGTCCCACGCCGTCAGGTCAGATCGACGCCGAACAGCGCCTGGAGCTCCGCCAGAGTCGTGTCATAGCCGACGTGGCGCACCCCCACGAGGCCCAGGTCGGCAGCGGCCGTGATGTTGTGGGCGAGATCATCAACGAAGACGCACGCCGAGGCTGGCAACTCAAGGCGATCCAGCGTGAGATGGAAGATGGTGGGATCCGGCTTGCGCAGCCCCACCTCGCCGCTGATCACGACGGTGTCGAACATCCCCTCCCAGAGGTCCCGTGGATAGAAGTCCCCCCAGGAGTTGGAGAGCAGTGCCGTGCGGATCCCTGCCTCGCGCGCACGTCGCACCAGCGCGTTCATGTCATGGGCGTGCTCAAACTCATCGAACATGCGCGTGAGCAGACCCGTGGCCGAGACCATGAAGCCCGTGCGGATGCTGAGCTCGCGGGCGAGCAGCTCCTCGAAGTCAGGCACCTCAATCTCGCCTCGTTCCAGGGCATGGATCGGATTCACCATGGCTTCGAGCTCGGCCTCGGGTCCGAGCCAGCCCCGCATGATGTCGGCGTAGGCCCCGAGGTCCACGGAGTGTCGATCCGCCCAGCGGCGCACGGACGTGTTGATGTCACTCGTGAGCACCCCGCCCCAGTCGACGATGAGGCCGGCGTAGGAAGCGGTCGGAGGACTAGGGGCGTCAATCACGAACTAATCCTAGGCGGAGACCGCATCCCATCCGGTGTGCGTCAGCGGCAACCTGCGGACGAATTCGCGGAGAACTCCGCGTGACGCGGAGCGTGCGGCCACCTCGGCAAGTGTGCGCCCCTCCCGCAGGCAGGCATCGAAGGCCGCCCGGTCATCCGGCACACAGGTGACCTCGGTGATGCGCGCGTGGTGTCGAAGTGCCTCACGCACCTGACCCTCGGGATCGCGACCGAGTGCGCTACGCCGCACCCGCGTGACGATGACCTCCACCTGTGTGTCCGGGGCGAGTCGACGTAGATCCTCAAGACCAACGAGGAGTCGCTCCATGCCCACGGGATCGGCAGTCCCCACGGCGACGACAACATCGGCGGCAGTGATGGCCGTCAATGTCGACGCGTGCCGTCGCGGAGTGCGGGTGTCGTGCAGCATCTCCTCGTCACACTCCAACCCGAATCCAGCATCGACGACGGTCAACCCCGTTGTGTTCCGGCAGGTTTCCCACAGCCGGGTGAGCGCGCTCGGGCGCAGCTCCGCCCATCGTGATGCGCGCGGGATGCCGGTGAGGACGCGCAAGCGACCGTGCACTGTGCGCGCCGCAGCGGCGAGCGCAGCAGCATCCAGCGTGCCCGCATCTGCCTGACGGCAGGCGACCACGATGCCGCTGACGTCATCGAGCAGGCCGAGGCTGACCCCGACGGCACCACCGTGGGTGTCCGCATCCACGAGCAGAGCCGGTGTGCCGGCGCGGGCGGCTTCATCGGCGATCGCGATGGCGACACTCGTGCGGCCGGGAGCCCCGGTGGGGCCCCACACCGCAATGAGGCGACCGACTGCTCCGGGGTCGACGGGAGCCACGGCAGATGTGCCCGGGCCGGAGTACTCCCATCCACGGGGACGAGGATCCTCGCTCACGCGCACCAGGGCCGCGATCACCGCGTCGATGTCATCGCTCGGGACCCGGACGACGGCAACATCCCATGCGCGCAGGCGACGGTCGCCCACCTCATCCCCATCGACGACGAGTCCGACGACGCGCACCTGCTCGGCGGCAAGTCGGACGATGGTGTCGCGGGAGAGACGCGGCAGTCCTGCTCCGACGACAGCTATGCGCGCATGGCCCGCCGCGGCAGCGCCGAGCAGGTCCACCGCATCGACACACCGGCGTAGCACGCTGATGCTGGCCCCGGGCCGATTGAGTTG
>JANRCR010000035.1 GCA_030726915.1 Candidatus Nanopelagicales bacterium
GTCTACGCGCGCCACAACGCGGTGGACACACCCGGCCTCCTGCCGGACGGCTCCGTCGCGGAGATCTCCGTGCCCGGACCGTTGCGCGCCCGTGGAGATCTGCGCCCGATTGACACCGCCGCGATTGCCGAGACCAAGGCCCTGGCTGCGGGTGAGGCCGCCTTCGGTCCGGGGGAGCATCCGGTGGCCGATGACCCGGGCACCTCGCCGGGGGAGCCTCGATGAACCCCGAAAACTACGTCATCCTCGCGGCGGTCCTCTTCACCATTGGGACCGTGGGCGTGCTGGTGCGTCGCAATGCCATCGTCGTCTTCATGTCGATTGAGCTCATGCTCAATGCCGCTAACCTCGCTTTCGTCGCCTTCGCCCGGATGCAGGGCAATCTTGACGGCCAGGTCATCGCCTTCTTCGTCATGGTTGTTGCTGCCGCGGAGGTCGTCGTTGGGCTCGCCATCATCGTTGCGATCTACCGATCTCGACGCTCGGCCAGTATCGATGAGCCGAATCTCCTCAAGTACTGAACCCTGCTCGCGAATGCGGGCTCGACGCAAGGACATAACGTGACGAAGAAGGAGGCGCCGTGATCGGGACCGGCGCTGCTCGCATGGCAGGCGAGGTGACGGACGTCGCGCCCGTCATCCAGCCACTGGCAGAAGCGACAGGAGTCTTCTCCTTCCTCTGGGTGCTCATTGCCCTTCCACTCGCGGGGGCCGCGATTCTCCTCTTGGGTGGACGTCGCACCAACCGTTGGGGCCCCTACCTGGGAGTCTTCACGGTCACGGCGGCCGCGGTCTATGCCGTCGTACTCCTGATCGGACTCATGGGCCGGAGCCCGGATGACCGCTCCGTTGGGCAGACCCTCTTCGAGTGGGTTTTCGTGGGTGGGTTCACCGCCCCCGTGGCCTTTCAGCTCGACCAACTTTCCATGGTGTTCGTGCTTCTCATCACCATCGTTGGCGCCCTGATCCACATCTATTCGCTGGGCTACATGGAGCACGACCCTGATCGTCGCAAGTTCTTTGGCTTCCTCAATCTCTTCATCGCCTCAATGCTGCTTCTTGTCCTCGCCGACAACTACCTCCTGCTGTACGTCGGCTGGGAGGGGGTCGGCCTCGCGTCCTATCTGCTCATCGGCTTTTGGCAGTGGAAGCCGAGCGCTGCGGCGGCCGCCAAGAAGGCCTTTGTGATGAATCGCATCGGTGATGTGGGCCTGAGCCTCGCCATCATGCTGATTTTCGTCACCTTCGGCACGGTGGTTTTTGACGAGGTGTTCGCGGTTGCCGGTGAAGCGAGTGAGTCGACACTCACCTGGATCGGACTCCTCCTCCTCCTGGCAGCGGCCGGCAAGTCCGCCCAGTTCCCCCTGCAGGCCTGGTTGCTCGACGCGATGGAGGGACCGACTCCGGTCTCCGCCCTCATTCATGCGGCGACGATGGTGACAGCGGGTGTCTACCTCATCGTGCGCAGCAACGCGATCTATGACGCCACGGTCTTTGCGCTGACGGTGGTGCTCGTCATCGGTGTCATCACGATGTTCCTCGGCGCGATTATTGCCAGCGCCAAAGATGACATCAAGAAGTCACTGGCGGGATCGACCATGAGCCAGATTGGCTACATGGTGCTGGCGGCCGGCCTTGGACCGGTCGGCTACGTGTTTGCCATCTTCCATCTCCTCACCCACGGCGTCTTCAAGGCGAATCTCTTTCTGGGAGCCGGGTCGGTCATCCACGCCATGAATAACCAGCAGGACATGCGACGTTATGGAGCGCTCAGGGCCGCCATGATGATCACGTTCCTCAGTTTTGCCGCGGCCACGCTGGCCATTATGGGCATTCCGCCCTTCTCCGGCTTCTGGTCCAAGGACGACATCATCCATGCGGCCTTTGAGGTCAGCATCGTTGCCGGCATCGCAGGCATGCTCGCTGCCGGCATCACCGGCTTTTACATGACCCGCATGTTTACGATGACTTTCCTCGGCAAGGCCAGGTGGGAAGACGACCAGCACCCGCACGAGTCCAAGCCCGTCATGACCATTCCCTTGATCATCCTGGGCATCGGATCGGTGTTCACCGGTATGGCCCTTCTCTTCTGGGGTGACATTGTCGGTTGGCTCGTGCCGGTGACCGGTCTCAAGCAGACACCGTTGCCGCTGCCCACAATCGTCTACGAGGTCATCACCCTTGTTCTTGTCCTGGCGGGTGCTGCCATTGCCTACGTCAAGTACCGCAAGGACGTGGCCGTGGAGGCACCGCAGGATGTCAACTTCCTCACCAGGGCGGCGCGCAACAGCATGTATGACGATGCGATCAACAACGTCCTGGTGGTCCAACCCACCTACAGCGTGACACGCGCCCTCGTGGGGGTCGACAACCGCGGAATTGACGGCATTGTCAACGGCATCGCAGCCTTCGTCGCGGGCTCGGGCAATCGACTGCGGCGCTGGCAGACGGGCTTTGCCCGGTCCTACGCGCTGGCGATGGTCGGTGGCGCCGTCCTTGTCCTGGTCGTCCTCGCGGTCGTGAGGCTGCCATGACCCTTCCCCTTCTCACCATCCTCGGCGTCATCCCACTCGTCGGGGCCCTCGTGCTCCTGGCCCTGCCCAAGGGCAACGCACGGCTCATCAAGCAGGTGGCGCTGGCCTTCTCCATCGCCGCCCTGGTGTTCACCGTCTTCATGGGGCTGCAATTCGATGCCGACTCCACGGCGGCCTTCCAATTCGTCGAGAGCTACCCCTGGATTCCGGCATTCGGTATCTCGTACAGCCTCGGTGTCGACGGCATCGGCCTGGTTCTTGTCGCCCTCGCCACGACGCTCGTGCCGGTCACGATCCTCGCGGGCTGGAACGACGTGGAGGACGGTCGCAGCGTCAAGGGCTACTTCGCCCTGATCCTCGTGCTCGAAACCCTGATGATCGGTGTTTTCTCGGCCACCGACGTCTTCTTGTTCTATGTCCTCTTCGAGGTCATGCTCATCCCGATCTATTTCCTCATCGGCCGGTACGGCGGTCCCAATCGCGCGTACGCGGCTGTGAAGTTCCTGATCTACAGCCTCGTTGGCGGCCTCATCATGCTGGCCGCGCTCATCGGCCTGTACATCGTCTCGGTGGATCAACTGGGTCAGGGGACGTTTGATTTCGCTTCGCTCGTGGGCCTCGATATCGATCCCACCACCCAGAAGATTCTCTTCCTCGGCTTCTTCATCGCTTTTGCCATCAAGGCACCGCTCTGGCCCTTCCACACGTGGCTGCCCGATGCTGCCAAAGAGGCCACGCCGGCGACATCCGTGCTCCTCATCGGTGTCCTGGACAAGGTCGGCACATTCGGCATGATCCGCTATCTCCTGCCGATCTTCCCGACGGCGTCGGAGTTTTACGCGCCCGTGATCATCGCGATGGCTGTCATCGGCATCATCTACGGCGCTCTCGTAGCCTTTGGCCAGACGGATATGAAGCGACTCTTTGCCTACAGTTCGATGTCGCACTTCGGCTTTATCGCTCTGGGCATCTTTGTCTTCACATCCTGGGGTGCGACGGGCTCGGTCGTCTACATGCTCGCCCACGGTCTGTCCACGGCGGCGATCTTCCTCACGGCCGGATTCCTGATGCAGCGGGCCGGGGGCCTCGGCGCCATCGCTGCCTACGGTGGCGTCAACAAGGTCGCACCCGTCCTCGCTGGATTCCTGCTCTTTGCGACGATGTCCTCACTTGCTCTGCCAGGCCTCGCAAGTTTTGTGGGCGAATTCCTGGTGCTGCTGGGCACGTTCTCACGCTACGTGGTCGTCGGTGTCATCGCCTCTATCGGCATCGTCCTGACCGCCGTGTACGCGCTGCGGTACTACCAAAAGGTGGCCACAGGTCCGCCCTCCCCGCATGTGGAAGGTATCCCCGACCTGCGTGGCCGGGAGATCACCGCGCTGGTCCCCATCGTGCTGCTGACCATCGTGCTCGGCGTCTACCCCGCTCCCGTGTTTGATGTGGTCAATCCCGCGGTGGAACGCACCCTGGAGGTGGTCGGGGTCACCGATCCGGTGCCCACGATCGGCGTCCTGGGGGGTGAGCAGTGAACACCGAGGTCATGACCGCACCGTCGATCGACTTCCTCACGATCCTGCCCTTCATCATCGTGGGCGGAGCTGCCGTGCTGGGTGTGTTGGTCGAGACCTTCCTCGGGCGCCGGGCTCGTCGCCCCGTCCAACTCGTCCTGGTGTTTGGCTCTCTGGTCGCAGCGTTCAGCGCGCTCATCTGGCAGTCCGGCACCCGATCGCTGGAGGTTGAGGGAGCGCTGGCCCTGGATGGCCCCGGCGTACTCCTCATGGGTCTCATCATTATCGTCGCCTTCGTCTCCGCGATGCTGCTGGCCGAGCGACAACTCGATCCCGCCGGGGACGCCTTCGCACCCCGAGCCTCGGCATTGCCGGGATCGGTTGAGGAGCGCGAATTGACGGCGCGTGGCTACCTCCAGACGGAGGTCTGGCCGCTCTTCCTCTTTGCGGTGCTCGGCATGCTGCTGTTCGTCACCTCGACAAATCTGCTCATCATGTTTGTTGCTCTCGAGGTCATGTCGCTCCCGCTGTACCTCCTCGCGGGCATGGCCCGCCGGCGTCGCCTGCTGTCGCAGGAGGCTGCGCTGAAGTACTTCATCCTCGGGGCGTTCTCCTCAGCGTTCTTCCTATTCGGTTCGGCTTTGATGTACGGCTTTGCCGGAAGTGTTGATTTCGCGGTGATTTCCGACGCTCTCGCGGCCAAGCCGGGTGAAACGACACTCGTGGTGGGTGGCGTGGCCATGATTTCCGTGGGATTGCTCTTCAAGGTCGGCGCGGTCCCCTTCCACCAGTGGGTGCCCGATGTGTACCAGGGGTCACCGGCGCCCGTGACGGCCTTCATGGCAGCAGCCGTCAAGATCGCCGCGGTCGGTGCGCTGCTCCGGGTGTACTACGTTGCTTTTGGTGGGCTGAGGTGGGATTGGGAGCCGCTCCTGTGGGTGATTGCGGGCCTCACCATGATCGTTGGTTCGCTCGTTGCCATCGCGCAAACGGATATCAAGCGCATGATCGCCTACTCATCGATCGCTCAGGTCGGCTTCATCCTCATGGGCGTCTCGTCGGCGAGTCCGCAGGGACTGCAAGCAGTGATCTTCTATCTCATTGCCTACTCCTTCACCACTCTCGGGATCTTCGCTGTCATCTCGATGGTGCGGGACGCCTCTGGTGAGGTCACACGATTGGATCAGTGGGCTGGGCTGGGCCGCACGTCGCCTGTGGTGGCGACGACTTTTGCGATCTTCATGCTGGCGCTCGCTGGCATCCCCCTCACCAGTGGATTCATCGCCAAATTCCTGGTCTTTGAGGCCGCCCTGAGTGCGGGTGCGGTCGCGCTGGTCATTGTCGGTGTGGTGGCGAGTGTGATTGCCGCCGTCTTCTATGTCCGTGTCATCGTGATCATGTTTTTCAGGGATCCGGTCGAGGGCGGCCCACGGGTTGCTGTTCCCTCCGCCTTCACAACACTCGCTCTGTCGATTTCCGCTGCGGTGACTGTGATTCTCGGCATACTCCCTCAGCCCGTGCTCGACCTCATCGAGCAGGCTGGCGTATTCCTGCGATAGTGGAGTCACCATGAGTCCACATCCCTCGGGGTCGCTGCTGGGCCTGGGGGTGCTCGATGAGTCCCTCGAGGCTCGACTAGCCCATGGACTTGAACGAGTCGAGTCTGACCTGCGTGCGTCGGTCCGCAGCGACTATCCCTTTGTCACCGAAGCGTCGCGGCACCTTGTCGACGCGGGAGGCAAGAGGTTCCGACCCCTGCTCGTCCTGCTGGCCGCGGAGTTTGGCGATCCTCGGGCTGCGGGAGTCATCCCCTCCGCGGTGGTTGTCGAACTGACTCATCTCGCGACGCTCTACCACGACGACGTCATGGATGAGGCCAATTTGCGCAGGGGCGCAGCGTCGGCAAACGCGCGCTGGGACAACACTATTGCGATCCTGACGGGGGACTTCCTCTTCGCGAAGGCATCCAGCATCCTCGCGGATCTCGGCCCCGATGCGGTCCGCATACAGGCGCAGACGTTTGAGCGTCTGTGCACGGGTCAGATTCGCGAGACCGTCGGACCCGAAGGCGATGATGCTGTCCGCCATCATCTGCGTGTCCTCTCTGACAAGACAGGCTCCTTGATTGCCACGTCCGGCCGCTTCGGCGCGATGATGTCCGGGGCGCCGCCTCAGGTCATCGACACGATGACGGCCTTCGGTGAGCAGATTGGAGTCGCCTTCCAACTCGCTGATGACATCGTCGATATCGCGAGCGACTCGCGAGACTCAGGCAAGGTCCCCGGCACGGATCTGCGTGAGGGAGTGCCGACGCTCACCGGTCTGATTGCCCTGTCCATGGACACCGATCCTCGATTGCAGGATCTCTTGACCCGCCCGCTCATCGAGGATGCTGATCACGCCGAGGCACTGCAGCGACTGCGGGAGCACGCAGCCCTCGATATCGCCCGCGATGAGGCTCGACGCTGGGCTGACCGGGCAAGGGACACCCTGGGAGATCTGCCCGAGGGCAGTGCACGTGACGCGCTGGCAGCCCTGTGCGACTTCGTTGTCACCCGCACGGGCTGACCGCGCTAGTAGCCGAGCAGTCGCGCCGCGAGATCGTTCATGACCTCGGTTGATCCGCCACCGATCCCGAGCACACGAGCATCGCGGTAGTGGCGTTCGACTTCGCTTTCCCGCATGTATCCCATGCCCCCGTGGAGTTGGACGGCCTGATCGACAACGTGATCGCACGCCTCCACCGCGGTGTTCTTGGCGAGGAGTGCCTCCAGGATGACCGCTTCCCCCTGGGAGTAGCGCACCGCGACCTCACGCGTGTAGGCGCGGGCGACGCTGATGCGGCGATGCATGTCCACGAGGGTGTGTCGCGGGACCTGCCGGGCTATCAGGGGCCGGCCGAAGGTTTCGCGGTTGCGGCACCAGGCCACCGTGAGATCAAGTGCTCGCTGCGCGGTGGAGTAGGCGGTCACCGCCAGGCTGATGCGCTCGGAGACGAAATGGCGTGCCAGAGAGGCGAATCCCATCCCCTCGCCAAGGACATCCCGGTCCTCGACGCGGACGGCATCGAAGGCCAACTCCGCCGTATCACTGCACCACCAACCCATCTTCGCCAGTGCCCGCGGAGTGGCGTACCCGGGGGATCGCGGATCCACAATCATGAGCGATATGCCTGCAGCTCCATCCTCCATCGTCCCGGTCCGCACGGCCATGACGACGATGTCAGCACGCACACCGGAGGTGATGTAGGTCTTGGCCCCGGTGACCTCCCACGGGCCTGCGTCTCTTCGTGTCGCTCCCGTGCGCAGCCGCGCAACGTCGGATCCACCATCGGGCTCCGTGACAGCGAGACTGGCGATCGCCTCCCCGCGCAAGACGGGCGCGATGATGCGCTCAACGAGGTCCTCGGCTCCCGCATGGTCACCGCGATCCCGGCGTCGGTCGACTTCGTCGACCACGTGGGGGAGCGCGATCCCGTGGCTGAAGAGTCCGGCGATGACGCCTCCACTGGCTCCCGCCTCCAGAAGGGCCTCGGTGAAGGTGACGACGTCCACGAGGTCGCCCCCGGATCCACCGACATCTTCACGAAATCCGATCCCGAGGATCCCCGCGCCGGCAGCACGCAGGTGCAGGTCCCGGGGCAGGTGGCCCTCCTGCTCCCACGCCGCCAAGGAGGGCAGGATCTCACGCTGGGTGAAGTCCGTGACCAAGGAACGCAGGGCACGCCGCTCGGGGGTGTCATAGGGGGAGTCGGGCACGGCTCCAGCCTAGGGATTGTGAAAGTTCCCCATCGGGGTGCCCATCTCGCCTTTAGGCTGGCAGGGCTTGGCTTGCTGGCTCAGCGCAACGTCCCCCCCGACGGCGCGAGCCAGCAAGCCAAGGCCCGTTCCGCCACCCCCGCGACTGGCGGACGACACAGTTTTATCGGCTTGCGAAGGTGAATTCGACCGGAATTGACGGGCTATCACCCGGCTATAGCCTCGACGAAGGGATGTGTGAGGCGATGGACAGCAACGATGACTTTTCGCCGGATGCGTCTCCCCTGCTCGCCTACCTAGCGGTCCTGAGGGATCAGCCCTCCGGTGATTCGATGGCCTACTCGATGACGCGCGGACTCCTCGCTCCCTACGGGGGTGATATGGCCATGGTGTACGCCGCCCGCCCGCATGACGATCGCAGTCTGGATCTCGTCGGGTCCTATGGGCTGGGCCCGAGGACGGCGTCGGCCTACGGAGTCGTGAGCGCTGACATGCACCTGCCCGGTGCGGAGACGTATCGCACGGGTATCGAGAAGTTCATGGCTGCCAAGCACGTGGCGGAGGAGTATCCGCTGTCCGCGCCCTTTTATCGAGATCTACCACCCAGTGGCGATATCGGCTTCATCCCGCTGGTGCACCGTGGGGCACCGATCGGATTCCTCGTGTTGACCTTCGTCGGGCCCGTCGATCGCACCTGGCAACTGCGAGCGACCCTGCAGGGTTTGACAGATGCGACGACCCTGTGGGTCCTGGCGGACAGGGCCATCCACGGTGATGCACGGGCACTGACCGGTGGACCGCCACCCCTGGAGTTGACGGCGCGCCAGCGAGAGGTGCTTGTCCGCATTCGCACGGGGGAGGCGACGCGTGACATCGCCGCTGCCCTGGGCTACAGCCTGGCAACGATCAAGGGTGACATCGCCGCCCTCTCGGGCATGGTGGGGGCCAAGGGTCGCAGTGACCTGCTCATCAAGGCCAAGCGTGCCGGGCTGTAGCGCCTAGGGCGTGTCAAGCGACTCGGGCGCCTCGACTTCATCGGGGTCGCTCGGGCGTCGGGATCGGCGTACCGCGTCGACGGAGAAGACCGCGAGGGCGATCCAGATGAGGCCGAAGCCCACCCACTCACCGGTATTGACGGAGTCGCCAAAGACGGTGATGCCGAGGATGAAGATCACCGTCGGTGTGAAGTACTGCAGGACACCGAGCGTGGCGAGCGGAAGGCGATTAGCAGCCGCGGAGTACCACATCAAAGGGATGGCCGTGATGGGCCCGAGGAGCGCCAGGAGGACGCCCATGCCCCACCCGCTATTGGCCACGGCCGCACTGCCCTTCACCTCGAAGTAGCCGAGGGCGATGGCGGCGATGGGCAGGAGCACGAGCGTCTCCACTGTCAGTCCAGGCACCGCTCCCACTCCGGCCATCTTCTTCAGGAGGCCGTACGAACCGAAACTCAGCGCCAGCGTGAGGCCGATCCAGGGAACTGCCCACTCGGCAAACCCGATGGTGATGACACCGACCGCGGCGATCGCCACCGCGATGACCTGGTTGCGGTTCAGCTGCTCATGCAGGATCACAACGCCCAGGGCCACGGTGAGGAGCGGATTGATGAAGTATCCGAGCGCAGACTCAACGACCTGGTCAGTCGATACGGAGTAGACGTAGGTTGTCCAGTTGATCGCGATGGCGATGGAGGCCAGGGTCAACAGGCCTAACTGTCGAGGATTGCGCAGAGCCTGGCCCGCTGCACTCCAGCCGCGGATAAAGAAGAGCAGAATCGCGACAAAGAGGAAGGACCACAGGATGCGGTAGGCGACCACCTCAATGGGGTTGACCCCGTCGAAGAAGGAAAAGTAGATAGGGAAGACACCCCACAGGCCGAAGGCCCCCATGGCGAAGAGCAGGCCCGAGGTGGGGTTAGAAGGCGGTGACGTGCGTGGAGGGGTCACAATCGCGTGACCCTATCGGTTTGCCCCGGGTATCCCTGCGTCGGACGAGAGTGCATCCGTCGCCCGCCCACGCGGGTGGGTAGCCTGCGGGAGTGACTCAGCGCTGCTACGCCGTGGCCGACCGGCCCGAGGTGCGGGTGCATATCCGTGACCTCGGCCTGGCCTGCTGCGCCGTCGAATTCGCCTCGGCGATTGCGCGCGGGTTGCTGATCCCCGCACCGGAGGAGCCGGGCACTGCCGCGGTCCTCGTCATCTCGGGCACGGTCACCGATGCTCTCGTGCCGGAGGTGGTACGTGCGTGGGAGGCGTTGCCCGAGCCCAAGGCTGCGGTGTCGTTTGGGGCGTGCAGCAACTCAGGTGGTCCCTATTGGGATTCGTACTGCGTGACCAAGGGCGTCGACACCGTGATCCCCGTGTCGACGTACGTACCCGGATGTCCCCCCCGCCCCGAGGCACTCATCGATGCTCTCGTCTCGCTTGTGGTCCCGGTATGAGCGCGGGAAGTCCACCCGGTGTGGTCCTGGACCCGTGGCTGAGCGGGGTAGCCCGCCTCGTCGAGGAGGGATTTGATCAACTCGATCTGCTGACCGCGGTGGACCTGCCCCGGGATGGGGTGATCGAGATCGTCATCCACCTGGTGAGGATCGAGGATCACGCCCATGTCTTCGGCCATGTTCGCCTGCCGCGGGCGGACCCCGTTCTGGAGTCGGTGACGTCCATCCTGCCCGCTGCCGCGTGGCATGAACGCGAAATTCACGAGATGTTCGGGGTCGAGATCAGCGGGCACCCCGACCTGCGACCGCTCCTGCTGCAATCAACGTCCGGCCCGCCGCCCCTGCGCAAGGACACTCCGCTCGTTGCCCGTGTCGAGACGCCATGGCCCGGTGCCGTGGAGGAGACGACGGGTCGTCGATCGCGTCGAGCCGTGACTCCACCGGGAGTGCCTCCGGAGTGGCTGGGTGAGGGCTCGTGAGTGCGATTCCACCGCGCGCGCGGGGGGCGATCGCGCTTGATGCAAGCGCCTGCACCTCATGCATGATCTGTGTCCGCGAGTGCCCCGACTGGTGTATCGAGATCGAGAGCCACACCATCGAGGTGACCGAGCCGGGAGCGCGGCGCCCACGCAGCGTTGCCGTGCTTGATCGGTTCACCATCGACTGGGGCCTGTGCATGTACTGCGGCATCTGTGTCGACGTATGTCCCTTTGACGCTCTCGCGTGGGTCCCGCAGCACCACTACCCCGGCGTCGTGCCGCAGGATCTGCGACACGGAATTGAACGACTTGAGGAGTTTGACGTCAGCGATAGTTGACGAACTGCACGGGGAAGTCGAGGTCGGCATCCTTGACGAGCGCCATGACACTTTGAAGGTCATCTCGACTCGGGCTGGAGACGCGCAACTCATCGCCCGTGACCTGGGTCTTGACCTTCTTCGGACCTTCATCGCGGATGAGTTTGGCGAGCTTTTTGGCCTGCTCCTGGCTGATGCCCTCTTTCAGCTGGCAGGCGATCTTGTGCAGTCGACCCGATGACCGAGGCTCACCCGCATCAAGCACCTTGAGGCTTATGCCGCGCTTGACCAACTTTTCCTTGAGCACCTCAAGAGCAGCTCGCGCGCGATCTTCCGTCTCGGCCTCGATATCGATCGTCATCTCACCCTTGAATTCGACCTGGGCACCCGTGCCCTTGAAGTCGAATCTCTGGGCGAGTTCCTTGGCCGTCTGATTGACGGCGTTATCGATCTCGGCGCGGTCGAGTTTGGAGACGATGTCAAAACTGTTGTCGGCCATGCACATATTGTGGACCATGGGGTCATGCATCATCCCCGGGCCATCCTCTTTGACCTCGATCGCACCCTCGTGGACCTGCAGTCCTTCACCGACTATGCGCGTGCCCTGCAGGATCTGACGGACCTTGTCGGTGCGGGCGTGCACGCGGAGGTGCCCGATGCTGACTGGGATGCTCCGACCCTGTCGACGATGGCGATCCTCGTGGCGCTGGCCGGAGACTCCCGCTGGAGCGAGGCATCCGATCTGGTGGCAGCGCATGAGCGGGCTGCGATATCGCGGTCGGTCGCGATGCCGGGGCTTGCCCGGATCGATGAGGAGTTGCGGGGCCTCCCCCGGGCAGTGGTCACCCTGCTCCCCGAGACCGTCGCTCGCGCGACGCTGCATCATCACGGCATCGATATGGACGTCATCGTCGGGCGCGATCCCCTGATCCCCGCGAAGCCCTCGGGGGCCGGTCTCGTCGTTGCAGCGCAGAGCCTCGGGGTGCCGGTGGACCAGACCGTCATGATCGGTGACTCGTCGTGGGATCACGCGGCTGCGATGGACGCCGGAGCGGCGTTCATCGGTGTGCCGGTGACCGAGCATGCTTTTGGTCCCGGCGTCGCGGTGGCACCGAGCCTGCTCAGTGCGCTGCGCCGCGCCAGGGATGGGTCCTAGGAGACACCTCATGCAGGCCCCAGCGCGGGTGCGGATGCACGTCACGAACGGGCACCTTTACGATGGTGCGTCCTGGCAGGTTGCCCGAGCGGCCAATGGGAGCGGACTGTAAATCCGTCGCGAAAGCTTCACTGGTTCAAATCCAGTACCTGCCACCAGCCTTATCCCCTCACACACCGTGGGGGGATAAGTCTTTTCGGCCCCCTCAGCGGTGTGCGGATCGGACGAGGCCCGTCAATGGGAGAAAGGCTGATGCCCTACTCCGTGGGCGCCGCGGCAATCTGCTCTTCAAATCGAAGGGTGAGAGCGGTGCGCTGAGCACCAGCCTCCGCCGCGTTGTAGTCAACGAGCGTGACGTCTCGTAGCTGCACCGACAACGGGGAGACCGCAGCGTCCGGGTTGAGCGGCACCTGGAAGGCCCCCGCTAGCGCACCGATCTCCTGGGCCTTGGCGGTGAGGACCCAGTCGATCCAGCGGCGGGCGGCATCCGGGTTCGGGGCGCCCTTGAGCAGCGCGGTGGCACCGATCTCGTACCCCGTGCCTTCGGTGGGGAACGAGACACTCAGTTGCTGCGCCCCCGTGTTGATCGCCGACAGGCAGTCGTGCGCGAAGACCACGCCCACGGCTGCGTTCCCCTCCGACACCTCGCCCACGGGGGCCGAGCCGCTCGTGGTGAAGGCGCCGACGTTGGCCTTCAGCTGGTCGAGGTAGGCGAAGGTCGCGTCATCGCTCCCCAGAAGCGTTCTGAGCGTCCAGAGTGCTGTGTACGCGGTGCCCGAGGTGCTGGGATGAGCCATGGAGACCTGGCCTTGTAGCTGCGGGCTCAGCAGGTCATCCCATGAGGTTGGCGCGGACAGCCCGTCCTTGCGGAGCGTGTCGGAGTTCGAGCAGAAGGCGAGCACGCCCGCATAGATGCCGGTCCACAGGCCGTCGGCGTCCTTGTAGCGGGTGTCGACGCTGGCGGCGTTGGGCGACTGGTAGGGCTCGAGGAGCCCGTCCCCCTTGGCGGCTTCGTAGGTGTCGGAGGCGCCTCCCCACCAGACGCTGAACTCGGGCTTCCCCGCTGCGCCCCGGATGAGTGACAGCGCGTCCCCCGCGCTCTTGCGCTCGAACGTGGTGGGAATGCCCGTCTCCGCCTGGAATGCCTCCACCTGCTTGGTGCACCACGCCTCGTCAACGGTGCACAGGACCGTGAGGGAATCCGCGCCTGTCGTGGCCGAGGGTGAGGCAGGGCTCCCGCACGCCGTCAGCGCGAGGCCCAGTGCGCTGAGCACAACAAGGGCTATTCCGCGCATGCGCTGAGCCTTTCGCTGGAGGTGGGATGAGTGGCGGTTCCCTCTCGCCGATGCAGGTACGTCCACCGACGTCCACAATCTCATCCCCGACCTTTTACTGGGCCAATGGGCCAATGGGCCATGCCCGTGTGCCCGCGCTGTCGGTGGCGATGACCCCCAAGGGGCTTCCGGACCGGGCTACGCGGGCATACGGTGGCCGCTATGACCGATATTCGCGCCGCTGTGCTCACCCGACCGGGCCACTACGAGGTCCAGACATTCCCGTGGCCGAGGTTGCCGGAGGGCTCGGCGCTCATGCAGATCGAGATGGCCGGCATCTGCGGCACCGACAAGCACACCTACCTGGGTGAGACCAAGCAGTACGTCGGCACCCCCGCCGAGACGGATACGCCGTTCCCGATCATCCAGGGTCACGAGAATGTCGGCCTTATCTCTGAGCTGGGGCCGCGATCCGGGGAGATCCTGGAGTTCTACGGCAAGCCGCTCAAGGTGGGCGACCGCGTGACGATGTGCCCCGACATTATTTGCGGCCACTGCTATGAGTGCAAGCACGTCATGGGATACGTCTGGTGCGAAAACAGCGAGTGCTACGGCAACTCACTCACCTCCGCGGTCGCCCCGCACCTCTTCGGGGGCATGGCGGAGCAGATGTACCTGCGACCGGACACCTTCGTCTACAAGGTGCCCAGCGGTCTCTCACCGCGCGTCGCAGTCCTGGCGGAACTCATGGCCTGCACGGCATCGCTGGACAAGGTCAAGGAGTTTTCGTCGTACGCCATGGAGGGGTTTAACTCCGGGGACACCGTCGTCGTCATCGGCTCGGGGCCACTTGGGCTGCTGCACATCGCCAAGGCCGACATGATGGGAGCCGGCCAGATCATCGCGACCGATCTATCGGAGCATCGGCTGGCCTTCGCCAAGCGCTGTGGTGCCGAGGTGACGCTCAATGTGACCACCACGTCGGCTGAGGATCGCATCGCCGAGGTCATGCGCCTGACAGGTGGTCGTGGTGCCGATGTGGTGCTGCACATGGCCAATACGCCGGCGTCCTTTGTCGAAGGCATCGAGATGCTCAAGCGTGGCGGGATGATGCTGGAGATGGGCAACTTCGCCGACACCGGCGAGGTCACCATGAATATCCACCGGCATGTCTGCAGTAAGAACATCCGACTCATCGGTCTGACTAATCACCCGTCCACCGGATACGGCCCGGCACTGCGCCTGCTGGAGCGCTACGCCGACCGCTATCCCTTTGAGGACTTTGTCAGTCATGAATTCGGCCTCGCAGAAGCTGATGCCGCAATGCACATGTCGATGAATCCGGAGAGCATCAAGGTCGTCATTGATCCTGCGCGGGACTAGGTGTTGCCGAAGAAGTCGAGGTAGTCACTCCTACGGTGCTGCCCACGTGCGGTGGCGTCCTTCGCGTCGAGGTAGTGCACGCCGGTGAGTTCTTCACTGACGCTCCAGAGTCGATCGGCCACTGCCGTGTCGCGGGCAGCGCTCGTCATGCCGACAAGACGCGGATGTCCGCGTTGCTCACCGAATCCATCCGGCCCGACGTAGTCACCACTGCGGATCGCCGGGAATGTCGCGGCGTACAACGTGGGGAGGGCCCCCATGGCCGCACTCTGGGCCATGACCTTGTTGACACCGTCCATGATCTTCACCTGCCAGCCACGACCCTTCATCTCCGGTGCCACCGCCTGCAGATGGGTGCTGGCAAAGCCGGGATGCGCTGCGACGGACATCACCGAGGATCCGGCATTCGCGAGGCGCTCGGACAGGGAGCGCATGAAAAGCAGGTTGGCAAGTTTGCTCTGCCCGTAGGCGCGCCAGGATCCGTAGCGCCGCTGGCCCATCAGGTCATCGAAGTTGATGCTGCCCATGCGATGGGCTTGCGAGGACACCGTCACAACCCGACCATCCGGTCGGATCGCCTCGAGGAGCCGGCCGGTGAGGGCAAAGTGCCCCAGGTGATTGGTGGCCAACTGCATCTCGTAGCCATTCGCGCTCTCCCGGCGCGGGATGGCCATGATGCCGGCGTTGTTGATGAGGAGATCCACGCCATCGGGATGGGCCTCGCGCCACAGCCACGCGAATTCATCAACCGAGGCCAGATCCGACAGATCGAGACGGTGGACGTCGAGGCGGGCATCGGGAGTGTGGGCACGGATGGCATCAGCGGCGGCCCGTCCCTTGTCGGTATCCCGCACAGCCAGGGTGACCTCGGCGCCATGGGTCGCCAGCGCCAGGGCCGTTTCGTAGCCGAGGCCGGAGTTGGCTCCTGTGACGATGGCGCGACGGCCCTCGAGGTTCGGGATATCGGCAGCGGTCCACGTATCACTCATGACCCCATCGAACAGGTCTTGAGCCTCGGACGCCAACCGGTGCCTGAAACCAGGCCTCGCCCCTGCATTGAGGGGGTCGGCTGGCGGGCGTGTACGCTTCCCGGGCTGCGGGCTCACGCTCGTGCGCCCCTTTAGCTCAGTCGGCAGAGCGTCTCCATGGTAAGGAGAAGGTCTACGGTTCGATTCCGTAAAGGGGCTCGGAGTGGTCCAACGACGGACCGTATCCACAGGGGCGGAGTAGCTCAGCCTGGCAGAGCAAGCGGCTCATAATCGCTGTGTCGCCGGTTCAAGTCCGGCCTCCGCTACGACGCGGTGTACGCCGCAACCGCGGTGCAAGCCGCAAGGGGCGCCGAGTTTCGGTGTCCACCAAGAGGTGCTTCGGCGCCGTACGACAGGAGGGCCTCGTGGCCAGCAAGTCTTCAGATGTCCGGCCCAAGATCACGATGGCCTGCCAGGACTGCAAGAACCGCAACTACATCACCAAGAAGAACCGCCGGAATGATCCGGATCGCCTTGAGGTCAGCAAGTATTGCCCGACGTGCAAGACGCACACGGTGCACAAGGAGACCCGCTGACCCTCAACGCGGCGCTGGTGGGGCGGACCTACCCGTCAACGCCCGCCTACGTTGTCGGCCGAGAAAAGGTGCGCGAGTTTGCCACCGCGATCGGTGACCTGAATCCGGCGTACCACAGTGTTGAGGCTGCGCGGGCCCTCGGCTACAGCGATGTCGTGGCTCCCCCCACCTTCGCCTTCGTCGTGGCCTACGCCGGCTCAAGCCAGGCCGCCATGGACCCTGAGTTGGGCCTGGACTACTCGCGGGTTGTCCACGGTGAGCAACGCTTCTCCTACGCACGTCCCATCGTTGCGGGGGATTCACTCATCGCCACCGCCACGATCGAGGCTATTCGATCCGTGGCTGGCAATGACATCGTCACCACGCGCGTCGAGCTTGCGACGGAGGCAGGCGAGCCGGTCGTGACCACGACCACCGTGATCGTCTCGCGCGGCACCGCGGAGGACCCGTCGTGAGCCCCATCACCGTCGGCACGCTGGTGCCATCGCAGACCTTCCGGGTGACGCGCTTGGACCTGGTGCGCTACGCCGGAGCATCGGGTGACTTCAACCTCATTCACTGGAATGAGCGCTTCGCCACGTCCGTGGGACTGCCCGATGTCATCGCCCATGGCATGTTCACCATGGCGGAGGCGGCACGCGTCGTGACCGACTGGATCGGTGATCCAGGGGCCCTGGAGGAGTACGCCGTGCGGTTCACGCGCCCCGTGCCCGTCGCCGATGACGATCGAGGATCTGAGATCGAGGTATCGGGTGAGGTCACCGAGGTGTTGGACAATGGCCGCGTGAAGGTCATGCTCACCGCGACGTACGAGGGCCAGAAGGTCCTCGGCAATGCGGTGGCCATCGTCCGCGTCGCGTGACCACGCCCCTCGCGGACCTCACCACCCTCCGGGTGGGCGGAGCCCCGCACACACTCGTCACAGCGGAGACGCCCGCCGACCTCATCGACGCTGTCACCGCGGCGGATGCAACGGGTGAGCCCCTGCTGATCGTGGGTGGCGGCAGCAACATCGTGGTCGCCGACGATGGTTTCCCCGGCACCGTCGTCCTGGACCGCCATCGCGGCATCGACGCCACGATCGACTCATGCTCGGGCGCGTGGGTGCAGGTGCAGGCCGGTGAGCCGTGGGACGACCTCGTCGCACGCGCCGTCGCGGAGGGCTGGACCGGGCTCGAAGCACTCTCGGGCATTCCCGGCCTCACGGGTGCGACACCGATTCAAAACGTCGGCGCCTACGGTCAAGAGGTCGCCGACACCATCGCCCGCGTGACGGCGTTCGACCGTCAGGCTGGACAGATCCTGACGCTTCCCGCGGGAGAGTGCGGCTTCGGCTATCGCGCCTCACGTTTCAAAGACAGCCCCGATCGCTACGTCGTCCTCTCCGTGACGTTCCAGCTCCCGCTCGGCTCGCTATCCGGTCCCGTGCGCTACCCGGAGCTGGCAGGGCGGCTGGGGATCGATCTGGGTGAGCGGGCCGCCATGAGCGACGTGCGCACGGCGGTGCTGGACCTGCGTCGCGCTAAGGGCATGGTCCTTGATGCTGCTGATCACGACACCTGGAGTGTGGGCTCGTTCTTCACCAATCCGATCGTCGACCCCGATCGGATCCCCGAGGGGGCTCCCCAATGGCAGCAGCCCGGCGGGGGAGTCAAGACGAGCGCAGCGTGGCTCGTTGAACGCGCGGGCTTCCCTCGCGGCTATCCCGGGGCGGGCGCTGCGCGCCTGTCATCGCGGCACACGCTGGCCATCACCAATCAGGGCGGTGCCACGGCGGCCGACGTCGTCGACCTGGCCCGCTCGATTCGTAGCGGCGTACGCGACCACTTCGGTATCACGTTGGAGCCTGAGCCACGTCTCATCGGCTGCTCACTGGACTCCGGGACGCAGTAGCGGTCTTCTTCGGGAAAAAAGTTGAGGAAACCTCGCTCATTTTCCCGAAGAATGCGTCGTGAGCGCGGATCAGCGTCACCCGGGGCGCCTGGGCATCCCGCCCGGCTATCGAGCCTCACCGAGCAGCGCCGCGATGCGGCCGACGCCCTCGTTGATATCGGAGTCGCTCGTGGCGTAGGACAGGCGCAGATAGCCCGGTGTTCCGAAGGCCTCACCCGGGACGACGGCGACCTCCGCCTCGTCCAGGATGAGTGACGCGAGGTCAGCCGAAGACTGCGGTCTTTGGCCCCGGATCTGCGTGCCCAGGACACCCTTGACCGAGGGATAGACGTAGAACGCACCCTCCGGGGTGGGGCAGTCGACTCCGGGAATGGCTGAGAGCAGGTCAACGATGTGCAATCGACGGCGGTCGAATGCGGCCTTCATCGCCTCGACTGCGGATAGATCACCTGACACGGCAGCGAGCGCAGCGATTTGGGACACGTTGGCCACATTGGACGTGGCGTGGGACTGCAGATTGCCCGCAGCCTTGATGACGTCGTTGGGGCCGATCATCCAGCCCACCCGCCAGCCGGTCATGGCGTACGTTTTCGCGACCCCATTGACGACGACGCACGTGTCGGCGATCTCGGGCACGAGCACGGGCATCGACGCGAAGTGGGCATCGCCGTAGACCAGGTGCTCGTAGATTTCATCGGTCACGACCCAGATTCCGTGCTCGACCGCCCATCGGCCGATCGCAGCGACCTGCTCAGGGGCGTAGACGGCGCCGGTGGGATTCGATGGAGACACGAAGACGAGCAACTTCGTTCGTGGTGTACGCGCGGCCTCCAGTTGCTCGACCGTGGCGCGATAGCCGCTCGCCTCGTCGGTGGCGACAATCACGGGGACTCCACCAGCCAGCTGGATCGCCTCCGGGTACGTCGTCCAGTAGGGCGACGGCAGGATTGCCTCGTCGCCGGGATCGAGGAGCGCCGCGAAGGTGTTGTAGAGGGCCTGCTTGCCGCCGTTGGTGATGAGCACCTGGCTCGCGGTGACGGCGTACCCGCTATCGCGCAAGGTCTTGGCGGCGACGGCCTCACGCAGTTCGGGCAGTCCGGCCGCGGGCGTGTATCGGTGCCAGCGTGGGTCCCGGCAGGCAGCGACCGCCGCCTCAACGATGTAGTCGGGTGTGGGGAAATCGGGCTCACCCGCCCCAAAACCGATGACCGGGCGACCGGCAGCCTTGAGGGCTTTAGCCTTGGCGTCGACGGCGAGGGTGGCGGACTCAGAAATGGCGCCGATGCGCCGGGAGACTCGGGAAGCCATAGGGGCATCCAACCAGTCGCGGCACGGGCCGTCGCGAAGGTGGGGGGAGGCGGATTGGACCGGCCGATACCGGGCCACGTAGACTCCCGTCGCCGGTGGCTTTCTCACCCTGTCATATGCCTGCCCGCAGGCACGTGCCAAGGGGCGACGGTCGCCTCAGGGCCGTAGCTCAATTGGTAGAGTCCCGGTCTCCAAAACCGGTGGTTGGGGGTTCGAGTCCCTCCGGCCCTGCTCCACGTAGGTCGCTCGACGCAGTTCGCTTGATGTACGCCGCAGCCCAGCTGTGAGATTTACCCGTTTTTCGATCCATTCACGCGACGACAGGAAGGCATCCGGTGAGCAGCGAAGCACACAGTGAAGCCAGATTGTCGTTGTTTGGGCGGCTAGCGCTCTTCTTGCGCCAGGTTGTGGCCGAACTCCGCAAGGTCATTTGGCCGACCCGCAAGGAACTCGTCACCTACACCATCGTGGTGATCGTCTTCGTGGCCGTCATGGCCGCGATCGTGGCTGCCTACGACTTCGTCTTCACTCGAGGGGTGCTCCTCATCTTCGGATGAGCGCCCGATTCCAGGAGCCCTGACACCCGTGACCGACTTCTCCACAACCGAGTCTGCTGACGCCTCCCAGGCGCCGGCACCGTCTCTTGTCTTCCAGGCTGAGGGTGGCATCGCCCCTGCCGATGCTGACGCGGTCATCGAGGAGGTCCTCGCTGAGGCCGTCGTTGAGGCCGTCGTTGAGGCCGTCGTTGACGAGGTTGTCATGGAAGCGGTCGTTGACGAGGTGGAAGCCGAGGAGATTCTGACGGCTGAAGTTGTGGACGCTGCCGAGGAGATCTTGGCGAGCGAAGACGAGGAAGCCGCCGAAGACGAAGAAGACGTCGTCGAGGCCTTCCGCGAGCAGATGCGACTTGCGGCGGGTGAGTGGTTTGTCGTGCACTCCTACGCGGGCTACGAAAATCGCGTGAAATCCAACCTGGAGACCCGCATCCTTTCCCTCAATATGGAGGATTACATCTTCCAGGTTGAGGTGCCCATGGAAGAGGTCACCGAGATCAAGCAGGGCCAGCGCAAGCTGGTACGCCGCACCAAGTTCCCCGGATACGTTCTGGTGCGCATGGAGCTCACCGATGAATCGTGGGGGTCTGTGCGCCACACCCCAGGTGTTACCGGCTTTGTCGGCCACGGTCACCATCCGTCCCCGCTGTCTCTCGATGAGGTCGTGGCGATCCTTGCTCCGGCGCCCGAGCGCAAGCCCGGATCACCCGGTGCTGGTGGAGCCGGTGGCGGGGCGGCACCCTCCGAAGTGCGCGTCGTGGACTTCTCCATCGGTGACTCGGTCACCGTCGTGGATGGACCTTTCGCCACGCTGCATGCCACCGTCTCCGAGATCAACATCGAGGCCGCCAAGGTCACTGGCCTCGTCGAGATCTTCGGCCGCGAAACCCCCGTCGAACTGGCCTTCAGCCAGATCCAGAAGAACTGACCCGAGGACGAGACATGGCGCCCAAGCAAAAGAAGATCACCGGCATGATCAAGCTGCAGATTCAGGCGGGTTTGGCCAATCCGGCCCCGCCGGTCGGCCCGGCCCTGGGCCAGCATGGTGTCAACATCATGGAGTTCTGCAAGGCCTACAACGCGGCGACCGAGGGTCAACGGGGTCAGGTGATCCCCGTTGAGATCACGGTGTATGAGGATCGCAGCTTCGACTTCACACTCAAGACGCCCCCGGCGTCCCGGTTGATCCTCAAGGCCGCAGGACTGGAGAAGGGCTCGGGTGCGCCTCCGGCTGTCGCCGGCTCCATCACACAGGCCCAGGTGCGCGAGATCGCCGAAACCAAGATGCCGGACCTCAATGCCAACGACATCGATGCAGCCATGAAGATCATTGAGGGCACCGCCCGCCAGATGGGCGTGACCGTCAACGGTTGATCCACACAATTCCCACCGCGCCGCGGTGGGCGTGGGAGGGCCCAGCGCGGCCCGCAGACCACACCTTCCACCTCTTGAGGGAGCAGTTATGAAGCGCAGTAAGGCATACCGCCAGGCGATGGAGCTCATTGAGCCGGATGTTCTTTACGCACCGCAGGCGGCCATCGCCATCGCCAAGCAATCAGGCAAGGTCAAGTTCGATCCGACCGTCGAGGTCTCCATGCGACTCGGAGTCGATCCGCGCAAGGCGGATCAAATGGTGCGCAGCACCGTGAATCTGCCGCATGGCACCGGCAAGACTGCCCGCGTGATTGTTTTTGCCGCGGGCGAAAAAGCCGAAGAAGCACGCGCTGCTGGCGCTGATGAAGTCGGCTCGGATGACCTCATTGAGCGTGTCGCTGGCGGCTGGACCGATTTTGACGCTGCTGTGTCCACCCCCGACCTCATGGGCAAGGTGGGACGTCTCGGCAAGGTTT
Source organism: Candidatus Nanopelagicales bacterium (assembly GCA_030726915.1). GTDB lineage: Bacteria > Actinomycetota > Actinomycetes > S36-B12 > S36-B12 > Mxb001. The sequence continues at coordinate 22,018 of JANRCR010000035.1, forward strand.
TGGGCCCGCGTGGGCTTATGCCCAACCCCAAGACCGGCACGGTGACGATGGATGTCGCCAAGGCGGTTGAAGAGATCAAGGGTGGCAAGATCGAGTTCCGGGTGGACAAGAACTCCAATCTGCACTTCCCCATCGGCAAGGTCTCCTTTACCGCGGAGCAGTTGACCGATAACTACCTCGCCGCCCTGGACGAGATTCTGCGGGCGAAGCCTTCGGCAGCCAAGGGTCGATACATCCGCAAAATCACGGTCTCCACAACCATGGGCCCGGGGATTCCGATCGACCCGGCGACCACGGGACGTGTGACCGCGGGCTCTGACTCCAGGAGTTGACGGTCAGGGGGTCGTTTTGACGCCGACCCCCTGTTCCCCGTACTGTCGCACCCGACCAAAGACCGCCGGTTCTCGATTCGGACTCATGACGATCCCGAGTTGATGAAGCACCCGGTGCCCGCGAGGGCACCAGCGGGTCACCTGCGTAGGTTGTGCCCGCCGGATGGCGGTGCCCTCCCTGCGCATCTGACCTCACAGGTCATCCGGGCCCCTAGGGGCCCACGGCCCCGCGAGGGGCCGATGAGCAGGAGCAGGAGGAGCGCATGGCGCGCGAAGACAAAGCCGCAACGATTGCGGAGCTGACGGAAGAGTTTCGATCTTCATCGGCGGCTGTCCTCACGGAATACCGTGGGCTGACCGTTGCCCAGATTGGCGCCCTGCGCCGTTCGCTCAAGGGCGTGGCGACGTACTCGGTTGTCAAGAACACCCTCACCAAGATTGCGGCTCGCGATGCCGGTGTTGAGGGCTTCGACGCCCTGCTCACGGGACCGAGTGCGATTGCCTTCATCAAGGGTGATCCGGTTGAGGGAGCCAAGGGCCTGAAGGATTTTGCCAAGGACAACCCACTGCTCATCCTCAAGGCCGCCTACATGGACGGCCGCATCATGGATGCTGCCGAACTCAGGAAGCTGGCCGACCTCGAGTCGCGCGAGGTCCTCCTCGCAAAGCTCGCCGGGGCGATGAAGGCGTCAATGTCTCAGGCCGCGTCCTTGTTTGTCGCTCCGCTGTCGCAGGCCGCTCGCACGATCGAAGCGCTGCGTGTCAAGGCTGAGGCGGATCCCTCGATCATCGGCGGGGCGGGAGTCGCCACAGCGCCCGTCGCTGCAGTTGAGCACGAGACGGTCGTCGACAAGGTCGAGTCCGTAGTGGAGGACGTCGTCGACACGGTCGAAGAGGTTGTCGGAGACGTCGTCCACGCAGTCGAGGACGCTGTTGAGGGCGTTGCCCACAAGATTGAAGAGGCCCTTCATCACGGGTCTTCAGACACTCCCAAGTCCACCACCGAGTCCGAGGGCTGAAGGCCCAACACCACCATCCCGGCCCTCGGCCGGATCACGAAAGGAACGCCACCATGGCGAAGATGAACACCGATCAGTTGCTCGATGTGTTCAAGGAGATGACCCTTATCGAGCTCTCAGAGTTCGTGAAGGCATTCGAGGAGACCTTCGAGGTCACCGCTGCTGCCCCTGTTGCCCTTGCGGCAGCTGCTCCGGCGGGTGGCGGGGATGCCGGCGGCGCCGTTGAGCAGGATGAGTTTGATGTCATCCTCGAGGCTGGCGGCGACAATAAGATCCCCGTCATCAAGGAGGTGCGTGCCTTGACAAGTCTCGGTCTCAAGGAGGCCAAGGATCTCGTCGAGGGTGCACCCCAGCCTGTTCTGGAGAAGGTCAACAAGGAGGCGGCCGACAAGGCGAAGGCTGCCCTTGAGAGTGCGGGCGCGACAGTCACCATCAAGTAGAGAATCACCATCACGTAACGGCGCAGCCGTCGTTGTGATGGACAGCATCAGTGCCTCACGTGGGGGGCGTCGGTTCGCCGGCGCCCCCCACGGGCATTCCCGACGCCGGCATCCCTGGGGG
>JANRCR010000036.1 GCA_030726915.1 Candidatus Nanopelagicales bacterium
GGGCTGGGGTGTCACTGCCGAGCCAGGCGGCCACGTCCGGGTCCAGGGGAGGCAACTCCCCCTCGAAGAAGTCGGGGTCACGCCTGTCGGTCATGGCGTACCTCCCTGGCGCGTCGGGCCATCCCCGCCGGGCGGGTCGGTCGGAGTCATCTGTGTGGTGGGCGTCATCGATTCGTTATCCAGGGGTACGACGACCCCTGGGGCCTCCGGGTTCCGCAGATGCTGGAGCCGTTCCGCGAGTTTGGCGCGTCCCCGGAAGCATCGACTTTTGACGGTGCCCTGGGGGCAGTCCAGCATACGTGCGGCATCCTCGACCGACCAGCCTTCGAGGTCGACGAGCACGATGGCTGCTCGCTGGTCGGGGGGCAGCGTCGCCAGAGCCGCCCGGACCTCGCGGGTGGTCTCTGAGCTCCCCACGGCAGCGCTCGGATCGGCATGGACGGCGTCGTCAATCAAGGTGGCCCCCCCGGCACCGTCCTCCGGCAGCGGCACCCAGGTGCGCACCGATCTCCTGCGGAGCCGATCGAGGGAGGCGTTGACCACGATGCGGTGCAACCAGGTGGTCACGGCGGACTCGCCACGGAAGGTTGCGGCACGCCGGTAGGCCGATATCAACGCATCCTGAAGGGCGTCGGATGCCTCCTCGGGATTGCCCGTTGTCCGCATCGCAACGGCCCACAGGCGGTCACGGTGGCGACGTACCAGCTCGGTAAATGCGTCGGGGTCACCGGCACAGTGCGATGCGAGAAGCTCAGCATCGGTGGGCGCGGTCACGCGGGGAGCCTAGTCGTTGAGGGATCAGCGCAGGACGGTCACATCGCGTATGCCGCCCTGATACACCCCGTCAATCAGAGGCAGTTGCGTAAACCAGATGAGGACGTAGCGACCCACGACGGGTCGGGGCGCGCGCAGGTCGATGGCTGTGCCGATAGCGGGCGCCTCAGCCAGGACCGACCACTTACTAACCTTGCCGTAGGGCTTGGCAGCGACGAGCACCCGGACCGATGAGCCGGAACCCTGGAGTTCCAGGCGGACAGCACTCACTGCTTCGGAGGTGCCAAGGTCCAGCACCAACCCTGTCCCCCCCTTGCCGTCGAGGTCAGCGGAAAAGTAGGTGTCGGTGGTCCAGGCCGTATCGGCACCCTGGTCGATGGCACTGGAGACAAACTCCGGTGACTCTGATCCGTCACTGCCGAGGGGATCGAAGTCCGTCGCGTTGACGGGCACGATTTCACCCGGCACACCGAAGGGGTTGGCCACGATCTCGCCTCCGCCGACCTCTGTCAGGACCTCGATGGATGCGGCATCGGCGGTGACACCCCACGGCGAATCCGAGCTCTGAGCGAGTCGGAGTCCGGCGAGGCCCACACCCGCGATGAGCACCAGGGCGGCGGCAGCGAGTGCCATGCGCCCCACTGTGCGCAGGGCGCGACGTCCCGTGGTGAGCCGTGGATGCGCATCTCGACCGGCCAGGGTGAAAGCCCGACGCCCGGGACGCTGCTCCCATGCGGTCATCGCGGTCACCACGGAACTCATGTCGGCGTACGGCGCACTGCGTGCGTCGCCGCTCACGGCCGGACCGACGGCTCGAAGGCAGATCTCATCGACGGCGGTCGGCACGTCAGCCACGACCTGGGAGGGTGGGAGGAGTCGGCCAGCCGCGCGGGGAGCCGGTGACATGCCATCGATCAGACCCTGGGGCCAGCGGCCGGTGAGCATGGCATAGAGCAGGGAGCCGACGCCGGTGATGTCCTCTGCTGCACCGTGACCGGCGATGGCATCATCGGGCCACAGGGCGGCGTCGACAGCCAAGCCGCGAATCCGGACGACGTTGGTGTCTCCGAGCAGGGTGAAGGGATCGTCGAAGTCTGCGGTTTCGGCGATGAGCAGGGAACCCGGGCGCAACCGTCCGTGATGGACACCGACCTCGTGGCTGTGCTGCAGTGCGATGGCGACCTGCCGTATGACCGGCATGACCTCGTCGATCTCGATCGCTTCGCCTTCGCGCTCCTCGTAGATATCCGTGAGTGTGCGGCCTTCGACCCACTCGCTCACGATCGCGAGGTACGTCGCGACGGGAGTCTCGGAGCCGATGAGTGGTTCGTCCGACACGATGTCGAGGACGGCAATGATGCGCCGGTCATCAACGGTGGCGGCCTGTCGCGCTGCGGCTTCTGCCGCGGGCGCGCGGGGATCAGTGAAGGGGAGCAGACGGAGCGAGACGGGTCGGTCCAGGGCAGGATCGAATCCCTTCCACAACTCCACGACCCCGGTCTGGGAGACCAGGACGTCGAGGAGGTAGCGGCCGATCCGCCGGTCATTCACTCCTTGAGGGTACGCGGCTGGGGGCCGTCATCGCTTGATGAGCGAGGTCCGGTCGGTGAGCGACGGAGGAGTTTGCGCTGCACGAGCCCCGTCACCTCGCGGACCTCGCTGATGCGCAGGGCCCAGGCCGCGAGGAGATACACGAGGATGCCCACGAGGGACACGACCACGACATTGATCACAACACCCAGGGTGTTGCCGGACACCCCACCGGTCACGTAGGTGGTGAGGGCTGCCTGCGTGCCAAACATCACCGAGAAGGCGATGAATCCGGCGATGACCATGCGTAGGAGTGAGCGCACCGTGGCCCAGGACTCCAGCCCCCCGAGTCGTCGGGCGAGCAGGATCCAGGTGGCGATGAAGGTCACCCAGAATCCGCAGACGTATCCGAAGGCGAGCGCGGCAATCTGTGCGCCTCCGGTGACCGTGTAGAAGAGCGGGATGGCGACCGCGAGGGCAACGACGTTCATCAGCAGGCTCGCGATGAATGGTGTGCGGGTGTCCTCAATGGCATAGAAGCCGCGGAAGAGGACGTAGAAGAGCGTGAAGGGTAGGAGGCCCAGCATGAAGACGCTCGTGATGAGGCCGGTGAGGGATGCCTGGGCCGTCGTCGCGGCGCCATAGCCGAAGAGCAGCACCGCGATGCCGGGGCTTGTGATCATGAGCACCGCACCGATGGGGATGATGAGCGCGGCGACTAAGCGCATGGCGCCCGAGACATCGGCTCCGACCTGGTGCAGTCGACCCGAGTGGGCGACCCGGCTGAGGGCGGGCAGCAGTGCGGTGACAATCGACACGGTGATGACGCTGTGCGGCAGCATGAAGATGAGATGTGCCTTTTGGTACGTCGTAAGTCCCGCGGGTGTGGTGCCTGCCGCTGCGGCGTTGACATTGGCGAGCGTGGCCAGTCGGGTGATGGCGATGTAGCCGGCCTGATTGACCACCACGAGCAGCAGTGTCCAGATGGCGAGATGCCCCGCCTTGCCCAGGCCACTACCCCGCCAGTCAAAGCGCGGCCGCCATCGGTAGCCGGCGCGGATGAGGACGGGCACCAGGATGAGCGCCTGCAGGGCAACACCCAGTGTTGTGCCGATGCCGAGGATGGCAATCTGGTCGGGCGTGAGGACGCCGTCCGCCGCAGCCGACGTGCCAGCAATGGCAAGGAAGAGCATGAAACTTGCAATGGCCACGACATTGTTGAGGATCGGGGCAAACATCGGTGCGCCGAAGTAGCCGCGCGCATTGAGCACCTGGCTCAGCAGTGCGTAGACGCCGTAGAAGAAGATCTGCGGCAGGCACAGTCGCGCAAATGCCGTCGCCAGGGCTCGTTGGGAATCGTCGTACGCGGACGTGGCGTAGAGATCGACGAGCCAGGGTGCGAGCAGGACCGTGGCGACGGTGAAGACGAGGAGTACGAGACCGGCAAGAGTGATGAGACGGTCGGCGTACGCCGTCCCGCCGTCCGCATCGTCCTTCATGCGCCGGACGAGCTGCGGGATGAAGACAGCGTTGAGGGCCCCGCCGATGACGAGGATGTAGAGGACATTGGGCATCGTGTTGCCCAATGAGTAGGCATCCGAGACGAGGTAGAAACCCAGGGCCGCGGTGAGCGCTACGTCACGTGCGACTCCAGTGATGCGCGACAGGATGGTGCCGGTGGCCATGATGGCGCTGGACCCGAGGAGTCCCCGGGTGTCGGCCCGCTCCTGCTGAGCAGAGGCGGGCTCCAATGCCGGATCAAGTGCGGGCTCCACCGGTCCCTGGGGGGTCGCGACGTTGACGACCTCCGGTCCCTCGCCCGTGCCCTCGGGAGATTGAGGAGTCTGAGGGGTGGTCATGACGTCGGCTTGGCTGACCGGGCGTCACGGCGTTGCCGTCCGCGGCGCACGATGTCGAAGATGACCAACAGCACGAGCACAACGGCCGCGGCGACGGCGACCCACAGCGCGGCCCGGGAGTAGGCGGTCGTGCGCAACTCCAGCGCGACGGGATCCCCGAACGCCGCGCCACTGGGATCCGTGAGTTGCACGGCAACCGTCAGCGCATCCCCACCCACGATGCGCACCGGCACCTCGAGGCTGGCGCGTCGGCCCGGCTCGATCCGCAAGGGGGACAGCACCTCAGCCTCGAGTCGCGCCGCAGGATTGGCCGTCACGGTGACACCGACGGTGACGGCCTGGTCAAGGTCGTTGGCGACGGTGACGGGGACACTGCCTCGATCACCGCTGAAGGTGACATTGTCGCGGGGGATGACGTAGATCCCGCTCTGTGCGCTCGTAACGCTCAGCGCGATGCTGTCGAGCAGCGCTTCGCCTCCCCGGGGACGGGTGCGCCAGGCGCTGGACTCAGCGCGCAAGAGTGCCGACGTGATCGGCGCGGTGACCGGCAGCGGGTCGGACAGCACGGCGCGCACGGACTCCAGCGTGGTCTGGAGGTCACGGATGCGGGCGAGGTAGTCCGCGTCGAGTTCACGACCACGACGATCGCCCACGGCGAGAGTGCCGGCACTGTCGGCTGCCGGCAGGGCGAGGACGGTGCTCACCGGCGTCAGTCTGGTCCATGGTGTGCTGCGAAGACCGGCAACAATGGAGGTCAGCAGGACCGGATTGGGATTCCAGCGCGGACTCGCGGCAGCCGCGATGAGATGGCGCCGCGCGGTGGTCGGCTCGAGGGCGACGAAGGCGAGTTCGGCAAGGAAGCTCTGACGGGCAGTGAGGATCGTCGCCTGATTGCCCTGGGGCAACTCCAAGGCCGTTTGGAGTCCGGAGTCAATGATGAGCGCTCGCACGCGACCGGCGCTCGTATCGAGGTCGGCGTAGCCGGAGGTGGTGTAGCCAGGATCTGCACCTCGCACCACCGCGCGTTCACGCACCACCGCGGTGCGCACACCCGCCGAGGCGAGGACGTCCAAAGTCTCACGGTCCACACGGCCACCCGCTGCCCAGGCAAGGATCCCCGTGGGTTCGCGCTCGAGGTTGTTTGCGGTCATTGACGCCGCTGATGTTGCCGCACGCACGAGGTCGGTGGTCAGGCCCGCTCGTGTGATCGCGTCCGCATCCGGGTCGGCGTACGGCATCGCCCACACAGCGGCGGGGCGTGCGCCTGTGGGCCGACCCTGGGGAGTCCCCAGCGTCGCACGGGCGAGGTCAAGCCAGGATCCCGCGGCCTGCTGGCCGGTGCCGGCCCGGATGACGCCGCCCTTATCGACGAGGTATCCATCCGACATGTCGGAGGCCACCTGGAGAAGTTGCGGATCCACCACCCAACTGACAGTGGGGACCGATGCCCCGATGCGCAAGATCTGGTCCAGGCGCCCGCCGGGTGACAGTTCCCGAGGGAGGAGGTCACCGAGCAGGACCTCTTCGGGTGTTTGGCCGGGCCAGGTCGCCAGCGGCCAGAGCCACGTGACGTAGACCGGTGCGACCGGTTCGGGGAGGTAGGGAAGGAGGGTGCGCTGACTGCCGAGGATGACGAAGCCAGCGGGGCCCACCCCGATGGCCTCAACACCGACGACGTAAATGCCGGGGCCCGACAGCGGAAGCAGATCGGCGTTGATGGTGATGCGGTAGTCGGATTTGGCGCCGGGTGCGAGCGATGCCGTGATGTCGGTCGTCGTGCTCGTGATCGGGAACGATCCGAAGCCACCCTCCGCATCCGCAGCCTTGCGCAGGTTTCGCCGCTCGGTCACGGGAGTAGAGGACAGTGTGAGCCGCACGCTCACGGAGGTCACGGTGGCGAGTCCGATGTTGGCGACGGTGCCGCGGAGGGAGAGCAGCGCCCCGGTGGTGATGGCCACGGGGGCTAAACCCGTGATGGTGACTCGGACGGGTGCATCGACATCCGCCCGGGAGGGTGAGGCTGTGGAGGTGAGGCCGACCAGGGCGAGCCCGACAACAGCGGAGGCGATCACAGGGATCGCGCGGCGGTAGCCGAGATTCACCCGGCGTCCGCGAGCAGTTCGGGGAGCCGATCGAGCAGTTTGCGTTCATCGGCGTAGGCCAGTCGATTGCGCACCGCGGTCAGGGGGAACCAGGCCACCTCGACCACTTCGGCATCCTCATCGGAGAGCTCACCCCCCGAGGCCTCCATGAGGTAGTGGTGAACCGTCTTATGTATGCGCCTGTTGTCGGCGATGAACCAGAAGTCGATAACGCCGAGTGGGGCGAGGACGCGACCTTTGATGCCGGTCTCTTCCTCGACCTCGCGTAGCGCAGCATCCTCGGGCGTCTCCCCCTCCTCAAGATGACCTTTGGGCAGGGACCACACCAGGCGACCGCGGCGGTCATGCCGGGCGATCAAAGCCGCGCGCAGCTCGCTGCTGGTCCGATCGAGAATGAGGCCACCCGCGGATGTCTCCTCGACTTTCGGCATCCGTGGTCCCGGTGGGCGGTGGCCCGTCGAGCGCCTGCGGGCCGGCTTGGGACCGTCCGTCGGGCGGGGTCCGGGTGTGGGGCTGTCACCCCGATTTGCTCCGGGGTCGCTCGACACTCCGGATGCAGCCATGACCTGAGGATAACCGCGGGCGGGGGCGCCGCCCGATGGCCTGGCCAGGCGAGCCGCTCCACCAGCGAGCCCACCGTCGGGCTTTGCGCTCATTCGGCGCGGATGTGGGGGGCCGTAGGCTCTGATGCATGACGGCTGCGGGTGGTGCGGCGAGTCCTGCCGTGGTCCTACTCGGCATTGCGGACGTCCTCGCTCCCCTCTCGGCCCGTTTCATCGACGCGGGTCATGAGTTGGCCCTCGTGGGCGGGCCGGTCAGGGATGTCCTCATGGGTCGAGATGGCGGGCGGATCATCAACGACATCGACCTGACGACGGATGCCCGGCCGGAGGACATCGAGTCCCTCGTGTCGGGTTGGGCTGATCACGTCTGGGATGTGGGCATGCGCTTTGGCACGGTGGGTGCTCGCAAGGGTGACCATCGTCTGGAGATCACGACGTACAGGTCGGAATCCTATGATCCTTCGTCACGCAAGCCTGAGGTGACTTTTGGGGACACCCTCGCGGGTGATCTCGCGCGTCGGGACTTCACGGTCAACGCGATGGCGGTGCGCCTGCCGAGTCTGGAGTTCGTCGACCTGCATGACGGTATGCGCGATCTCGGGGAGACGCTGCTGCGCACGCCGGGCACGCCGGAGGATTCCTTCGCGGACGATCCCCTGCGCATGATGCGCGCTGCACGCTTTGTCTCCCAACTGGGATTCATCATCGCCCCAGACGTGCTCGAGGCGATGACCGCGATGGCATCGCGGTTGGAGATTGTGTCCGCCGAGCGCATCCGTGATGAGTTGAGCAAGTTGCTCCTCGGTGCCCATCCGCGGCGTGGGCTGGAGGTGGTCGTCTCGACAGGCCTGGCGCCGTACGTCCTGCCGGAACTTCCAGCACTGCAACTCGAGATCGACGAGCATCATCGCCACAAGGATGTGTACGAGCACTCACTGACGGTCATGGAGCAGGCCATCGATCTGGAGACGGACCACGCGCCGGCCTCGGCCCCGGACCTCGTGCTGCGACTCGCCGCACTCCTGCATGACATCGGCAAACCCAAGACGCGGCGCTTCGAGACCGATGGCGGCGTGTCCTTCCACCATCACGAGGTGGTGGGTGCGCGCATGGTGCGCAAGCGACTCACGGCCCTGCGCTTCCCGAATGACATCGTCGAGGAGGTGTCGAAGCTCACCGAACTCCACCTGCGATTCCACGGTTATGGCACAGGTGAATGGACCGACTCAGCGGTGCGCCGCTATGTGCGGGACTCAGGTGATCAGCTCGTGCGCCTGCACAAACTGACGCGAGCTGATTGCACGACGCGCAATCGCAAGCGGGCGGCTGCGCTGAGTGCGGCGTACGACGGACTCGAGGCACGCATCGAGGCACTGGCCGAGCAGGAGGAGTTGGCGTCCATCCGACCCGATCTGGACGGCAACGCGATCATGGAGATTCTTGGCATCAGCCCGGGCCGCGAGGTGGGTCAGGCCTATGCCTTCCTGATGGAGCTGCGCCTTGATCGAGGACCACTCGGCCACGATGAGGCCCAGCGGGAATTGCTCGACTGGTGGGCCCAGCGCCAGTCCTGATGATGGGTCAGGTGGTGATGGAGGACGAACGACGACCCGCGGCCGCCCACACCTGGATGATCATGAGCAGGACGAGGGCGATGACCGTGGCCCACAGCGTGCGCGAAAGTGAGAGGTCATTGCCGATGACCACGATGAGTACGAACACCACGGCCACGCCTGCACGCAACCAGCGTGCGTGCTCGACCACCCATGTCCCCGAGGACGTGATGGGTCCCGGCGGGATAGAGGTGGCGACACGATCAGCAAGTGCGTTGACGGAGGAGCGCAACTCCACGGCCCAGCGTGCACCGCACAGGTACAGACTCACGACGAGGATGATGACGCCGAGTAGCACCGACACGACCGCGCCGTTGTAGAGGAATCGCAGCAGGGTGTCGTAGAAGACCTGGGAGGCCTTCTCGAAGGGTGTGTCCAGCAGGGTGTTGACGAACACGGATTGCCCGATGGCCAGTCCGGCGACGAGCACCAGTCCGGATACGGCAATGCCGCCACCGATCCACGCGATCATGCGCGGCCTGCGCCGAGCCAGCACGGCACTGAGCACCAGCAGGAGCAGGGAGAACCAGATGAGACCGGCGGCAATCGGAGACGTGAGGGTGTAAATCGTGCGGATTTGTGCGAGCTGGGGGGCCTCGACGAGCACGATCTGCTGCTCCGCGGCGGGGATGGTGATGTTGGCCGCGGCGGCGAATCCACGATTGACGAGTCCCAGTTTGATCTCGTCGACGATCACGCTGATATCCAGGACAACATCATCACCCTGCAGGGATATGGGACCGTCGTCGCGTCCCTCCAGGAGCGCCATCAAACTCTTTTGCAGTGCGACGTTTGCGGCATCCCACAACTTTTCGAACTGGTCCGATCGCACGAGGCGATTGACGACCTCGGTGATCAAGGAGTCGATCGCGCCGGTGACGACGGGGACGAGGGCATTCAGCGCCGGCCTCTCGGCGAGCAGGTCGCCGAAGATCTGCGCCACGATGGCCTCGGCGTCGATCTGCTCCTCGATCTTGTCCGTGAGGAAGACGGCGAGGGAATCCTGTACTTCCGCGTCGTAGGCGAGGGGGCTCATGGTCTCGATGTAACGCTCTGAGTCCGTCACCGTGCGATGTCCCCAGTAGGTCAGCATCCCGAGGGGCAGGAGCCCCAGGCCGAGGACGAGGCACACCACGGCAGCGATGGCGCGCACGCTCAGGCGGGTTTTAGCCGGGGTCGCGGGAGGTGCGGTGGGAGGTGTCGCGGGGGCATCAGAGGAGGTCACGGCCGCAGCCTAGCCCTGCGCACCGCCCTCGTCTGACATCTGACGACCTCGGCTTCGATACCACGCGGCATTGGCGGCAATCAGGAGCCCGACGGCCACGACGACGCCGGGTGCGACGCCCGATTCGGGGCTGGTGAAGGCGACCCCGATGATGCCGAGAACGAGGGCGACATTGACCGCCACGTCAAAGAGTGCGAAGACCCTGCCGAGATAGTCGTCGTTGATCTCACGCTGGATGAGCGTGTCACTGGCCACCTTGGCGCTCTGATTGGCGAAGCCGAGGGAGAGGGCCGCGATGAGAATCGGCCACAGTGTCGCGCCGAAACTCCCGAGCAGCATGCCTGCGATCACCAACGGCGCTGCCTGGGCGACAGCGATGACCGTCCAGGACACATATCCCATCCGGCGTACGCGACCCGGAGTGAGGATGGCTCCGAGGAGCGCACCCAGCGCCGCAGCGGCGGTCACCAGGGCAAACTGGCCGAGCGCTGCATCGGGGTTGTCCGATGCATTCAGTGTGTTGCGGATCAGCAGGAGCCCCAGGACGGTGAGGGCTCCGAAGGCGATCCGCTGGACGATGACAACAACGACGGCGCGCCCCGCGACCGGATGACGAAAGAGTTGACGGAATCCATCGCCGAGACCCTGGAGCACTCCGAGGAGTGAATTGCGCACGGTGTCCTCGTCGGGACCGAGTCGGTCCTTGGCCAGCGTGGACGCGACGAGCCCGGCGATGATGTACGACACCACCGCGCAGGCGAGGACGACAACACTGCCGGTGTCACCACCACCCGCGAGGGCACGAATCCCGATGCCGATGAGACCGCCGATGGCCGCCGCGAGGGTGCCGGCGGTGGGCGTCAGTGCGTTGGCGGTCACCAGCAGGGGACCGGCCACCACGTGGGGCAGCGAGGCCGCGACTCCCGCGAGCACAAAGCGCCCGACCCCGAGTACGACGAGGACGGTGACGGCCAGGCTCAGACCATCGTTGCGCGCAGCGACGAGTGCAGCAACACCGATGACCAACGCGGCACGGAGGAGGTTGGCGTAGACGAGTACCTGACGTCGGCGCCACTCGTCGAGGAAGACACCGGCGAAGGGGCCGATGAGGGAGTAGGGCAGGAAGAGCACCGCGAAGGCCCCCGCCACGGACGCCGCCGTGGGCTGGCGCTCGGGCGAGAAGAGGACGAATGTTGCCAGTGCGGCCTGGAGGAGTCCGTCAGCGAACTGCCCGGCCAGGCGGACGGTGAACAGACGACGGAAGTCACGAACGGCGACAACTGCCCGAAGGTTGGTCATCGCCGCCACGCGATCACGCTATCCCGGTCTCGTGGCGACTGGTGCCGAGTCGGCGCGGGCCGACCTGGCCCGGGTCGGCTCAGGCCTCGTTGAACTCATCCGGGTCGGGTCCGGTCCGCCGACCCGACTCCAGGGTCGCGATGGCAGCCATATCCGCGTCATCGAGGGCAAAATCGAAAACGTCAATGTTGTGAGCGATGCGCTCAGGTGTGACGGACTTGGGCAGCACGATGTTGTCGAGTTGCAGGCTCCAGCGGATCATGACCTGGGCTGCGCTCTTGCCGTGCTTGGTGGCGATGGCACCGATGGTGGGATCGCCAATCAGGCGCCCGGAGCCGAGTGGGCTCCACGCCTCGGTCTTGATGCCCAGACGCGTGTCGTCATCGCGCAGGGCCTTTTGCGGCAGCCACGGGTGGAGTTCGATCTGATTGATGGCGGGGATGACGCCCGTCTCCTCAATGATCCTGGCCAGGTGGGCCTCATGGAAGTTGCACACACCGATGGAGCGAGCCCGGCCTTCTTCACGCAGCCGGATGAGCGCGCGCCACGAATCCACATAGAGGTCACGGGCGGGGGTCGGCCAGTGGATGAGGTAGAGGTCGACCTCGTCGATGCCCAGGAGTCCGGTGCTCTTGTCGAAGGCTCGCAGGGTCTCGTCGAACCCCTGGTCGGTGTTCCACACCTTCGTCGTGACGAAGATGTCCTCGCGGTCGACATCACTGCGGCTCAATGCCTCGCCGACGCCACGCTCGTTGTAGTACAGGTACGCCGTATCGATGTGGCGGTAGCCCACCTCGAGAGCCGAGAGGGTGGCCTCCGCAACCACATCGTCCGGCACCTGCCAGACACCGAATCCGATCACGGGGATCTCGCGGCCGTCGTTCATCACGGTGGTTGGTGCGAAGACCATGGTGCCTCCTCGAGTGCGTGTGACGTGAGTATGCGGTCGCTAGTGTGGCACCGCCACGGACGATTCGCAGTCAGGACCCGGGCCACCTACCCTGAAGGGGTGTCGGATCAACTCTCCCAGCGACCGCTGACGCAGCCGCATCCGCAGCGATTGCCGGTGACGAATCCGGCGTACGACGAGGTGCTGCGCCGCCACACTGCGGCGCTGGAGGCGGGTGACTCCGGGTACGCCGACCCGACGACCGGCTTTTTTGTCATGACCGCGGCCACCCATGCGGCGCGTGGCACCTGCTGCGAGTCCGGATGTCGGCACTGTCCCTACATCGTGTAGCCGTCGCGTGCGTGCGACCCCGGGCATCCGCTGAATCCCCGAGCACGACGCGCATCCTGCCCAAGGCTCGCCTAGTCTGACGTCATGGCCGGAGCCCGATCAACACAGCCGCGCGGTGCGCGGGTGCGTGGCGACAGCGGCCGACCCAAGCCCCAGCGCATGGAGCCCGAGGAGATCGCGCACCCCGCGGCCCCACGCCGGGTGGTGCGCTATGCGCTGCAAAAGCGCGCGGTGCTGCAGGGCGTGTACGGCGGACAGGCCTTCAACGGCTTCGACATCTGCGATGCGGATCCCTACCTCCTGCGCGCGGCGCGCTTCCACGGTGTGACGACGGAGGATCCCTGCCCCATCTGCCGGGTGAGCGACGGACGCGAGCCACTCCAGCACGTCACGTATATCTATGGGGATCAGCTCGGTCACCTCGCCGGCTCCGCCATCGATCCCGCACGCCTGTCCGAGCTCGCCATGGAGTACGGCGAATTCCGCGTCTACGTCGTCGAAGTGTGCACGGTGTGCCACTGGAACCATCTGGTCACCAGCTACATGCTGGGCGACGGCGTGCCCCGCAAGACACCGCCCCGCCCACGCGACCTACTGGACTGACCCCTTAACCGCTTCTTCGGGAGATACATCGGTCATCTTCTTCGGGAAAAAATGGGAGGTTTCCTCACCCTTTTTCCCGAAGAAGCTCCCGATCATCGTCTTTGCGCCGTCGATCGGGTGGGAGGCCGAAGGATGCGATGAGCCCGATCACCATGGCTCCGCCGGCGAAGGCGGCCATGACCTGCACCGCTCGGGTATAGGACTGCTTGGCCTCCGCGGCCACATCCGCCATGCCCGGCTGCTGCTCGAGCGGGATGATCGCCTCACCGGAGGAGTTGACCACCTCGTCCACGATCTGCGTCTGCTGCTCCGTCGTCAATTGGGGTTGATTGGCCGCTAGGTCGTTTGTCAGGGCGAGCCCGAGGGACACAAAGAGGACCGTGCCGAGGACGGCGGAGCCGAGTGTCGACCCGACCTGGCGCAGTGTGGACGTCACCGAGGAGGCCCCTCCCGACCGCTGCGGTGGCACGTCTTCGAGGATCACACTGGTCAATTGCGCCGTGTCGAATCCGACGCCGATGCCGTAGATGAAGAGGGGGATGGCCAGCCACCATGCGGAACGTTCGACACTGAGGGTGAGCATGATGCCGACGATGCCGAAGATCTCCAGCACCATGCCGACCCGGATGAGTCGCGTCGCTCCTATGAGCGCGGAGACATGGCGCGCTGCGCCACCGGCGATGACGGCACCGACACCGAGGATGGCGATGAGAGCTCCGGTGTGCAGCGGGCTGAAGCCCTGCACGGACTGCAGCCACAGGGGCAGCGCAAAAAGTACGCCGAATTCGCCCAGTGAGACCAATGTCGCGACGACGTTGCCGTATCCGTAGCGACGGATGCGAAAGAGCGACAGGTCCATGAGCACGGGCAGACCCCGTTTGGCCCGGTAGGACTGCAGCCAGATGAAGGCGATGATCATGAGGGCGCCGAGAGCGATGGCAATCGGCACGGGCGACAACCCACCGGGCTCCAGGCTGATCGGGCCGAGTGTCCAGTTGGTGATGAGCGTCCACCAGCCCAGAGATTGTCCCTCGATGAGCCCGAAGACGACGAGGCCAAGACCGAGGGAGGACAAGATGACGCCGCCGATATCGAGTTTGCGCTGATCATCCCCGCGGGACTCGGTGATGACGCGCCAGACAAGGATGAGGCTGATGAGGCCGAGTGGGACGTTGATGAAGAACGCCCAGCGCCAGGAGGCCACCTCGGCCAGCCATCCGCCGAGCAGGGGCCCGAAGGCCGCCATGCCACCGAATACCGCACCCCACAGTCCGAAGGCGGCGGCGCGCATGGGTCCGCGGAAGTTGACGTTGATGATCGCCATCGAGGTGGGCAGCATCATGGCTCCACCGACCGCTTCGCCCGCACGCGCGAGGATGAGCATGTCGCCATCCTGGGCGAGGCCGGCGACGACGTTGAAGACGATGAAGATCGCCGTGCCGATCATGAACATGCGCTTGCGGCCAATGCGGTCGGCAAGCACACCGAAGGTGATCAGCAGGGCGGCGAAGACGAGTGAATAGATCGACGTGACCCACAGCACGGACGTTCGATCGATCTGCAGGTCCTGGACGATCGTGGGGATGAGGACGTTGACGATGCTGCCCTCGAGCACGATCAGGGAGACACCCAGCAGCAGGGCCACCAGGGCCAACCACGGTCGCTTCTCGACGCCTGCCTCGGGTTTGTCCTGGGTCACCGTCACGCCGGGAGGCTATCGCGCCCGCGAGCATCAGGGCATCGTGCCGCCGAGTCACCGCGGAACGCCGGTCGGTGGTGATGCGTCGTTCCTACGGCGCGCCGCGGACGCATCCCACCTCCAGGGCGCGTGATCATGGAAGGCCGTCAAGCGCAGGAGGATCACCGTGGCAGGCAAGGGCAGTAGGCACGCCAGGTCGAGCGGCCGTGCCGAGCCGACTGAGCCGCCCCGCACGAAGCACTGGTTCCGGCGGATCTTCCTCACCCTGCTCACCCTCGGCCTGCTGGGAGCCGGTGCCTTTGCCCTCGCGGTCGTCCTGACTCCGGTGCCGGAGCCCAACGAGATCGCCGCCACGGAGGCCACCGTCGTCTACTACGCCGATGGGACCACCGAGATTGGTCGCCTCGGTGACTCCAACCGACGCACCGTCCCCCTGTCGGATATCCCGCTGGACGTCCAGCGTGCCGTCCTCGCCGCGGAGGATCGTGACTTCTACAACCACGGTGGCTTCTCTCCCGTGGGGATCGGTCGGGCCGTCTACAACAACGTCAGTGGCGGATCGCTGCAGGGCGGATCGACCATCACCCAGCAGTACGCAAAAAATGCCTACCTGACCTCCGAGCGGTCCTTCATCCGCAAGGCGCGCGAGTTGATCCTGTCGGTCAAACTCGAGGCGACCGTCAGCAAGGAGTCCATCCTCGAGGACTACCTCAACATCATCTATCTGGGCAGGGGTGCCTACGGCGTCGAGTCCGCATCGCTGGCCTACTTCGGCGTGCCGGTCTCTCAACTCAACTATGAGCAGGGGGCTGTGCTCGCTGCCCTCATCAAGGCGCCGAGTTTCTACGCCGACAACCGCAGGGATCTCAGGGCCCGCTGGCGCTACGTCATCGATTCCATGGCCGAGGTCGGCTGGCTGACTCCGAAGCAGCGAGACAACGCCACCTTCCCCGAGATCATCAAGCCGACAAACACCAACCGCTTTGGCGGTCAGGTGGGCTATCTGCTGGAGGCTGTGAAGTCGGATCTGCGAGGCCTCGACTACTCCGATCAGGAGATCGCGGGGGGCGGACTGCGCATCGTCACCACGTTTGACGCGCAGGCGCAGGCGGCGGCCGTGGCTGCTGTCGCCGCGGTGGGTCCGACGGAGGGCACGGACGGTCTGCGGATTGGGCTCGTCGCCATCCGACCCGGCACGGGTGAGGTCGTGGCAATGTACGGCGGCCCCGACTACGTCACGGATCCCATCAACAATGCGACGCGGCCCTTCGCACAGGGTGGATCCACCTTCAAGCCCTTTGCGCTCACCGCCGCGATCGAGCAGGGCATCTCCCTCGACTCCGTCTGGAACGGCAACTCACCCGCGGAGGTTCAGGGCTACAGCGTGCGCAACTACGGCGATGCGTCCTTCGGCGCGGTCGACCTGCGCACCGCCACGGCTGCCTCGATCAACACCGCGTACGTCGAGGTCGAAGACGCGGTGGGCGTCGATGCGACCGCGGATGCGGCGTACCGCCTCGGATTGCCCGTCGACACACCCGGTCAGTCGCCGGACACCCTGGACCTGACCTTTGTGCTGGGGACGGCATCCCCGTCGGGCGTCGCCATGGCCAATTCCTACGCGACATTGGCCGCGCGAGGACAACGCACGGGTGTGTCCACCGTCAAGGAGGTCTACGGCACAAACGGGGGACTGCAGTATGCGTGGGACTCCGCACGGGAACAGGTCGTAGCCAGTGACGTGACCGACCTGGTGACATCGGCCTTGCAATCGGTTATTGCGGGGGGCACGGCGACGGGGGCGCAGGCCCTCGGGAGACCCGCGGCGGGCAAGACCGGCACGAGCAACGAAAACAAGTCCATGTGGTTCGTCGGCTACACCCCGCAACTGTCCACGGCGGTGCTCATGGCCAAGGAGGATGCGCAGGGCATCCCCATCTCCCTGGACGGCATCGGCGGTGGTGCACCGGCCGTGGGTGGCGGTGGCTACACCGTGGCAATCTGGACGGCGTTCATGCAGGCGGCACTCGCGGCCCTGCCCGTCGCAGACTTCGTCCTCCCGATCGTGCCGCCCGGACCGACACCAACAAGTGAGTCTGCGTCCCCGTCGCCCACGCCCGAGCCCTCCCCTACGCTCGAGCCGACACCCACGCCCGAGCCCACCCCCACGCCGGAGCCGACACCGACGGTGTCCCCGACGCCCACCCCCGAGCCGACCCCCACGCCCAGCCCGACTCCGACCCCGACCATCACGGGCGACCCGGAGTAGCGGCTTAGGCTGTCTGCGATGTCCTCGCCCGAGCTCGTCTCACCGACGCACGCCGACCCCGTCGCGCGCGCGAGTTCACCCTTTGTCGGTGGACCACTCGGGCGCTACGCCCGCATCGGCGGTGATGGCTTCTGGTCACCGGTGCGCGTGCTCATCCTGCTCGGCACGCTTGCCTGGATGCTCGGTGCGCTCATCGATGTGCCGTGCATGGTCAACAGCTGGGGAAGCCCCGACGTCTATGAGCACATGTGCTACTCCGATATTCCTCCGCTCTACGGCGCGCGAGGTTTTGCCGAGGGCTATCTGCCGTATCTGGCGCTCCAGCCCGGTGGCCGCTATCTGGAATATCCCGTGCTCACCGGAGTCTTCATGCAGGTCGCAGCGTGGATCACCGGCGCGGTCGTCACCGTCGTACCCAGCGCCGGACCGGCGATCACCTTCTTTGTCGTCAACGCCATCCTGCTCTTCCCGTTCTTCCTGCTCGCGATCGTGTGCGCTGCGCGGATGGTGCGCTCGCGGCCGTGGGATGCGGCACTCATCGCCATCGCACCGACGATCATCCTGGCCGGCCTCATCAACTGGGATCTCATCCCGGTCGGCCTGGTCATGGCGGCACTCCTGCTGTGGTCACGTGAACGCCCCGTGTGGGCCGGCGTACTCCTCGGCCTGGCCATTGGAGCGAAGTTCTATCCGCTGATCCTTCTCGGACCGTGGTTGCTGCTCTGTGTGAGATCCGGCCGAATGCGCCAGTTTGGTTTGCTCATCGCGGGCACTGCGGGAGCCTGGCTCGTCGTCAACCTGCCCTTCATGATCGGCAACTTCGAGGGCTGGGCGCACTTCTATGAGTTCAGTAGTTCGCGCGGCATGGACTGGGGATCTATCTGGTACGCCAGCACGCTGTGGGGTCTGCCTGCGATCCCCGCGAGCCTGCTGAATTCCGTCGCCACCGGCACCTTCATCGCGCTGTGCGCTGGCATCGCCGCGCTGATCTTCTTTGCGCCACGACGTCCGCGCCTGGTCGCGGTCCTCTTCCTCGTTGTTGCCGCCTTCGCGGTGACCAACAAGGTCTACTCCCCGCAGTTCGTCATCTGGCTTGTGCCGCTGGCCGCTCTCGCCCGGCCGGTGTGGCGGGACTTCCTCATCTGGCAGGCGGCGGAGATCACCTACTTCATGGCCATCTGGTGGTTCCTCGCTGGGTATGGCATCGAGGAAGCCAAGGGGATGACACCGCAGTGGTACGCCTTCTTCACCTTCGTCCATGTCATCGCGACGGTGTGGTTTGCCGGCCTGGTGGTGCGCGACGCCCTGGAGCCTGACCGAGACATCGTGCGCACCGACGGGATTCCCGCGGATGCGGATGATCCGGGGGGTGGCTGTCTCGATGGTGCTCCCGACGCGCTGCCGTGGCTGCGCGATCATCGCGAGGTGTCGACGACCTGAGTCAGAGGTCGAGGTCGATGACCACGGGTGCGTGGTCCGATGGGCCCTTGCCCTTGCGGGCATCGCGATCGACATAGGCGTCCGTCACCCGCTCGGTGAAGGCGGGATTGGCATACACGAGGTCGATGCGCATGCCCATGGCCTTGTGGAAGGCACCGTCGCGATAGTCCCAGAAGGTATAGGGCTCACCCTTGAGTGCCCGCGGCATCACATCGGCGAGGCCGGTCGCGCGCAGATCGGCGAGGGCGGCACGCTCGGCGGGTGTGACATGCGTGGAGTTGGCAAAGAGGGAGATGTCCCACACGTCTGCATCCTCGGGAGCGACGTTAAAGTCACCGATGACGGCGTACGGCAGATCGGGTGTGGCTGCCATCTCGGCGGCGACCGTGTCGCGCAGGACGCCGAACCAGTCGAGTTTGTAGGCGTAGTGGGCGTGGTCGGGCTCACGACCATTGGGGACGTAGACACCCCAGACCCGCACGCCACCGCAGGTGGCTCCGATGGCACGGGGTTCGATCGATCCGTCGTACGCCGGCTGCCCGGGCAGGTCGCGCACGACGTCGGTCATGCCGACGCGAGACAGGATGGCCACACCATTCCAGCGACCGTCGCCGTGGGCGGCGACCTCATAGCCGAGGGCTTGGATGGCCATCTCGGGGAAGTCGGCGGTGGCGCACTTGAGTTCTTGCAGCGCAAGTACATCGGGCTGGGCGGCCTCCAGCCAATCGACGAGGCGGTCAAGGCGGGACTTCACGGAGTTGACGTTCCAGGTGGCGATGCGCACGAGGCGAGGTTAGCGGCGCTGCCACGGATTAGACCTTTGACCTGCCCACGGCGTACCCTCGGGGAGGCACTCCCCCTGGAGAGCCCACCGGGAGCCTTGCTCCCACACCTCCTGCCCCGGAGAGACCGGGGCCGATGAGCCCGAAGGAGGTCGGCCAACGCATGCGCCGATACGAAGTTATGGTCATCCTCGATCCCGATCTTGAGGAGCGCACCGTCGCTCCCTCGCTCGATACCTTCCTCAATGTCGTCAAGCAGGGTGGCGGCTCGGTAGAGAAGGTCGACATCTGGGGTCGCCGTCGACTCGCCTACGAGATCGACCACAAGGGCGAGGGCATCTACGCCGTCCTGGACGTCACGTCGACGCCCGAGGATGTCGCGGAACTCGACCGCCAGCTCAACCTCAATGAGGCCGTGCTGCGCACCAAGGTCACCCGCCCGGTGGAGGTGTAGTCATGGCCGCCGGCGATATCAATGTCACGGTCGTGGGCAACTTGACCAACGACCCTGAGTTGCGGTTCACCCCGAGTGGTGCCGCTGTCGCATCCTTCACCGTCGCCTCAAGTCCGCGCTACCTCGACAAGGCGACCAACGAGTGGAAGGACGGCGATCCGGTCTTCATGCGCTGCAGCGTGTGGCGTCAGTACGCCGAGAATGTCGCCGAGTCCCTCCAGAAGGGCACGCGCGTCATCGTCCAGGGCCGCCTCAAGCAGCGCTCATACGAGACCCGCGAGGGCGAGAAGCGCACCGTCGTGGAGATGGAGGTCGACGATGTCGGCCCCGCACTGCGCTACGCCACGGCCAAGGTCACCCGCACCCAGCGTGGCGACAGTGGCTTCAGTGGTGGTGGTGGCGGCGGCAACACCGGCGGCGGAGCACCCGCAGACGATCCCTGGGCGACACCGACCGGCGGCGGAGCCGCCTTCGACGAGCCCCCCTTCTAGCCACACCCCCAGGCTTTTTCACCGACTGACTTCAGGAGCACTTCGATCATGGCGAACGATCGCAATAGCAAGCGCGCGGAACTCAAGCGCGTGCCCAAGCCCAAGGCGTGTGTCTTTTGCAAAGAGGATGCAGCCGCCATCAACTACAAGGACACGGGGATGCTGCGCAAGTACATCTCCGATCGCGGCAAGATCCGCGCCCGTCGCGTCACCGGATGCTGCACGCAGCACCAGCGCGAGATCGCGACCGCTGTCAAGAATGCGCGGGAGATGGCCCTCCTGCCCTACACCGCGACTGCGCGCTAGGAGGCCCAGATGAAACTCATCCTCACTCAGGACGTAAATGGTCTCGGTGCACCCGGGGACGTCGTGGAGGTCAAGGACGGCTACGGCCGCAACTTCCTCATGCCCCGCGGATTGGCCATGCCGTGGACCAAGGGCGGCGAGAAGCAGGTCGTGCAGATCAAGCGGGCCCGCAACGCCCGTGAGATCCGTGACGTGGCGCATGCCAAGGAGGTCAAGGTGCAACTCGAGGCCCTGACCGTTGTCATCCCGGCCCATGCCGGTGAGACGGGCAAACTCTTTGGCTCCATCACAAACGCGGATGTTGTCGCGGCTGTGCGCAAAGCCGGAGGTCCGCTGCTGGACAAGCGGTCCGTCGAGGTATCCCATGTCAAGACGGTCGGCAGTCACAAGGCGAAGGTGCGGGTGAGCCCCGACGTCACCGCGTCGTTGTCCTTCACCGTCACCGCCGACTGACGTACACCTTCAGCACCACCGGAATGTGACGTCTCGCCACGCTGTCAGGTCCTTGATGAGCGTGCTGAGGCGTCACATTTCGCGTTGAGGCGTGGGGCGCAGGCATCCAGCATCGTCGGCAGATCAGGGGACGAGGTGGGGCCGGGCTTGCCCGGGCCGGCCCGTTGTGCCCACATCCCGTCGTTCTTCGGGAATCTCAGCGAGTTTTCCTCACTCATTCTCCCGAAGAACGACCCCGGGGGGCCGCCGTCCCGGGCCGGCCCTCGCGCACGAGGCTGCTGCGGACCTGGCTCGTGGCGAGGACCGTGCGTCCCGATGTGGCGACGACCCGCCACTCATACGTGCGACCGAGGGGCGCCGAGCGCGGCACCTGCACGGCGAAGCGGTAGCTGCCTCGAGCGGTGGGCCGGACCGTGGCCTTGTCGCGCCACGCGGTCCCGTCCCAGCGCACCTGGTAGGTGACCTTGACATCGGCGCCGGCCGGGACAACACGGCCCGTGAGCACCACCCGTCCACCGGCGTCGATGCTGAGGCCCGGGCAGCGCAGCGTCACCTTGGCCGCCGCGCGCTCCGCAGCGCCTGCCATGCGCGCACCGCTACGACCGGTCGGCGTGAGGGTCATCGCAGGCTCGCAGTCGGCGGTGAGGCCTGACATCCCACTGCGCTCGCACACGCCGCCGCGCACATCGCCGCCGTTCCAGACCTGGCGCCAGCAATTGCGCAGGGCGAGCTGACCCCAGTAGTTGGGGTGCATCGACTCCTGCTGGTAGGTGTCGGAGGCGTTGATGACGTTGATCTCCATGACCCATTCGCTGCGGTCGACGGCGTCCTTGTCACGCCAACTGTCGGGGCCGCCGATCCCGATGCGCGACACCGCGTCGTGGCACAGTTGCCGCTGGCTGAAAGCGCGCGAGGAATCCATCACCGCCACCTGCAGCGATGGTCGCTGGGCGATCACATCCTGGGCGGCGCCCCGGAAGGTGGTGTTCACCAGCGGCAGCAACGTGGTGGCCGCCCAGTCCAGGTCGGCGTTGGTGAAGCCGCAGCCGCCGCGGGTCTGCCGGAGGACGTCGTATCGCATGTTGCCCGATCCGGGCAGGGGCTGGGGATACATCTGGAGCACGAGGGTCCAGTCGCCGTCGTCGTAGCCGGCTCCCTGCATGGCCGTTGCCACATTGAGGATGGCCTGCGCCGTGTCCGCACGGACCCGCTGCGCAGCGGCGTCGGAGATGTAGGACAGGACCTTCGCATCATCCTTGCACTGAGCCGAGAAGGTGAGCAGGTAGTCCTTGACGCATTGGGAGATGATGTCAGAAAAGCGGAAGTCGTTGCCGCCGATGGACAGCGCGACCATCTTGACATTGTTCTGCGATGCGAACTCCTGCAGCATGAGCGCCTGGCCCTGGCGGCCGCCCTGGTCGTAGAAGTCGATGCCGGGCTTGAAGTTGCCGTTGCCGTCAACTTTGGTCGTGGTGATCGCGCCGCTGCACGCGAGATTGAGCGACCTCACGACGCCAATGTGGATCGCAGCGGACTTGGATCGGTGGCAGCGCTCGATGGCCTCGCTATCGCCGGCATCCCAGTAGGCCCCCCGACCGAGGGCATCGACGGAGGTGGTGGAGAAGGACTCGTTGCCTGCCCATCGACCGGCCTCGCCCGAGATGAAGGAGTCGCCGAGCGAGACCACCCAGGGCTCTCCGGCAGGCGCGGAAGCTGGCTGGGCCGGGCCGGTTAGCGGCGACTCCGGCGGCACGGCCTGCGCGCCCACGGGCACCAGCAGGCTCAGCGACAGAACGGATACAAGGGTGAGCAGGATCCGGCTTCGGGTCATGGGGTGATGTTATGGACGGTGTCCCGAGGTGTCCAGTCCGTTGGAGCCGCTCGGCGGCGCGTCACATTCCGCGGTGAGGCGTGGGGCTCAGGCATCCAGCATCGTCGGAAGGCGTGCCACGAGGCCATCGGCGGCAGCCTCGATCATCGCGAGCACCTCGACGAATCCATCGTGGGCGCCGTACCACGGATCCGGCACATCCAGGCGCGGGTCACCGGGTGTGAGCCCCGCGAGCGACGGATCGAAGGATCTCAGCATGTGCACGCGGCCGCGCGACGGATCATCGGGCGCTAGGTCGATGACCGTTGTGTAGTTGCTGGCGTCCATGGTGAGCAGGAGATCGGGTCGACCCGGCTCGAGGAACCACTCGGTCGTGATCTGCCGACCGGCATGCGTGAGGTCATAGCCGGCGCTGCGCAGCGTGGTCAGGGCGCGCGGGTCGGCGTCCTCGTCGATATGCCAACCATCCGTGCCGGCCGAATCGACCAGGACAGGCTGGCTGAGACCGGCAGCGTCGATGCGCGAGCGCAACACCGCCTCGGCCATCGGGGAGCGACAGATATTGCCCAGGCACACCGCCGTGATGCGGTACATCAGGAGACCTCCGTCCAGAATCGATCGAGGAAGCGCAGGGTGTCATCGCGCTGGTCATCCGCTCGCTGGCGAAGTGCATCGACCTGAGGATCGGCGATATCGGCCGGGATGCCGACATCGTGGAAGATGCGGGCGAGGATGTCGGCGTCGACCTCGGGATGGAACTGCACCCCCCAGGCACGTCCATATCGGAAGGCGATCGGCGCGTGGCCTGCCTCCGCCAGTACGTCGGCACCGGGGGGCACGGTGAAGGCATCGTTGTGCAGCAGTGCCCAGGGCCCCTGCAACTCCGACATCGAGGTCACGGGTGTCTCCCAGGCGATGTGCGCCTCATCCTGGCGCGTCACCATCCCACCCAGGGCGACCGACAGGAGCTGGCCCCCGAAGCAGATGCCGAGCAGTGGTGTGTCCTGCTCGACGTGACGCTGCACGAGAGCGATTTCCGCGGCGATGGCGGCAGCGGCGTACGGTGGATCCTCGGATGCGGTCATCGG
>JANRCR010000037.1:0-17324 GCA_030726915.1 Candidatus Nanopelagicales bacterium
TCGGCGAGCCGGGCGGCGAGCGCGGCCCGATCGGCCGGGGGGTCACTCGGTCTCCAGCCGGGGATCACGGTCTGGGGCGTCACGCTCTGGGGCGTGATGGCCACGGCGGGACTCGCCGCAGTGACGACAGCAGTGGCGAGGGCTGCGGCGAGCAGGGCGGCGAGAAGCGGGCGGCGGGGGGACACGCGGCAAGGGTACGCCGGAATCCCTCTCGTCGAGTGCTGAGTTGTGTCCCGCGACACGCCGTGCGGAGGCGTCACGGTCCAGCAGTCGGCGGAGGGTGCGGTCAGCGGACGGTGCGGTCAGCGGACGCCGAGGGCGGTGAGCGTCCAGGCAATCGCCTCCGCCTCATCGCGCAATGCCGCGTATCGGCCGGCCTGCCCACCGTGGGATCCCTCGCCGGTCTCGACGCGGAAGGTGACGCTGCCGGGATCGGTCAGGGTCGCACGGTCGCCGCGCTGCGGATCCGAATGGCGCAGCGCCGCCACCCATTTGGCGGGCTCGTGCACGAGTACGCGCGGATCGTGCACCGCGCCGGTGACGAGCAGCGGCGGGCGATCCTCGACCTCGGGCAGATTGAGATAGGGCGTATAGGTCTCCATGTAGGCGCGCTGCTCCGAGATCCGCGGGTCGCCCCACTCCTCCCACTCCGTAATGGTGAGCGGGATGTCCGGGTCGAGCATGGAGTTGACGCAGTCGACGAAGGGCACCTCGGCGATGATCCCGGCCCAGCGCTGCGGTGCCATCGCATAGACCGCACCCTGCAGCAGTCCACCCGCGGAGCCCCCCCGGCCCACGATGGGTCCGACGAGGGCCGCATCGACCAGGTGATCGGCCGCGGCGATGAAGTCGGTGAACGAGTTGCGCTTGGCCAGGAGATGACCGTCGATCCACTGCTGGCGGCCCACCTCACCGCCACCGCGGATATGCGCCTTGGCCAGCACCACACCGCGATCCAGCAGCGGCAGCCACGCCAGGTCAAACCACGGATCATCCACCGACTCATACGAGCCATAGCCGTAGAGCAGGCACGGTGTCGTCGCGCCGAGCTCGGTGTCCCGGTGACGCGTGACGACGATCGGGATGCGCCATCCGTCCGTGGCCGAGGCGTACACGACCTCACTGATGTACGCCGACGCGTCATGTCCGGGGACCTCGCGCACGTGGCGCAGTCGTCGCTCACCGCTGACAAGATCCACCTCCCACCACTGGGTCGGTGACGTGAAGGATTCGGTGACGACGATGACGAAGTCCGCGTGCGGATCCTCGTTGCGCCCCAGGCGGATCGCCCCACCCGGCTCCGGATGCAACTCATGCCGGCGCGTGCCATCCCGCTCCAGGATGCGCACGCAGGCCTGCCCATCGACGCGCGCGTAGGTCACGATGGCGTCGTCGAAGGCCACCACATCGTGGAGCCGACCGGCGCGAATATCCAGTGCCGGAGCGCTCGCGGAGGCCGGTGCGGTCAACGCAAACTCAACCTCCTCGGCGTTGGACAGGGTCAGCCAACGGTCGCGATCCCACTCCACGTCGTACTCCACGCCATCCACGCGCGGGCGCAGTGATTGGGCCACACCGTCGGCCATCACCCAGCACTCACTCGTCGTGCGCGAATGAGATGCGATCACGAGATGGTCGCCACTGCGGCGCACGGTGAGTTCGAAGCGCTGATCCGGCTCGGTGAGGATCACGGCCCGCGCACCGGTGCGCGGATTGACCCGGTGCACCTCATGGGGACGATTGAGGTCATCGATAACCGTGAAGTAGAAGTCATCACCCAGCCACGCACCGGAGTAGTAGGTGTCGTCGATGACGAGCGGCAAGTCCGTGCCCGCAGCGAAGTCGCGGAAGCGCAGCGTGTAGCGCTCAGCACCGGTGAGGTCGATCGAATAGGCGAAGATCTGCTCCCCCGGCTCCTCCAGCCCCGTGGCGGCGTACGGCGATCCGAAGGACGCCAGGTCCACCAGGAGCTCATCGTGACCGGGAGCGTGACCGGGAAGGCCGCCCGCCCGGGGAAGAATGCGTCGCAATTCAGACAACTCGCGCCCGGACGGGGTCAGCGTGTAGTAGGCATAGGGACCGTGATCCCTCCTGACCGATCGTTCAGCATCCGGGGTGCGCGCCACCAACTCGGCGAGCACCTCCTGAGCCAACGGCGCCAGGGCTGCCATGCCGGCGTCGTAGGCCATCCGCTCGGCCTCCAGGTGGGCGGCGACGCGATCGGCATCGCGCATCCAGGCGTAGGGGTCGGGGAGGGCCTCGCGGGGAGCAATCGGTGAGGGCACGGACTGACTGTAGGCCACGATGAAGGAGTGCACGTGATACGCAGAATGATCGCGGCGGTTGCCGCCGCCACTGTTGCCCTGGCCCCCGCGGCCGCCATCACGCCGGCACAGGCTGCCGATCCGGTCGTCTTCACGGTCGGGATGCTTAACGACATCGATTCGCTCAATCCCTTCACGGGGATTCTCGCCGAGTCCTACGAGATGTTCCAGCTCCAGTACGCGACGCTGCTGAGCTCCAGCGCGACCGACTTCACACCCGCCCCCGGACTGGCGGAGTCGTGGGAGGAGTCGGCCGATGGGTCGACCTGGACCTACAAGCTCCGACCCGATCTGGTCTGGTCCGATGGCACCCCACTGACCGCCAACGACGTGGTCTACACCTTCAATCGCATCCTCGACGGCCGCTATGAGCAGCGCAACTACGGCAGCTACGTCCGCAACATCACCTCGGTCGAGGCGACCGATGATCGCACCGTAGTGATGACGGTGGCGGCACCCTCACCCATCATGGAACGCCTCGCCGTATACATCCTGCCCGAGCACGTGTGGAGCGGTGTCGACGCCAAGGCCGTGAAGTCCTTCGCCAACGAGCCCGAGGCCGGTCAGACACTCGTGGGATCCGGTCCCTTCCTCGTGACGGAGCGCCGCTCCGGACAGTTCATCCGCATGGTCGCCAATGACACCTACTTCAACGGCCGTCCCGCCGTCGATGAGCTTGTCTTCCGCGTCTACAACAACCCCGATGCACTCGGCCAGGCCCTCATCAAGGGTGAGGTTGACTTCGCTTCCGGACTCACCGCGGATGTCTTCAGCACACTGGAGGGCAAGGAGGGCATCACGACGTACGCCGGTGGCTACTCCGGCTTTAACGAACTCGCCTTCAACATGGGTGCGGCCCTCACGGACGGCACGCCGATCGGTGACGGCAATCCGCATATGCAGGATCAGCAGGTGCGCCTAGCCATCTCGCACGCCATCGACCGCCAGCAACTCGTCGATCGCATCCTGGACGGCTACGGCACCCCCGGCTCGACGGTCATCCCGCCCGTCTACCCCACGCTGCACGTCGATCCCGGCACGCAGTCCTACGACCCCGCACTCGCCAACCAGATCCTGGATGACGCGGGCTACGCGATGGGCCCCGACGGCGTACGCGTCGGTCCCGACGGTGAGCCGATGCGCTACCGACTCTTTGTGCGCAGTGACTCCGACACCTCCGTCCGCTCGGGTGAGTTCTTCAAGAACTACATGGCGGCCGTCGGCATCGAGGCGGAGATCAAGCCGGTCGATGAGAATGCGCTGTTTGAGATCATCGGCCGCGGCGAATTCGACATGTTCGAATGGGGCTGGGTCGTCGAGCCCGACCCCGACTATCAGCTGTCGACCTTCACCTGCGGTAAGCGCTCCTACGAGGATGGCGGCGAGATCTACGCCGACCTGTCCGACTCATTCTTCTGCGATGAGGAATACGACCGGCTCTACTCCGCCCAGGCAGTCGAGACCGATCAGACGGCACGCGCCGCACTCGTGCAGCAGATGCAGACGATCATTTACGACCAGGTCGCCTACGTCGTCACCTACTACTACGACAACCTCGAAGCCTTCCGCTCCGATCGCTTCACCGGCTTCGTCGGACAACCGGAAGGGACCGGCTCACTGCTGTTCCAGTACGGCACGCACAGCTATGAAGCAGTGGAGCCCATCTCCGCCGACGACGGTGGCACCGACCCGACGAGCAGCCCATCACCGGGCGCGACCACCGCGGCGGAGGAGCCCGCTGAGACCGCGCAGAGTTCATCGAGCACCGGGCTCATCATCGGGCTCATCGTGGCCGCACTGGTGATCATCGGGCTGGTCGTACTGCTGGTGCGCATGCGCTCGAAGTCAGCGGCGGATACCAAGGAGTGAGCCTTCTCCAAGAGGTCGCGGTTGGGGAGCCGGATCCGATCCGGACCCCTCGCGTCTCCGGGTCCACACTGCGCGTTGTCGTCAGCAAGGTGGTGCGCGCCATCATCACGCTCGCCTTTGTCGTCGTCTTCAACTTCTTCCTCTTCCGCATGCTGCCCGGTGACCCGATCGGCCTCTACACCCGTGGCCGCAATCAAGACGCCGAGCAGATCGCCCAGTTGCGCCGTGACCTCAACAAGCCGCTGTGGGAGCAATTCATCACGTACATCTCCAACCCCTTCGACCCAGGCATCGACTCCACCCGCTTCTCCCGGCCCGTCTGGGAGCTCATCGGCGAACGCATCTGGCCCACAATCTTGCTACTCGGCACCGCCATCGTGCTCGCCTCGATCATCGGGATCTGGCTCGGCATCCGCGCCGGGTGGAAGCCGGGCGGTCGCTTCGACAAGGTCTCCACGGGCACCACGCTGACGCTGTACTCCATGCCGGAGTTTTGGCTGGGCATGATGCTGCTCATCGTCTTCGGCGTGGGTGCCTTCGGCATCCCCGGCTTCTTTCCCGTGGGAGGTATATCGACGCCCGGGGTGGACACCTCATCACCGGCCGGATGGCTCAATGTGCTGTGGCATTTAGTCCTCCCCTGCACCACACTCCTGCTCATTTACCTCGCGGACTACGCACTCGTCATGCGCGCATCCCTCATCGACGAACGCAAGCAGGAATACCTCATGCTGGCCCGCGCCAAGGGACTGCGTGACGCCATGGTGCGCAAGAAGCACGCCGTGCCCAATGCGCTGCTGCCCACGATCACACTGATCTTCCTCTCCCTCGGCTTCGTCGTCACCGGTGCGATCACGGTGGAGACCGTCTACTCCTGGCCCGGTCTCGGCCTGCTCACCTATGAGGCCCTGCGCGGGCCCGATATTCCCCTCCTCCAGGCGGTCTTCCTGGTCTTCAGCATCGCCGTCGTCGGGGCCAACCTGATCGCGGAGTTGCTGTACATCGTCATCGATCCGCGGGTGCGACAGTGATGCGGGTACGACGGATGCGGGTACGACGGTGACGACGATCGCGGGCCAACGCCGACGCCTCGCCCTCTCCCGCTTCTGGACGCAGTTCCGCCACGATCGCGCGGGCATGACCGGACTCATCATCCTCGGGATTTTCATCCTCACGGCCATCCTCGCGCCGATCCTCATCTCCCCCGATGCCCTCGACGTCACGCAGGCCGAGGGTGACCGCTTCGATCCGCCCTCACTCGCCTATCCCCTCGGCACCGATGAGTCCGGCAGATCGATCCTGCTCCTGCTCGCCTGGGGCACGCGAATCTCACTCACCGTCGGACTCGCCGCCACCATCATCTCCATGGTGATCGGTACGGCGGTCGGCATCATGGCGGGCCACTTCCGCGGCGTCGGCAGTCATGCCCTCGTCGGCGTGACCGACTGGTTCCTCGTGATTCCCTTCCTGCCGCTCGCGATCGTGCTCGCCACCGTGCTGGGACCGAGCACCCTCAACCTGATCATCGTCATCGGCATCACCTCGTGGGCCGGCACCGCGCGCCTGATCCGCGCGCAGACCATGTCGATTGAGGGGCGCCCGTACATCGAACGATCCCGCGCACTCGGCGCCGGCAACTGGCACCAGATGACGCGACATGTGCTGCCCAACGTCTTCCCGCTCGTGCTCGCCAACACCACGCTCACCGTCGCCATCGTCATCCTGTCGGAGACGACCCTGTCCTTCCTCGGTCTCGGTGATCCGCTCGCACCATCCTGGGGCGCGATCTTGGACCGGGCGTTCTCCACGGGCGCGGTGAGTCAGGGTGCGTGGTGGTACGTGCTGCCGCCGGGTATCTGCGTCGTCCTCGTCGTACTAGCCTTCACCCTGGTCGGTCGTGCCATGGAACGCATCGTTGATCCGCGAGGGAGCACCGCATGAGCCTGCTGGAATTCCGCGATGTCAGCGTCGACTACGGCGACATCCCCGCCGTCCGCGGAGTGACACTCAATATCGAGCGTGGTGAAGTGCTCGGCATCGCGGGTGAGTCCGGCTGCGGCAAGTCCACCCTCGCCGCGACCGTGCTGCGTCTGCTCCCGGACTCCGCCCGCGTCGGTGGCGCGGTGATCCTCGACGACCAGGACGTGCTCACGATGACCTGGGGTCGCCTGCGTGCGGTGCGCTGGGCTGACGCCGCCATCGTCTTCCAGGGAGCCCTGCACGGACTCAACCCCGTGCAGGCCATCGGCAAGCAACTCGCCGAGCCCATCCGACTGCATAAGACCGCGACGGACGTCGATGCCCGAGTCGCGGAGTTGCTCACCCAGGTGGGACTGCCACCGAGTCGTGCCCGCGCTTTTCCGCATGAACTCTCCGGCGGACAACGCCAGCGCGTCATGAT
Source organism: Candidatus Nanopelagicales bacterium (assembly GCA_030726915.1). Taxonomy (GTDB): domain Bacteria; phylum Actinomycetota; class Actinomycetes; order S36-B12; family S36-B12; genus Mxb001. The sequence goes on from JANRCR010000037.1 coordinate 6,595, forward strand.
CGCCATGGCACTGGCCTGCGCTCCCGATCTCATCATCGCCGACGAGCCGACGACGGCACTGGATGTGATGGTGCAGGCACAGGTGCTGGATCTGCTCACGTCGCTGGTGCGCGAACTCAACATGGGCATGGTGCTCATCAGTCACGATCTCGGCGTACTCGGAACGACGTGTGATCGGATCGCGGTGATGTACGCCGGGCGCATCGTCGAGACGGGTCCCGCACTGGATATCTTCGACGATCCGCGACATCCCTACACGCGCGCACTCGCGGGTGCCTTCCCGCGCATCGGTGACGATGCGGCCCGCTATGCCCCGGTCGGGCTGCCCGGTGATCCGCCGTACGCCGGTGACCTGCCGAGCGGCTGCACCTTCCATCCGCGCTGTCCCGAGGTCATGCCGGAGTGCGCGACCACCACGGTCGAGTTGCGCCCTGCCGGACCCGGACGAGCAGCCGCGTGCCTGAGGGTGCTCCCGTGACGGTGGGTCAGCCGGTGGCGGATGGGCAGCCGGTGGCCAGTGGTCAGCCGATGATCGGCGCGCGCGACCTGGCGGTCGTCTTCGGGGGTCGCGTGCGGGCCGTCGATGGCGTCGACCTCGAGGTGGATGCCGGTGAGATCGTCGCACTCGTCGGGGAATCCGGCTGCGGCAAGACGACGCTCGCACGCACGCTGCTCGGGTTGGAGAAGCCGACGGCAGGCACGGTGCTGTTTGAGGGTAAGCCGCTGGACTATCGACGGCTGAAGGACTTCCGTCGCCAGGTGCAACTGGTCCTGCAGGATCCGCTCGGTGCCCTCAATCCGCGCCACACCGTCTATGACGCCGTCGCCGAAGGCCTGCGTATCCACAAGGTCCCCGGTGATGAGCAGGCCCAGGTGTCCGAGGCACTCTCCCAGGCGGGACTGCGGCCACCGGAGCGCTTCTTCCTGCGCTATCCGCATGAACTTTCCGGTGGTCAGCGCCAGCGTGTCGTCATCGCGGGAGCGCTTGCATTGAAGCCGCGCGTACTCATCGCCGATGAGCCCGTCTCCAGTCTGGATGCGTCGGTGCGCGGGGAGATCCTCGGTCTGCTGCTGCGGTTGCGCGATGAATTGGGTCTGACGGTGCTCGTGGTGACTCATGACCTCGGGTTGGCGTGGAACATCGCCGATCGGGTGGCCGTGATGTACCTCGGTCGCATTGTCGAGGTCGGTCCGACCGCGGATGTGCTGCAGTCACCGCAGCATCCCTACACGCAGGCACTGCTGTCGGTCGTGCCCGACATTGCGCGCACCGAGCAGATCGTGCTCACCGGTGAGCCACCCGATCCCGCGCGTATCCCGACCGGCTGTCGCTTCCATCCGCGCTGCCCGGTGGTGCTGGCCGAATGCACGTCGGTGGTGCTGCCGATCCTGGGGATCGAGCCGGGGCATCGCGCGGCCTGCGTGCGCGTGACGTGATCGCGGGGGCTGCGTCCGCGTGACGTGATCGCGGGGCCCGCGTGCGCGTGGAGTGATCGCGGGGCCCGCGTGCGCGTGGAGTGATCGCGCGGGGGCTTGACACTGTCAGTCCGATGAGGCATAATTCGAACATACGTTCGATTAGGTGCGTATCCAAAAAAGATAGCGGGGCAGCTGGCCGGGCCCCGCGCCGAGACCGCCCCCGTTGCGGGTGCGCGCCGGTGCGTGATGTGTGGAGTGCCTTCCCTTCCGCCCTGCCCGCTGGAGCGCCATGACCGCCCTGCTTGATCTCGACGCCAATGTCGCGCTCGCGCATGCCCTCGCGCTGGCGGAGGAGGCGGCAGCGGCTCTCGCCGATATCCCCATGGATGCGGTCATGGGCGTCGGGCTCGGTGAAGAGATCGTGCGGCTGCGCAGTGTGACGCGGCGCTTAGACGCCACGACATCGGCGTTGAGCGAGCGCTTCGCCTCCTCCCATGAGTGGGAGGCCGACGGGGCGCGCAGTGCGGTGCGGTGGCTCTTCGGCAGCGGCAACGACTCCTGGGCCGGCACGCATTCGCTGCTGGGGCGTGGCGAGCTCATGAGCGATTTCCCGTGCATGGGCGGAGCTTGGCGGGCCGGTGTGATCTCCGCCCAGCACCTCGATGCGCTGGGTCGGGTACGACGTCGCTATCCCGCGCTGGCTGATGATCTCGTCGCTGTCGATGAGGCCATCGCCACGGTGGCATCCCGGTGCGAGCCGCGCGAGTTCTACCAGCGACTGCGCCAGTTATGCCACCGTGTCAATCCTGAGGCCGTGGACGATCGCGACCGTGACCAGCCGACGGGGCTGCATGTCTCCATGCTGCTCGATGGATTGGTGCGCATCGACGGCACGCTTGACGCGGTGCTGGGAGCGAGATTCATGGCGATGCTGGAGTCAGCGCGCCGGGATGTGAATACGTCGACGCAGGATCCGGCGTCGCAGGGCCCGGCATCGCAGGGCCCGGCATCGCAGGGCCCGGTGCCGCCGAGTCCGATGTCCCAGCGCAATCTTGACGCCCTGCGCCGCATTCTCGATGCTGCCGGAGCGGCCACGGGTGACCTCGCCCTGCCGCTCGTCACCGGGGAGCGGCCCACCATCAATGTCACCGTCCCGCTTGAGGCCCTGATCGACGAGGGTTCGGTCGAGGTGGCGTGGCTGGAGCAGTTCGGCGTGCCCACGACGATGATCACCGGTGCCGCCGCGCGCCAGCTCGCCTGCGATTCCTCTGTGCGACCACTCCTCGTGGATCGTCAAGGTCAACTCGTCGCCATGATGCCGAAGGTGCGGACCATCCATCCGGCACTTCGGCGCGCAGTCTTCATCCGCGATCGTGTGTGCCGCTTCACCGGATGTCGATCCCGGATCGACGAGGTGCACCACATCACCTACTACCGTCACGGCGGTCCCACGGTGCTGTCCAATCTGGTGGGACTGTGCTGGCACCATCATCACCTCGTGCACGACGTGGGTTGGCGCATCGACGGCGATCCGGGGGGCCGATTAACCTTCCGCTCCGGACGGGGGCGGGAGTTGACCAGTGATCCACCGATCTTTTAGCGGATGTGCTCCTCAGGACGCCATCACACAAACCAGGTGGGTGCGTAGTCCGGCTCGGTGATGCCCGGTCGATCCAGTCGAAACACCGGGTCCACCGGCCCACCGAGTGCGAGATCGACGAGCATGCCGCCCATCGCGGGGGCGAATTTGAACGCGTGCGCCGCCCCGAGACCGACGACGACATTGTCATAGCCCGGGACCGTCGACAAGACGAAGTCGCGATCGGGAGTCAACGAATACAGGCATCGCTTGGAGCGCACGACATCACCGATATCGGTAAAGGTCGATCGCAGGAAGCCCATCAGTCGGTCCTGCATCACGGCATCGACGACGCCAGCGCGGTCATCACCGGTGACGGTCGGGCCACCGCAATCCTCCGCCGCCTTCATGGTCAACGCCTCGCCGTACGTCGGGAAGCCGTAGAAACTCGGATCATCCATCCAGATCCACAGCGGGATGTCGGCGTACGTCGCAGGGACATTGACGTAGGTGATCTGCTCCTCGGTGATGGTGAGCGGGATCGGCCAACCCAGCGGCGTGGTCAGGTGCGACGTCCACGCATCAGCGGTGATGACGACGCGATCAGCGGTCACGACACCGTCGGATGTGATGACACGCACCCCGCTGGCCAGTGGCTCGATGGCCTCCACTCGGGTGCGCTCGCGCAGATCAGCGCCACGCTCCCGCGCCAGCCGCTGCATGGTCGCGGTGCCCAGCGCGGCGGGGACGATGCTCGATCGCTCCTGATAGAGGCTGGTCGTGCCCTCGGGCGGTGTGAAGACAGGCCAGCGCTCCCGCAGCGCCGCGTTGTCAAAAATCTCATAACCGATGCCGATGGCATCCATGCTGGAGGTGTACGTCGTGATGTCGATGGCCGCATCCGGCGGGAAGAGGTCGACGCCACCGGCCTGGGTGACGAGCGTGATGCCGCTATCGCGCTCCAGCTCCGCCCACGCGTCGTACGCGCGGAACGTCAACTCGACGTAATGCGGTGTGTGATAGCTGTGCCGCAGGATGCGTGACGTGTCATGGGAGGCACCGCGCTCATGCCCGAGCTCGAACTGCTCAAAGCCGATGACCGACAGGCCACGGCGGGTGGCCTCCCACGCGGTGGCGCTGCCGAGAGCACCGAGACCGACGACGACAAGGTTGGTCATGGCAGCCGACTCAGCAACCAGCGGCGGATATCGAGGGAGTCATCCTCCATCGGGGCATACCAACCACCGGTGAAATAGCGCGAGGACATGCCGCGCTGCACCGACGCGCAGATCGCCCAGTCTTGACGGTTGACCAGATCCCACAGGTCGCCGGCATCGGCGGGATCGAAGGTCGACTTCGCCACCTCATCGGGGGCAAAGAGCAGGTCGCACACGATCCGGGTGTGATCCACGGCGAGCGGGGTGACGATGAAGGCGGCCACGTGCTCCGCGGCCAGGCTGAGCAGGAGGTTGGGATACACCAACTCGCCCTTATGCCGGACGCGTTCATGCTCATCAAGATCGGGGAAGGGCGCGCGGTCGGTCGTCCCACTCATGGTGAAGGTCCATGCACCCTCGCGATGGGGTACGCCGTCCTCCCACGGAATGTCGCGACCGCCACCGGCGAAGGCGGGCACGAGGCGACTGAGCTCGGGATGCACCGGGCCGCAGTGGTAGCACTCGTTGTAGTTCTCCGCGATCACCTTCCAATTGGCCTCCACGTCGTAGGCGAACCGCATACCGACGACGAGATCGGCGAGCGGATAGCGCTGGACACGCGCCGGGATCGGGCCGAGCTGCTCGAGCAACGTCGTGCGCGGCTCCTCCGCGACCCAGAGCCAGCCACCCCAGGTGTCGACGGCGAGGGACGTGAGGGCGAAGTCGGTGATATCGATGTCGTCCGTCGCGTGAGGTGCATGGATGAGTGAGCCGTCGAGTGCGTAGGTCCACGAGTGGTAGGGACACCGCAGCGCCTTGGCACCGCACGGTGGGGCATCCGCGGGCATGAGTTGAGAGCCGCGATGACGGCAGACATTGGCGTGGGCATGCAGCGCACCATCGTGGGTCACCAGGATCGACTCGCCCAGGAAGTCCAGCACGGCGACGCGGTTGGGGTGATCAAGGCCGAGGTCATCGAGGCGACCCAGGCAGGTCCACTCGTGGCGCAGCATCTCGCGCTCGCGGTGGAACGCGTCAGGGTCGACGTAGTGCTCCCGGGGGAGTGCGGCTTCCATGTAACCATCCTGCCGTATGCGGGCTACGCGCGCGGGAAGACCTGCTCCCAAACGCGCTCGCGAATGATCTCATCACCGTCTCGCACCGTGAGATGGATACGCATGTCATAGGTGTCACCGGAGGTGGCGAGGTCCATGACGGAGCGGGTGGTGGCGATGACCTCCTCGGTGGTGTCCGTGGCAGCAAAACGCAGCGTGAACTCCACGTCGGAGTGCGCGAGCTGGGCGAAGGTGCGCTGATCGACGCTGACCCAGCCGTCGTAGCGCTCACTCGCGGAGCCAAACGGTGTCGCGTAGTGGGACCGCGAGCCCACGACACAGCGCGTGATGCGCCGGGCCACATCGCGCTCGATACTCCAGGTGATGCCGTCGGTGTCCTCGCTGGACGCGGCGGCACCGGGGGCGAAGTCGGGCGGGACCGACGCGGGATCGGCGTCGTACGTCGGCAGGGTCAGTACGGCGTCACGCAGGGTCAGGAAGCCCGGTCCTGCGGGTGCGACGACATTGGGCCAGTCCGCTCCCGCGACGGCGACGCGCAGTGTGCGGCCGGGCAGCCAGCGCCACGCGGTCGCCTCCAACTCCACATCGACGTCACCGTCGGGACCGATCAGGAGGGTGCCGCGGGTCACCAGTGTCGACGTCCCGTCCGGGGCCACATCGCATAGCCGCACGGCGATGATCGGATGCGGACAGGTCGCGGTGACCCGGGCGCGCAGATGCACATGGCCGGCGATCTCGATCGCCTCGGTCACCGGGATATCCCAGGTGATCGAGGCCGCATCGTCGAATCGCTGATCATCGGGCTGCCCATACGGCAGATGTCCGGCGCAGGAGATCCAGGCCGCGGTGCCGACATCGGGGCGTACGGCGTACGACGGCTGATCCGCCAGCGAGATATCGCGCACACTGCTGCGCGGTGACGGCCACACATCCGCACGCCACTCCCCCGGCATCGTGTCGAGCACCGGATCAGGGGCGTGCGAGAAGCGGCAGTACCAGACGTGCGGTTGCGACCAGATGGGCAACGACGCGGGCGCGCCGGGTGGGGTGCCGAGGTGTTCGGCGAAGAACGCCGCCATCTGCGGCACGTGATCAATGCGCGGACCGGGGGCACTCGAGGTCGGTGCCGCATGTGACCAGGGGCCGGCGAGTAGGCGCGTCGGACCGTCGAGTCGTTCGATGGTGCGGAAGGTGGTGTTGCGATAGCCATCCGCCCAGCCGGCGATGATCATCGTGGGCGTGACGATGCGGTCATAACCCTCGCCCTCGGGGCCGAGTCGGACGGATCCGTGTCGCCAGTAGTCATCATCCCGCGGGTGCGACATCCAGGTGAAGAGCCAGGGCTCGTGCTCATCGATGCGCCGCATCCACTCCGCACGCCAGTCCGGCCCCCATATCCCAGGCACGGGCGGTAGGGCATTCATCGGCGTCATGTAGGCGCAGTAGTCGACCTGGTCGATCCACTTCAGGGCACCGCCCATGTAGTGCACGTCATCGGTGAAGCGATCATCGGTGGCGTAGATCGGGATGATCGCACCCAACTCCGGGGGGCGCTCACACGCGAGTTGGAAGGAGTTGAACCCGCCGTACGACGTACCAAACATGCCGATGCGCCCGGTGCACCAGGGCTGTGCGGCGAGCCAGGCGATGGCCTCCGTGAGGTCACGCTGCTCCGCCTCGGGATATTCATCCGTCGCGCGACCGCTGCTGCTGCCGGTGCCGCGCACATCGATGCGCGCGACGGCGTAACCGAACTCGGTGGCGAAGCGCTCATACTCCGGTCGCCAACCCGAGGTCATATCGTCCTTGCGATAGGGCAGTGCCTCGAGGATGCACGGCGCCGGCGTGACATCGGGGAGGAAGAGCGTGACGCTGAGGTGCTCCCCGTCGGATAGCGGGATCAGCGCGCGCGTCATGTCGGTCACAGGATCCTCCGGACCTCGTCGAGGGGCAGCGCCTCAATGACGCGACCCTGATAGCCCCGCATCGTCTCGGCGTTGATGAGCGAGGCGATCACGGCCTCTTCACTGGCATCGACCACGGCAGCGAAATAGTCGTCGAGGCCCCGGCCCGTGATCGCGGGGCCACCGCATCCGGATGTGCGCAGGCCATTGGCCATCGCCACGAAGATCTCGCCGGAGCCGTGATGGGCCACCGAGCCGGTGCGCGCGAGACCGAGGCCGATCCGGCGTGCTAGGCGCGTGCAGGATGCGGAGTCCAGCGGCGCGTCCGTGATGGCGATGCCGATGCAGGATCCGGCGGGTGGTGGCTCGATGATGCCGGAGCGGTCAAGACGTCGACCGACATGTGCGCCATCGATGGTGAGCCGGTCGGCGCTGCCGAAGTTGGTGAGCAGGAGTACGCCGACGACGTGACCGTCGGGCAGCACGCGCGACGCCGAACCGATCCCGCCCTTCCAGCCGAGACAACTCATGCCCGTGCCTGCGCCCACGGCTCCCTGTGCGAACTCGCCACCGTGTCGCGCAGCCGCGAGGGCGGTACGCACATCGTCGAAGGTCACGTGCATGGTGCGCGGATCGCTCAGCCAGGAGTCATCGCATTCCCCGACGACGGGGATAATCACCTCGCCGAAGGTGGACGCGCCGCCCATGAGCAACTGACACGCGGCGTCGTACACCCGGCCCACCTGCATGGTCGAGGTGAGGAAGATGGGCGTCTCGGCGTAGCCCCACTCCTCGATCTGGGAGCGGCCGGTGAGTTCGCCGGCGCCGTTGAGCACGGCGACACCCGAGGGCACCGGATCGGCGAGGCAGTCCCCGCCGGGGTCGACGACCGTGACGCCGGTGCGGGCGATACCGCGGCCCTGCGGGGGCGGCGGCTCGTCGTAGATGACCGTCGCATGGCCCACTCCGACGCCGGGGACGTCGATGACGCTCGCCGTGGCTCCGGTGGGATACCGACCGATGGTGATGCCAAGATCTGCCACACGCATCCGCACATCCTGTCAGTCCATGACAGGGTGAGGGCGTGATTGCGGTGGTGCGTAGCGACCGGGCCCGCGGACATGTGCCCGGTGCGGAGATCTGGCTCGGCACCCGCACACCCGGGACCGAGGTGCCCGAACGTATCGACGTGATCGAGGCGGCACTCGCGGACTGGCCCGTGATCGAGGCCGCACCCCATGATGATGCGGTGCTACTCGCGGTGCACGATCACGCCCTCGTCGAGCATGTGCGCACCATTTGGGCGCGCTGGGGTGACTACGGCATCGACCGGGTCGTGCCCTATCTCTTCCCCACCGCCGGGATGCTCGGTGACCTGCCCCTGCGGGAGCCGCTGGCACCGCACGCGGCAGCCGGCCGCTACTGCTACGACACGATGACACTGGTCGGCCCGGGCACGTGGGAGGCCGCACGCGGGGCCGTCGATGTCGCACTCACGTGCGTGGATGAGGTGGGCGATGGCGTGATCTACGGCCTCACCCGACCCCCGGGACATCACGTCACGCGCACGGCGTACGGCGGATCCTGCTATCTCAACAACGCGGCGATCGCGGCCGAGGGGTTGCGTCGCGCAGGTCACGCGCGCGTGGCGATTGTCGATATCGATGCCCATCACGGCAACGGCACGCAGGATGTGTTCTACGCGCGAGGTGATGTGCTCTATGCATCGGTGCACGTCGACCCGGGCGCGGGATGGTTCCCGCACTATGCGGGCTTCGCCGATGAGACCGGCATCGGCCAGGGTGTCGGCGCCAACCTCAATATCGCGATGGCGCCCGGCACGGGGGACATGCGTTGGCTCGACGCCATCATGGGCATCGTCGAGCGGGTGATGGACTTTGGCGCCACCGCCATGGTCATCTCACTCGGGGTGGATGCCGCGGCGGATGATCCGGAGAGTCCCCTGGAGATCACACAGTCCGGCTACTTCCGCGCCGGTGAGTTGCTCGGGGCGCTGCAGTTGCCCACCATCGCACTCCAGGAGGGCGGCTACCACCTGCCCACACTGGGCTCGCTCGTGCGCGCGACGCTTGAGGGCCTGGGGCGCTAGCGCCTCAGCGGTGAAGAGTCTGCGTTTGAGACAGTCGCGCACCATGATCTCGAGATGGTCCATGCCCACGTCGGGAGCAAGGTCGATCACCGTGCGCAGCGGGGTAGTGAGTCGGATTCCGTCGAGCATGGTGATGTCTGACTCGGGCACGTCTCGGTAGTGGAGCATGACTGGATGGCCGGCGATGCGTCGTCGCTCCACCGGCCATCCGCGTTCATGGATGGAGAAGTCCTCGATCTCGTCGTCGAAGTCAGCAGTCATAGGCCGAGGCTAGGTACGAGCGGCCACTCATGATCTGAGTTATCCACAGGGATCGGGGTGCCTGCTACCCGCGCGCTTCTGCGGGTGCCAGCCTGCGTGGGTCGGCGTCACGGCGCGCTGGAGCGCGATGCAGAGCACATCGTCTTGAATCAATATTGTTCGGAGGCTATATTCGCTATGTGGGAGATCAATCTGTGGCCGGACGTAGAGACGTGGCTACTCGATCTGCACGATGCAGACTACGTTCGCGTTGCGGCCGCGATAGATCTCCTCGCCATCGAGGGGCCCTCACTGGGTCGGCCCTTGGCCGATCGCGTCAGGGGCTCACGCCATCACAACCTCAAGGAACTGCGTCCACGCTCGGGAACATTGTCGGCGATCCGCATCCTCTTCGCCTTCGATCCAGAGCGGAGCGCCATCCTGCTCGTCGCCGGAGACAAGGCTGGGGCCTGGGACGAGTGGTATCGCGACATGATTCCGATTGCCGACAATCGTCTCGATCAGTGGCTCGAACAATGGGATGGGACTGGCGATGACTAGGCCGAGGACCACGCAGTGGCGTCAGACGCGATCCCGCCGTCCCGTGGACGAGCTTGAAGTCGCTCGTGAACTTAAGCGACTTCGAGCTGAACAGCGTGCCCACCGGCTCCGCGAGATCCGAGAGGCACTTGGCATCACCCAAACGGAGCTCGCCGCGAGGATGCGGATCACGCAGCCGACGGTGTCAGCTCTTGAGGCAGGTGACATGGATCGCTCAGCGATCGCCACACTGAAGGCATATGTGGAGGCCCTTGGGGGAACCGTCGAAGTCACGGCCCGATTCGGCAAGGAGCACCTTGTGCTGCTGGGCGAGGAAGGCTAGGGGGAGAGCCGAGTCCACTCCGGTGGGATGAGGGCCTGGCGCGCTAACGCCCAAGCGGTGCGTAGGGGCAGAGCAGCGGACCGGGCTGGGTACGGCGCAAAAGGTAGCGGGTCACCGCATTATTGACGCAGGTGGACGGAGTCGACATGTATGTCACATGCTGCGTGCCGTCGTAGGTGATGAGCGACGAACCCGCCATGAAGTTGGCCATGGTGCGGCCGAAGACGTACTCGGTGCGGGTGTCGCCCAGGGAGTTGATGACCACCGGCGGCGTGGGCAGCGTGAGCGGCTCGGTGAGGGGCTCAAACCCGTAGGTGAAGTCCTCGGGAAGGCCGGCGCAGAAGGAACCCTTCACCATCGCC
>JANRCR010000037.1:17424-23169 GCA_030726915.1 Candidatus Nanopelagicales bacterium
GGCGCGACGTCCTTGTTGATCTCGAGGCACTCGGCCAGACCCGGGCCGAGGGCAGCGACGTACGTCTCGGTGTAGGCCTGCCAGTCGACAGGTCCGGTCGCGGGGGGCTCGTAGGCCGCCGCCCGGGCCGCGGCCTCGGCCTGGATGCAGCCGGTCAACTGCGGCTGCGATGAGCCGACGCCGCGCGGATCCCAGCCCACCCAGTCGAAGCGCTGCTGCACCTGGCGCGGCAAATCGGCCCAGATGCCCGGCGCCGAGGCCATGCCGGACTCTCCCGGGCCACCGGGATTGAAGCTGAGGAAGCCCATGCGCTTGCCCGTTGCGCGCTTGACCGTGACCGCGATCTCGGCATTGGCAGGGTTGGCGAGGTCATCCCAGTCCAGCGGCACGGTGAGAACGCCGCACTCGAAACCGTCGAAGCGCTGCGCCGGGCACTCGCCCCACGCGATAGTGCCGCGCTGGGGATCGGTGACGGCTGGGTCGGCGGCGGGGGCGGCCGGTGTCGGCGCTGCCGTGGCGACACCGGGACCGGTGAGCAGGGCGGCGATGAGGGCGGCGAGCAGCCCCATGAGCACGGCAATGGCGGGGGGACGGCGCATGCTGGCATTTTATCAGTCTCAGGTCGGGGAAGCAGCGAATGCCGGAAAGTGAGGCCGGATCGCTACGGTGGGCGAGTGATCTCGGAAAGGCACGAGCAGGTGGTCTTCGGCCACGACCCGGCGACAGGGCTTCGCGCCATGGTCGCGATCCACTCCACCGCGCTGGGGCCGTCGCTCGGCGGATGTCGCATGCGGCCCTACGCCGACGAGGCGGCGATGGTCGCCGATGCACTGCAGCTGTCGGAGGCGATGAGCTACAAGAACGCCCTCGCCGGACTCGCTCACGGCGGTGGCAAGGCCGTCATCTGGGGTGATCCCGCGCGCGACAAGACACCGGAACTCTTCCGGGCCATGGGTCGCTTCATTGCGACACTCGGCGGTCGCTACATCACCGCCGGCGATGTCGGCACGACCGTGGCGGACCTCGACCTCATCCACGAGACCAATCCGTGGACGACCGGACGGTCGGCGGATAAGGGCGGCTCCGGTGACACGGGGATTCTCACGGCGTACGGCATGCAGCAGGCGATGCGCGCCGTCGCGCAACACCTGTGGGGCAGTGACTCACTCGAGGGTCGGACGGTGGGCATCACCGGCGCCGGCAAGGTCGGTGGCCGACTCGCGCGACATCTTGTCGAGGAGGAGAGTGCGCGCGTGATCATCACCGATCCACTGCCCGCCACTCTCGAGGCACTCGACGTGCCGGTCACCGTCGTCTCCTCGACCGATGAACTCCTCGGCCATGAACTCGATATCTACTCGCCCAACGCGCTCGGTCATGCCCTGACGCCGGATGTTGTCGAGCGGCTGCGCTGCGTCGCCGTCTGCGGCGCGGCCAACAATCAACTCTTTGCACCCGAGGTCGCGCAGATGCTGGCCGACCGCGGGATCCTCTACGCCCCCGACTACCTGGTCAACTGCGGGGGCGTGGTCCAGGCGGCCGAGGAGCTGGGGCCCGCCGTCGGAGCGGCGGAGCCGCCCCGCTTGGCGGGCTGGTTTGACATGGAGCGGGCCCGGGCCCGGGTCGCGGGGGTCTACGACACGACCCTGCGGGTGCTGGATCGCGCCGATGCCGAGGGGATCCTGCCGGTCCGGGCGGCGGCTCGAGAGGCTGAGGAGCGGATTGCGGCCGGCGGGCCCGCCTTTGAGCGGTTTGCCCCCAAATCCCGGGGGAGTTAAGGGGGAGGTCGCCACCCGTCCGGTCCCGGGGTACGCTGCTTGCCGTCGTTAATCGGAACTCGGTCGAGGGAGTCGCCCCATGGGTCGCGGCCGCGCCAAGGCAAAGCAGACAAAGGTTGCCCGTGCCCTGAAGTACGGGGGGCCACAGACTGATTTTGATCGCCTCCAGTCCGAACTCGCCGGTGGTTCAGGGGATGTCGGCGGGGCCGTCGAGGAGGTCGAGGGAGCCGAAGAGGTCGAGGTCAACCTCCCGGTCGAGGATCCCTATGCGACCGATCCCTACGCCAAGTACTACGAGGACGACGACGACAACGAGGACGAGTCTCGCTGAGCCTGCACGTCATATCTGCGTTGCGTGCTCTCCCACCACCAGGGCCGCGCCGCCAGCCCCACCCTTCGCCTCGGCATCACCCATCTCGCCATCGCGCCGCTCACGCACACCACCGCATAACCACGAGGTGACACCGCGCTCATGCAGTCGGGCGATCGCCGTGCCGGCGGACGTCGCGTCGACGATGGCCACCATGCCCATCCCCATATTGAAGGTGCGTTCCATCTCGGCCCGCTCGACACCGTGTGATGCGATCAGATCGAACACCGGCAGCGGCACCCACGTGGAGCGATCAACATCGATGGCCAGGTGCGCCGGCAGCACGCGCGCGAGGTTGGCGGCGATCCCCCCACCGGTGATGTGGCTGAAGGCATGCACATCGACGTTGTCGATCAGATCGAGGCAGTCCCGCGCATAGATGCGCGTCGGCTCGAGCATCTCCTCCCCCACGGTGCGGCCCAGGGCATCGATGTACGCCGTCAGGCCGGGACCGCCCTCACCGAGCAGGACGCGCCGCGCGAGGGAATAGCCGTTGGAGTGCAATCCCGAGGACGCCATGGCAATCACCACGTCACCCGAGCGCACCCGATCAGGTCCGAGGAGTCGATCAGCCTCGACAACACCGGTCCCCGCTCCGGCAACGTCGTACTCATCAGGCTCGAGGAGCCCCGGATGCTCCGCGGTCTCACCCCCGACGAGTGCGCAGCCGGCGATCTCGCAGCCGCGGGCGATCCCGGCAACGATGGCGGCGACCCGCTCGGGTACGACGCGACCGGTCGCGATGTAGTCGGTCATGTAGAGCGGCTCAGCGCCACAGACGACGATGTCATCGATCACCATGGCGACGAGGTCGATGCCGATGGTGTCCTGGATATCCATAGCCTGGGCGACAGCGACCTTGGTGCCGACGCCGTCGGTCGACGTGGCCAGCAGGGGACGCGTATATCCCTTGAGTGCACTGGCATCGAAGAGCCCGGCGAATCCACCAAATCCGCCGACGACCTCCGGTCGCGTCGCGCGGGCAATGGCCCCGCGCATCAACGCGACCGCGCGCTCACCGGCCTCGACATCGACACCCGCGTCGGAGTAGTTGACCATCAGGGATGGGTCAGGGCGTCGGCAGCGCCGGCTCCTGTCGGCGAGGTCAGGCGGCGCTCGATCCCCTCGAGGAGATGCTTGCCCAGCACCTCGGGCTCCGGCACCGGCACGGGATAGATTCCGTCGAAGCAGGCGCGGCAGAGATCGTCCGCGGGCAGTGTCGTCGACGCAACCAAACCCTCCAGGGAGACGTAGCCGAGGGAGTCCGCGCCGATCGAACGGCAGATCTCCTCGACCGTGAGTCCGTTGGCGATGAGTTCGGCGCGCGTGGCGAAGTCGATGCCGTAAAAGCACGGCCACTTCACCGGTGGTGACGCGATGCGCACATGCACCTCGCGTGCCCCCGCCTCACGCAGCATGCGCACGAGCGCCCGCTGGGTGTTGCCCCGCACGATTGAGTCGTCCACGACCACGAGTCGCTGGTCCGCGACGACCTCGCGCAGGGGATTGAGTTTGAGGCGGATGCCCAACTGGCGGATTGTCTGGGACGGCTGGATGAAGGTGCGTCCGACGTAGGCATTCTTGACGAGTCCCTCGGAGAAGGGGATCCCGGATTCCTGCGCGTAGCCGATGGCACCGTAGCGACCTGACTCCGGCACGGGAATGACGAGGTCAGCATCGGCCGGATGCTCCCGTGCAAGCCGACGCCCAATCTCGACGCGCGTCGCCTGCACACTGCGATCTGAGATCGTCGTGTCCGGCCGCGCAAGATACACGAATTCGAAGATGCAGCCCTTGGGCGCAGGCTTGGCGAAACAGTGTGTGCGCAGGCCGTGCTCATCGATCGCGACCAACTCACCCGGCTCGATCTCGCGGACGTACGACGCTCCGACGATGTCCAGCGCCGCCGTCTCACTCGCGACAACCCAGCCGCGCTCCAGTCGGCCCAGCACGAGCGGACGGATGCCCTGCGGATCACGCGCCGCATACAGGGTGGTGTCGTCCATAAAGACGAGCGAGAAGGCACCCTGGAGTTGCGGCAATTCCTTAATCGCAGCAGCCTCCATCGACACATCCGGATGCGCGGCGATGAGGGCGGTGACCAACTCCGTGTCGGAGGTTGCCCGCGTCGGCTTCGGCGTACCCAGCGGGAGTTGCCCGCTATCACTCTCCAGGGCTGCGACGCGCTGGGCGAGCTCGGGGGTGTTTGTGAGGTTGCCGTTGTGGGCGATCGCGAGGTGTCCCGTGGCGGTCGCGCGGAAGGTGGGCTGGGCGTTGTCCCAACAGCTCGCACCCGTCGTGGAGTAGCGCGTATGGCCAATCGCAAGATGGCCCTGCAGTGACATCAGGCTCGCCTCGGTGAAGACCTGCGACACCAGACCCATGTCCTTGTAGACAACAATGCGGTGACCATCGCTCACGGCGATACCCGCTGACTCCTGCCCGCGATGCTGCAGGGCGTAGAGCCCGAAGTAGGTCAGTTTGGCGACATCCTCACCCGGGGCCCACACGCCGAATACGCCGCAGGCATCCTGGGGTGCGCGGTCATCACCCATCTCGCCCTCGACGAGGAAGTCGTGCGTGAGCTTGCCGTCTCCGCGGGCCACGGGATCAGTCTATGCAGGCGCCCTCGGATGGGCGGGAGCTATCCCGCGGGCGGCGCGGCGTAGCGGAAATTCATCCGGAAACGCTTGAACGCCGCACAGCTGGCAATGCCCACGAGCCACCGCCAGGCTTGACCTCGAACTCCTGGATGTTCATGCGATGAAGACCCCGACGGAGAGGATGCGCACCTCGCGATCGGACCTGTGGTGGAAAGTCGCCCAGACATGCGCAAACCGAGCACCGAGCGTGCGCGATTCCCTGAGGCGTCTGGGAAAGTGCCATTCAAGTGGCAACCCTGGGGGGTGCCCCGGGACTCTGACATGTAACCGCCCATCTGGTCGCACACACGTGTGGCTGAGTCAGGAGTCCAGTCGTGACACCAGTGTTTGGCACAAGACGAGCAGCAACCGCCCTCATCACCGCACTCGGGGTGCTGGGAGCACTCCTCACCGCTGTTGCTGTCGCACCCGCAGCACAGGCGCATGGGTCGATGGCCAATCCGTCCTCGCGCATCCATGACTGCTTCTTCGGTGATCGCACCTCACCGATGTGCGCCAACGCCTGGGCGACGAATGCGCAGGCCCTCTATGACTGGACCGAGGTCAACCAGCCCGCGGCAAACGGCAACCACCGGGCGATCATCCCCGACGGCCAACTCTGCTCCGCCGGTCGCAGCAAGTACGCCGCCTTCGATATCCCCTCCACCCAGTGGAAGGCCACCAATCTGCAGCCAGACGCGGACGGGCGCTACACATTGACGTGGGACAACACCGCACCCCATGCGACCCGCTACTACCGCGTCTACCTCACCAAGGTCGGCTACGACCCGACGAAGCCCCTGAAGTGGGACGACCTGGAGTTGGTGCACGACACCGGGGCTCGTGCCCTGGAGCCCACCACAACGATGCGCATGAACCTGCCCGCGCGTACGGGTCGACACCTGCTCTACACCGTCTGGCAGCGCAGTGACTCCACCGAGGCGTTCTACTCCTG
>JANRCR010000038.1 GCA_030726915.1 Candidatus Nanopelagicales bacterium
CTCACGATTACTTGGGGTGAGTGACGGGACTTGAAGGTGCCCGGAAAGCCCCAGTCGCGCTTCAGTCGTGAGTGCAGCGTAGTCGATGTCGGCGACATTCAGGGATGCTCAGTGGAGGGCAGTCAATGTGCTCCCTGTCGAGGTCTTCGCCGTCACCCGACTGGGGTTCCGTGGGTCAAGGCGCCCTCGCTCACTGTTCGTCGCTGCGAAACGCAGACCTAGCGCAGAGGGTGCTGTCGTTCCTACCTTCCGGAATAACCGACAAGGAGGCTCCCGTGACCACCGCCATCAACACCGCGTCGCTCCAGGACGTGATCGACGCCAACGCCAGCATCGTCGATGTCCTTTACGCCAATCCCAAGGGCTCTGTCGTGCGAGATGCCGTGCTGCGTCAGCCCACGCAGTTCGTCGCCCCTGAGTTCACGAATTGGCGCGATGAGCAGCGCGCATGGCGCGAGACAGTAGCCCTCTACGATCAGTCGTACCACATGACAACGACCACGGTCCGCGGCAAGGACGCGCTCGCATTCTTCACAGCAACGGGAGTCAACGGCTTCTCCACCTTCAAGCAGGACAAGGCGCGCCACTATGTCTGCTGCAGTCCGAGTGGTCACGTGATCGGCGACGGGATCCTCTACTGGACCAACCCCGAGGAGATCGCCCTCGTCGGCCGGGCGGCAGGGCACAACTGGCTCGAGTACCAGGCGGAGATCGCCTCGTGGGATATCGAGCTGGAGCGGGATGAGATCTTCTCCAAGAACCCTGCGGGCCGGCGTGATGTCTACCGCTACCAGGTCGAGGGCCCGAACGCCGCCGCACTCCTCGAGAGGCTCAACGGCGCTGCGCTGCCGGAGTCGCGCACCTTCGACATCATCACGCTGACCATCGCCGGTCATCGGGTCTTCGCGCTTCGGCACACGATGGCCGGCGGCCCCGGGTACGAGCTGTGGGGGCCCTGGGACGAGGGGCCCGAGGTCAAGGCCGCGCTCGCGGCTGCTGGCCAGGAGTTCGGCCTGCGGCAGGTGGGCTCCATGGCCTACTTCACCACCGCCGTCGAGCTGGGCTGGATCCCGCGGCCCATGCCGGCGATCTTCTCGGGCGAGGGCACCCGGGGGTTCCGCGAGTGGCTTCCGGCCACGGCCGAGGAGGTCGGCTGGTCGCTGGGCGGCAGCTTCTACTCGCCGAACATCGACGACTACTACTTCATGCCCGCCGACATCGGTTACGCCCACCTGGTGAAGTTCAACCACGACTTCATCGGCCGCGAGGCGCTTGAGAGCGCGGTAAGCGAGCCGCATCGCTCCAAGGTGACGCTCACCTGGAACACCGACGATCTCGGCCGACTCTTCGCGAGTTACGCGACCGCCGGAGAGCTACCGGGCAAGTACATCGACCTGCCCCGGGCGACCTACTCCACTTGGCAGTACGACGCGCTCAAGGACTCGCAGGGAAACACCGTGGGTGTCTCGACATACCCCTGCATGAGCTGGAACGAGCGGGCCATGATGACGCTCGGCGTGGTGGACGCCGCGCAGGCTCAGGTGGGGACCGAGCTGACCCTGGTCTGGGGCGAGCCGCAGGGCGGAGCACTGAGCGCGCCCTGGCTCGAGCCCCACCGCCAGATGGATATCCACGCCACGGTCACCACCGTCCACGAGGACTGACGCATCGAGTCGGCGCGGGCGCGACTACAGCAGCGCCCGCGCCCGCGCGTAGGACCCGACGGGGTCGGTGACGTCGAACCACACGGTCTGCAGGCCGACCGATTGGGCGCCATCGATGTTGAAGGGCTGATCGTCGATGAAGAGTGTGGCGGCCGGTGCCGTGCCGAGCGCTTCGACAGCGATGTCGTACGCGCGGGGGTCGGGCTTGAGTACTCCGGTGATGCTGCCGTCGATCACCTCGTCGACGCGCTGTACGAACTCGACACGGTCCGACCAGCCCGGCTCGTTGAAGTCGCGCATGTCATTCGTGAGGATCCCGGTGCGCAGCCCGCGGTCCTGGCAGAAGTCCAGCATGGCCATGGCCTCGGGCCGAATACACTCGCGGGGATCGGCGAAGGCCAGCGTGAAGAGGCGTCGTACGTCCGGGCTCCCGGTGTAGGGAGCAGCCTGGGCGGCACGCTGGTGCCAGTAGTCCCGCTCGGTGATCTCGCCCGCCTGCATGCGCTGCCACAGGGCGTCGGTCTCGGGATCGAAGGGTCCGGTCCAGTCGAAGGTCCGCTCCGGCGCACCGCACACGCGCTCGAGGTAGGGGAGCATCTCGAACGGCGTACGGGCGACCGGCCCGCCCATATCGAAGAGGACCGCCTCAACGACGGGCGTGGGCGCGCTCACCACAGGCGCTGCGTCGCCAGGCGAGCGCCCTCCGCGAGTGCCCGGAACTTCTCCCACACCACCGTGGGATGGACCTCCGGTTGGTAAGACGCACGCGATGAGTAGCCGCAGTCGGCACCGGCAATGACATTCTCGCGCCCGACGATCGCGGCATAGCGCTCGATGTAGTCGGCGATGAGTTCAGGATGCTCGACATAGTTGGTTGCGTGGCCCAGCAGGCCGGGGATGAGGATCTTGCCGTCGGGCAACTTGATGTCCTCCCAGATCCGCCACTCGTGCATGTGTCGCGGGTTGGCGACCTCGAAGGAGTAGGCGCCGGCGTTGACCATGAGCATGTACGGCGCGACCTGAGCGAAAGACAGGTCATGCACGCGCGGACCGTGGTTGAGCCCGTAGCAGGTGTGCAGCCGGATCTGGTCCTCGGGAATCCCGCGCAGCGCGTGATTGAGCGCCTCGATGTGCTCGCGTGCCGCGCGGTCGCGCTCGGCCACGGATGACGTGCCGTCCTCCGAGAGCAATTCGATGAGCCAGGGATCATCGATCTGCAGCACCAGGCCGGCTTCGATGATGGCGAGGTACTCCTGGCGGAGGGCCTCGCCCACGGCCATCTCGTACTCCAGTGTCGAGGAGTAGTACTCGTTGACGCCGAAGCCGCTTGGACTCGCGGATGGCATGAAGGTCTCGAGCGCGCCCACCTCGCTGGCTGCGGCCTTGAGCGTCGCAATGTCGGCCTCGAGCGCCTCGAAGCCCACATAGGAGACGGGGCCGGTGCAGGCCATCGCGCGCAGTGGCGCCACGGTGTTCTTGTACTTGCCGAGGTAGTCGGCGTAGTACTCGGGGAAGGCGTCGATCTCGACCTTCCACGACGGAGGCAGGACCGGCGTGCCCTCGGTGGTGGAGTAGCCGCTGAGCCGCTCCACGACGTAGGTGAAGAAGCTCACCTTGCCCATCTCGCCGTCCGTGACCACGTCGATCCCGGCGTCGGCCTGCTCGCGCACGACATCGCTCACGGCCGATTGCACTCGGGCGGCGAAGGCCTCGGCATCGTAGGGGCGGCCGTGCTCCCGCTCCTTCATGATGTCCAGCAGGTCATGGGGGCGCGCCAGGCTCCCCACGTGCGTCGTGATGATGCGATCGGTGCTGCGCAGCACGGGACCCTCCTCGGTCGGGCTGGCCCGAATCTAGGGGTGGCGGCACAGATACGTCCGGCGCCGCGTTCTCCCCAGAAGAACGCGGCGCCGACTCATCCATCCTCTGACGGCTAGCCAAGGTCCTCCAAGCCACGCGTTTCCCGTCCGCGAACGGATCGGCAGTGGGATTTTGCGTTCTTCTCTGCGAAACAGGCATGTTGTGACCTGGGCCACACTGTGGAACGGTCTGCCGCGGAGGGAGCGTCCCCCGCGCCCCGGAGGGAGTCACATGGCCACCATCGTGTCCGTCGATGAATTCGTCACCGACGAGTGGTACCCGGGCTTCAAGCCCGCGTTTGAGCACGCCCCGTACTACGTCGAGCCTTTCCGCACCTTCAATAAGGAGGACGAGAAGCGCTTCTGGTTCCTGGACTTCCACTGGCCGCGCGGACTCACGCCACTCGGCCTGATTTGGAACGAAGACGGCTACAACTGGGGGACACAGTTCGCGGCAGAGAACCTTCCGCTTCCGCCCGGTCGCGGCCTCGTGAGTCGCATCGCGGGCATTCACACCTACGCGTCGCCCATCGACGTGCAGTCGCCCTACGAGATCGGCGAGCGCGCGCAGCGGATGGGCCCGCGCCTGGGCGAGTTCCTCGCCAACTTCGATGAGATCTGGGCAAGCCGCCGCGATGAGGTCGAGCGCGGCTGGCAGCACTTCGTGGCGATGGATCCGGCCAACATGTCACTCCCGGAGCTGTCCACGATGCTCAAGGAGGCTCGCGCCTATCACAAGCGGGCCTTCGAGATTCATTTCGAGATCATGTACCCGCTCCTCGTCAACTACCTGGGCTTCTACGGCATGTGCGCCGAGATGGGCCTCGACGTGTCGCAGATCGGCAAGTTCCTCCAGGGTTACGACACCAAGATCATGGAGACCGACCGAGAGCTGTGGAAGCTCACCCGCGCGGCGAAGCAGGCAGGCCTCGCGGAGGTCTTCGCCACGACGCCGGCGAGCGAGCTGGCGAGCAAGCTCGACGCGATGGGCGGCGCGGGTTCAGCCTGGATGACCCAGTTCCGCGACTTCCTCCAGGTCTACGGCTACCGCACCGAGGGGTCCTGCGACGTGGCCCTGCCGAGCTGGAACGAGGACCCGACGCCGGCCCTCGGCACCATCCAGTCCTTCATCGCCAAGGAAGAGGAACACGACTTCGAGAAGGCCCTCGCTGCGGCGATCGAAGAGCGCGAGACGGCGATCGACGAGGCGCGCTCGAAGCTCACCGCCGAGGAGCAGACGGCCTTCGATGCGGGCGTCGCCTCCTGTCAGGCCGCCAATTTCCCCTGGTGGCAGGACGATCACAACTACTACATCGACCTCAAGGTGTCACTGCCGATGCGGTGGGCCGCGCGCGCCATCGCCGAGAAGACGGGTGCGGACCAGCCCGACGACGGCCTCTTCCTCTTCTGGCCCGAGCTCACCGCGGTGGCTGACGGCGAGAAGTCGATGGACTCGCTCAAGAGCATCGTCAAGGCTCGTCACGACTACTTCGACTACTGGCACGAGCGCCGTCCGAGCATGCCCAAGGTCCTTGGCACGATCCCCGAGGCCGTCACCGACCCGGTGCTCATCGAGATCTTCGGCCTCAACCAGCACTTCCTCACCGCCATCCAGGCGGCGGGCAGTGACAGCGACGTCAAGACCCTCACGGGAGTGCCGGCATCCAAGGGCAAGGCTCGTGGCCGCGCCCGCGTCTTCAACAACGCGGACAACCTGCACACGCTCGAGCCGGGCGACATCCTGGTGTGCGAGTCGACTTCTCCCAACTGGACGCCGGCCTTCGCCAAGATCGCCGGGTGCGTCTGTGACGGCGGCGGCATGCTCTCGCATGCAGCGATCGTCGGCCGGGAGTACGGCGTGCCGACCGTGACGGCAGTGGGCCTGGGCACGGTGGTCATCGCCGAGGGCGACGAGGTCGAGGTCGACGGAGACACCGGCACCGTTACCGTCATCAAGAAGGCTTGACGGGCGAGAAGGGAGTAGACATCTCGCATGGGTGACAGCACAGGGCGACGCATCGTCTGGATCGACACCGTCGATCCAGACGATGCCCTGGCCCGCACGGGAGCCAAGATGGGCCGCCTCGCGGAGATGGCGCGTGACGGGCTGTCCATCCCGCTTGCCTTCGCCGTCACCATCGACGGCTTCCGCGAGCACGTCGCCGAGACGGGCCTCGACGAGACCATCGACCGTCATCTGGACGGTATGGACGCCGATGACTCCACCGCCGTCGAGGTCGCCGCGGAGGCGATCCGCGCGTCCTTCCGCGAGACGGCGATATCTCCGGCACTGGCCGAGGAGATCGAGGAGGCCTACGAAGAGCTCTCCGACCGTTGCTCGGACCTCAATGTGCCCGTAGCGGTGCGCAGCTCGGCCACCGGCGAGGACAGCTCGGATGCGAGCTTCGCGGGCATCTTCGACACCTACCTCGGCATCAGCGGAGCTCAGGCGACACTCAACGCGGTGCGCGACTGCTGGGCGAGCCTTTTCACGACACGCGCGGTCGACTACCGCCTCAAGCGTGGCATCTCCCACAGCGATATGCCCATGGCGGTGGGTGTCGTCGAGCTCGTTCACGCACGGGCCAGCGGCGTCGCGTTCAGCGTGCACCCCGTGACCGGCAAGTCAGATCGCATCGTCATCGAGGCCAACTGGGGCTGGGGCGAGGCGGTGGTCCAGGGGCTCGTCACGCCTGATCACGTCGAGGTGGGCAAAGCCGACGGCCGCATCCTCAAGCATGACGTCTCACGCAAGGACATCGTGTCGGCATTCGACTTCGCTGCTGGCGTGGTCGTTGAGATCCCCATGCCGACCCGACTGCGCGAGCGGGCCTGCCTTGACGAGGAGCAGATCTCGGCCATCGCCGCGGCAGTGCTGGAGATCGAATCGCGCTACGGATATCCCGTCGACGTCGAGTGGGTGGTCAGCAGGCATCGTCGACCGGGGGAGCCCGTGTCGATCGTCCAGAGCCGTCCAGTCACGACTGCGGTCGAGCAGGCGAGCCCTTCGGCATACGACCCGATGGTGCTGGCTCAGAAGTACATCTTCTCGGCGCGATAGTGATGACGGACCGTCCCCAGGAATCCTCGCGCTCGGTCTCGATCGCCGTCGCGGTTCTGGAGTGCTTCCTTTCGACAGAGGAACTGGGCGCGTCGGAGGTAGCGCGGCGAATTGGCGTCGCGAAGAGCACTGCTCACCGTGCGCTGAGCGCACTGGCCGAAGGCGGCCTCCTGGACCGGGTTCCCTCGGGGCGCTACCGCCTGGGTCTGCGCCTCTATGACTACGGCCAGTTGGCCATTGACCGACTCCTCCTGCGCGAGTTGGCGCTGCCGATCCTCGCGGGATTGCGGGATCAGATCAGCGAGACCGTGCAGTTAGGGATTCCTGCTGGCCATGAGGTGCTGTACGTCGACCGGCTCGAGGGCACCCATGGGCTGAGGTTCCACTCGGACTCGTATCGGCGCGTGCTGGCGCACTCTTCGAGCAGTGGCAAGGTCATTGCTGCGTTCAACCCCGCGGCGCATGATGCGATCGTCCGGCATGGGCTGGTGCGTCAGACCCCGCACACGGTCGTGCATCCGGCGAAGTTCGAGGCGCAGTTGGATCACGTCCGGCGGCAGGGCTTCATCATGTCCACCGAGGAGACCGAGGTGGGCCTGTCATCTGTGGCGGCGCCGGTATTCCTCGATGGAGCGGACGGGGACCGAGTCGCGGTGGCCGCCGTCTCGGTCGCCGGCCCCACGCAGCGGATCGCCCCCATGCTCAAGCACCTCGCACCGAGAGTCGTCGAGGGGGCGCGCACGCTCACGAAGCAGTTGGCCCAACGGCGTGGGGAGCAGATCGTCGCGGGGCCGGAATCGGTCGTTACACCGCTGCGCCGCTCGCGCGCCTAAACCATGGCAGTTGCGTTGAGCGGTGCTTGGGGTGAGTGACGGGACTTGAACCCGCGACGTCCTGGACCACAACCAGGTGCTCTACCAGCTGAGCTACACCCACCGCGGCTCCCTCACGGGAGCGCTGGGGCAGTCTACGATGCCAAGCACTCGGCCCTGAGTCGGGCACCGGACCTGAGAGGCCCCATGGGAAGCATCGCGAGCAAGGTCCTCGCGGCCAGCGCCGGGCGCGACCGGGTGATGGATGCGGTCAAGGCTCTGGCTCTCTTGCTCGTGATTGCTGGCCACTCACTCGCGTGGACTGTCACAAGTAGTGGTTCCGTCATCAACACTCTCGATGCGGTGCCCTACATGTTTCCCCTGACGTGGGTACTGCAGATCCTTCCTCTCTTCTTCCTCCTAGCCGGAGCGGGACTTACCCGCCTGGCTGCCGCGCGGGACTCACGTGGGTATCTCGTGCGACTTACTCGCCTCAGTGCTCCGGCGCTGCCGCTCATCGCCGTTGCCATGGTGCTCGCGTTGATCGCCGGGGTTTTTGCCGGTCAAGATGCCGGTCGCGCGGCCGGACTACTGCCTGTCCAGCTCGTATGGTTCCTCGGCGTCTACCTCGTCCTGGTCGCTGCGGCACCCCTGCTCGTGCGCTTCAGCGGGCCCTTGGCGATCGCCATCTGGCTCGTCCTGATCCTCGGTGTGGATCTGCTGCGCATCAACGTCAATGAACTCATCGGATGGGTCAACCTGATCCTCGTCTGGGGGCTCTTTGCCGCGATCGGCACGCGCTTGGAGCGGCTCCGCACTGTGCGCCGACCGATCCTTGCCATCGGGGTCATTGTCTTCGCGGCAGCAGCGATCATCGCCATCGTCGTCGGTCCCTATAGCCCCGCGCTTATCTCCACCGATGCCGTCAAGGGCATCAGCAACCTCGCACCGCCCACCATCGTGCTGGCCCTGGTGGGCCTGGCACAGATCTGTCTTTTGCTCTTGTTGTGGCCACTACTCCAGCGTGCTCTTGATCGCGACCGCCTCTGGGTGCCCATCGCGATCTTTGCCAGTCGCGCCATGGAGATCTATCTATGGCACATGCTCGTCTTCACCTTGGCCATCGCCGGCATGATCGGCCTCGGCATCGCGCCCGCGGCCCTGAGCCCGCTGTGGTGGCTACAGCACATAGCCGTCGCGGCGGTCGTGCTCGGTGTCGTGTGGTTCGCCGCGCCAGGACTAGGCCGTCTCGCGCGGTCCCTCGCCGGCCAGCTCGCACGGCCCTTCCCGCGGTTGTCCCTGGGCACCGCCTGGGCCCGCGGACTCCTGGTGATTGCGGCCATCGCGCTGCTGTGCGTCTCTGAGTCGGGTGTGGCCGAGCCGGTCACTCTGCGGAGCGTCCTGCTGCTTCCCTACGTGCCGCTCGCAGCACTCCTGGTCCTCGGCATCGTCGTCGGCATCGCGACGAAGGCCTCAGCGGGGGTCGACCGCGTGCTCGGCAGCGGTCGCTCGGGCTGACTCGGTGTCGGGTCCGGGCGCGGGGACAAAGACGGCATCGCGGTAGTAGCGCAATTCGCCGATGGAATCGCGGATGTCGCCCAGCGCGCGGTGGTTGCCCTTCTTCTCAGGGCTGGCGAAGTAGGACCGGGGATACCAGCGGCGGGCCAACTCCTTGATTGAAGAGACATCGACGAGGCGATAGTGCAGATGTGCGTCGAGACTCGGCATGTCGCGGGAGATGAAGCCCCGGTCGACGTACACGCTCGATCCCGCCAGGGGAGCCTTGCGCGCCTCCGGCACGTGCTGTTGGACATAGGCCAGCACCTCGGCCTCGGCCTCAGCGAGGCTGACTCCACTCGGGATGAGGTCGAGTAGTCCTGATGAGGTGTGCATGTCTCGGACGACGTCGTCCATGCCGTCCAGGATGCTGAGGTCCGCCGGGCGGATGATGATGTTGACGCCTTCGTCCAGCTCGACAAGGTCGGCGTCGGTGACAATCACGGCTATCTCGACCAGTTGGTCGCGCGAGACGTCGAGACCGGTCATCTCGCAGTCGATCCAGACGAGACGATCATGCGAGGCCATGAGGGGAGATTACTCCCGACCGACGGCCAGCTCTGGGGTAGGTTCGCCCCTGCCGGATTGAGGATCCCTGGAGGTGCAGTGAGGCAACCACAGCCCTATGCCATCTACGTCCCACCTGTCTTCGCCGGTGTCGTCATCCTCGTCCTCATCGGCCTGCAGATTGCTGGCGCCAGCGTCCCCGTCCTGCAGGGTGCGCTCTTTGTCGTGACACTGCTCAGCCTCGGCTTTGCCTTCTGGGACATGCTCATCCGGGATATCCGACATGCCGCTCGCCACTCCATCGGCCTGCGCGCGGTGGTCATCGCCGTCATGGTGGGCGAGACCGTCCTGCTCTTTGCGGTGACCTATCACGAGATCGCCAGTTACGAGGACCAGATGAGGGGTCTGTCAACCGGGCTCGACTCGGTCTACTTCACGATGACCACGCTCATGACTATCGGCTTCGGTGACATATCGGCCACGGGTCAACTCGCCCGCGCAGTGGTGTTGATCCAGATGATCTTCACCGTGCTCGTGCTGTCCTCATCCGTGCGCCTGCTGACGACGCTCGCGCGAGGGGCGACGCGGGAGATTGGTCATGAGCCGCACGGCAAAAAGTGATCCACAGGCGCCAGTCGCGGGCCACCCAGGAGACGAGGTCACCAGCCGTCAACAGCGCCACCGGATGACCAGACGCGGAGACGATGGGCAGCGCATCCACGGCGTATCGAGCCATCAGCCCCGCCGCCTCGATACGAACATCACCTGCCATGCATCCCACAGGGTGTCTGAGGATCGGATGGTCACGAGGGGGGAGTGGCGTACGTCGGCGACGGTGGTGCGTGGTGGACCCACGGTGATGCCGTTCACTCCCCGGCCTGAGGAGATGGACCGATGACGGCGACGGGGATCGTGGCCCGGTGCAGCACGCCCTGACTCACCGAGCCGAGGACCGCACCCACGAATTCGCCCCGACCCCGGGAGCCAAGCACGATGAGGGCCGAACCGGCGCTCGCCTCCAGGAGCGCCCGCACGGGTGAGCCCTGCAGGATGTGCTCCTCGACCGCGACACCGGGATGCAGCTCGCGCAGGCCAGCCAGTGACTGCGCAAAGGCGAGGCGCTCATCTGTTTCGACGACGTCGACGTCAATCGGGGGCGGGCTCATCGGAGCCGCCATCACATTGAACGTCGGCAATTGCCAGGCGTGCACCGCTCGCACGCCCCAGCCGCGTCGGTCAGCCATGTCGAAGGCAAAGTCCAGGGCGGACAGTGATATCTCGGAGCCATCGACTCCGACGGTGACAACATTGCTCGCGGGAGAGGGAGCCTGACGGATCACCACGGCGGGGCACGTCGCATGTGTCGCGACCTGCGTGCCCACGGAGCCCAGGAGCAACCCGCGGAATCCTCCGAGCCCCCGGCTGCCGACAACAACGAGATCGGCATCCTCGCTTTCCTCCACGAGAGCGAATGCGGGGCTGCCCAGGACGACGCGCGCATCCACGGTCAGCCCCGGGTGGGTGACACGGATCTCCTCCGCGCGGGCCTCGACCTGCGATGTGAAACGTTGGAGCAGATCGTCGATGGCACTCGGAGACACGGTGGCACCGAAGCGACCGCCGATCGCGGAGGTCGGCACCGTGGTGGCAGCCAGCAGGGTGAGCCGACCTCCCCGTGAGACTGCCTCGGTGGCGGCCCAGTCGACGGCGACACCGGCGTGGTCGGATCCGTCATAGCCGACGATGACGTGCTGGGTCATCAGATCTCCTCTGCTGGATTGCGGTTGCGTATACCCCAGCATGGGGCATCGTCCGGCGCAATATCGCGGGACTCAGGTCCGGGGTGCGGGGTCGAAGGTCCTGAGTCCGCCATCCGGGGTGGCCGAGACTCCCCTAGGGTGGTCGAATGAGCGCTGAGGGAGCCCTGTCCACGGAGGAAGCGACTCGATTTGCGGCTAACGCCGAGGCCATCATCGACAACGTCGCGGGCTTTATCCAGGGCAAGCGTGAGGCCATCTCCCTGGCCGTCACCTGCCTCCTCGCCGAGGGGCACCTCCTCCTTGAGGACGTGCCCGGTGTCGGCAAGACGTCCCTCGCACGCAGTATCGCCGCGACGTTGGGGATGAATTGGCATCGAATCCAGTTCACCCCGGACCTGCTCCCAAGCGATGTGACCGGAGTGTCAATCTTCCATCAGGGATCGGGGACCTTCGAATTCCACCCCGGTCCCATTTTTGCCCACGTCGTTCTGGCTGACGAGATCAACAGAGCGTCCCCGCGCACGCAGTCAGCGCTGCTCGAGGTCATGGAGGAGCGCACCGTCACCGTCGATGGCGTATCCCATCCCGTGTCGCGGCCGTTCCTGGTGCTCGCCACGCAAAACCCCATCGAGATGGATGGCACCTTCCCGCTGCCCGAGGCTCAACTTGATCGATTCCTCATGTCGCTGTCGATTGGTTATCCCGACATTGAGGCGGAGGTGCGCGTGCTTGAGAACAACCACCGCGGCCTCAACGTGGATGAACTCACCGCGGTGGGTCACGCCGATGATGTACGTCGCATGATCGCCCTGGCGCGCACGGTGCACGTCGACCACGCGGTGATGGAGTACATCGTTCGACTCGTCGCCGCGACACGCACGACCCCGGGCGTGCGACTCGGTGCCAGTCCCCGCGGCAGTGTCGGACTCCTGCGCGCAGCCCAGGCTGCGGCCGCCATGACGGGTCGCACGTATGTGTCGCCGGTGGATGTCCAGCGCCTCGCGGTGCCGGTGCTGGCCCACCGTCTGGTGCTGGCCGATGTCGAGGCGGGTCCTGAGGTGCGTGCGCAGGCGATCGAGCAGGTCGTGTCCGGGGTGCCGGTCGGGTGAGTGCTCGGCTGACCGGTCGCGGTTGGGGCGTTGTCGCGGTCCTCATCGGATCGATCGCCCTCGGCTTCGCCCTGCGCTATCCGGAGGCGGTGGGCATCGGCATGGGGACCCTGGTCCTGCTGGTGGTGGCGTACTTCCTCGTCTCCGGCGGTGGTCCGGTCTGGGCGACTGCGACGGCGCAGCCACGTGTCGAGCGACGTGCCGACACCGCGGTGCGCGTGGATGTCGATGCGGCGCGCGCGCACCGGCGCGGTCTGCGGCTCGTGGCACCCGGGGCCCTGGCGCATCCGGTGGTCTGGGACGAGACAGGCATTCACGCCGATGTGCCCATCCCCACGCAGCGACGTGGACCCGTCAGCCTGGGCCCGTGGTCACTGGAGCGGGTCGATCCCTGGGGCCTGCTGCGTCGACGCGTGGGCGAGGCCGAGGGTGTCGCTGTCCTCGTCATCCCCCGTGTGCGGCCCGTCTCACTCGCCACGCTGCCCTCCGCGCTCGCTGATTTTGGTGGCAGTGCCGAGATGGGCACGACAACCTTCGCCACCCTGAGGGAATACGTCGTTGGGGATGAACTCCGCCATGTGCATTGGCGTTCATCGGCCAAGACCGGCACGTTGATGATGCGTCAATACATTGATGTCACGCGGCCCCGCATCACCCTCGTCCTCGTGGTGGAGGAGCGTGCCTACACCTCGGAGGATGAATTCGAGGGCGCCGTGGACTTCCTGGCCTCACTCGCGGCCGTCGCATCCTCGTCGGGTCTGGACGTCGACGTGTGCACCACCACCGGGGAGCGCGCAAGCCACGGTGGGGGTCGCTCATCAGCGGTCCTTGACCTGCTGGCCCTGGTCGAGCAGGGATCGTCCGGTGTGGACACCCGTCTCCTGCGGGCACATCGAGCGACCACCGTGGTCGTCCGCGGACACGGGAGCATGGGGTGGTGGGATCGCATCCCCGCCCTGTCGGTGCTGAGGCCATGACGGTCACCACCCACGCCAGGATCCGCGAGCCGGTGGCACCGCAGTGGTCCGCGGGCCAGCGCTGGGGTCTCGCCGTTGTTGCGGCATTGCCCGCCCTGCTTGTCGCGCTCGCGATGCCACTCATCATTGAGGGCAGCCTCATCGGCTTTCTCTATGGACCGATTGTGGTTGCCGTCATGGTCGCCTCTGCGGCCGTGGGTCGTCTGGCAGGCCTGGGTGTTGTCATCATCGGCGTCTTCGTGGCGATTGTGGTGGGCCCCGGTGGATACGCCCCGGAGTCCGTCCTCCTCAGCATGCTGCTCAGCGGCAGCATCTTCCTCGGCACCTGGCTGGGTCAGGTCCTGGTCCTGGGGCCACGTCCCGCGGCCGCCGCGATCCCGGCGCTCGGGCTGCTCGCCGGTGCGCTGGCAGCAGGGCTGACCGGCTCACTGGAGGCCGGCGTCCTGACCGCCTTCACCGGACTCTGCCTTGCCCTCCTGCTCATCCTTATTGGTCCGTGGAACGGCGACGGTGCCGTGCGGCCAGCCCGCTGGGCCGAAGTGCTCACCGTCATCACGGTCGCGGTCGCCGCACTCGTCACCTACGGCGTATCCGTCACCTTGCCACTCGGCATTCCACGCACAATCGATCTCTTCGGCACTCAAGCTCCGGAGGCGCGCACGGATGGTGGTGTCCCCGACCCCTTCCTGATTGCTGCGCGCTGGCAACTTGACCCTCAGGAGTCGGGTCGCGTGCTCTTTACGGCGTCGACGGGTCCGGCTGCACCACAGAATCGGCCGACCTGGGCGACCTTCGCGACGTACAACGGCATTGCCTGGATCGCACCGCCGACGTACGGCGTCCCGGGCGATGACATCCCGGCGCCGGAGGTGGGTGCGCCGACGGATTCGTACACCGCCGGTAGCCGGGTCACGGTCAGTGTCGGACTGCCGGGTCAATGGGTACCCGTGCCGCAGAGAGTCACGCAGGTCCTATCGGCCGTGGCGACCCGGGCAGATCCGGAGACGGGCATTGTCGCGTCCGTCTCCTCACCCATCGACAATGCCTTCGACATTCGCTACACCCTCGCGGTCGCGGAGCGTGCTGCCCTGCGTGACACGTCCCCCGCGATCAACTCGGATCTGGACCCTGCGATCGCCATCCCCGGTCCCCTCTCCGGCACGATGGCGGAGTTGGCCGATCTGATCGCCGAAGGCACGGATAACACCTGGGAGCGACTGACCCAACTGAGTGAACGGCTGCGTGATCCGCGCTACTCCCCAGCGCCGCCGCAGGCCCTGGCGGGGGGACTGCCCGATCGTTCCTACGCCGGGCTCAATCAGGTGCTGGCCGAGGGTGTCGGCTTCCAAGAGCAGTACGCGGCGGTGTGGGCACTCATCGCTCGCTCCTGGGGTGTACCCACGCGCCTGGTCATCGGATTCCCCCCCGGCGAAGAAGCGCAGGGTGAGTCGGTGCGCACCGTCGTAGCGGCCGAGGTCAGCATCTGGGCCGAGGCGCGCTTGACCGGACTGGGTTGGGTGGCATTCCAGCCCAGTCCGCAGGATGTCGCTGCGGGTCGCCCTGCGGTGGTGCGTCCCCTGACGCCAGCCGAGGTCCCCGAGCGTCCTGAGCCAACCCCGGGCGCCTCGGGCAGCGCTTCACCCGGTGAGACTCCCGGGGAGGACGGCGGCACGGACACGTCGACGGATGCGACACCGGTCACCGCTCCGATTCCCTGGTCACTCATCATTCCCGGGCTCCTCGCCATCGGTGCCGCATCGTGGTTGGGCTACGTCGCGTGGCGACGCCGTGGCATTCGCCATCGACTGCAGCACACCGATGATCTGCGGGATTCCGTGGCGGGGGCGTGGCGGTGGATGCGACTGATGCTCGCCGAGTCCTGGCTGCCCCTGTCACTGTCCTATGCGCCCGCACCGGATCCCGATTATCCGCAGGACCTGCCGGATGACGTGGCCTCCGAGGTCGTCCGACTCGCCCGGCTGGCGGGGCCAGCGCTGTATGGCCCCGGTCCGGTGTCACCCGAGGTTGCCGAGGAGGCGTGGCAGGCCGTGGGCCTCGTTGATCGTGCGATCCGCGGGGTCACGGGTGGCCGTGGTGTCGCGCGACGCCTGATGGTGCCGCTCGACCCGGGTCGCCTGGTCGCGCCGGGCCTCGCACGTGGAGGCCAGCGCGCTGGCTCATCCGGCTAGCAAGGCATTGTCGTAGGCAGCCATCTCGGGATCGATCTGCCGTACTCTCCTCGAGTGACCACCACACTCGACAGCAACCCTCCACTCGGCGTCTACCTCACTCCTGATGAGCGTGCCCAGATCGGCAAAGCTGCGCGCGAGCGCGTGTCACGCACAATGCAGGGGCAATGGGCGCCCGCTGCGGATCGTCCCGATCCGGTCGCCCTCCTTCTCGAGCAGGAGTTCACGCGTGTCCCCGGGCTCCTGCCGCTGCGCCATGAGCGCATGGGTGTGAGTGCCTTTGCCTTTTATCGCGGCACCGCCGTGATCATGGCGAATGATCTGGGGGCTGGTCCCAACAGCGGGTTGCAGGTGCAGTTGTGCGGTGATGCTCACCTGTCGAACTTCGGGTTGTTTGCGGCTCCAGACCGGGTGCCGATCTTTGACGTGAATGACTTCGATGAGACGCTGCCCGGGCCGTTTGAGTGGGACGTCAAGCGCCTGTGTGCCTCCTTCGTCCTCGCCGCTCGTGACAACGGTCTAGCGGCTGATCAGGCAACCGGTACGGCCATGGAGGCCGCACGGCAGTACAGGTTGTCGATGATCCAATACGCCGGGATGACCGAGCTGGACATCTGGTACGACCGCGTTGATCCGTCGACACTCGAGGCATGGGCGCAGCGCACGACGGGCCGGATGGGTGAAAAGGCCATGCGCAAGAGCATTGCCAAGGCCCAGACCCGGACGTCGTGGACAGCGATTAGCAAACTCACCGAAGAGGTGGATGGCCGGCGACAGTTCACCGACCAGCCGCCCCTCTTGGTGCGGGTGCCCGATGATGCGATCGGGCGCACCCTGCTCCGGGACGCCCTGCCCCGCTATTACTCCACGTTGGCCACCGATCGTCGTCGTCTCCTTGAGCGCTACGAGGTCATCGACATCGGCCACAAGGTGGTCGGGGTCGGCAGTGTCGGCCTGCTGGCCTGGGTTTTGCTGCTGCAGGGACGTGACTCCAATGACCTCCTCGCCCTGCAGGTCAAGCAGGCGCAGCGGTCGGTGCTGGAGCCCTACACGGCAGTGTCGGCGTACGAGGAGATGGGTGAGCGCGTCGTCCAGGGTCAACGCCTGATGCAGGCCGCGAGTGATTCCTTCCTCGGCTGGGTGAAGGGTGCCCTGGGCCGGGAGTATTACGTCCGTCAGTTGCGCGATATGAAGTGGTCACCCGACCCTTCGGGGTTTGACGCCCTGCGTCTCAACGCCTATGCCGGTCTGTGCGGCCACGCCCTGGCCCGGGCACACGCTCGAGCCGGCGATGCGATCGCGATCGCCACCTATCTCGGGACCGCAACGACCTTCGATGAGGCCATGGGTGCATTCGGTGCGTCGTACGCCGATCAGGTGGCAGTCGATTTCGTCGCCTTCCAGGCGGCCGTCGCATCCGGGCAACTGGCGGGTGGCGAGGCCACTCAGGACATTGAGAGTTATCGGGCGATTATGCGCAATCCGACCAAGGAGCCTGAGCCGGCACCACGCCCGGGGAGTTGAGCGACCGCTCATGGTTGCGGACTTCGTCATCGTCGGTGGGGGTGCGGCTGGTGCGGCGACCGCCTGGCACCTGGTCAGTCGCGGTCACAGTGTCGTGATCTTGGAGCGCTATGCCCGCGGACATGCGCGAGGCTCCTCGCACGGATCAACGCGGATCTTCCGCGTCTCCTACCGGGAGGAGATCTACTCCCGCCTGGCGGGAGCGGCCATTCCCCTATGGCGCCAACTCGAGCGCGAGTCGGGGGAGACCCTCCTTGAGCAGTCGGGTCAACTTGATCACGGGGTGACCTCCGCGATTGATGAGATCGAGGCCAATCTGCGTGCCGGTGGATGGAGTTGTGACCGCCTCACACCCGATCAGGCCCATGAGCGTTGGCCCGGCATGGTCTTCGATCAGTCGGTCATCTACTCACCCGATGGTGGTCGCGTCTTCGCTGATCGCACGATTGCGGCACTACTCAGGCTGGCCGAGGCGGGGGGTGCCGATCTGCGATTCGAGGATCCCGCGTTGGGTCTGGAACCCTGTGCGGAGGGAGTCCGAGTCCGCACGTCCGGCGACGCGATCACAGCCCGAGGCGTCATCGTGACGGCGGGGGCGTGGCTTCCGACGATTGAGGGACTCGATGCCTTCGGTATCGACCTCCCCCCGCTCCGGGTCACCGCGCAGGCGCCGGTCCACTTCGCGATCCGGCCGGGCTTCTCCTTCCCCTCCTACGTGCACCATGCCGGGACCGATGCGGTGGACCACACCTTCGACTACGGCGCCTACGGTCTGGAATCTCCGGGGGAGGGGGTCAAGGTGGGATTGGACAGCATGGAGTTGGTCCCCGATCTGTCCGCCCGAACGCTCGAGGTGTCCCCGGGGGCCATCGAAGCTGCGGTGGACTACGCGCGGCAGTGGCTGCCGGGAGCCGACACCGACAGGGCCACGGCCGTGTCGTGTCTTTTCACGATGACAGGTGACAGCCACTTCCTGCTGGATCGTCGAGGTCCGGTCGTGGTGTGCTCACCCTGCTCCGGCCACGGATTCAAGTTCACGCCAATCCTCGGTGCCCTCATTGCAGATGTGGCACTCGGTGGTGATCCCTGGGCGTCGGAGTGGAAACTCCCGGCCTAGGACGGTGTCGCTCCGGGGATCAGATTGATAGCGCGGCTGAGAGTCACGACGATGGTGACGAGAGCGGTCGACGACTGAATAGCGAAGAGCACCTTGACGCGATGTGACAGCGGCATCGTGTCCGTCGGACTAAAGGCGATGATGTTGGTGTACGCCGTGAACACATAGTCCAGAAGCGCTGGCTGCCACCCCGGCATCGAGTCCATGCCCTGCTGGGGGAAGAGAAAGTCCGGTGTTTTGGTCCTGCCGGTCAGGCGAGCGGTGGGACCCCCGCTGTCAATCCACCAGTAGACGACCCCGAAACTCAACACGTTGACAGCGAGGACGGCAAAGCCTGCAAAAAGCAGTGCGGCCCCCGACTCGGTGAATCCATTGACGAGGCTGAAGAGCAGCAGCAGGGCATTCATCACACTGGCGAGCACCAGGAAGGCCAGGAAGGCCGTCATCGTCCCGGTGACCAGTCGATCGTGTCGACCGGCGAGGAAGAGGATGCCAACGATCGGGATGCCAATGAGTTCGATAAACGGCACCAGCCACGTCGGTCCGATGGTGACGACGCTGGGTAGGGGGATCTGGAGTGCCACGATGGTGACCACGATGATGACCACCCAGGTCAGGGAGATCCGCAGCGATCGGCGCTGCGCGGGTGTCAGGGCCGGATGGTCGTCTGCCGTGGACATGCGCCGAACCTAGCGCCTGTCACTGGCGAAGAGCTGCGAATCTCGGTGGACACACACAATCTCGTGGGGCACCATGGGCATCGTGCCTAAATGGGTTGTTGCGGTGGGAGCAGGCGCACTGTTCGTCATCCTCGTGGCCGCTGCCATCTGGGCCACACGGGCGGAGAGCGAGCCCACCGCCTCGACGACTGCGGCCCCCGCGCCATCGTCATCCGCTCTGCCCACGCCCACGCCGACGCCCACACCTGAGATCGTGCTGTGGGCAGGAGATGTGTGTGTGGCACGTGACGGCTTCATCGATAGCGTCATTGCCGTGGCATCGAGTCTGGAATACGACCCGACACAGCCGGGGACCGTGGGGGAGCAGTTCCAGCGCCAGATCGAAGGTCAATTTGGGACCATTGAAGCCGAGGCGAGCGCCATGGGCACAGCACTCGGGGGCATCCCGGTCGACTACGTCGAAGTTGCCGCGGCGGTCTCACAGTTGCAGGGCAACCTCGACTCACTCATCGTGGCCAAGGATGCTGCCCAGACTCACATCACAGCCGCGCAGCAAGCGGGTGACCCACTGACGGCAGGTGTTGAGTGGTTGCGCGCAGCGGGAGCCGCCAAGGCGGCGTACGACGTGGGGGTTGAGTCCATCGACTCGCTCCAGATGCTCACCGGCGCGACCGAGGGCGACGTGGGCGATGCGTTCGCTACCGCCCCCCAGTGCAGCTGACGGCCTACCATCGCCCCATGGCTCCCGTGACTCTCATCAATGTCGTCGACGACGCGGACGTGCGCACGGTCACGATGACCCGCCAGCCGCGGCGCAATGCCCTCGGCACCGCCCTGCTCGGTGAGTTGCTGCCCGCGATCGAGGACGCGGACTGTCGGGCCCTCATCCTGCGTGCTGAGCCCGGGGTCACCACCTGGTCCGCAGGTCATGATGTCGATGACCTGCCCATCGACGGCACGGATCCCCTCGCCTGGACATCCCCGGTGGAACACCTTGTCCGCGCCGTGCGCGGTGCCGCCTTTCCCGTCATTGCGGCCGTGGAGGGAGGTGCCTGGGGCGCCGCATGCAACCTCGCTTTTGCCTGCGACCTCATCGTCGCGACCCGCACCGCTGCCTTTGCCATCACGCCGGCCAAACTCGGTGTCCCGTATCACTCCGAAGGCGTCGCTCAGTTCCTCGCTGCGGTCCCTGCACCTGTTGCCCGGGCGATGTTCTTCACCGCTGAACCGCTTCCGGCTGACTCACCGCACCTCGCCGGCACAGTCCACCTCCTCGTCGACACCAGCGATGAGCTGACCTCGCAGTCCCAGAGACTGGCACGGCGCATCGCCTCGCTCGCGCCGTTGTCGATTCATGCCGTCAAGGCCGAAATCAACGCTCTCACCGACGCCCGGCCGCTCACGGTGGAGGTCTTCGAGCACCTTGCGTCACTGCGCCGACAAGCCTGGACGAGTGAGGACTATCGCGAGGGATTGAGCGCTTTCCGGGGACGGCGGGCACCGGACTTCCACGGTCAGTGACGGGATCGGGCTAGCCCATCCAGTCCAGCCCTGAGTTTCCCCAGAGAGCCCTGAGGTTCCCCAGAGAAAAGAGACACCTGTTGTCCCGGGCTGTGGTCCGGCTGGGTTCCCCCACCTCCTGGGCCACCGAACCCCATACCCCATCGGCTACCGACTCACACCGGGGCCGGGCAGGGCAACTGCCCGAATGTCGCCGGGTTGAGCAGATATTGCGCATACGCGGCCCAGTTGTGACAACATTTAACGGCGCATGATTCCCCAAACTGGTCTCAGGCCCGAGTCGAGGAGATCGCATGTCTCAGGTACGCAGCCGTTCGTCCATCCGGGTTCTCGTCGCCGGAGTCGCCATCTCACTCGGCCTGACCGGAGCCATTGCCATCCCGGCCACCCAAGCGGCGCCGGCACCCCAGCAGGATGCGCGAGCGACAACCGATGCTCCCCGCACGGCGCCTGCGTCGCAGGCTCGCAAGGATCCGCGACTGAAGGCGATCACCGACCTGACCAAAGCCGCGTACATTTGGGGGCTCCCCGCTGAGTTCATCTATCGATTCGGCAAGTACAACGCGCTGGTGAATTCACCGGTCAACACGCTCTATTACGGGCAATACCCCGCCGCGTGGAACAACAACGCGACCAACGCCGGCGATTCGTCGGTGCTGTACATCAGCGGCATCATCGACGTCACGGACACCGACCTGGTCTACACGGTGCCCCCAACCGAATCGCCCTTCGTCGTCACGCAGATCTTTGACAACTTCATCAACGTCTTCTCCAATCCCGGTACGCGCACGGCCTACACGGACAAGACGACGTCGTATCTTCTCGTGGGACCCAATTCGAAATACGCGCACAAGAAGACGGCGAAGGTCAACGGACGCAGTTTCCCGGTCATCGCCTCGCCGACCAATCGCTGCGAGCTCCTCGTCCGTGTGCTGGCGGAGACGCTGGCCCCGGCGTCGAGCCCGAACTCCCCGCCCAACGTCTTTGACGCGGTGGTGAAGAAGTACGCGCTCAACACGCTGACCGCCTTCAAGAACAACAATCTTCGCCCGGTCTATCCCGCCAGCTACGCCCCTTTCGTGCCGACCGCCAAGCAGGTCCAGCAGGCGGCCAAGTGGCAGAACTCGCCGACGGGCGCGGTCGAGTTCTTTCAGCAGTTGGGGCAGTCCCTCAAAATCAATCCGCTGCCGACGCGTAGCACGGGCCTCGGCGGAATCGCGCTTGCCGATCTGCCGACGTACATCGCGCCTCAACCCGATGCCACCACGACGTACTACCCGGCCTCGGCGGGACAGCAGCCTGCCCTGAAGTCCTTCCGGCCGCTAGGCCTGACCGCCAACGGCTGGAAGAAGCCGCGCGCTTGGGGCAAGCCCGAACTGGCAGCGATGCAGCAGGGCATGAATGACGCCATTGCGTACATCAAGTCGCTCCTCGAGGCGCCCCCGACAGCCACCACCAACTACTGGGGATACATCAACGAGGACTTCGGCGCCTACCCCAACACCGTCAGCGGCTACTCCTACCGAGCGGTCGGTGTCGTGGCCGGCGGATTCCCCAACATTCCCATCGATGGGCTGTACGCCGTGCAGTTCGCCGACAACACCGGAGTCACGCTCGACGGCAACAACACCTACTCGATCACATTCGACAAGCCCGCACCTGCCGGGGCGCCACTGCCGGTGGTGGGGACCCTGCCCCCGCTGGCCCTCAACAGCGACGGCACGCCGTATGGCTTCTGGTCACTCACGCTCTACCAGCCCGATGCCACGGAGGCGTCGGCTCCGTTCGTCTCGCAGGCCAGCGTGATCAACACCGCCTACTCAACGGCCGATACGGCCGTGGTGTCCATCAACGCGTCCGGCGACACCTTAACGGTGGCGCCGTCCGCCATCGGAGCGATCACCGTGAGCACGCCGCTCATCTTCGATTCCGGCGCCTCGTCGTACGGGCTCACCCCCGGGCAGCCTTACTACGTGGCCACCGCACCCACGATGAGCGGGAGCAACTACACATTCAAGGTCTCGACACAGTGGAAGCAGGCGCTTTCGCCCGGTGGCGTGCCCATCCAGGCCGCGCCCGTGGGGGCCACCGGAGGGACTCCTGGAGCGATCGTCGACCTCACGGCGGGCTCCGGCACCGTGCAGTACGGCGTCGTGCAGCCGGTCAGCCAGCTCGGTTCGTCCGAGATCCAGGCCGGAGATGTGGTGCCGAACGCCGACGGCTCTTACACGATCTGGCTCTCGCCCACGCTGCCCGCTGACGTCGACCCGCACAACTGGATCCCGACACCGTCGACGGAGTATCTGCAGTCGATCTACGGCGACAGCCAGCCCCTTGGCACGCAGATCGAGCCGATGATGCGTATGTACTACGCGCAGCCCGGCAACGAGCCCCCGTCGATCCTTCCCTGCCCCGCCGGTATCGCGGAATGCGACGGAGGCGCCGGGCTGGATGCTAGTTACGTCTTCCCCGGCCTGGAAAAGGTCT
>JANRCR010000039.1:0-67316 GCA_030726915.1 Candidatus Nanopelagicales bacterium
CGTCTAATGGCAGGACAAGAGACTTTGAATCTCTGAATGGGGGTTCGACTCCCTCGCCGGGAGCCCTCCGCCGGGGGGTAGGGTGCCGACGACGGCGGCTACCCCCCTGGGGGTGACCCTTCTCGTGGAGGTCCGTGAGCGGTGACAGCGCAGGGACCAGTGGTCGTGATCCTCGCCGCGGGTGAGGGCAAGCGGATGCATTCAGGGACCCCCAAGGTCTTGCACGCGATTGCGGGACGATCCCTTCTTGGCCACGTGATTGAGGCGGCAGCAGCCATTGATCCGGCCCACCTCGTCGTGGTCGTCGGACATGGACGCGATCAGGTCCTGGCACACCTGGATGAGGTGGCCCCCTGGGTCGACACTGTGGTCCAGGAGGAGCAACGCGGCACAGGCCACGCCGTCCGGGTTGCGCTCACGGCCCTGGCATCCGCACAGGAACTCGGGTCCGCTCCGGTCATCGTGTTGAGCGGTGACACTCCCTTGCTCCGGGGTGAGACGGTCCGCGCACTGATGTCCGCGCATCTGGCGGCGGGTGCTGCCGCCACGCTCCTGACGGCGGAACTCACCGATGCCACCGGATACGGCCGAGTAGTGCGTGGCATCGGTGGGGATGTCGAGGCCATCGTGGAGCATCGTGATGCAGATTCCACGACCATGGGCATCCGGGAGATCAACGCCGGCATGTACGCCTTCGATCCGGGTCAGCTCATTGCCGCCCTCGCGCGATTGTCCACCGCTAACGATCAGGGAGAGGAGTACCTCACCGACGTCATCACGATCCTGAGCGGAGACGGATTCCCCATCGTGGGCCTCACGGTCGATGATCCGGGTGAGGTGGCAGGCGTCAACGACCGCGTGCAACTCGCCGACGCTGCCCGTGCGATGCGAGACCGCATCAACGGGGGTTGGATGCGCGCGGGTGTCTCCATCCTTGACCCTTCGACCACCTGGATCGACGTTGACGTTGATCTTGCACCCGATGTTGTTCTGTCTCCCCACACCTTCCTGCTCGGCCCCACCTCGGTCGCCACGGGTGCCCGGATCGGCCCGGGGACAACACTGATGGCGTGCGAGGTGGGAGAGTCTGCCGTCGTGATTCACACCTGGGCCGAACTCGCGGTCATTGAATCCCGGGCCAGCATCGGTCCCTTCACCTACCTTCGTCCGGGAACTCTGGTGGGGGTCCAAGCCAAGGCGGGTGCGTTCGTCGAGATGAAGAATGCCACCCTGGGAGCGGGGGCGAAGGTCCCGCATCTGTCCTACGTCGGCGACGCGGAGATCGGCGAGGGCACCAACATCGGTGCGGCCACGATTTTTGTCAACTACGACGGTCAGGACAAGCACCGCTGTGTCGTGGGCCGCCACGTTCGAATTGGCAGTGACACGATGCTCGTCGCCCCGGTCACCATCGGTGACGGTGCCTACACGGCGGCAGGCTCGGTCATCACGGAGGATGTACCTGCGGGGGCGATGGCGGTGGGCCGAGCTCGGCAGCGGGTCATCCCGGGGTGGGTCCAACGCAAGCGGCCGGGGAGTGCATCAGCACTCGCTGCCGATGAGTGTCTCGGCACGTCCACATCCAGCGAGGAGACCCAGTGAGTGACCTGACCGTCCCACCGAGCAAGAGGCTGGTACTGCTCTCCGGTCGTGCTCACCCGGAGTTGGGCGAGGAGGTGGCCGCACGGCTTGGCACGGACCTGTGCCCGGTTGACGCCTATGAGTTTGCCAACGGTGAGATCTTCGTTCGCTTCAAGGAGTCGGTCCGCGGGTGTGATGCCTTCGTCATGCAAAGCCACACCACTCCGATCAATACCTGGATCATGGAGCAATTGATCATGGTGGATGCTCTGAAGCGCGCATCCGCCAAGCGCATCACTGTCATCGCTCCGTTCTACGGGTATGCCCGCCAGGACAAAAAACACCGCGGCCGCGAACCCATCTCCGCCCGGCTCATGGCGGATCTTTTCAAGTCGGCGGGCGCGGACAGGCTCATCACCGTCGACCTGCACACCTCCCAGATCCAGGGTTTCTTCGACGGCCCTGTGGACCACCTCTTCGCGCTGCCCCTTCTCGCCACTCATGTGTCGGAACGCGTGGAACGTGAGCGCATCACGGTTGTTTCGCCGGATGCCGGCCGGGTGCGCGTCGCGGAGAAGTGGACCGATATTTTGGGTGCACCCCTGGCGATCATTCACAAGCGTCGCGATCCCGATACACCCAATGAGGTGCGCGTCCTCGAAGTGGTCGGTGACGTTCGCGACCGGGTGTGTGTTGTTGTTGACGACATGATCGATACCGGGGGGACCATTGTGAAGGCGGCCGATGTGCTCTTCGACAATGGTGCTGCTGAGGTGATCGTCGCGGCCACCCATGGAATTCTCAGCGAGCCCGCGGCACAGCGCCTGCAGGAGTCTCGGATCAGCGAGGTCATCGTGACCAACACGCTCCCCATCCCGTCTGACCGCCAGTTCGACAAACTCACCATCCTGTCGATCGCCCCGCTCCTCGCCCAGGCGGTCTATGAGGTCTTCACGGATGGATCGGTGACCCGGATGTTTGAGTCACCGGAGGCTCTCCTGCCGTTCCCCACCTGACCGAGTCCCCCCCCGCATCCCCTCGGGCCGGTCGTCCTGGGTAGGGTTACGGCGCTCCTAGGCGAGGGTGCTCCTGCAGTCCGCACCGTGATCGACGTGGTCGCGGCTCAACCGCGCTCCTTGCCATGGAACACCCGATCGGCCACACACGCCGGCGGGATGATGAGGAGGTGGGATCGTGAACGTGCGACTTGACGCGGAGCCGCGCACGAACTTCGGCAAGGGCGCCGCGCGCCAGTTGCGCCGGGCAGGCAGGATCCCTGTCGTGCTCTATGGCGGAGGCTCTGACGTCCTCCATCTCTCACTTGAGGGGCACGACCTGGAGCAGGCGCTGCGCAAGCCCAAGGTCACCCTCGAGATCATCACCGGATCCACCACGATCTTGACGAAGCCCCGCGACATTCAGCGGGACCCGCTTCGACGCACCGTGGAGCATGTTGACCTGATTATCGTGTCCGCTGGTGAGGCGAGCGAGCGTGCAGCCGAGGCTGAGGTGCTTGTCGCCGCGGCAGTAGAGGCTGCCGAGGCGGCTGCCAGTGCTCCAGCCCCGCGCGGTGTGTACGAGGAGGAGACTCCTGCGGAGGGCGCAGCGGTCGACGCCGAGTCCGCCGACGCCGACGCCTCCTAACCCCGTTCTTGCTGCGCCGCCAGTCACTTCGGAGTGTGATGTGGACCCTTGGCTCGTTGTGGGCCTCGGCAATCCGGGGCCCGAGTACGGCAGGACGCGTCACAACGTCGGAGTGATGGCGGTCGAAGCCCTCGCTCACCGTTGGGGCGGGCGACTGCGTGGTGACAAGTACACCCGCTGCGACATCTTTGACCATCGGTGGGAGGGACATCGTGTGGTCCTCGCCCGCGGTCGCTCGTACATGAATGAGTCCGGGGGACCCGTCTCGGTGCTGGCACGCCACGTCGGTGCAGAACCGGATCAGATCCTGCTCGTTCACGATGAATTAGACATCGCCTTCGGGTCCTTGCGTGTCAAACATGGTGGCGGGGATGGTGGACACAACGGTCTGCGCAGCGTTCGTGGCTCATTGGCTACGGGCGACACCATCCGTATCCGCATCGGGATAGGTCGTCCGCCTGGTCGGCAGGATCCTGCTGATTATGTTTTGCATGCATTCAACTCGGTACAGGCGGATGAACTTCCCCTCCTGCTTGATCGGGCGGGAGACGCGATTGAGTGCGTGATCCGAGACGGCGTCTCGGTCGCGCAGAATAGGTTCCACCCGGAGGTGGCGCCATGACGAGCCCGCAGTCACCCGCGAGCGATAGAGGAGATCACATGGATCCCGGCGAGACGGATATGGAGGTCTCGGCTCGCATAGCGGCCGAGGCAGGTGAACTACTCCTGGCCCTTCGGGAATCCTACGGCCCCATAGATGATCAGGACGTGGCTCATCAGTTGCGCAAAGCCGCGGATGCCTCCTCACATGAGTTGATTGCAGCGCGCATGGCAGCTGCGCGACCCGGTGACAGCGTGCTCAGCGAAGAGGGCGCAGATGACCTCGCTCGACTTGGTGCGGACCGCGTCTGGATCGTTGACCCCCTGGATGGCACATGGGAGTACGGCCTAGGTCGCGCTGACTTCGCCGTGCACATCGTGCTGTGGACGGCGGATGGTGATGCGCCGGGAGGTGGTCGCCTCACGGCCGGCACGGTGGATTTGCCGGCCCAGGGATTGGCGCGGTGCTCACATGATGCGACCTCACCCCCTCGGGACCTACCGACCGATCGGCCCGTGCGCATCGTCGCCTCGCGTACCCGCCCGCCCGCCGTCCTGTCGGCCGTCGTTGCCGAGCTCGATGCCGCACTGCGAGCAGAAGGCCATGAGCACGGAGTCGAGATCATCGATGTGGGGTCGGTGGGTGCCAAGGTCAATGAAATCCTGTCCGGCCGCGCTGAGGCCTACGTCCACGACACGGGCTTCTACGAGTGGGATGTGGCGGCACCTCTCGCCGTGGCGCACGCCTATGGACTGACTGCGTCGCACGTCGATGGGAGCACCATCGCCTTCAATCGCGAGCGCCCCTACGTCACCGACCTCCTCATCGGCATTCCTGCCTTTGCCGAGCGACTTCGAACGGCGATGCTAAGCGCAGGGTCTGCGTGACGCTCCCGGGCCTGTCGCTCGCATATGATGCCATTCCCGGACTCGCTGACGTCGCTGATCGGGCACTGCGGGGGGTGGCTGACGTCCATGTCACGGCTATTCCCGAGGTCCGTCCCGTGCTCGCCGCCCGCATTGCGCGTGAAATCCCGCGGGACCGGCTGCTGCTCGTCGTCACGGCGACAGCCCGGGAGGCGGAGGAC
Organism: Candidatus Nanopelagicales bacterium; assembly: GCA_030726915.1. Lineage (GTDB taxonomy): Bacteria > Actinomycetota > Actinomycetes > S36-B12 > S36-B12 > Mxb001. The sequence continues at coordinate 4,914 of JANRCR010000039.1, forward strand.
ATCGCTGAGGCAGTGGAGGATCAACTCGGCGCTGGGTCCGCGGTCGACTTCCCCTCGTGGGAGACACTCCCGCACGAAAGGCTCAGTCCGGCGGCCGACACCGTCGGACGTCGAATGCAGATCCTGCACCGCATCGTCCAATGGGACGTGAACGATCCCCTGCGCGTGGTCTGCGCACCCGTGCGCGCCGTCCTCCAGCCGATCGTTGCCGCACTCGGCACCTTGACTCCGATCATCTTGCGCGAGGGATTGGAGATTGATCTTGACTCCGTTGCGCGTGACCTCGTGACCCGTGGCTATCTGCGCACGGATCTTGTCGAGCGACGTGGTCAGTTTGCGCTCCGGGGTGGAATCATCGACGTCTTTCCGACGACGGCCGACCACCCCGCGCGCATTGAGTTGTGGGGCGACACGATCGAGGAGGTGCGCGACTTTGCCGTTGCCGACCAGCGCTCACGTCTCCATCTGGGCGAGGTTGCGCTCTTTCCCGCGCGAGAGCTGCTCCTGACGGATGATGTGCGCGCTCGTGCACGCGCCCTGGCGTCGTTGCATGCCAGTGCGGCCGATGTTTTGGAGCGTGTGGCAGAGGGCATTGCCGTCGACGGTATGGAGGCCCTTGCCCCCGTGCTGACCGATGACATGCGGTTGCTGGTTGAGATGCTCCCCGACCGCTCCATGGTGCTGATGTGCGATCCCGAGCGCATGAGGTCGCGAGCTGAGGATCTCGTGAGGACGTCCCAGGAGTTCCTGGAGGCGTCCTGGCACACCGCTGTGGCCGGCTCCGCGGCCAATTCCGTGACTCCCCTGAGTTCTGACACGCTTGATCTGGCGGCTGCGGCGTATCGCAGCGTTGGCGACGTTGAGATGGCGACCCGCGAGCGGGGCGTGCTGTGGTCCACGGATCCGTTCCCTCACGAAGGCGTCGATGTTGTCCTGGGAGCTCGTCCGCTCCCGGATCATCGAGGTGGGCTTCCCCCGGTCCTGGACGACATCCGCGACTGGACCGGTCGGGGTGACCGGATCCTCGTCCTTGCCGAGGGGCACGGATCCGCGGAGCGCATCGCCCAGTCCCTGCAGGACGAGGGCATTCCCGCCGGATGTGTTGAGTCGATTGACCCCGATGCGACCGGTGTGCTGGTCGCATCTGCTCGCTGGCAGGGCGGATTCCTCTCACCCGACGGCCACATCGTCGTGATCACCGAGTCTGATCTCTACGGTGAGCGCTCACCTGTCAGGGACACCGCTCGCATGCCGTCGCGTCGACGACGCACAATCGACCCACTACAACTTGCCGCCGGTGATCCTGTTGTGCATGAGCAGCATGGTGTCGGACGCTATGTGGACATGGTCCAACGCACGGTGAGCGGGGCCACGCGCGAGTACGTCGTCATTGAGTACGCCGCGTCGCGCCGCGGACAGCCACCCGACCGGCTCTACGTACCCACGGATCAACTTGACCAGGTCACACGCTACGTCGGTGGCGAAGCACCCACGCTGAGCAAACTCGGTGGGTCTGATTGGCAGCGCGCCAAGGGTCGAGCACGACGAGCCGTGCGTGAAATCGCGGCAGAACTCGTCCGGCTCTACTCCGCTCGACAGGCGACGACCGGGCACGCCTTTGCGGCTGATTCCCCATGGCAGCGCGAGTTGGAGGATGCCTTCCCCTTCATCGAAACGCCGGATCAACTCGCCAGTATTGACGAGGTCAAGGCGGACATGGAGCGACCGGTGCCCATGGACCGGGTCATCTGCGGTGACGTGGGATACGGCAAGACCGAGATTGCCGTCAGGGCCGCCTTCAAGGCCGTCCAGGACGGCAAGCAGGTGGTGGTGCTGGTGCCGACCACCCTGTTGGTGCAGCAGCACCTGCGGACCTTCACCGAGCGCTATGCGCCATTCCCCGTACGTGTGGCCGCGCTCTCGCGCTTCCAAACTGATGCGGAGGTCCGTGTCACGCTCGCAGGCCTGGCCGATGGCTCGGTCGACGTTGTGATCGGCACGCATCGGCTCCTCACCCCCCAGGTCCGCTTCCGAGATCTGGGACTGGTGATCGTCGATGAAGAACAGCGATTCGGTGTGGAGCACAAGGAGCATCTCAAGGCCCTGCGCACCAGCGTTGATGTGCTCACCATGTCAGCGACTCCCATCCCGCGGACGCTGGAGATGTCCCTCACCGGAATTCGTGAAATGTCGACGATTCAGACTCCGCCAGAGGAGCGACATCCCGTCCTGAGCTACGTCGGACCCTACGACGATCGTCAGGTCGGTGCGGCGCTTCGGCGGGAACTCCTTCGCGATGGTCAGGTCTTCTTCATCCACAATCGGGTGGATTCCATTGAGAGAGTGGCAGCCCGACTTCGAGAGCTCGTTCCCGAGGCACGCATCGGCGTCGCCCATGGGCAGATGAATGAGCATGATTTGGAGCGTGTCGTCCTCGACTTTTGGGAACGCCAGGTCGACGTCCTCGTCGCCACCACGATCGTGGAAAACGGCATCGATATCCCCAATGCCAACACCCTCATCCTGGACCGGGCAGATACCTTCGGACTGTCCCAGTTGCATCAGTTGAGGGGCAGGGTGGGACGTGGCCGAGAGCGCGGCTACGCCTACTTCCTCTATCCCCCCGACAAACCCCTGAGCGAGACCGCCTACGAGCGGCTTTCCACCATTGCCCAGCATGCCGACCTTGGCTCCGGCATGCAGATCGCGCTCAAGGACCTGGAGATTCGCGGTTCAGGCAATCTGCTCGGCGGCGAGCAGAGCGGCCACATCGCGGAGGTGGGTTTTGATCTGTATGTGCGTCTCGTCGGAGAGGCGCTGGCGGCGGCCCGGGGGACCACGGAGGCCGAGTCCCTCGATGTCAGGATCGAACTCCCCCTTGACGCGCACATCCCCCATGACTACGTGGCCGAGGAGCGATTGCGGTTAGAGGCCTACCGGCGCCTGGCGTCCGCAGCCACGGACGAGGCGATCGATTCCGTCGCGGAGGAACTCACGGACAGATACGGAGCACCTCCCGCGCCGGTCACCGCCCTGCTCGACGTCGCCCGGCTTCGGGCTCGTGCTCGAGCAGCCGGGGTCGCGGAGATTGTGCTCACCGGAGCGAAGGTGCGCTTCCATCCCGTGGAACTGCCCGAGTCCCGGCTGCTCAGGCTGATGCGCCTGCACCCGGGCACGCTCGTGAAGCCCGCGGTCCGTACGATCCTGGTGCCACAACCGGCGCAGGTCGGCAATGATCTACTCACCTGGGTTCGGGACGTCCTGGAGATCATTGACGTTCCGGTCACCCGTGGTGGAGATGAATGACATGAAGCGAGATGAGCGAGGTGGGGACGGCATGAGCAGGTTCGGTGGGCGTATGCGATGGGCAGCGGTCGCCCTCGTCGCGGCTGCGACGCTCACGGCGTGCGCCGGACTCGGCGAAGCAGGTGCCGCGGGGACCGTCGGGAGTGCCCAGGTGTCCACCGACCTCCTGGCCGCTCAGGTGGAAGCGGTGCAGGAGCAGCGGGGCGAGACGCCGGGTGCACCGGACAATGCACTTGTCGTGGGGATTCTCCAGCGTCTCATCATTACCGAGTTGGTCGGCCAGGCCGCTACCGCTCAAAACATCACGATTACTCAGGGACAGATCGATGGGGCGCAGGCGGAGTTAGAGGCCCAACTGGGTGGGGCCGAAGCCCTCACCGCCGCTTTTCTCGATAGCGATGTCCCTGCCGGGTCGATACCGCAGCAACTGCAGTTGTCGCTTGAGGTCCAGGCGCTCGGGGCGTTCCTGGCTCCCGATGCCGACCCGGAGAGTCAGCAACTCGCCGTCGTGCAGTACGTCACGGGCTGGGGTGTGCAGGAAGGTGTGGAGGTCAGTCCTCGCTTCGGTACCTGGGATGCGGGCAGGCTCACCCTCGGACCGACCCCATCGGACTTGTCGTCCCGTCCCGGCACCCCTGACCCGCTCGCCGAGTTGCTCCCCGCTCCCTAGGCTCGAGGACATGGCCGCTTCGGGTGACAGCCTCCAGGAGTTGGTGGCCGTCATGGATCGCCTTCGGTCACCGGGAGGCTGTCCCTGGGACGCTCGGCAGACCCACCGCAGCCTGGTCGAGTATCTCGTGGAAGAGGCCTATGAGGCCGTGGAGGCGATCGAGGCTGAGGACCGTCCGGGGATGCGTGAGGAACTGGGCGATCTCCTCCTCCAGGTGGTGTTCCACTCGCGGATCGCGCAGGAGGATCCGGACGATCCCTGGGGGATAGACGATGTCGCTGCCGGCATCGTGGCCAAGCTGGTGCGTCGCCATCCGCACGTTTTTGGTCCTGAGGCTGCTCGCGAGGAGGATCGCACTGCTGAGCAGGTCGAAGCAACGTGGCATGAATTGAAGGCCGTAGAAAAGGGACGCTCATCGGTCACCGATGGGATCCCCGAGTCCCTTCCCGCCCTGGTGCGTGCGAGCAAGGTCCTGGCGCGAAGTGGCCACCTGGACGTCGTGACGCCCATGACGGACACGGTCGGTGATCTCGTGGCGCAGGACCTCGTGGATGAAGCGGACTTGGGCGATGTGCTTCTGGCACTGGTTGCAGCAGGGCGCGCGCGAGGCTGGGATGCCGAGGCGGCATTGCGAGATTCCGTACGTCGACATGCTGCACGGGTGCGACAGATCGAGGGATCGTGAGCGCCCGAGAGGATTTTGCGAGCGTGTCCGAGGAGATCATCGCCACGAGCATGGCTTTTGACCCTGTCCGGGCCACCTTTATCGGCGTACACGATCACGATGATCGCCTGCCGGACTTCACTCCGGCTGCCGTGGACGATCACGTTCGTCGTCTCGACACTCTGGTTGCGCGGCTGGACGGCATTGATGACGTCGCGTTGTCACCGACCGACGGGGTCGACCTGGAGGTTCTACGTGCTCGTGTTGCGGCCAGCGTCTTCGACCTCAAAGACATAGCTCGCTTCCGCTGGGATCCACTCACGTGGGACCCGGCGAGTGGATTGCATGCCCTCGCGATTCGAGACTTCGCGCCGGCACAGGAGCGATGCCTCAGCGCGGAACGTCGACTGGATGACCTGCCGCGATTCCTGGCGGATGCTCGCGTGACACTGGGAGAGATGTCAGCCATTCACGTGGAGACGGCCATCGACCGCCTCGAGGGGTTTGACGCGGTCCTGGATGGATTGCACCCGCTGGGACCACTGGATGCCGCTTCCGTTGACGCGGCCCGGGATGCGGTCGATCAGCATGGGCGATGGCTGACGGACCAGCTCCCCCATGCGCGCAGGGATCCCCGCCTCGGTGTCCGGCTGTACAGCGCAGCACTCTGGCATCACCTGGATGAGGAAGTCGCTCCCGTCCAGGTGCTGGAGTGGGCGGAGGCGCACCTTGATGTCGTCAACGCGCGTATGCGCGAGGTGGCAGCCGAGTACCTCGACGATTCCGTGCGCAGTCCGGATGTCGTGCGTCGGGCCCTCGCTGACATGGCGGACCGAGCAGCGGTCGTTCCGACCATGGTGCTCCCCACCGTGGCGCAGGCACTTGAGCGGACGACCGCATTCGTCCGAGACCGCGACCTGGTATCCCTGGTGGGCGAACCCATCGAGATCGTGCCGATGCCGCGCATCCACCACGGGGTCGCGCCGGCGTACTGCGATGCTCCGGGGGCGCTGGAGTCCGCGGCGCTGGAGTCCGGAGGACTGCCGACCTTCGTCGCGGTGGCGCCCCCGCCCGCAGGGTGGAGTGAGGATCGAATCCGGTCCTTCCTGCGCGAATACAACACTGATCTTCTGCATGACCTGACCATTCACGAGGCGATGCCCGGTCACGTCGTTCAGTTGGCACACGCGCGCCGCGTGCCGACCTCCCGCGTTCGAAGGATGACGAGCAGTGGGGTGTTCGTTGAAGGATGGGCCGTGTACGCCGAAGAAATGATGGTCGAGCGGGGGTACCGGCCGGATGATGAACCGCGGGCGCACCTGCGCATCCACCTGCAGCAGTTAAAGATGCAGGCGCGCATGACACTCAACGCCATCCTCGACGCGAGGGTGCACGGGGGTGACATTGATGAGCCGGAAGCCATCAGCCTGCTGCGCCGCCGGGGATTCCAGGAGGAGCAGGAGGCCGTCGGCAAGTGGCGCCGTGCTCTGCTCACGGCGGTTCAGTTGCCGACGTACTTTGTGGGTTGGCGGGGGGTGCGCAGCCTCATTGATGATGTGCGCTTCCTGCATCCTGACTGGAGTGACCGGCAGGTGCACGATCTCATCCTGTCCGAGGGATCCCTGGGCCCGCGGCATCTGCGCGCACTGCTCGGGCTCTGATCATCGCGGCCGACCCTGCTGGATAGGGTTCGGCTATGGCCAGCATCGATGACGTCATTGCCCGTGAAATTCTCGATTCGCGAGGCCATCCCACCGTGGAGGTCGAGGTCGTCCTCGACGATGGGACCGCTGCTCGTGCCGCTGTCCCTTCGGGTGCGTCGACCGGAGCGTTTGAAGCGACGGAACGCCGTGATGGCGATGCTGCGCGCTACCGGGGTAGGGGGGTGCTCGGTGCCGTCGCGGCCATTGAGGACGACATTGCCCCGGAGATCATGGGCATCGATGCCTCGGAGCAGCGACTCATTGACCAGGTGATGATTGAGTTGGACGGCACACCGAATAAGTCTCGTCTCGGTGCTAATGCCGTGCTTGGCGTCTCGCTCGCTGTGGCGCGTGCGGCTGCCGCCTCGGCAGGGCTATCTCTTTTCCGTTATGTCGGCGGCCCGAATGCGCATCTGCTCCCTGTCCCGATGATGAATATTCTCAACGGTGGGGCCCATGCGGACACCGATGTCGACATCCAGGAATTCATGATCGCTCCCGTTGGGGCTGCATCATTCTCGGAGGCCTTGCGCTGGGGTGCGGAGACCTACCATGAACTCAAGTCCGTGCTGAAGGAGAAGGGGCTCGCAACAGGGCTGGGTGATGAAGGTGGCTTCGCTCCGAGTTTGGCGAGCAATCGCGCGGCCCTCGAACTCATCGTTGAAGCGATCCATCGCACCGGCCTGACCCCGGGGCGCGACATGGCTTTGGCTCTGGATGTCGCTGCAACAGAGTTTTACGCCGATGGCAGTTATCGATTTGAAGGCTCCGACCGGTCTAGTGAGTGGATGACGGGGTACTACGAGAGTCTGCTTGCAGACTTTCCCCTCATCTCGATCGAGGATCCACTGGGCGAGGATGACTGGTCGGGCTGGGTGCACTGCACGAGTGCCATCGGTGATCGGGTGCAGATTGTGGGAGACGACCTGTTTGTCACCAACCCGGAGCGTCTCTCGCGCGGGATCGCCGAGGGTGCGGCAAACGCCCTCCTCGTCAAGGTCAATCAAATTGGCTCGCTGACGGAGACCCTTGATGCGGTGAGCCTGGCCCAGTCCCACGGCTATCGCTGCATGATGAGCCACCGCTCAGGGGAGACCGAGGACACGACCATCGCTGATCTTGCTGTGGCGGTGAACGCCGGCCAAATCAAGACCGGTGCCCCCGCCCGATCCGAACGAGTGGCCAAATACAACCAACTCCTGCGAATTCAGGAGGATTTAGATGACGCCGGCCGCTACGCGGGGGCCGCGGCGTTCCCGCGTTCACGGGCTTGATCGTGAGAGCATAAGGCGGTGTCCGGCCCCCGCCCCAGTCTCACCGGTCGGGCGGCCATCTTGATTGTGGTTATCGCGGCCCTGGCCGTCACCCTCGCTATCCCCATGCGCGCCTGGCTGTCCCAGCGGGCTGAGATCTCCTCCCTCGAGAACGAGGTGAGTCAGGCTCGAGATCGCGTGGCAGGTTTAGAAGCTGAGTTGATCGACTGGGAGGATCCGGCGTTCATCGTGGCTCAAGCCCGCAGCCGACTGCACTTCGTCTTCCCTGGTGAGGTGGGTTACGTCGTCCTCGGCGAGGATGATCGGCCCGTCCTGCCTGACGCACCCATCGAGGAGAGTCCCACCCCGTGGTACTCGCGACTGTGGGAATCCACGCAGCAAGCCGATCGACCGTGATGTCGCCTGCCGATCAACTCGCGGTCACTCGGCAACTAGGGCGGGAGCCACGCGACGTGATCCGCGTCGCTCACCGGTGCCCCTGTGGAGACCCCGATGTTGTCGTGACATCGCCGCGCCTCTCCGATGGCTCACCGTTCCCGACGCTCTACTACCTCACCTGCCCCCGCGCGGCGTCCGCGATCGGTGGTCTTGAGGGCACGGGCGTGATGCGCGAGATGGAGGCGCGCCTCGACAAAGACCCTCAACTGCGCGCGGCGTACGCGGCCGCGCACGAGCACTACCTCACCGCGCGCGCGGCGCTGGCCGATGTCCCCGAGATCGACGGGGTCTCCGCGGGCGGGATGCCCGACCGAGTCAAGTGCCTGCATGTGCTGCTGGCCCACGCCCTGGCGGCCGGCCCGGGGGTCAACCCCCTTGGTGATGAGACCCTCGATCTCGTGGGGGAGTGGTGGACCACAACCACCTGCTGCGCCACCTCGGAGGAGTCGACGTGAGGGTGGCGGCCATCGACTGCGGCACCAACAGCATTCGACTGCTGGTTGCTGACATCCATGGCTCCGTTCTGACGGAAGTGAAGCGCAGAATGACCATCGTGCGACTGGGTGAGGGCGTGGACCGCACCGGTGTCTTTTCTGAAGCGGCCTTGACACGCACATTTACAGCCTGTGACGACTATGCCCGCGTGATCGACGCCCTGGATGTTGACCGAGTGCGCTTCGTTGCGACCAGCGCCAGCCGTGACGCAGCCAACCGTGATGACTTGATGTCCGGGATTCGCACCCGATTGGGCGTGGACCCCGAGGTGATCACGGGAGGGGAGGAGGCATTGCTGTCCTTCCGTGGAGCGGTGGAGGGACTGCCGCCCGACCTCGTGTCACCTCCGGCTGTCGTCGTCGACATTGGTGGTGGATCGACGGAGTTTGTCCTGGGTGATCGCAGCTCAGGTGGGGAGCTTCAGATGCAGTCGGCCGTGTCCGTTGACATTGGCTGCGTGCGCATGACGGAGCGCCACCTCCATGGTGACCCGCCGGATGCGGAGCAGATCGCACTCGTTGAGGCGGATGTTGCTGCGGCGTTGGATCGATCCGACCTTGCGGTGCCCTGGCGCGATGCCGACACGTTGATCGGGGTGGCGGGCACCGTGACGACAATCGTGGCTCTGGCCCGGGGTCTCTCGACGTATGATCCAGCGCTCATCCACGGCATGAGTGCCGACCTTGACGAGGTCGAAGCGATCACCGAGCGCCTGCTCACCATGGATCGACATGCTCGCGCTGCCCTCCCCGTCATGCATCCGGGCCGCGTGGACGTCATCATCGGAGGTGCCCTGGTCTTGCGGGCGATCCTGCGGCGGGCTGGTCGGGCCGTGACCGCCAGCGAGACCGACATCCTCGATGGAGTGGCCCGGAGCCTCGCCGAGCGCTAGAGGGGTTGTCTGTAAGCGATTGCGGCAATGCCATGGGGGGCCGTACACTCCCGATTCAGGTCTTTCGGAACGCCTGCAACGCTGTTACTCAACGCGCGGTGGGATGACTGCGCAAAGGGGTGTCGTGTCCATCACCATCCGTGATGTTGCCCAGGCGGCGGGGGTGTCCACCGCGACGGTCTCGCGCGCACTTCGTGGACTTCCTCATGTGGATCCCGAAACCCGCGAACGTGTGCGCCGCGTAGCGGCGGAGATGGATTACGTCGTGTCGCCCAGCGCGTCCCGGCTGGCGAGTGGTCGCACCGGGACGGTCGCCGTCATCACCCCCTTCATCGATCGCTGGTTCTTCTCGACGGTCCTCTCCGGCATCAGCGATGTGCTGCAGGAAAGCGACGTTGACCTGCTCGTTTATGAGGTGGGGGATCCCGCCACCAGCCCGGGACTGCCGGCCGAACGTCGACTGCGCGGTCGCGTTGATGGGGTCATCGTCGTCACACTGCCCACGGATGCGCCCCGCATCGCAGACCTGCTGGAGATCGGCCTGCCGGCGAGTTTCATTGGCGTTCGCTGGCCAGGTGTGCCATCGGTGTGTATCGACGATGCAGCGGCTGCACGCATGGCGACTCAACACCTGATCAATCTCGGTCACGAACGCGTCGGCATCCTTTCGGGTCGTCCGCAGGCTTCGACATCCCAGGCGGCCCGGGCGCGGGGCTACACCGAGGCCATGAAGGGAGCCGGCCTCGAGCCGGAGGAAGCCGCCTACGGGTATTTCACTGTCGCCGGAGGTGAGTCGGCCATGACCTCACTCCTGTCCCAGCCGCGACCACCGACCGCGGTTTTCGCGATGTCGGATGACATGGCCTTTGGGGCGATTCGTGCACTCCAGCGTCACGGCATCCGCCCCGGTGTCGACATTGCCATCGCGAGCATTGATGGCCATGACCTCTCGGAACTACTCGACCTGACGACCGTGGGCCAACCTGTGGAGCAGATGGGTCGCATGGCGGCGCATGCCCTTCTCGACCGAATGCTCGGTCGCGATAACCCGGATGCCGGTGATCCGGACGCCGGGGAGATCGCTGTTCCGACGACTCTGGTGGTGCGTGGCAGCACCGTGCCGGTCGAGCGCACAACATCCCTGGGCTGAACCCCGATGGCTGTGCTGTGTCATCGGTTATCTCGACCGTCGGTCTAGGCTCCGCGGATGACCATGGTGGAGATACCCGCTTCGGGCATGGCCTTGGATGCCTACCTAGCCCTCCCGGGCACGCATCGGGCTCCCGGCGTGATCGTCATCCAGGAGTGGTGGGGCTTGGTCCCGCACATCCGCACGGTGTGCGACCGTCTTGCTGAGGAGGGATTCGTCGCCCTGGCACCGGATCTGTATCGCGGAGCTGCGACGACCGAGCCGGATGAGGCACACAAACTGATGATGGGCCTGAAGGTTGCGCAGTCTGCGTCGGATCTCGCCGCGGCAGCGGACTATCTCGTCCGCTCCGGCTGCCTCCCCGCCGACAGGGTGGGTGCCATGGGTTTTTGCATGGGTGGGGGTCTTGCGCTGCTCGCGCCCACCGTGAGCCCTCACATTGACTGCGCGATGGCCTTCTACCCCGCGATGACGTGGCCGGAGTATCACCCGGCGTGGGACACCTATCGCGGCCGTGAAGCTGTCATCCATCAGTGTGAGGCGGATGTGTCCTCAACCGGACCGGAGATTGCCCGGTACGCCGCAGCCATCGCTGACCATGGCGGAGTCGCCGTCGTGGAGACTTATGCCGGCACACCGCATGCGTTCTTCAATGACGAGCGACCCGAGACCTTCCATGCGGCGGCTTCCCGCCTCGCATGGGATCGATCACTGGCGATGCTGCATCGTCGACTGGACGGCCCGTTCTAGGTACCGGCACGGGCCACGGGTGCCTCCGGAGGGGATCGAACCCTCACTGGACCGGGTTTAAGCCGGCTGTCTCTGCCGATTGGACTACGGAGGCGAAAGGGCCAGCCTAGGCGCACATCGGGGCCAGCCTGGGCTGGCTTCCAGCCCAGCATCGGCTACCGTGGAAGGGACGGCGGGCACGTGGCCCCCGCGACCGCAGGAGGAGCACCATGCAGACGGCCAACCCGGTCCTGTCCCGAATCGACCGAGATGCGTCACAGGCCTCGCGAGCCGGCACCGGCTTCGCCTACGACGAGGGCCGCAGCGCAGTAGCGTCGGCGCAGCTTGGCGAGGCGGCATCCGCCCCCCAGCCCGCCACCGCCGGTGATGCTGGCATCTACTCTGGCGTTCAGATCCCGGCCCCAGCGGGCCAGCGGGTGGCCTTCCCCGACATCATGGCGAAGACAGCGATCCTCTTTGCGATTGCTGTCGTCATGGCCTTCGTTGGCTGGCAGGCCACAGAAATCCTCACGGGCCTGTCCACCGTCCTGGTCTTCGGCGCGCTGATCTTGACCGTCGGCCTCGGTTTTGCCAACGCCTTCAAGCGTCAGGTGAGTCCGCCACTCGTGATGGCGTACGCCGTCGTGTCCGGCTTCATGCTCGGTGCTGTCAGTTACTGGTACAACCAGATCGCTCTGGCAGCCCAATATGAGGGGCTCGTCCTGCAGGCGGTGCTCGCGACCTGCACAACCTTCGGCGTCATGCTCCTGCTCTTCGGCACCGGCATCGTCAAGGTCACCAACCGCTTCGTCAAGGTGATGATGGTGGCGATGGTGTCGTACTTCGTCATCGCCCTGGCGTCGTTTGTTGCGGCCATGTTCGGAGTGGGTGGCGGTTGGGGCTTCTACGGAGTCGGCACCCTCGGCCTCCTGCTGTGCATCTTCGGTGTCGGCCTCGCGGCCTTCAGTCTCATGCTGGATTTTGAGGCGATCAAGCAGGGTGTTGCGATGGGCCTGCCCGAGCGCGAGTCCTGGAGGATGTCCTTCGGGCTCCTCGTCACCGTGGTGTGGCTCTACCTCGAGTTCCTGCGGCTGCTGACGTTGATTGCTGCCGGGCGCGAGTAGTCGCGGTAAGCACCGCATCCACCCGGTCTGTCGTGGCTGATGATGCTGCGGTCGAACTCGACCGCGTCGTGGAGCGGTTGCGAACCATGCCGCTGGCTCGACTCGCCGCCGGATGGCCACCCCACGCATCGCGGGCCGTCGCTGCACGCGCTATCGCGCAACGGCTGGCTGATCTCGGTGCCGATGCGGGTGGCTGGCCACGACGGGTGGTGCTCGACGCGGGTGATGCGGCGGTAGGCGACCAGGTGGCGGTGACGGGTCGGGACCTCCTCGCCCTGGATCCACCCGCGCCTGTGCGTGCCGAGATGGCCGCGCTACTGCGTGAGGTCCGACTCAATCTGTGACGGACTCGGGCAGCGCCGGCAGGATCTCGCCCTCGCCGCCGAGTCGCCAGGAGGCGATGACCTCCGGCAGGAGCGCCTGCGCCGCCGCGGCGTAGCCCTCGGTCGAGGGGTGGAAGCGATCCTCGGCAAACATCACGTCGGGGCGCTCGTCGAACTCTACTCCCAGCGCGGCGCCGAGCGGGACCGCTCGTCCGCCCTCCGCCAGGGTCGCCCGCCTCTGAGCCTCGGCAAGGCGTCTCGACGCCCGCCGCATGACCGCTCGTAGCGGCTGAGGCACGGGCTTCACCGTGCCGAGATCCGGGCATGTCGCCATGACGACGTCGGTGCCTGCCTCGCGCAGTCGTCGAACCGCACGACGCAGTCGCCTCGCTGATGCCTGGCGTGGGACGAGATGCGTCACGTCATTGGCCCCCACCATGATCACGGCCACATGGGGCCGGGTCCACAGCGCGCGATCGATCTGGGGGTCGAGGTCCTTGGTTTCTGCGCCGATGACCGCATGATTGCTGAGCGTCACCGGGCGTCTGGACACCTCGGACAGGGCCGTGGCCAGGATGGCCCCCATGGTCTCGTCCGGATGCCGCGCGCCGAGGCCGGCGGCTCCGGAGTCGCCCAGGATGGCCAGGCGGATGGAAGTGCCGGAGCCTGAGCCGTAGCGGCCATCGGCGTAGGGAGCTGTCGTCGTGCGCCGGCCGATGCGCCGACGCGCCTCGAAGGCCTGGGCGGTGAGCAGGCCGGCCGCGGCCACCGCGGTCGCTCCGACCGCTGCGGCACTCCGGGCGATGGGTCCCGGACGCATCAGGCGCGGGCCCTGCGCAGGAATCCGCGCACCTGCTCCCGCGCGTTGTCCCGGATCTCGGGCCCGTGGGTGAAGGCCGCAATAGCGTAGTCGACCTCGCCGAGGGCGTGGGCCGTCTCGACGTTCTGGCGGAACGATGTGCAGAAGACCTTGGTCGGCCATGACATGCGGGAGTTCATGTTGAAGATCGAGTCGCCCGTGATGAGTACGCCGCTCGCGGGATGGAGGAGGGAGATATGACCCGGAGTGTGTCCGGGAGTGTGGAGAATGCGCAGCCCGCCGGCGACGTCGAGGACCTGGCCATCGGCGAGCTCCGCGGACACGGGAGTCGCCTGGAAGTCACCCCAGGGTGCCCGCGCGAAGATTCGCCCTGACGTGGACACCGTGTCGCCGGGCACGCGTGTGCCGGTGCGCACATACTCGGCGTCATCCGCGTGGACGTCGACGCCCACGGCGGCTGTCTCGTCGACCATGCGCGAGGCACCGCCCGCGTGGTCGAAGTGGGCGTGGGTGAGCACGATGCGCTGCACATCGCGGGGGTGCTTGCCGATCGAGGCGAGCGCGCTCACGATCTTGGCGGGGGCGCGCTTGAGGCCGCAGTCGACGAGGGTCACCGATCCGTCATCGTCGACGAAGGCGTAGGAGTTGATGTAGTCGCCGAGCGTGGGGATGCGGTACACGCCGGGGGCGAGGGCGACGGCAGGGGATCGAGCCATGGGGTCAGCGTAGGCTCTCGGCTCATGCGCGTTGTGGAGTCCGTCGTAGAACTCATCGGCAACACCCCGCTCGTCCGGCTCCGCCGCGTCACGGAGGGCATCGCCTGCCCCGTCTATGCCAAGGTCGAGTACTTCAATCCGGGCGGATCGGTCAAGGACCGCATCGCTACCCGCATGATCGAGCGCGCCGAGAAGGAGGGCCTGCTCACACCGGGTGGCACGATTGTGGAGCCGACGAGTGGCAACACGGGCGTGGGCCTCGCGCTCGTCGCCCAACAGCGCGGTTACCGGTGCATCTTTGTGTGTCCGGACAAGGTGTCACAGGACAAGCAAAACGTGTTGCGCGCCTACGGCGCCGAGGTCGTCGAGTGTCCGACCGCCGTCGACCCCGAGGATCCGCGTTCCTACTACAGCGTCAGCGACCGTCTCGCGCGCGAGATACCCGGAGCCTGGAAGCCCGATCAGTACTCCAACCAGGACAATCCGCGTTCGCACTACGAGACAACGGGCCCGGAGTTGTGGGAGCAGACCGAAGGTCGCATCACGCACTTCATTGCCGGCGCTGGCACCGGAGGCACGATCTCCGGCGTAGGCCGTTATCTCAAGGAGATGAGTGACGGGCGCGTGCGCATCATCGCGGCGGATCCGGAGGGTTCGGTGTACTCCGGCGGCACCGGCCGTCCCTACCTCGTCGAGGGAGTCGGAGAGGACTTCTGGCCAACGACGTACGACGCGACGATCGCCGATGAGGTCATCGCCGTCAGCGACCGCGACTCCTTTGCCATGACGCGACGGCTGGCCCGCGAGGAGGGGCTGCTCGTCGGCGGGTCGTGTGGGATGGCTGTGGTCGCCGCGCTCGATGTTGCACGCAGGGCCTCGGCCGGTGACCTCGTCGTCGTGCTGCTCCCCGACTCCGGTCGTGGATATCTGTCCAAGGTCTTCAATGATGAGTGGCTGGCCTCCTATGGCTTCGGTACCCCGGGTGCAGGTCGCACCGTCGGAGATGTGTTCCGCGGCAAGTCCGGGGAGATTCCTCCCTTTGTGCACTCGCATCCCACTGAGACCGTGCGCGAAGCCATCGACATCCTTCGGGAGTACGGCGTGTCGCAGATGCCCGTCGTCCGCGCGGAGCCGCCCGTCATGGCGGCCGAGGTGGTCGGCTCCGTGGTCGAGCGGGACCTGCTCGATGCGCTCTTCGCGGGCCGTGCGTCACTGGCGGACACCCTTGACCAGCACATGTCGCCGAAGCTCCCGCAGGTCGGCGCGGGTGAGCCGGTGTCGGCGGCCGTCACGGCGATGGAGTCCTCCGACGCGATCCTGGTGCTCGATGACGGCAAGCCCGTGGGGGTGCTGTCGCGCCAGGACCTGCTCGGCTACCTGGCTGGCTGATGCGTCAGCGGCTCCAGATGTCTCCCACGGTGAATCCCGTGGGGAAGGGGTCCGTGGGGTCGACGACGTAGTCGGCGAAGCCGGTGATCCACCCGTGCCCGGTGACCTCGGGGACGACGGCGGGCACGCCGGCGAGATCCACCTCTTCGACGAGCCTGCCGATGAAGACCGTGTCGGTGATGCTCTCGTGCCGGAACTCCCCGCCGAGCCTGAGTTGGCCGCGAGCATGCATGGTCGCCATGCGCGCGGAGGTGCCCGTGCCGCAGGGTGAGCGGTCGAGGCACCCTGTGAAGCTGCCGGGCGCATCCCAACTCGGCCACCCGGTGCCCATGGTCACGGCATTGCGGCGATCGTTGGCCGACGACCGCGGTGGCGCGGACAACTGAGAGATCGTGACCCCTGCCAGCGAAGGATCGAGCGGGTGGTGCACCGGATACTGCTCGCTCGCGGCCAGCGTCAGCATGCTGCCGAAGCGCACGATGTCGCTGCCCTCGTCGGGGGTCAGCTCGAGTCCGAAGGCCGAGGCATCGGTGATGGCGTAGAACATCCCGCCCCATGCGATGTCGGTCATCACGGTCCCCACGGAGGGGATCTCCACGGGCACGCCCAGGTGGGCGACGAAGGCAGGCACATTGCGGAAGGTGATCGACGTGGCCTTGCCGTCCTTGACCGTCGCCGTGATGTCGATCAGCCCGGCAGGAGCTTCGAGCGTGAATCGCGTGATCGGCTCGGTCACCTCGACCATGCCGGTCTCGATGAGCACGGTGGCGACGCAGATGGTGTTGCTGCCCGACATCGCGGGGTATTCCACGTGCTCCATGATCACGTAGCCGTGATCGGCTGCGGGATTGCTCGACGGCAGGATGAGATTGCAGCAGGATGCGGGGTAGCCGCGCGGCTCATTGAGCATGAGCTTGCGAAGGTCGTCACCGTGAGCCTCGAGGTAGCGGGCCTTCTCGAGCATGGTCGAGCCGGGGACATCGGGGACACCACCGGTGATGACCCGGCCGGGCATGCCGTCAGCGTGGATGTCGACGGCGGTGATCCGGCGATCGAACCGCATGGCTGACCTCTTACAGCGCCGGGAGCGCGAGGCCCGTGTTGGCGTGACAGCGGTAACCATTGGGCACCTTGTAGAGGTACTGCTGGTGGTATCCCTCGGCGAAGTAGAACGGCCATTCGGCAGCGGGTGCGACCTGGGTCGTGATGGCGTCGTAGCCCCGCTGCGCGATGACGGAGGCATAGGCCGCCGCGGTGCGCTCAATAAGATCGCGCTGAGAGTCGTCAGTCCAGTAGGCGGTGCTGCGGTACTGCGTGCCCTGATCGTTGCCCTGCCGATATCCCTGCGTCGGATCGTGGTTCTCCCAGAAATGGCGCAGTACGTCGTACGTCGAGATCTCCGCCTCGCGATATGCGACGAGCACGGCCTCGGTATGTCCGGTCTTGCCCGAGCAGACTTCCTCGTACGTCGGATGGGAGGTGTAGCCCCCCTGGTAGCCGACCGCGGTCGTGTAAACACCGGGCAGGCGCCAATAGATTTCCTCGGCTCCCCAGAAGCAGCCCATGCCGAGATAGAGCAGGCTGATCCCGTCCGGCCAGGGCTCGACCGCCAGACTGCGCAGCGGTGTGCCGAGCACGGCGTGGTCTGCGGGAATCTCGAAGGGGTAGTCGGCACGCCCCGGCAGAGCGCTGTCGGCAGTAACCATCGTGGACTTGGAGGGGAAGAGAAAGGACATGGGGTGATTATGCCCCTGGAAGGTGAGGTACGCCTTCCGTCTGTCTGAGGTCGACGCCTAGGCTCGTCCCATGACGGACTGGAGTAGTGCCGGCTTCGAGACCCGTGCGATCCATGCGGGACAGGAGCCTGATCCCCGCACGGGAGCGGTGGTGCCGCCCGTCTACCAGGTGTCGACGTACGCGCAGGACGGCGTTGGGGGCCTGCGCGAGGGCTATGAGTACTCCCGCAGTGGCAATCCGACGCGTCATGCGCTCGAGGAGTGCCTTGCGTCCTTGGAGCACGGTGCCCGCGGCCTCGCCTTTGCCTCGGGGCTAGCGGCCGAGGACACCCTTCTACGTGCGGTGACGAAGCCCGGTGACCACGCCATCATCGGCAACGACGCATACGGCGGCACCTATCGTCTCTTTGCTCGCGTCGCCGCCCCGTGGGGACTGGAGCACACGCCGGTTGACCTCACGGATCTCGACGCCGTACGCGCAGCAGTCCGACCGGGCGTCACGCGCATCGTCTGGGCGGAGACTCCCACCAATCCGCTGCTGACGGTCGTCGACATTGCCGCACTCGCTGAGATTGCCCACGAGTCAGGTGCCATCCTCGTGGTGGACAACACATTTGCTTCGCCCTATCTGCAGCAACCCCTCCTGCTCGGCGCCGATGTCGTCGTGCACTCCACGACGAAATACCTCGGTGGCCACAGCGACGTCATCGGAGGCGGGCTGGTCGTGTCTGATGGTGAGCTCGGTGAGCAGTTGGCCTACCACCAGAATGCGATGGGCTCCGTGCCGGGACCGTGGGACTCCTGGCTCGTGCTGCGCGGGATCAAGACGCTGGGGGTGCGCATGGATCGGCACTGCGCCAACGCCCGGGACATCGTCGATGTCCTCACGCGTCACTCACGCGTCGTCGAGGTGCTCTACCCGGGCCTACCCGGGCACCGCGGCTATGACGTGGCGCAGCGCCAGATGCGCAACTTCGGCGGGATGGTGTCCTTCCGGGTTGCGGGTGGAGTCGATGCCGCGGTCGATCTCTGCGGGCGCACGCGCGTCTTCACCCTGGGTGAGTCACTCGGCGGAGTCGAGTCGCTCATCGAGCACCCTGGTCGCATGACCCACGCGTCTGCCGCTGGCAGTCCGCTGGAGGTGCCTGACGATCTCGTGAGACTGTCCGTCGGCATTGAGTCATCGGCCGACCTGGTTGCCGATCTTGAGGAGGCGCTGGAATGACCTCGGACACGACGACGGCACCCACGGCGTCCGGTATCGCTGCAGACGTCCGTGCGGGCAGGAGCACGGCCGTAGACGCCGTCACCGAGGCACTGTTGCGGATCCGCGCCCGTGATGACGACGTGGCAGCCTTTCAGGTGGTGCGCACCGATCGGGCTCTGGTGGAAGCGGCTGCTGTCGATGCGCGCAGTGACCTCGACGCTTTGCCTCTCGCCGGCGTACCCATCGCTATCAAGGACAATGTGCCCGTCGAAGGCGAGCCCATGCGAGTCGGATCGACGGCCACCTCCGATGCACCGCAGGCCACCGACCACCCCATCGTGGCCCGCATCCGAGCCGCCGGAGGTGTCGTCGTGGGGTTGACGCGCGTGCCTGAACTCTGTGTCTTTGGCGCTACCGACTCGGCCTTTGGTATCACCCGCAACCCCTGGGATCTTGCGCGCACGCCGGGTGGTTCAAGTGGTGGATCGGCCGCAGCGGTGGCTGCCGGCATGGTGCCGATTGCCCATGGCAACGATGGCATGGGCAGTGTGCGCATCCCCGCGGCGTGCACGGGCCTGGTCGGCATCAAGCCCGGTCTCGGCACCGTGCCCGCTGAGCTGGGCTTCGCTGGGTCGGGGGCGGCTGCCGACTGGTACGGCATGAGCGAGAACGGCGCCCTGGCGACGACCGCAGCGGACGCGGCACTCCTGCTCTCGGTCATGGCGGATGACCCGAGCTTGGCCGAGATCGCACCTATCGAGGAGCGACTCCGCGTGGCCGTCTCCTTCCGACCCCCTGTCCTCGGCATCCCCCTTGATCCGGCCTGGGCGGCTGCGGCCGACATGCTCGCCAGCATGCTGCGGCGGGCTGACCATGAGGTGCGCCAGGCTGATCCGATGCCGTTGACCGACCCCGCAGGCAATGCGGCTGCCATAGCCGGACTCGTGCGCTGGTTTGCGGGCACCGCGGCTGACGCCGACACCCTCGACAGTGACCTCCTCGAGCCGCGCGTACGCCGTCATGCCCGCATCGGTCGACTTGTGCGCCGCACCCCCCTGATGAGCGAGCGTTTCCGGCAGACCTGGATTGATCGAGCAGATGCCTTCCTCCGCGAATTCGACATCCTCGTCACCCCAGCGTTGGCGCAGCCGCCCATCGATGCCCGCAGGTGGTTCAGTGGCGGATGGGCATCCACGATGCTGGCCAACGCCCGGTACGCACCCTTTGCAGCGCCGTGGAACGTCGCGGGAATGCCGGCCATCGTCATCCCTATGGGCATCCATCCGCAGGCGGGCACACCCGTTGCCGCGCAGGTCGTTGCACGCCGTGGACGGGAGGCGCTGCTGCTGTCCGTGGCCGCTTTCGTGGAGCGCGAGCGGCCCTGGCTGCGCACGGCCCCCGGCTTCTAGGGCCCGAGTCCCATCCACCGGCTTGGCGAAGCGGGAACGCGAGACGTCGTGCCCGGCTAGGCCGGAGTGTCTGCTGGGCGTGACCGAAGGGTCTCCGGCATCGCGATCACGAAGATGAGTGCCAGGACGGAGATGGCAGCGCCGAAGGCAAAGGCCCATTCGAAGCCGAAGAGGTCCAAGAGCAGTCCGCCCAGCAGGGGACCGATTACGGCACCGAAGTCCGACACCATCTGGAACGTCGCCACGACACTCCCGCCCTGCCGTCCACCCATGATGTCGCCGACAACGGCTGATGGAGCCGAGCCCAGGAACGCGGTGCCGACGGCCATGACCGCCATGCTGGCAAAGAAGATCACGAGGGCGATGGACAGTGATCCGGTCGCGAGGTCATCCACCACCAGGAGCAGCATGCCGCCGATTGTCGCGATGGAGCCGATGAGCATGGCCGGGCGACGTCCCCGCAGGTCGGTCATCCGCCCGGCGGGGACGAGGAAGATGGCCTGGACGACGGCGGCGACGAGGAACGCCCAGCCCGACAGGCTCGGGCCCTGCTCGAGACCCTGGACAACGAAGAGCGGGATGAGCGCCGCCCGCAGCCCGAAGACCGTCAAGCCGGTGACGAAGTTGACCGCGAGCGCCGCCCGATAGCCGCCGTTGCCGAGGGCATGGCGAAGTTCGGCCCAGCCTCCGGGGCGGGGATCAGCGGCCGCGTGCTCGGTGGGATCACCAGGGGGCGTGGGCTCACCGCCGGACTCAGCGGCAACCACTGCCGCCTCGCGGGCTGCGAGGCGCGCCGGTGAGAGGAACACCAGGGCGATGGCGGTGGCGATGGCCAAGGTCCCGGCATAGAAGAAGAAGGGGGCGCGGATGGAGACCACCAGGAGGATTCCGCCGATCGCGGGTCCGGCCACCCCGCCGATGAGGAAGCCTCCTTGCCACGCGGCAGAGGCGCGGCCACGTTGATCGGCATCCACGACCCTGAGGAGCAGTGCCATAGCCGACACGGTGAACAGGGCTGACCCGATACCGCCGATGCCGCGCAGGACGATCAACTGCACGTAGGTCTGGGCAAGCCCCGCGAGGAAACTCGAGACGGCAACGATGCCCAGGCCGGTGGCCAAAACGCGCCGCTCGCCGAAACGGTTGGTCCAACTGCCCGCCAGGGGGGATGAGACGAAGCGCATGAGCGCAAAGGCGGAGATGACTGCTGATGCTGCGAGCGCGGTGACGCCGAAGGAGTTCGCGAAGATCGGGATCGAGGGGATGACGATGCCGAAGCCGAGGGCGACGAAGAAGGCGATGGAGGCCAGGATGCTTACCTCGACGGGCAGGTCACGCAGCAGCGGGACCCATCGACGCACGATGGTTGAGCCTACGCTCGTGACGGTCCCCTGCCGACATGCCCCTAGGCGGAGCGACGCCCGCCACGTCGGGAACGCACGTAGTCCGTCACGACGTAATCCCCGAGTCGCGCCCCGTCGGCGGCAAAGACCCGCCCACCATTGCGTCGCGCCATGGCATCCAGGAAGCGCTCCAGGCGCGGCTCATCACCCAGACGAAACCACGAGATCGGGACGCCGCGCCGGGTGAGCCGGTCGACCTCGGCCACCGTGAGCGAGATGGTCTCGCTATCGGGCGGCCACATGAACCACCAGTCGCCGTCGGAGAGCAGGTGGGCTGTGGGCTCACCATCGGTCACCACCATGCAGACCGGCTCGGCGTCACGGTGCCGGTCGAGGAAGCGACCGGCGAGCAGAAGTGCGTGGTGGAGATTCGTCCCTTGAATATCGCTCGCGGCGAGGTCGGGAAGCTCCTCGGCATTGACCGTGCGCGCCAGGTTGGAAAAGGTGATGACCTGCAGGGCATCGAGGGGGAACGCCGACGCGGCCAGTGCCTGCAGCGCCATCGCGGTCGTCTTCGCGGCCCGCCACGTGTCATTCATCACCATCGAGAAGGACTGGTCGACGAGCAGCGCGACCGCTGCTCGGGTGCGGGTCTCGGTCTCACGAATCTCGAAGTCCTCGGGAGCCAGGCGCGGCCGTCCGGAACCGCCGTCAACGAGGTGCCGGCGCGTGGCGTTGCCGATCGTGCGGACGACGTCCAGGGGCTGTTCATCGCCGAATGTCCACGGACGCGTCTGCCCGGTGAATTCACCCGCGGCCCCGGTGGAGCGGACATCGTGATCACCGCGCATGCCCGCATCGAGGTTGGCGAAGACGCGGCGCAGGGCGGTGCGACCGATGCGCCGGATGGCTTTGGGGCTGAGGTCGAGTCGGTCGGTCAGATAGCCCTGCTCGCGAAGTTGACGCTCCATGTCGCGCAGGCGCGAGACATCATCGACCGCTTGGCGACCGAGAGCGCGGTCGATGGCCTCCAGGTCGATGTCTTCGAGCGCGGCACCGGCGTAGTCCTGACTCAGTTGTGCATCCAACGCTTCAAGGTCGGCGAGCTCAGCGAGAGCTTCGGTCGCGTCGGGCAGCCCCATGCCCGGCTCGCCGCGCATCCGCTGGCGGCCCTGCCAGGGCAGATCGGGGCGGAGTGCTCGCAGGTTGTCCTGGAGGTGGGCCATCTCGGCCGCGAGGTCCATGTCCTGCCACGCCTGGGCCATGAGTCCCTGCAACTCCTCGCGCTGCTCCGGCGTGAGTGAGTCCAGCATGCGGGCCATCGCCGCGGCGCGGCGCGCCAACTCGTCGAGGAGTTGCTCAAAGGATTCGGGTCGCTCCGGGAAGAGATCCCCGTGCGACTCCATGAAGTGCTCGAAATCCTCGGATACGTCCTCACCGCGCCGATGCTTGTCCATCATGGCGTTGAGATCAGCGAGCATGTCCTTGAGTGCCTGCTGGCTCTCCGGGGATCCCGGGGTGCTCATCGATCGCGTCAGGTCCTTGAACTGCTGATCGAGTACGTCACGCTGCAGCATGTCGCGGATCTCGTCGTACGCCGCTCGCGCCTCCGGAGAACGCCAGTCGTAATCGGCGAGTTCACGCACCGCGCGCGCCGTGTCATCGGGGAGCATGTCGAGCATGGATTCGCGGAAGCGCGCATCATCGGATGGATCGGGGAAGAGTGCTGTGCGCTCTGCTTCGAGGGCTTCGTCGAGTTTGTCCCGCACCTTCTCAAGAAGCCCATCGAGGCGCCCGGACTCCTGCAATTCACGTCGGCGCTGCTGCAGTCGCCGGCGCAGGTTATCGAGCCCGCGAGTGCCATCGGCACCTCGGCGCAGGAGATCACGCAGGGCATCGCGCACCGATGACCCGTCGAGGATTCGATCGGCGAGGGCGTCCACCGCGGCGCCCGCGTCGACGGGCTCCGCAAGCGGGTCGGGGCCCCCGTGGAAGGCGCCGTAGCGGAAGCGGGCCATGACTAGTCTGCGTCCGAGGTGAGGTCTCTGGCTGAACTGAAAAGTGTGCGTCCATCCGTCTCGTCCTTGTCGATTCGGCGGGTGAGCCACAGGCCCTCCAGGGCCAACTCGACGCAGGCGGCGACGATGCCGGGCGTGGGTTCGGCGTCGGGACCCTCGACCGCAGCCACCAGTCGCCCGAGACCCTCGACGCCGGCACCTTCGCCACCACCGATGGCCGACAGCAGGGATGCCGCCGGGATGAGATCGCCAGATTCGATCGTGGCCCCCTCGTCGATCACATCGACCAGGGCACTCAGGTCAACGCCACCGAGGTGGCGGCGAAAAGTTTCGGCCACCGCCTTGCGTGCCAGATGCGCCAGCACCTCCTCCTCGCGGCCTTCGTCACTGACCTCGAACTCGACCTTGCCGCGCAAGGTCGGCACGACACCGACGAGGTCACATACGCGCGCCACCGGTGCATCACCGGTCATGGCGGCTCGGCGAAGCGCCGCACCGGATAGTGCCTCCGCTCCCGCGATCGCGAAGCGCGCGGACACGCCGCTGCGATGATCGACGGCGCCGGACTCGCGGACAAGTCTCGTGAAGCGAGCCATCACCTCGAGCAGGTGCATCGGCACGACGGCGATGAGGTCGGCCTCCTGGGCGATGAGGTCGATCTCATGCTGTACGTCGTACGGGTAGTGAGTGGTGATCTCCGCACCGAAGCGGTCCTTCATCGGCGTGATGATGCGCCCGCGGTTGGTGTAGTCCTCGGGATTGGCGCTCGCCACCACGAGCAGATCAAGGGGCAGGCGCAGGGTGTATCCCCGCACCTGGATATCGCGTTCCTCAAGAACGTTGAGCAGGGCCACCTGGATGCGCTCGGCGAGGTCGGGGAGCTCATTGATCGCAAAGATGCCGCGGTTGGTGCGCGGGACCAGGCCGAAGTGGATGGTCTCCGGATCACCCAGGGTGCGCCCCTCGGCGACCTTGACCGGATCAACGTCGCCGATGAGATCGCCGACGGATGTGTCCGGTGTCGCAAGCTTCTCGCCGTAGCGCTCGCTGCGATGACGCCAGGTGACGGGAGCGTCATCACCCAATTCGACAACGATGCGTCGGCCGTAGGCACTTACCGGGGCCATCGGGTCGTCGTTCACCTCGGACCCCTCCACGATCGGAGTCCACTCGTCCAGGAGTCCCGCGAGAGTCCTGATGAGTCGTGTCTTGCCCTGCCCGCGCTCACCGAGCAGCACGAAGTCGTGACCGGCGAGGAGTGCCCGCTCCACCTGGGGCAGCACGGTGTCATCGAAGCCGACGATGCCCGGGAACGTGGGATCACCCGACTGGAGTCTGGCGATGAGGTTGGCGCGCATCTCCTGCTTGACGGTGCGTGCTTCGTAGCCGCTCATGCGCAGCGCGCCGAGGGTGCGGGGCAGATGATCGGGGACGGGGGGAGCCAGGCTGCTCATGTTCTGACCGTACGTCAGGATGGTCCACATGGCGTCCCGAGCCGAGCAGCCGCCCCCCGCTGACGCCCGTTGTGCTACCTCCCTCGGCCGCGGCCTGGACGCCGCTGTGCCTGACGCGGTCGCTGAGGCGATGGCCCTCCTCGGGGCTCCGGCGACCATGGCGATCATCGAGGTCAGCGCCCCCGGCGATCCCCTCGCCGCAGGCCGCGCCCTCGCCCATGCGTCAGCGCTCATCACCGAGATCTCGCCCGAGTGCGTGGTGGTGGGCTCTAACGCCCACGGTGTGATTGGCGGGGATACATCCGTGGAGGTCCAGCCCGCGATCTCGGTGTGGGTCGCCCACCTGCCCGGATCCCATCCGCGGGGATTCCGGTTGGCCACCGTCCCGGCCCCGCACGGTGGTCTCGCCCTGACCGGTCTGCCGGACCTGGAAGAGCGCGACCGGCTTGCCTTCCTGCTCGCTGATCCGTGGACACTTCCCGCCGATGACGTCGTCGCAGCCTTTGCCCGTGTCGACGGACCCCTCCCGGTCGCCGGCGGTCTGGTGTCCGGTGGAGGGCGTCGCGGGGACTCCCGACTCCTTCTCGACGGTGCAGTCTTTGACAACGGGGGAGTGGGCATGGTGCTTGATCGAGCAGCGCCGATCCGCCTGATCGTGAGCCAGGGATGTCGCCCCATCGGCCAGCCGATGACGGTGACGGATGCCGATGGCACGTCCATTCACACCCTTGCGGGGCGCCCTGCTCTGGAGATGGTGCGTGATGTCGTGGAGTCACTCGACGCGGGAGATCAGGCTCTCGCGGTCCGTGGCTTGCATGTCGGTATAGCCCGCGACGCTGGTGTGGATGGCGTATCGGCCTCGGACTACGTCATCCGTGGGATCGTGGGTGCTGACCCGGCGACCGGCTCTGTCACGGTGGGCGATGATGTCGCTGTGGGCTCCGTTGTCCGCCTCCATGTGCGCGACGCGGACTCGGCGGAGGCTGATCTGCGCTCGGTGATTGGCCTCGTCGGTGACGATGTGCCGGCTGCGGGGGCCTACCTCGTGAGTTGCAACGGGCGCGGCAGTGCGATGTTTACGACGCCCGATCACGATGCCAGCATCGTGCGCCAGGGTTTGCAGACCGATGCCGTCGGTGGATTCTTCGCGGCCGGTGAAATCGGCCCGGTGGGTGGAGCCAATCATCTCCATGGCTTCACAGCCGTGATTGTGCTGGTCGATCGACGTCGACACCGTGACGATGTCGATGCGCAGCGCGTGGAGGTGCCCCGCATCCACGGTGATGGTCCCGCCGGCGAGATCGATCCATCGCCGGGACTCGATGACCTGGACGAAGAAATCCGCCGGCTCCTCGACCCATCGTGACAGCGACTATCCACAGGTCAGCGTGCCTCGCATGCCGAGACCACCCGAATCCGCCTACGGTGGGGCCGTGACGTCCCGGGACAGCCATCGCAGCGCGGTGTACGCCGCTGAGGAGCAGTGGGCACACCAGCTCGCGCGCGGTGGTGCCATCGACTTCTTCGGGTCGAGGCTGCAGATCCCCGTGGAACGACGCTTTGCCGACATCGCATCCGTCCAGCGCTACGTCGATGCTGTACTGGGCCTCATTGGCGTGGTCACCCAGTGGCCGGGGGTGTCTCCGGTGCGCGTGCGTGAGCGCTCCGGCTCGGGGCGGGCGCACTACTCCGCCGGGGTCATCGCCCTGCCCCTCACCGGCATCGGGGCCGAGCGGTGGGCTGCGCGCGAATCCGTGGTCCTGCACGAAATCACCCACCACCTTGTCGCGCATGCCCATCCGACGGCGGCAGCCCACGGACCCCACTTCTGCGCCGCGATGGTGCGCCTGGTCGAGATCTCCCTCGGTGTGGAAGCGGCGCTGCTGCTGAGGGCGGCCTTCGATGGATGCGGCGTGGGAGTCGCGGAGGGCGTCCGGTGAGCCATCTGGATCGCATCGCCGCGCTGCTGACCAAGGCCGAGCGCAGTGACAACACTCACGAGGCCGAGGCCTATCTCGCCAAGGCCCAGGCTCTCGCGACGCAGGCGAGCGTCGACCTGGCTGTGGCGCGGGCGCTCACGGCGCGCCGCGAGGCACGGGAGCAGCCGGTGAGCGTCACCATCACCATCGGTGAGCGTGGCAAGCGTGCCAATACCCATCTGGTGAGCCTTTTCGTCGTGGTCGGCCAGTGCAACTCGCTGCAGGTCGACATTGCGCACAACTCCACCTACGTCATCGCCTACGGCATGCCCAGCGACATTGCCCTCGTGGAGGCTCTCTTCGGCTCCCTCGCCACGCAGATGACGGCATCTGCGACGACCTGGCTCGCGGTCGGGGAGTGGAAGGGCGACACCTACGTCTCACGTGATGGCTGGCGCAAGCCGCACACGGGGCAGACTGCGCGCGCGGCGTTCTACCGTGCCTTCATCGAACGTATCGGTGACCGCCTGCAGGAGGCACGCGAGGAGGTGCTCGCCGAGGCCGAGCGCCAGCGTGTCGAGATCCCTGCGGAGGTGCCGGGTGGCAAGGCCGTCGCGACGACGGGCGCCCTGGTGCTGCGCGGCAAGGAGACGGAGGTGCGGTCGTTCTATCGCAAGGCCTCCAGCGCACGTGGTCGATGGTCGGGCTACTCCGGAGGTGTCAGCCGCAACGCGGGCAGTGCCTCACAAGCCGGTCGCGACGCCGCGGCGCGTGCGCGTCTCACGACCGCCCGCGCAGTGTCCGGGAAGGGGCCGGGCCTGACCGCCTGACCGGGTGTCTATCTGCGACGCAGTGTCATGGGCATGCCGTCGCGCGTGCGCAGCGTCACCGCGGGCATGGGCTGCACATCAGCATCGGGCATGAGTTCGGGCTGCCAGCGCTGGGCCAGCGTAGCCATCACGAGTGTCGCTTCCGTCCACGCGAACTGCTCACCAATGCAGCGGCGATTGCCCCAGCCAAAGGGGAACCACGCACCTCGCGGCTGGCCCGGCGCATCCTCGCTAAACTCACCCGAGCCATCGATCCAGCGCTGCGGCCGGAAGGCCAGGGGTGTCTCCCACCACCGAGTGCTGCGGTGCATGGCGAACTGGCTTGCCAGCACGAGCGCACCCTCGGGGATCAGCCAGCCCGCGACATCGAGATCAGCAAGGGTGCGACGGCCCTGCAACCAGGCCGGCGGATAGAGCCGGATCGCCTCTGCGATGACGGCGCGGGTGCGCGGCAGATTCGCGAAATCTGCCATGCTCGGAGGGCGTCCCCCCAACTCGCGATCAAGTTCCTCATGCAGCCACGCTGCGCGCTCGGGATGCTGTGACAGCAGCATCCAGGTCCAGGTCAGGGTCATAGCCGTCGTCTCGTGGCCCGCCATGACCAGGGTCATGGCCTCGTCGCGCACCTGTGCGTCGTCGAGCCCCATGCCCTCCTCCTGCGCGGCCAACAGCATGCTCAGCATGTCGCCGTTGTCCCCCATCGCCCGGTGCTCGTCGATGATGCGTTGGACCATCACATCCATGCGGGCCGAAGCTTCGAGCGCGCGACGGCGGGCTGGGGTGGGGATACGCAGGACGGTGGGTCCGAGCAGCAATCGAGCGCCCACGCCGCTGAGTATCGCCTCCATTTCCTTGCCGACCTCGCGCGCATCGCCGCGCAGGTCCGCACCAAAGAGCGTGCGCCCGACGATCGCCAAGGTCAGCGCGGCCATGTCCTGCTGCATATCGACGGTCTCCCCGTCCCGCCACGTCGCCTCATGTGCCGCGGTGAGGGAGACCATGTCGATGGCGTACGCCGCAATGCGATCACGGTGGAAGGCTGGTTGCACGAGCCGACGATTGCGCAGGTGTACGTCGCCCTCGCTCGTGAGCAGTCCATTGCCCAGAACGACCTTGGCCCCTTGGAGAGCACGGCCCTTCATCGTTTGTCGGCCGTGGGTGACGAAGACGTCCACGATGGCCTGTGGATCGGTCAGCACGTATACGTGTTCGCCGAGGAGTCGAAGGTGCGCCATGGCGGGGTAGGTGCGTTCGACCTCGACCATGAAGCCTGGCGCTGCTCCCGGGGCGCTGAAGCCGCGCAGTGCGCGCACTTGGGAGGGGCCCGGCGGCCGAGTGACGTCGCGGCGGCGATCCCGGGGGATCGGCACGTCGGAATGCATGACGCGCTGCTGGGCGAGGCGAGCCGCCTCACGAATGTCAATCTCCGTCATGCTCATCCCCCCAGTCTGACGTCCGGTGCCGCGCCATGCCCGACAGGGGCGATTCCTTCGGGGGGCGTGTGCTCGTCTGTCAGGATGCCCCCGTGGCCGACGACCTGACCCTTGCCGACATTGAGGCTGCCTCGCAGCGTCTCGAGGGAGTTGTCCGCCGACTACCCGTCCACTCAGCCCGCTGGCTGTCCGACCGCGTCGGCGGTCCGGCCTTTCTCGCGACGGAGAACCTGCAACGAGCCGGGTCCTTCAAGATCCGCGGCGCCTACAACCGGCTCAGCCAACTCAATGAGTCAGAGCGTGCCGTGGGCGTCGTCGCTGCTTCCGCCGGCAACCACGCCCAGGGCGTCGCCCTAGCCTCACAGATGCTGGGGATCCAAGCCACGATCTTTATGCCCCGATCCGCGAGTATGCCCAAGGTCACCGCGACCCGTGACTACGGCGCCGACGTACGCTTTCATGGCGCCACCCTGGATGAGGCGCTGGTCGAGGCGCGTAGTTTTGCGCAGGAGACCGGTGCGATTTTCATCTCCCCGTTTGACCACCCGGACATCGTGGCGGGGCAGGGGACCCTGGGGTTGGAGATCCTCGAGCAGGTGCCCGACGTCCGCACGATTGTCGTCTGCACGGGCGGGGGCGGCTTGCTCGCGGGTGTCGCGCTCGCTGTCGGGTCGCTTCGGCCCGATGTCAGGGTCGTCGGTGCCCAGGCGGCGGGAGCGGCGGCGTACCCGCCCTCCCTGATCGCGGGGCATCCTGTGCCGCTCAAGACAATGCGCACGATGGCCGATGGCATTGCGGTGGGTCGTCCGGGTGACGTGCCTTTTGCGATCATTCAAAAGTACGTCCGCGATATCCGCGTGGTCTCGGAGGACATGCTGGCCAAGGCGCAGTTGCTCCTCCTGGAGAGATCCAAGTTGGTCGTGGAGCCGGGCGGTGCAGCCGCAGTTGCCGCGGTCATTGATGACCCCACATCGTTCGAGGCCCCGCTTGTCGCTGTGCTCTCCGGCGGCAATGTTGATCCCCTCGTGATGATGCGGGTGATCCGCCACGGCCTCACGGCGGGTGGGCGCTTTAGCCAAGTTACAGTGCATGTGCCCGACCGGCCGGGCTCCTTGGCCGGTCTCCTCGCAGAGATCGGCGCGTGGGATGCCAATGTCGTTGACGTGTCCCACCTGCGGACGAATCCGCGCCTTGCTGTCGATGAGGTGGAGATCACGATCGACCTGGAGACACGCGGGCCCGAGCACCGGGAGCAATTACTTGAGCACCTACGGACGCGTGGGTACCGCATCGCTGAGGTGCACTAGGTCGGAGTAGCCTTCACGCCGTGTCCGACATGATCATCGCCCGTGGCCTGGTGAAGAAGTACGGCGATGTCGTGGCCCTGGACGGTCTGGACCTCACCGTGCCGGAGGGGACAGTCTTCGGGCTCCTCGGCCCCAATGGAGCGGGCAAGACGACCACGGTCCGCATCCTCACCACGCTCCTGCTGCCGGACTCGGGCACGGCGACGGTCGATGGGCTGGACGTCGTAAAGAAGCCCAATGCCGTCCGTCGCATCATCGGGCTCACCGGCCAGTACGCCGCGGTCGATGAATACCTCACGGGCCGGGAGAACCTCAGGATGTTCGGGGACCTCTACCACCTGCCCTCGAAGTACGTGAAGGAGCGCAGCGACGAGCTGCTTGACCGCTTCGACCTGGCTGATGCCGCCGACCGGTCCCTGCGCACCTACTCGGGCGGCATGCGCCGCCGACTCGATCTCGCCGCGAGCCTCATCGCAAAGCCCCGCGTGCTCTTCCTCGATGAGCCGACGACGGGACTCGACCCGCGCTCGCGCATCGGACTGTGGGAGGTCATCACCGACCTCGTCGCTGACGGCACCACCGTCTTGCTCACGACGCAGTACCTCGAGGAAGCAGATCAATTGGCGGAGGAGATCGTGGTCATCGATCACGGTCGGGTCATCGCCCAGGGGACATCCGACACCCTCAAGGATCAGGTCGGCGGCGATCGACTTGAGGTCGTCGTCGAGAACCCGGCCCAGGTCGATGAGGCGGCCCAGGCCCTGCGCTCGGTGGCGACGGGAGAGGTCACGGTGAATCGAGCGGATCACCGGGTCGTCGCACCGGTGATCGGCGGGTCCCTCACGCTGGTCGACGCCGTGCGCTCGCTTGACGCGGCGCGCGTGGCTATCGCTGACGTCGCGCTACGCCGGCCGACACTGGATGACGTCTTCCTCTCCCTGACCGGGCATTCTGCAGAGGAGGACCAGGCATGAGCACCGTTGTCCCCACGCGTCCGCGCCCGATCATCGGCTGGGGCCTTCACGACGGCCTCGTCGTAGCCCGACGCAATCTCATCCAGACCGTCCGGGTGCCGGAGCTGCTCTTCTTCTCCATCGTGCAGCCGGTCATCTTCGTGCTGCTCTTTGCCTTCGTCTTCGGCGGCGCGATTCCCATCCCCGGGTCGGATCCGACCACGGCGCCGGATGCGAATGTCTACCGGCAGTACCTCATGCCCGGCATCTTCGGGCAGACGGTGGCCTTCGCCTCCGCTGCCGCGACGGTCGGAATCGCCGAGGACATGAAGCGCGGCATCATCGACCGCTTCCGCTCGCTTCCCATGGCGTCGGGCGGTGTGCTTATCGGGCGTACCTTCGCCGACGCAGCGCGCCAGATCCTGGTGCTCTTTGTGCTCAGCGTCACCGGTCTGCTCATCGGCTGGCGCATCAACGATGGCGTGCTTAACGCCATCTACGCCTACCTGCTGCTCCTGCTCTTCGCCTACACGGTGGCGTGGATCGGGTCGTGGATCGGTCTCTACATGCCCAATCCGGAGACGGCGCAGACGGCCGGTCTGGTGTGGCTCTTCCCGCTGACCTTCCTCTCCAACGCCTTCGTGCCCATCACCGCGATGCCGACGTGGCTGCAGCCCATCGCCCAGTGGAACCCGGTGTCCTCGCTGGTGTTGGCCACGCGTGAGCTCTTCGGCAATCCCACGGGGATCATCGGCGACATGTGGCCGCAGCAGAATCCGATCGCCTACACCCTGATCTCGTGCGCCGTGCTGATCGCGATCTTTGCCCCGCTCGCCGTGCGGCGCTACCGCACCGCGACGAGCCGTTAATCTCCACTTCGTTGAGTGGCGAGTTGTGTGGCGCGACACGCCGTGAGATGGCGCATGTGCCGCCACTCAACGAAGTGAGTGTCAGCCGGCGTACGCGGTGACGGCGGTGACCTGCACGGTGACCTTGTTGCCGTTGGCGACGGCGTAGGTCGCCGTATCGCCAACATGCGTCCCGAGCACAGCCTTGCCCAGCGGTGATGTCGGTGAGTAGACCTCAACCGATGCGTGGGCGGCTTCCTCACGCGATCCGAGGAGGAAGGTCTCCTCGTCGCCAAGATCAACGAAGCGCACCGTCACCACCCTGCCGGGAGCGACCTCATCAGGGGCGGCCTCGGGAGCACCGATGCGGGAGTTTTCGAGCAGTTGCTTGAGTTGGCGGATGCGGGCCTCGTTTTTGCCCTGCTCCTCCTTGGCGGCGTGATACCCGCCGTTTTCCTTGAGGTCGCCCTCTTCGCGAGCGGCCTCAATGCGCTTGGTGATCTCGGAGCGACGCGGCCCGGAGCGCTCAGTGAGCTCGCTCTGCAGGCGGTCATGTGCGTCCTGGGTCAGCCAGGTGATGTCGGTGCTCATTCCCTCAGGGTACGGCGTACACCTCAGGCTGGTTCGGCTGGAGCCCACGGCTGGTCGGGTGGTACGACGCCGGGTGGGAATTGCGGCGGTACGACACGCTCGGGTGGTGCGCCTGCCTCGCAGGTGAGGACCTCGGCCACATAGGCCGGGGCGAGGGTGCGCAGGGAGTAGGTCTGCTGCACGTAAGTCGACCCGCGTGGGATGGGGACCACGACGTAACCCACGTCGGTGCGTGACTCATCCTGCGCTCGCAGCACGCAGTAGACATCCCACTCTGCTGCGCGCCTCACCTCAAAGGTGATGTCAACGCGGTCGGGGGCGATGTCATCCCACGCCAGGAGCTCATAGGTCACGCGTGGGGAGATGAGTTGGAAGGTGACGAATCCCATAGCCCCGACGAATCCCACTGCGGCGAGGACTCCGACCAGGATCACTCCCCATGGTCGCCGACCGATGCCGTAGCGCGCTTGGAGGTCAGGGGGGAGGGAGCGGCCGTCGATGGCGCTGCTCATGAGACCTCCTGTCGCGTGGTGTTCTGCGCCTTGCGAGACTAGCGGGGTGTCTGAGCCCCTGCGCCTGATGGCCGTGCACGCGCATCCCGACGACGAGTCGAGCAAGGGCGCGGCAACCATGGCCTATTACGTGAAGGAAGGCGTGGAGGTCCTCGTCGTGACCTGCACCGGTGGGGAGCGGGGTGACGTCCTCAATCCGGTGGCCCAGGCGGACGTCGATGCCGTGGGTATCGCGGCGGTGCGCCGCCGCGAGATGGCCGAGGCGGTCCGCATCCTGGGTGTCCAGCACGCCTGGCTCGGCTTCGAGGACTCAGGCTTCCCCGAGGGCGACCCCACACCACCCCTGCCCGAAGGCTGCTTCGCGGCACTCCCCCTGGAGGAGGTGTCAGCGCCGCTCGTGGAGTTGGTGCGAGCATTTCGTCCGCACGTCATGACCACGTACGACGAAAACGGTGGCTACCCGCACCCGGATCACATTCGCTGCCATGAGGTCGCGATGGAGGCCTTCACGACAGCGGGTGATCCAGCGGCGTATCCCGGCACGGGCGAGGCGTGGCAGCCCTTGAAGCTGTACTACAACCTCACCTTCCACAGGGCACGGGTGACCGCATTCCATGATGCGCTCCTGGATGGTGGCCATGATTCGCCCTACGGCGAATGGCTCGAGGAGTGGGAGGGCGACGACGCCTATCGGGTGACGACGCGGGTGTGCGTCGATGAGTTCTTCCCCCTCCGCGATGAGGCACTGCGAGCGCATCGCACGCAGGTGGAGCCCGACGGGATGTGGTTTGCGGTCCCGACCCACATGCAGCGTGAGATCTGGCCTACAGAGGACTTCCAACTCGCCGTGTCACATGTCCCGACACAGACACCCGAAACCGATCTTTTCGCCGGCATTCGTGGCGATGTGAGCGCGGGAGACGCGCCATGACCCACATCTGGGGGCTCCTGCTCACCACCGTGTACCTCGAGGAGAGCCCACTCCCGAGTCCTCTCCCCGAGGAGCCGCCCATCGATCCGTCGCGCATCACTCCCGGCCTGCTCGGAGGGCTGTCCTTCATCTTCTTGATCATTGCGATAGTGCTGCTCTACCGCTCCATGCGCAAGCAAATGAGCAGGGTGAATCCGGATCTGCCGCGGGGCCCCGGTGATCGTGAGCGCGCTGCTGACGAGCAGATGACCGAGGAAGCCGAGGAGCGCGGGTCCGACGAGCCGCCGAAGACGTGAGATGGCGCTCAGCGCTCGCGCGGTGGGATTCACGACGCTGGCCGTCGTCCTCTCTGCCGTGTGTGTCGTTGCCGGCACGTGGCAGGGTGTGAGAACCCGCGACATCGTGGAGGCCGAGAGAGCGTCGGCATCCGCCCCCATCCCGGTGCTGGAGGCCGCGGACATCGATGGCTTCCCGGCCACGTCCGTGGGACGCCCCGTCACCGCTGTGGGTGCGTACGGCGATGAGCAGGTGCTCGTGGCCCAGCGAGAGTTGGACGGGCGACCGGGTGAATGGGTGGTCGCCCCGATGGTGATCGACGGCACGACAGTCGCCGTACTCCGCGGATGGATCGACTCTCCGGACAGTCCTGCGCTCGCGCTGCCCACGGCGCCCGTCGCGATCGCGGGCGCGATGCAGCCGTTCGAGGACTTCTATGCCGAGCAGCCACGGCTCCCCGACGGTCGACTCGTCGCGGTATCACGGGGGGAGCTGGAGGCGGCGTGGGGGACCCCGGTCCTATCCCTTGTCCTGGTTGTGTCGGAGCAGACACCGCCGTCGGTGCCGGGCCCCGTGCCGGTGCCGCTCACTGTGCAGACGGCGAACGTGCCCTTCCCCTTGCAAAATGCCGCCTACACACTGCAGTGGTTTGTCTTCGCGGGTTTTGTCTGGGTGATGTGGTGGCTGTGGCTGGTGCGCCCCCGTGCGGATAGCCTGGATGGCGACACAAAGGAGATGACATGAAGGGCCTATCCGGCGCCCTGCTTCGATTCCGTGTGATGGCGTGGGTGACGGGAGTACTCCTCGTCATCATGTCCGTGATCTTCCTGCCATTGAAGTATGGCTTCGGTCTCACAGAGTCCGGGATCCTTGCGACGCTGTATGCCATTGGTTGGCAGGCGCACGGCTGGCTCTACATCCTCTATGTCGCCGCCGGCCTCGACGTGTGTTTCCGGCTGCGCTACTCCGTGATTCGCACGGTCGGCATTTTACTCGCGGGGACGATTCCCTTTGCCTCGTTCTTTGCTGACCACTACGTCACGCGTAGCGTCCACGCACGCCTCGCGGCAGATGCCACCGGCGCGGCACCGACCGCCTAGGTCGCCACTCGCTCAGGCGGGATGTCACGGGTGGGGAGTGTCTTCGATCACTCCCGCGGGGTTGCGCTCCGGCCGTGTTGCGAGATAGGAGCCGAGGAGGACCAGGGGGAAGCCGAGCACCAGGCCCCAGGTGATCGGCTCGCTGAGAATCACGATCCCGAGGAAGACGGCAACGGCCGGGTTGAGGAAGGTGATGACGGTCATGCGTGATGGGCCGACCTCGGCGACCAGGGCAAAGAAAATGAGGAAGGCGATCGCCGTGCAGAGCACCCCCAGGATGACGATTGACCACCATGCTGAGGCGGGCACGGGTGTCGTGGGACGTTGCACCCAGGCGATGGGTGCGTAGAGCACGGTGTTGGCGGCCAGGGCCAGGGTGATGACGGCGAGCGCTGGAGCCTCCGCGAGTCGCGTGGAGATGATGATGGGACCGAGCGCATAGCCGACGACGGTCACCGCGGCAGCCCCGACCGCCCACCATTGATCCCCGGGTACGTCGAGACCGACGAGGATGGCAACACCGCTCAGGCCGACAGCCAGGCCCAGGACGCGCATACCGCCGAGACGACGGTCAAGGCCGAGGGACCGAGCCAGGACGGCAGCGACGATCGGCACCCCGGCGATGAGGAGCGCGGTCGTGGAACTGGTCAGTTGTGTCTCGGCGTAGCCCAGCATGAGGAAGGGCCCGGTGATCTCAACGAGGGCGAAGAGGCCGATCCACGGCAGGTAGCGTCGGATGCCGCGGAACTGGCCGCGCATGAGGGCGACCGGGAGCAGCAGGGCTGCGGCCAGTCCGACGCGCAGCGCCACCATGACCGACGGTTCGACGTAGTCCACGGCAATCCGAATGAAGAGGTACGGCGTACCCCAGATGACCGACAGGGCAATGAAGAGGGTCCAGCCACGTTGTGTCATGAATCCTCAGGAGATCGGTGATTGTGACGTGACCGTGCCGATGATGACCAGCACGAGCCAGAGCACCGCGAGCGCAACGCCGACGTAGCCCATCACCAGTCCGGCGACAGCGAGACTTCGCCCGGGCATGCCGGTCTTGGTGATCTTGCTCAGTCCGAGGTGTCCCAGGATGACGGCGAGGATCGGCAGCACGGGGAAGAAGAGGAGGCACAAACCCACCGTGAGACCCGCGATGCCCAAGATCGTGGACGCGAGTGCCATGCCGTTGGTCTTCGCTGGTGCGGGTGGATATCCGGGATAGCCGGAATTGTCGGGATAGCCGGGATATCCGGGAACGGGTTGGGCCTCGGTCACGGGGTCAGCCTAGGTGCCCTCTCGGGGTCGGACTCAGGCATGCGCCATTCGACCTCACGAGCGAACTCGCGCAGGCCACAGCCCCGGTAGGTTCCGAGAGCGGCAGGCGCGTCAAGGGAACAGGTATGCACCCAGACGCGCCGCGCTCCGGGGATCGACCAGGCGTAGCGGATGACCTCGGCCAACCACCAGCGGCCGAGCCCGGTGCCGATGGCATCGGGCAGCAGGCCGAAGTAGGCAATCTCCATGTCGCCGCCGGGCTGCTCCTCCACCTCCGCATATCCGCGCTCGACCCCGTCCCGCGTGCACACGAGCAGATGATGTTCGGGTCGATCCGCCCAGGTGTGCCACTGATCCGATGTCCAGTCGCGGCGGTCCACCCAGTGCCATGCCTCACCGACGGCCGCATAGAAGGAGCGTGATGTGTCATGGCGGTCGGTCATGACCCGCGACCAGGAGGCACCGATGGGGACATCCATCGCCACGAGTTCACGGGGATCACGCATCTCCAACGACGTGACCGTGACAGCGATAGCGCCCTCGGCGGGGTGAGGCAGCAGTCTCATGCGGTCATCCTCATGCGGTCATCGTGCCATCCGGAGCGACGCGATGTCCGGGGACCGGTCAGTTCCCGGAGGTCAGCACGATTTTGCCGATGAGGTTACCGCTGGCGAGTTGTTCGAAGCCGGCTCGCGCATCAGCGAGGTTGTACGTCGCGGACACCGTCGGACGCACACCCGTGCGGTCGACAAGACTCACCAGATCGATGAGTTCATCCAGCGTGCCCATCGTCGAGCCCAGGATGGACAGTTGGAGGAAAAAGACGCGGCTGAGGTCGGCCGGTGGATTCGGACCGCTGGTGGCACCACAGACGACGAGTCGTCCCCCGGGCTTGAGTGACTTCAGGGAATGGGCCCACGTGGCCTCGCCGACGCTCTCCATGACGGCATCGACACGCTCGGGCAGACGGGCGCCGGGCTCAAATGCGGCCTCGGCGCCCAACTCCAGTGCGGCGGCACGCTTTGCCCCATCACGACTCGTCGCCCACACCCGCGCGCCCAGAAGGTGAGCGAGTTGGATCGCAGCGGTGGAGACTCCGCCGCCCACTCCCTGCACCAGCACGGTCTGGCCCGGCTGGACCTGTGCCCTGGTGGTGAGCATTCGGTAGGCCGTCAGCCAGGCTGTCGGTAGACAGGCCGCATCCACGAAGGACAGGGATGGCGGCTTGTCGATGACGTTGCGCGCGGGCACGGTGATGTATTCGGCAAGGGTGCCCTGGAAGACCTCGGAGAGCATCGATCGACGAGGGTCGAGGGTTTCGTCTCCCCCTCCGGCAGCGGAATCCCCGACGACTCCGTGCACGATAACCTCGCGTCCGTCGTCGAGGACCCCGGCGGCATCGCAGCCGAGGATCATGGGCAAACGATCCGCGGAGAGTCCCACGCCGCGCAGACT
This sequence comes from Candidatus Nanopelagicales bacterium, assembly GCA_030726915.1. Lineage (GTDB taxonomy): Bacteria > Actinomycetota > Actinomycetes > S36-B12 > S36-B12 > Mxb001. The sequence continues at coordinate 43,198 of JANRCR010000039.1, forward strand.
CCACAGGTCGTGGTGGTTGAGGCCGGCAGCGCGCATCCGCACGCGCACCCAGCCTTCCTCCACGACGGGTGCGGGGAAATCTCCCACCGTCAAGGCGGCGAGCGGGTTGGCGGGATCAATGGATGTGGCAGCAGCAGCGAGCACGGAATCTCCCAGGGTGGACGAGTGGATGGATGTCAGCGGGTGAGGTCGCTCAGGCCAGCGATGAGTCGGTCGACATCGTCGATCGTGGAGTACGGAGCCAATCCCACACGGACGCCGCCTTCGTCGCCGAGGCCCAGCCATCGCGAGACCTCGAGGGCGTAGAAGTTGCCCGCGGGAGCGTTGACGCCACGCTCGGCCAGGAACGTCGAAATATCCCCGGGCGAGTGCCCATCGATCGTGAAGGTTTCGGTCGGTGTGCGCTGCTTGGCATTGCTGTAGAGGTGAATCCCGGGGATCGACTCCAGGCCTTCGCGCAGATGGACGTGCAGTTCGTCCTCGTACTCCTCCAGTGCGGTCATGGATGCCAGGATCCGCTGCCGCCGGCTGCCCTCGGAGGGCACAAGGTCGGCGAGGACGTCTACGGCGGCGATGACGCCAGCGAGCAATTCATAGGGGAGGGTGCCGAGCTCAAAGCGTTCCGGCACGACGTTGGTGGCGGGCAACAGTTTGTCCGGATGGAGTGACTCCAGTAGATCGGGTGCGGCGGCCAGGACACCCAGGTGCGGGCCGAGGAACTTGTAGGGCGAGCAGGCGTAGAAGTCGCACCCGATACTGGCTACATCGACGGGTGCATGCGCGGTGAGATGCACACCGTCGACGTAAAAAAGTGCTCCATGCTCGTGGACGCCAGCCGCAATCACAGCCAGATCAGGCCGCGTGCCAATGAGATTCGACGCACCGGTGAGCGCGACGAGTCGCGTGCGGGGTCCGACATGTTTGAGCACATTCCCGGCCGCCATCTCACCGGTCGCGCTGTCGAAATCCGCCCACAGCACGGTCGCGCCAGCACGTTCCGCGTGGATCACCCAGGGCCGCACGTCGGCGTCGTGGTCGAGTCGGCTGACGACGATGTCATCCCCCGGTCCCCAGTCCTGCGCGAGCGTACGCGCGATGTCCATCGTGATCTGCGTCATGCTGCGACCGAAGACGATCCCGCGCGGATCAGAGCCAAGAAGGTCGGCCATCGCCGATCTCGCACCGGTGACGATGTCGTCGGCTCGGCGTTCAGCCGCAGTGCCCCGGCCGCGGTTGGATACGGCTGCCAGGAGTGTCGCCGCCACGGCGGCCGCCACCTCCTCGGGCATCTGGGTCCCGCCGGGACCATCGAAGTGGGAGGCGCCCTCGCTGAGGGCTGGGACTCGGGCCCGGAGGCGGTCAACGTCGTACGTCATGACCAAACCCTAGGGCGGAGAGAGCCCCCGGGAGACACAATGGGCCGGTGAGGCCGTCTCTGCGCGCTGCGGTCACCGCCACCATCGTCGCGGTTGCCGCCCTCACTGTCACGGCTCCGATCACCCTCGCGTCCACCGTCTGGGTCGCCGGGGGAGCCCTCAGTGTGGGAATCCGCGATGGGGCGTGGACGTATGCGGTGGCCGGAGTGCTCCTGATGGTCACCTGTGCCCTGGTGATCACGCTCTGGGCCACGGTGCCCGGCATTGCCCGGGGGCGGCGCAGGCCTGCCGTCATCGCGGTGATGGCCCTCACCGTCACCGCCCTGATCGTCGCTTCCCGCGCGTGGAACGTCTTCGTGGTCCCCTGGCTGCCGCGGGGTATCGCGCTGGGTGCTCTGGTGGTCGCTGTCATTGCCGCCGCCGTCGCCGCCGTACGTCCCCACCACGTGTCGGGTGAGCCGGTGCGAGGTGTGGGACCTGCGGTGCTCGGGGTTGTTGCCTCCTATGCCCTCGTCGGAGCGATCGTGGCGCTCACCAGCACGGCGATCCCGCAGTTCCCGCGGCTCCCGTGGATGGCCGCGGTGCAGGGGGCGGATGTGCCGGGGACTGCGATGGAGGGACGGGGAGCCCCGGATAATCCGGCACTGGCTTCGGGAGCATGGTCGACAATCCACAATGACTCCTGGATGACCGACACCTACGCCGGGGGCGCGTTGCCCGATCCCGAGCAAGCCACCGTCACCTCATTTTTTGCCGGAGGAGATTGTGCGTCGCTGTTGTGGAACGCCGACGGCAATATCGTCGCCGTCTGCGTCAGTCCGACGGAGGTCCGCGGATTCGTCCTAACGCCGAGGTCACTCGACGTCCTGGTCGAGACCCGACTCGCGGCCAAGCCCCTCGCCGCAGACGCACTGACCAACTTCTCGGGCGGTGGCTACGCCATCCTGGACGCTCAGCAGCGGGTGGTGACACCCCTGCCCGGAGGAGTCATCGCGCGTTTTGACGCACGCACGCTCGAGCTGGCGGATTCCTTTGATGTGGCCGAGCACCTCCAGCCGGATGAGGGCATCACCTCGGTGATCCCCGCGTGGAGTGGCCTGCTGTGGTTCGTGGGCCGGCTGGGGACCGTGGGCCTGCTCGATCCCCTCTCCGGTCAGGTGCAGAGCATCCCGGTGGGCGCCACCGGACCGGTCGATATCGAGAACTCCTTCGCGGTCATCGAGGGGGACGGGGCCTACATCGTCACGGGCGAGGCTCTCCTTCGGCTCGATGTCGAGAAGGCCACGCCGGTTATCCGCTGGCGACTCCCCTATGACCGGGGGGAGCGATTGAAGCCAGGGCAGACAAGTCGCGCCTCGGGGACGACACCGACCGTCTTCCGCGGGGGTGACTTCGTGGCCATCACCGATAACGCCGAACCTCGCATGCGCGTCATCGTGGTGGATGTCCGAGGGCAGACGCCGATCGAGCACTGCGCCATTCCGGTATTCGAGGAGGGGCTCAGCGCCACGGAGAATTCACTCATCGCTCTGGGAGATTCCCTGATTGTGGAAAGCAACTACGGATACTCCGTGACTGCCGTGGCGGGGGGATACACGACGGTGCCGGGGCTCGCGCGCATCGATGTGTCCGACGACGGTTGCACACCGGTGTGGACGAGCACTGACGTGAGCATCCCCTCGCTGGTGTCCAAGGGAGTCCTGGCGGATGGATCGATCCTGACGTACACGAAGGAGGCGAGCGCACTCGGTATCGACGCCTGGTGGTTCACCTCCGTGGACGCCGCGACGGGGCAGGTGCGGTGGCGCAGACTCGCCGGCGTGGGTCCGCTGCTGAATAACCATTACGCGGCTGGCTATCTCGGCCCGGATGGATCGATCTACGTCGGCACGATCAGTGGTGTTGTCGCGCTCGTATCAGGAGCCTGACCGCTCCCACGCGGCACCATCCGGGGTATCGCGCACCTCGATTCCCTGCGCGATGAGACCGTCGCGCACCGCATCACTGGCCGCGAAGTCCTTGGCAGCGCGAGCTCTCTGCCGAGCATCTAGGGCGATGTCGATAAAGGGGCCGATGACGTCGCGCTCATCGCGCAAACCATGGGCGGCAGCACCGGCGAGGGCCACGATCATCCCGCGCAGCACGGCCCGAGCGGCGTCAATGTCGTCACCCTCCAGCGTGTCCGTACTCCACGCGCGAATGTCCTCCTCGACTCCGAGGGCCTCGGCTAGGGCGCCATCGGAGTCACCGGCCAGCAGCGCCGCATCGAAGGCCACCCTGCGCTGCTCCACTGCGGTGCGCAGGCTGGGTGCGCCCACGTCCGCCGCCAGGGTCACGACCGTTCGCTCGGGTGCTGGCGCGTGAGTCTCCGGAGCGGAACCGGCTAGTGCCGTGGCCATGGCCGCGACGGTGATGCGCTCACCCGAGGCCACGAAGGTGGACCTGCCGCGGTGACGCAGGGTCATCCCGCCTGCTCCGCGGACATCCACCGCGGCGCTCTCGAGGTCGAGGATGGCGGCCGTGTGTTCATCGATGCCGATGACACCGACATCCTCGGGCAGCATGGCCTCAAGGTCGACAAGTCGCTGTTCGCCCATGTAGCAGTAGCGGGTGTCGTGGCGCCCACCCTCGCGATTGTCAAAGTGGGGCACGACGGCAGCGGTCAGACCGGTGAACGCCCCGAGCAGGTCGAGTCCGCGTAGCCACGCGGGTTCATCCCCCACCTTGTAGATCTCATAGACCGGCAGGGCGTAGGCCCCCAGCGTGACTGCCGCAGCGCTGCCCATCGTGAGGGTGCCTCCCCGGTTGACCAGGTCAATCAAGCGTCCGGGCACCGGCGTATCGATCCACTGCCGCAGTGCGTACGACGGGCTGCCCGGGCCGGCGAATGCCCAGGACGATCTACCGAGGAGTTCGAGGGTGCGTTCGCGAGCGACCGTGGGCTCGTCACGTCGCCGCCAGGATGCCACGTCGAGGGATCGGCCCACGGAGTCCCGGAAGTACTCCAGGATCTTGTCGGTGAGGTCGTCGGCGTTGGCCTGGAAGCCGAAGGGTGTGTCGAGCACGGACCCCGGTCCAGGACCCGCTTCCGCGAGGAGCTCGCGGTGGAGTTTGACCATGGTGGGAGAGGTCTCACCGGATCCGATGATGACAAGACGGGCGGGCACGCACACAGTCTGCTGTAGACCGGTGCACGCCCGCCCGTCAGGTCCGTGCGGACCTAGTTAGCCGGTTGCGCGGGGCCCTCGCCGTAACGATTGGGACCGGGGGTGCTGGGCAGCGCCCAGAAGATGATCAAAATAATGGGTCCGATCGCACAGCATGCGAGGAACCACAGCAAGAGCCACCAGGCTGAGCGATTGGTGTCATGGAGCCGTCGCACAGCCACCCCGAGCGTCGGAATCAGGATCGCCAAGGTCCAGATCAGGGACAGCACGATTCCCAGCGTGGCCATCCCACTGAGGGCGGGGACGACCGTGAGGGTGTCCGGCGTCGAGATGGTGCCCACCCATTCGAAGTACCAGGGCATGGCCGGGATGAAAAGAATGACGCTCACGATGGTGGTGAAGAGGTACCACCACCAAAACTCCGACCGTGATGCTCGGCCTTGGAAGGTGGCGTAATTGCCGAACACATGTTTGATGGACTGACCAAAGGTCATGGCTACTCGATCTCCTCTCGTGCGCCCCGAATGCGCGCTGAGCCTGACCCTAGGGGACGGAAGGCCATTTCGGGGTGCATGCCTCCGCTAACGTCCCGTGTGTGGACATCGCGGATGCGGCAGCCCTGCTGGACAGGCGGGTGGCGCAGGCGTGGGCGACCGAGGGCATCCCCGATGTTGCCTACGGTCTGGTCCTAGCGGGGTCGCTGGTGCACGTGGGAGCCGTGGGATCCGTGGAGCGCCAGCCCGATGTCGTTGACGTCGCCTTCCGCATCGCTTCGATGACCAAGAGCATCACCGCCGCCACGGTCCTACGCCTGCGGGATGAGGGCCTCCTCGGTCTGGACACGCGGGTGAGCGATGTCCTCCCGTGGGCGGCCGACATCGGGTTGCCCCTGTCCAGTCCCGCTCTTCGAATCCAGCATCTGCTCACGATGACCGCAGGCTTGCCTACCGATGATCCGTGGGGTGATCGCCAGGAGTCTTTGCCCCTGCGTGACTTTGACGCACTGGTTGCTGCTGGCCTCACGTGGTGCCGGCCTCCGGGGATCGCCTTCGAATATGCCAATCTCGCCTACGCGCTGCTGGGCCGGGTGGTGACTGCTGTGACAGGAGCGGACTTCACCGACGTCGTGCGAGAGATGATGCTGGAGCCGCTGGCAATGCACAGGACGACCTTTGACGTCGGTGCAACTCACGATCGCGCCATGGGGTGGCATCCTGCGGGCGTGGGCCTCAGGGAGCAGGTCGAGGGGCCGCCCGGTGCCTTCAGCCCCATGGGCGGACTGTGGAGCACCGTCGGCGATATGGCGCTGTGGGTGGCGTTCATGGAGTCGGCCTGGGCGGACGCACCGGACGATGGGCCCCTGTCACGGTGGTCACGGCGCGAGATGCAGAGGTCGCACGTGTTCGTTGCCCTCGATGCCCGCGGCGTTGCGGAGGGATACGGCATGGGTTTGCGGGTGGACCACGATCCATCGATCGGACTCGTGGTGCATCACAGTGGGGGCTATCCCGGCTATGGATCCCACATGCGCTGGCATCCCGACACGCGCTGGGGGGTCGTTGGCCTGGCCAATCGGACCTACGCCCCGATCCGTCAAGCCTGTGCGCAGGCATTGGCCGAGATCGTTACTGATGAGGCGGCCGACATGCGTCGTCAGCGGGCGGAGGATCGCCTGTGGCCCCAAACGACACAGGCGATGGACCTGGCAGAGTCCCTGCTCATCCGCTGGGATGACGATGCTCTGGATGCGGTGTCGGCGATCAACCTGGATCTTGATCAGGCCAGGGATGACCGGCGGAGGCACTGGCAGCAGTGGGGAGTGGGCCGGGTCGCGCGTGCGCCCGGTCAGGTGACGTCGCGCAGCCCGGCACATGCCTGTTGGCGAGTCGACACCGACCGAGGGGTGATCGAACTCGAGGTGCTCTTGACGGCCGAGCGTCCACCCCGCATTCAAAGCATCTCGGCGCAGGGACTGCGTGACACGAGGGCCGATGGCTCACCGGGCAACCCTGCCGGTGTCGATCGGGTGCTCTAATGCTTGGCTGAGTCCCGACAACATCGGCGGGTGGCACGGTGGCGTCATCCACAGCGAGGGAGTGGGCATGGCCTGGGTACTGCTGGTCCTTGCCATCGTGGCCGAGGTCGTGGGCACGCTGTCGTTGAAGGCCAGCGAAGGATTCTCCCGCCTGTGGCCATCCGTTGCCGTCGTGGTGGGTTACGCAGTCGCGTTCACACTCCTGGCCTTTGCCCTCAAGACCCTCGACGTCGGGCCGGCGTACGCCCTGTGGGCCGGCCTGGGAACGGTCGGCGCGGCAGTGGGGGGCTGGCTGATCTTCAGTGAATCTTTGAGTGCCCTCACCGTCATCGGGATCACGACCGTGGTGGTCGGTGTCGTTGCGATCACGCTGGGGGAAACTCAGACCTAATGCGTTAGCCGCCGTCGATCATTTCCGCGCGGAAGGGGCTCGCGGGATAGGTGCCCAGGATCCGCACGTAGGCGGTGTAGAACGCCAACTCCTCCAGGGCGAGGGCGAGGGGCCGCTCAGCCGGATGGCCCTCAACATCGGCGTAAAACTGCGTGGCCGAGAAGCTCCCGCCCAGTTGATAACTTTCGAGCTTGGTCATGTTGACCCCATTGGTGGCGAAACCACCCATGGCCTTGTATAGAGCGGCGGGGACATTGCGCACACGGAAGACAAAACTGGTGATCACGGGATAGGTGTCCGTCGGCGGAGTGGCCGCGCCGTTGGCCAGGATGAGGAATCGCGTCGTGTTGTGATGTTCATCCTCGACCTCGTGCTGCAGGACCTCAAGGCCGTAGAGATCCGCGGCGAGTGCCGGAGCCAGGGCGGCAACTGTGGGATCACCCAACTGTGCCACCTCGCGCGCGGCCCCTGCCGTGTCGTCGGCGACGACGGGGCGCCATCCATGCTCACGAATGAGCCGACGGCATTGACCGAGGGCGTGGGAATGACTGCGCACGGCAGTGATGTCACTCACCTGGGCGCCCGGCACCCCCATCAGGGCGAAGTGAATCGGCATGAAGTGCTCACCCACGATGTGCAGGCTCGACTCGGGGAGAAGGTGGTGGATGTCAGCGACACGTCCCGCAATGGAGTTCTCTACGGGGATCATGGCCAGGTCAACGTCGCCCTCGGCCATCGCGGTGAAGACATCTTCAAAGGTGGGGCACGGCAGGGTGTCGAGGCCTGGATAGACCTCTCGGCAGGCGGCATCGGAGTTTGACCCGGGCTCGCCCTGATAGGCAATGCGCACCCGCGAGCGCCCGCCGACGGGTGTGGGCACAGACGCGTCGGGCATACGGTCCGGGGGAGTGGAGGGCACGGGGGGAAGCGTAGACGTTCGGCCTGGGGCCGCGGTCAGGCTAGTCCGCGGCGGAGGAATCCGCGCCCTGCTTGCCGGGGGGCTGCTTGGTCGAGCCGCGGGTGGCGAAGGTGAAAGCGGCGAGGGCCAGCACGAGTGCGCCGGCACCGATACCGACCATCATCGTGGCTTCGGCGTCCCGGCCCTCGACGAGTTGGCCCAGGAAAACCACCGCGATGACGGCAACGACCACCCCGATGAGCTTGCCTTTGAGATCCTCCAAGGAGCTGATCTGCAGCCACGGCGGCAACTGCACGGTGTCGTCCACGAAGAGTTCGTAGAGGCCATAGCCGATGACCATGAGGACAGTGGCGAGCAGGAGTGTGTCCACGGACGCCAGCACCGACACGGTGGATTCTTTGAACTCCACACCGGGTCGAATCAGCATGATGGCGGCGGAGATCATCTGCCAGAGGCCGATGATGATCAGGATGAACCCGCCCACGAGGGAGCCGATCGCCGGCAGCACGACCACGTATCGGGAGTGTTCGATGAGCCAGCGCACGGGGGAAGGCTACTGCTCCGGCAGACTGAGGGCATGGCCAACCGCCTCGCCCTGTCGACATCCCCCTACCTCCAGCAGCATGCCGATAATCCGGTGGACTGGTGGGAGTGGGGTGAGGAGGCCTTCTCCGAGGCGCGTGAGCGGGGCCTGCCCGTATTCATTTCCGTGGGGTACTCCGCCTGTCACTGGTGCCATGTCATGGCTCATGAATCATTCGAGGACCCCGGGATAGCCGCCTACCTCAACGAGCATTTCGTCAGCATCAAGGTCGACCGTGAGGAGCGGCCCGACGTTGACTCCGTCTACATGGATGCCACCACGGCGCTGACGGGGCACGGCGGCTGGCCCATGAGCGTCTTCGCGGATGCTGACGGGCGACCCTTTTATGCGGGGACCTATTTCCCGCCGGAGCCACGCCATGGCATGACGGCGTTCCCGCAGTTGCTCAGCATCATCTCGGATGCATGGAACGAACGTCGTGATGATGTGGTCGCCGCGGCGGGGCGGATCACGGATGCGCTGACGCAGCGCGATAAGGCGCTCGCCCCCGGTGCCGCAGCCCCGGATGCAGATGAGCTTGCCGCGGCGGTTGTGGTCCTCTCGCCGTCATTCGATCAGCGATATGGCGGCTTCGGGGGAGCGCCGAAGTTCCCGCCGTCCATGCTGCTCGAGTTCCTGCTGCGCCATGTCGCTCGGACAGGGGATCTGGATGCTCTCGTGATGGCCCAGGGCACGTGCGATTCGATGGCCCGGGGTGGGATCTATGACCAACTGGGCGGTGGCTTTGCGCGGTATGCCGTCGATGAGGCGTGGGTGGTCCCCCACTTCGAGAAGATGCTCTATGACAATGCACTTCTTTTGCGCGTCTATCTCCACCTCTGGAGACTCACGGGCAATCCGCTAGCGCTGCGCATTGTGCGTGAGACGGCAGAGTTCCTCCTGCGTGACATGCGCACTTCGGAGGGCGGCTTCGCTGCGGCCTGGGATGCCGACAGTGAGGGTGTTGAGGGGAGGTACTACGTATGGACACCCGCCCAACTCATCGATGTGCTCGGGGAGGCCGATGGGCGTTGGGCGGCGGACCTGCTCACGGTCACCGAGACCGGCACGTTCGAGCATGGCGCCTCCACCCTGCAGATGCTGGAGGACCCCGATGACGAATCACGGTGGCAGCGTCTTCGCGACGCCCTGCTGATGGAGCGTGGGCGTCGCGTACCTCCCGGCCGAGACGACAAGGTGGTTGCCGCATGGAATGGACTTGCGATAGCCGCCCTAGCCGAGGCGGGGTTCATGTTGGACGAGCAGGAGTGGATCGAGGCGGCCCGAGCCGCGGCGGATCTGACCATCGCCGTGCATCTCGGCGCCGGCGAGGAAGGCGACCGACTCGTGCGGACATCGCGCGATGGCCTACCGGGTCACTCCGATGGGGTCCTTGAGGACTACGCGGATGTTGCTGAGGGGTTCCTCGCGCTGTACGCCGTCACGGGAGAGGAGGAATGGCTGGCCTTCGCGGGCGTCCTGCTCGACGTGGTGCTCACCCACTTCCGGGACGGCGCAGGTGGCTTCTTCGACACGGCGGACGACGCCGAGCGTCTCGTGATGCGTCCGCGGGACCCGGCGGATGCCGCAACGCCGTCGGGCTGGCTTGCCGCAGCGCAGGCTCTGCTCACCTACTCGGCCTACACGGGGATCCCCGAACACCGATCGGCCGCCGAAGCAGCTCTCGGTGTTGTCACGGAGTACGCCGGCCGCGCACCGCGGGCCGTGGGCTGGGGGCTGGCCGCTGCCGAGGCGCTGCTCGATGGTCCCCGCGAGGTCGCGATCGTGGGGCCCGCGGATGATCCGCGGACACGTCAGTTGCACCGACTGGCCGCCATGGGGACAGCCCCGGGTGCTGCAGTCGCCGTCGGCCCTGTGGGGTCGGATGTGCCCGTCCTGCGTGATCGGGGCCTGATCGACGGTGGGCCCGCCGTCTACGTATGCCGCCACTTCGCCTGCGAGGCACCCGTGTCCTCACTCGAGCAGGTGGCGCGTGCCGTCCAGGCGGTGACGCCACCTCATCAGTCCCAGGCAGTATCAGTCCCAGGCGGTGAGATGACCACCCGTGCCGGTGACTCGGGCTAACCTGGGGCCGTGGGCCTGTCCGATGTTGTCTATGGCGTCTACGAGCGTCGTGTGCGCCGGCAGATCCCCCCCGGGCGCCGCCCCCGACATGTCGGCGTGATCCTCGATGGCAATCGTCGCTGGGCCACGAGTCAGGGTTCTGCCTCGGATGTGGGCCACCGGGCGGGAGCCGCCAAGATTGTGGAATTCCTGGGCTGGTGCGAAGAAGCGGACGTCGAACTGGTCACGTTGTGGCTGCTCTCCACCGACAACCTCACGCGACCAGAGGCTGAGCTCGCGGCGCTGCAGGCCATCATCGAAGAGACGGTGCTCGGGCTAGCGGAGACGGGTCGCTGGCGCATCCACCCCGTCGGTGCCCTTGACCTGCTCCCCGATCGCACGGCGCGCATGCTCAAGCAGGCGGCGGAGTCGACCGCGGATATCGACGGCATTCTCGTCAATGTGGCCGTCGGCTATGGCGGTCGTCGTGAGGTCGTTGACGCTGTCCGGTCCCTGCTTCACGAGCATGCCCATCAGGGAACGTCGGTGGAGGACATCGCGCAGATGCTGGACGTCGAGCACATCGCCGAGCACCTCTACACAAGGGGCCAGCCCGATCCTGACCTGGTCATCCGCACGTCGGGGGAGCAGAGGCTGTCCGGCTTCCTCCTCTGGCAGAGCGCGCATTCGGAGTTCTACTTCTGCGAGGCCTACTGGCCGAACTTCCGGCACGTGGATTTCCTGCGGGCGTTGCGTGCCTACGCCGCTCGGCAGCGCCGCTTCGGCACCTGACCGGGGCACCGGCTATTCACCCGAGCCTTCGGCGTGGCGCGGCGTACCCCCTGCACCATCGGCCTAGATTCGGTGCACGGATGGCGCTCGCGCGTGGTCCAATCCCGGGCCGTCACCCGGTCGGCCCCCCGGCATTCGCGTGTCGCTCGTGCGGTGCGCACTGAGGAGAATGTGTGGCCGCTTCACGAAGCCGCTCCCGCCGATCCGCTCACCGCACCTACGTACTCGACACGTCCGTCCTGCTGTCGGATCCGCATGCGCTCATGCGCTTTGACGAGCATGAGGTCGTTGTCCCGGTCGTGGTCGTCACCGAGCTTGAGGCCAAACGCACACATCCGGAGTTGGGCTACTTCGCGCGGTCAGCGCTTCGCCTTTTAGACGACCTTCGCATTGAGCACGGACGCCTGGACACGCCGCTGCCCGTCGGCAATGCGGGTGGCACAGTGCGCGTTGAGTTGAATCACAGTGACGCCTCCGTGTTGCCCAGCGGTCTCCAACTCGGCGACAACGACACCCGCATCCTCGCGGTTGCGCACAATTTGGCAGCCGAGGGGCACGACGTCGTCGTCGTCAGCAAAGACCTGCCGATGCGGGTCAAGGCCGCATCCGTTGGTCTGGCCGCGGAGGAATACCGCGCCCAACTCGCCGTTGAGTCCGGGTGGACGGGCATGACCGAGGTCGATATCTCAGCCGACCTCCTCGACTCCCTCTACGACGAGGTGATCATCGATCTCGACGCCGCCCGGGACCTGCCCTGCCATACGGGGCTCGTCCTGCTGTCTGACCGGGGCAGTGCCCTGGGGAGGGTGACGCCGGAGAAGCGGGTCCGGCTCGTGCGAGGAGACCGGGAGGCCTTCGGCCTCCACGGCCGAAGTGCAGAGCAGCGCATTGCCTTGGACCTGCTCCTGGACCCCGACATCGGCATCGTCTCCCTGGGGGGTCGCGCCGGCACCGGCAAGAGCGCGCTCGCCCTCTGCGCTGGTCTCGAGGCCGTCCTCGAGCGGCGCCAGCATCGCAAGGTTGTGGTGTTTCGACCCCTCTATGCCGTCGGCGGTCAGGAGCTGGGCTACCTCCCCGGCACCGAAAACGAGAAGATGTCGCCCTGGGCCCAAGCCGTCTTCGACACGCTCGGGGCGATCACCACCGCAGAGGTTGTCGACGAGGTCCTTGACCGGGGCATGCTGGAGGTCCTTCCACTGACTCATATTCGCGGCCGCTCCCTCCACGATTCCTACGTCATCGTGGATGAGGCGCAGTCCCTGGAGCGCAACGTCTTGTTGACGGTCCTCTCCCGAATCGGGCGTGACTCACGGGTTGTCCTCACCCATGACGTCGCCCAGCGCGACAACCTCCGGGTGGGTCGCCATGACGGTGTGGTCGCTGTGGTGGACAAGCTCAAGGGTCATCCGCTGTTTGCCCACGTGACCCTCACCAGGTCCGAGCGTTCCCCGATCGCTGCCCTGGTGACGGAGATGCTCGAAGATTTACCCGTGTGAGGAAGGTCACGACAGTCTCCCCATAGTCCTGGGATATTTCGCCTGATTTGGGCGAATACTCCGAAAGTTATCCACAGGCTGACCGTTATCTGGGCGTGACATTTCGCGATCTATTGGGCACGGTAGACCGGTGCTGAAACGACAGAAGACCTCCCGCCAAGCCCTGGCCGCGATCGCGGCGGCCGCGATGGTGGGCACGTTCGTCGCCCTCGCCGCACCCCCCGCGTCGGCGACGGGGAGCCAGCCGGTGACGGCGAGCCGGGACGATGCGCCCAATGAGCGCGCACCGCGGGTGCCCAACGCACCCGATCTCGGGGATGCACCGTGGACCTCGCCCGAGGCTCGCGACATGGTGGGCTACCGGCTCAGCACCTACACCGGCAAGTACTACGACAAGCGCTTTGAGCAGTACCGCCTCTGCGTGGTGCAGCGGGAGAGCGGTGGTCGCTACGGCGAGAGCAGTTCAGCCCACATCGGGGCCTACCAGTTCTCCTACAGCCTGGCCGGGCAGGCCCTGCGGTCGATGCGACCCGAGATCAGCGCGGTCTTTGGTCGGTCGGGGCTCGCGGCCCTGGATCGGCTCGACGGCAAGCCGATGTACACCTGGAACCGTTTCTGGCAGGACACGGCCTTCTGGACGATCTTCAACGGCGGGGCCGGCTGGTCTCACTGGTCGAGCCAGTGGGGTGCCAGTTGGAACTGTGACCATTCGCCCAACGCCGAGAGTGGCTGGCCCAGCCCCAATCGATACCACTACGCACCCTTGGAGCGGAGTGGCAAGGACCGCTCCAGCGGCGCTACTCCCGCGGCTGCCTTCGGGACGCCGGAGTACAACCAGCGTCTTGCTCGCACCTACATCCGTGACCGCCACGGCTGGCGCTTCCCTGAGTTCCGCGCCCTCAAGGACATGTGGTGGCGGGAGAGCAACTGGCGGCACACCGTCATCAACAACCACCCCAATGGTCCCTGGTACGGACTCGGCCAAGTGAACGGCGGTTTCATCGCCTCGCGCGGCTACACCATCAAGGAGTACATGCGCTCTCCACAGGCGCAGATCAAGGTGGGAGTGGCGTACATCAAGCAGCGCTACGGCTCCCCGCTCAAGGCCTGGTCCTTCTGGCAGTCCAACGGCTGGTACTAAACCATCCCACGGCCGGTCCTGAGCCGACGATCTGACTCAGCCGGAATCGGCGGGTGGACCCACCTGGATGGTGAGTGCCACCGGTCGCAATGTGTCTTCGAAGAAGTCATGGCCCTTGTCGTCCACGATCACAAAAGCGGGGAAGTCGACCACGTCGATCTTCCACACCGCCTCCATCCCGAGTTCAGCGAAGTCGATCACCTCGATGGACCGGATGTTGTCCTGGGCCAGGATCGCGGCGGGACCTCCGATCGAACCAAGATAGAAGCCACCGTGGTCCTGGCAGGCCTGGGTCACCACCGGGCTGCGATTGCCCTTGGCGAGCATGACGAGTGAGCCTCCCGCCCGCTGGAATTCATCGACGTAGGCATCCATGCGACCGGCGGTCGTGGGACCGAAGGAGCCGGACGCGTAGCCCTCGGGGGTCTTGGCCGGGCCCGCGTAGTAGACCGCATGATCGCGCAGGTAGTCGGGCATCGCCTCGCCCCGGTCGAGCATCTCCTTGATGCGCGCGTGGGCGATGTCGCGTGCGACGACAAGGGGTCCGGTGAGGGATACGCGCGTCTTCACCGGGAGCGCGGACAGTTGCCGTCGAATGTCGGACATGGGCTGCGTCAGATCGATACGCACGACTTCCTCGTCGTCCGTGTGCTCAATGTCGGGTAGGTAGTGGGCGGGATCGCGCTCGAGTTGCTCGAGGAAGGCCCCCTCGGATGTGATCTTGGCGAGTGCTTGGCGGTCCGCGGAGCAGGAAACCGCGATAGCGACGGGCAACGATGCGCCATGTCGGGGGAGCCGGATGACACGCACGTCGTGACAGAAGTACTTGCCACCGAACTGTGCCCCGATCCCGAAGCCCCGGGTGAGTGCAAGGACCTCGGCTTCCATCTCCAGGTCACGGAACGCATGTGCATCCATGCTCCCGTGCACCGGGAGCGAGTCGAGGTAGCGGGCACTCGCGTACTTCGCGACTTTGAGAGCCTGCTCCGCGCTCGTCCCGCCCACAACGATCGCGAGATGGTAGGGGGGACATGCGGCCGTGCCCAGTGAGCGAAGGGCCGTATCGAGGAATTCGGTGAATCGCTTGGGATTGAGCAGAGCCTTCGTCTCCTGATAGAGAAAACTCTTATTGGCCGACCCGCCACCCTTGGCCATGTAGAGCAACTCGTAGGTGAGTTCATGGCCGGGCTTGGTGTCGGCGTAGATGTCGATTTGCGCCGGCAGATTGGTGCCTGTGTTGCGCTCATCCCACATGGTGAGCGGCGCCATCTGCGAGTAACGCAGATTGAGTAGGGCAAAGGCGTCGAAGACGCCTCGGCTGATGGCGGCCTCATCGGGCCCCTGAGTCAGGATCTGCTGGCCACGCTTGCCCATGACGATGGCCGTGCCTGTGTCCTGACACATCGGCAGCACGCCACCCGCGGCGACATTGGCGTTCTTAAGCAGGTCCAGTGCAACGAAACGATCATTTGCACTGGCCTCGGGGTCATCAAGAATGGCGCGCAATTGAGCAAGATGGCCTGGGCGCAGCAGGTGGGAGATATCGCGAATCGCCTCGACGGTCAGGAGGCGCAGCACCTCAGGATCCACGTCGAGGAAGGTGCGTCCCCCTGACTCAATCGTGCGGATCCCCTCGGTCGTCACCAGGCGGTAGGGCGTGGTGTCGGGACCCAGGGGCAGCGGGTCGACGTAGGCGAAGTCCGACATGTGTCCAGACTAGGCGGTGCCGCTCGGGTACCTTCGACGCCGTGAGCCCATCCTGCATTGCAGTCCTCGGAGAGAGGATCATCGACTTCGTCCCCGGGGGGGACCCGCAGTCCTACCGGGCGGTGGCGGGAGGGTCACCCGCCAATGTGGCCCTGGGGGTCCACCGGTTGGGCGGAGAGGCCGTGCTGCTCGGGCGCGCGGGCGATGACGGTCTCGCACATCTGCTGGACCGCGCCATCACCGATAACGGACTCTCCACAGCGGCGTTACTGCGCCGGACCGGGCCGAGCGTGCTCGCGGTCTGCACCCGCAACGACGATGGTTCTGTCGCGTACTACTTCTACTACCAGGGCAGCCCCGACTTCATGTGGGACGCGACGGATCTCCATGAGGCCCTGGGCGCGGCTCGGGCGGCTGGGGCATCGGCATGGCACACGGGATCGCTCGTGAGTTGGCTCGGGCCGGGGGTCGAGGCGGTCCTCTCGGCGTGGCGGGAGGCGCATGAGGCGGGTGACCTCACGTTGAGCTATGACCCCAATGCACGGCCCGGCACCGTCCCCCGAGCGATCATGCGTGGTCGCGTCGAGGACTTCGTGGCTCTATCCCATGTCGTCAAGGTCAGTGATGAGGATCTTGACTATCTGTATCCGGGTGAGTCTCCCGAGGACGTCTGCGCGCGATGGATCGAAGCGGGCCCGTCGATCGTCGTCTTGACTCGCGGTCCTCGCGGGCTCGCCGCCTGGCGTCCGGGACTGGCCGTCGTTGAGGTCCCGGGACACACCGTGACGGTTGCCGACACGGTGGGGGCGGGTGACACGGTCACCGCTGCCTTGCTGGTGGGACTTGGTGACGCCGGTGCACTCGGCGCGGACGGGGACCTCTCCCGCGTTGATGATGCGACCCTGCTGCGGATCCTCCGGGGTGCGGCTCTCGCAGCGGCGATGACCTGCTCCCGAGAGGGTGCTCAACCCCCGACACGTGCCGAGATTGACTCCGAGCTCATCTGATCAGCAACCACCGTCGATCAGTGGCCCGTGCCACCAAAATCGACGATGGCGTACCTCCCGAGCTTGTCGAGACGATGCTCGCTACTGACTTCGCGGATGGTTCCGCTCTTGCTTCGCATGACGATGGAGTGCGTCCGTACGCCGTGCGGCGAATAGTGCACTCCCCGCAGCAATTCGCCGTCGGTGATTCCCGTCGCGCAGAAGAAAACGTTGTCCCCGGTGACGAGATCATCGGTGGTCAGGACCCGGTCGAGGTCATGACCCGCGTCGATGGCCCGGATGCGCTCGGCCTCGTTACGCGGCCAGAGTTGCCCCTGGATGACGCCCCCCAGGCACTTGACGGCGCACGCGGTGATGATGCCCTCGGGGGTTCCGCCGACTCCCATGAGTAGGTCGACACCGGTCCCCTCGCGCATAGCCATGATGGCTCCCGCGACATCCCCGTCGCTAATGAACTTGATCCGCGCGCCCGCTTCCCGCGTCTCAGTCACGAGTGCATCGTGGCGAGGTCGGTCGAGTATGCAGACGGTCAGGTCCGCTATGGACATGCCCTTGGCCGCGGCAACGCGTCGGAGGTTCTCGCTGCAGGGTGCCGTGATGTCGACGACGGCGGCGGCCTCGGGTCCCGTGACGAGCTTGCGCATGTAGAACACCGCGCTGGGGTCGTACATCGAACCATGTTCGGACACCGCAAGGACGGAGATGGCGTTGGACATGCCCTTGGCGCACAGGGTCGTGCCATCAATCGGATCCACCGCGACATCCACGGAGGGTCCGGTGCCATCTCCGACACGCTCACCGTTAAACAGCATGGGAGCGTCGTCCTTCTCGCCCTCACCGATGACGACGACGCCGTCCATCGAGACACTTCCGATGAGTTGCCGCATCGCGTTGACCGCGGCGGCATCGGCTCCGTTTTTGTCCCCGCGGCCCACCCCGCGCGCCGCCGCCAGGGCGGCGGCCTCCGTGACCCGCACGAGCTCCAGGGCCAGATTGCGATCCGGTGTTTCCGTCACACCCATGCCTGAGCCTCTCACGTTCCCGCGGGATCTCATCCCATGTCTGCCCACGGGGAGCACCGCCCGAGATGTGTCCTCAGCGGGTATCGGGGACGATGGGGTCGTGACTACGGAAGCGACACCGGGCGAACCGGGCGAATTGCGTCCGACGGGGCGGCCCAATGCGCGTCTGCGCCAAAGCGTCACCGACATGGTGCGGTCGCTCGCCCTGGTCCTGGGAGCGGTTGTCGTGATCATGCTCATCACCTGGCGGCCGAGCCCGGATCCGGTGAGAGTGGTCGATCCGACCCCCGTTCTCATCGGGGCACGCATTGAGGCGGGTTACCCCGTGCTGTATCCCGATGCGCTGTCTCCTGAGTGGCGCCCGACGAGCGCGCGCTGGGAGATCACCGAGGCAAGCATGCCCGCTCCCGCCTGGCACCTTGGCTTTGTCACTCCGGCAGACACCTACGCCCAGATCGGCCAGTCCGCCACGGACAACCAGAGCTATGTCACGAGTCAGATCGGAAACACCGAACCAGCCGATGCTTGGCAGGGATGGCAGCGCTACGTCGGACCTGACCAACGGGCTCTGCTTCGGGTCGACGATGGCGTCACGGTGATCGTGTCGGGCACCGCCGAGTGGCCAGATCTGGAATTCCTCGCGACTCGGCTCAGTCCGACGGCTCTGCCGACTGTTCCGTGAGCCGCTGCTGGGCGCCGAGCAGCCAGCGCTCACATTCGTTCGCGTAGGTCTCTCCGCGCTCCCAGAGGGTCAGGGCGTCCTCGAGGGACATGTCCCCAGCTTCGAGCGCCGCGACAACGTCGGCAAGGGCCGCCCGAGATTCCTCGTACCCCCGGGGCTCAACCCCGGAGGTCCCCTCGACGGCTTCTTCTCGCTTGGCCATGGCGTCAGCGTACGTCTTCGACCCGGGCGGTGAAAGCGCCCGTAGCGACGCGGACATGCACCTGCTCGTCGGTGCCCAAGGTTGCGGCCTCTCGGACGACGTGGCCATCGGTCGTGCGTACGACGGCGTATCCACGGTCGAGCGTGGCGGCGGGGGAGAGCGCTGTCAGGCGAGCCCTCAGGTGCTCCACATCGACGAGCCCGTGATCGATACGCCGATCGATGGCCCGGCGTGCGGTCATTCGCCACCCCGTCACTTGCTCACCATCGGTGACGATCCTGCGCGTGGTGATACGTCGGCACCGATCACGCGCGTTCACGATGCGAGCCATCTCCTCGGTGATGTCGGGGACGATGAGTTTGGCCGCATCCGTGGGCGTGGATGCCCGAGTGTCGGCGACGAAGTCCATGAGTGGCACATCCTGCTCATGGCCGATAGCACTGACCACCGGTGCCCGGGATGCTGCAACCGCTCGCACGAGCCTCTCATTGCTGAAGGGCAGCAAATCCTCGACGCTGCCGCCGCCGCGCGCGATGACGATGACATCGATAAGTGGGTCAGCGTTGAGGTTGTTGAGTGCCTCGACGATGGCCGGGACAGCAGCGACGCCCTGCACCGCAACCTCGCGAATCTCGAAGTCAACCGAGGGCCATCGCAGCCGCGCATTGACGGTCACGTCACGTAGCGCGGCACTAGCGCGACCGGAGATCAATCCCACACGGCGTGGCAGGAGGGGGAGTGGTCGCTTGCGCTCAGCGGCGAAGAGTCCTTCGGCGTGGAAGAGAGCCCGTAGGCGCTCGAGTTCTTCCAACAGCGCGCCTCGACCGACCGCGCGAATCTCAAGGGCACGGATTTGGAGGCTTCCCCGGCCGGCGTAGAACTCCGGTCGCCCGTGCACGAGCACGCGCTGTCCCTCCTCCAGGGGTGGCGACACAAGGTCCACGACAGTCGTCTCGGTGACGACGGAGAGTGAGAGGTCGGCCTCGACGTCGCGCAGGGTGATCCACAGGGTGCGCATGCCGGGGCGACGGGAAATCTGGGCGACCTGGCCTTCGATCCAAATCGCACCCAGGCGGCCGATCCAGTCCGCGAGGAGTCGAGACACCGTGCGGACAGGTGCCGGTGACTCGACGCTCGTCTCAAGGCCCATGGGGGCAGGCTAAGGGCACGGATGCCGACCTGATGACGGCGCCATACGATGGGCGTGTGCCCCGCAAAGTTTTGCTCGCCGCCCCCAGGGGTTATTGCGCCGGTGTCGATCGTGCCGTCGTCACCGTCGAAAAGGCCCTGGATCTGTATGGGCCGCCGGTCTATGTCCGCAAGCAGATCGTGCATAACAAGTACGTCGTTCACCGTCTCGAGGAACGTGGGGTCATCTTCGTGGAGGAGCTCGACGAGGTACCCGAGGGTGCCACCGTCGTCTTCTCCGCCCATGGGGTCGCTCCCACGGTGCACGCCGAGGCTGCAGAACGCCGACTCAAGACCATCGATGCGACCTGCCCGCTCGTGACCAAGGTCCACGCCGAGGCGCGGCGATTCTCGGCTGAGGGGATGCAAATCCTGCTCATCGGCCACGAGGGGCACGAGGAGGTTGTCGGCACAATGGGTGAGGCGCCGGACTCCATGACCCTGGTCGAGTCACCCGAAGACGCCGATGATGTCGCCATCGACCCTGAGTTGCCCGTCATCTGGCTCTCCCAAACCACCCTGTCCGTCGACGAGACCCTGCAGACGGTGGATCGACTTCGCGAGAGATTCCCTCAGTTGCAAAGCCCGCCGAGCGACGACATTTGCTACGCGACGCAAAATCGTCAAGCCGCCGTCAAGCAGATTGCTCCACAGTGCGACCTGCTTATCGTCGTCGGATCGGGCAACTCGTCCAACAGCGTCCGGCTCGTCGAGGTGGGCCTGGAGGCGGGTGCTCGCAGTTCCTATCGCATCGATGGGGTGGGCGAGCTCCAGGAAGCGTGGCTCGAGGGAGTAGAGACGATCGGGCTCACGTCCGGGGCGTCCGTGCCCGAGGTGCTCGTGGACGGGGTACTGCAGTGGCTGGCCGAGCGGGACTTCGCCGATGTGGAAGAGGTCACCACGGCCGAGGAGACTCTTGTTTTCGCCCTACCGCCGGAATTGCGTAGGGATATGAAGGCTGCCACTGCAGCTGCGCCCGGAGCAACCTCTTAATCCGGAACAACCTCGCTGACCGGAACAACCTCGTCCGTCCGAACCTCGCTGACCGGTGACTGACTGCGGCGCCTACGTATGAGAACAATGCCCAGAGCAATAAGTGTGGACCCGAAGATCCAGATGGCATTGTTGCCCAGGGTGGTCACGATCATGAAGGCTTCTCGGATGAGCAGGCTCCCCGTCTGGGGAATCGTGAGTTGGCCAGCAGTCACGGTGGCGAGGAAGAACGCCAGCGGGGGTGCGATCACAGCAACGATGGCATCGGCGCGACGTACGACGAGCGCTGCGTAGATGCTCGCGATAAGCAGTGAGATGCCGGTCAGCCAACCGAGGCCCGTCTGCCCCGTCACAAGGGCGTCGGCGAATCCCATGACGACGGTCACACCGAGCACGACGAACCAGACGCCAGACGCGCGGAGTCCGGCCGTTGCCGGGAGGTCGCTGGGCGGTGTCGCCCCGGCTGACTCCGCGGCCACGGGGGCGCTGGCTACGGGAACGCTGGCTACGGGAGCGCTGGCCACGGCGGCGCTGGCTACGGGAACGCTGGCCACGGCGGCCCCAGACCCGAGCGTCATCGTCCGCAGGCCCACAGCCTCGTCGAGGTTGAGCGCGGGAACGGCAGTCTCAGCCGAGTGGCCTTCGGCGCGAAGGGAGCGAAAGAGTCTGCCGGTGCCGGGCACCTCATCACCAGTCGAAGACTCGCTCACAACGGGTAAGGCTACGGGACAGGGCTGGGACTACCCAGGCCCGCGGCAACCTCGCGTGGCCGCTGGGTGATGGGACTCACTTCGGGGAGTTCGCCGAGGCCGTGCTCACTCAGGCGCCGCGCGGACACGAGCACGCGGCCTTCGAGCGATCCGACGAGGCGGTTGTAGTGACTGACAGCTGTGTCGAGCGACGATCCGACCCGACGGACATGATCCAGGGCAACGCCCAGGCGCTCATACAGCTCGCGGCCCAGCAGGTGGATCTCACGAGCATTGTCCGCCAAGGCATCCTGTCGCCACACGTGTGACACCGTCCGCAGCAGGGCCATCATCGTGACGGGTGTCGCGATGATGACGTTGCGCGAAAACGCACGATCGAGCAGTGCGGGCTCGCTGCGCAGGGCCACGCCCAGCATCGACTCCGCCGGGAGGAACATCACGACGGCGTCGACGGAATCGTCATACCTGCGCCAGTACTCCTTGGAGCTCAGTCGATCAACATGGCTGGCGACGTCACGCGCATGCTGGGCGTAGAACGCATCGCGCTGCTCCGGGTCATCGACGGACTCCGCCTGGAGGAGGGCTGCCATGGGCACCTTGGCGTCGACAATGATGCTGCGCCCGGCGCCGAGGTTGATGACCATGTCGGGGCGCTGGCCCGCATCGTCACCGGATCGCACATCCTGCTCCACGAAATGGACGCGCTCAAGCATGCCGGCGGACTCGACCAGCCGTCTCAGATGCGCCTCTCCCCAGCGACCCCGAACGTCGGCTCGGCCCAATGCAGCCGCCAACTGGCCCGTCTCTCGGCGCAAAATCTCAGCCGTCGCCCCGACATGACGCAGTTGCTCGCCGATCTCGGTGCGCAGCCCGACCTGATCGCTGCGGCGCAGTGTCTCGGTCTCCTCGAGCCGACGCCCCAGTCGATCGAGTGCGTCCCCTATCGACGCAAGGTCGATTGCGGCAGCGGGGATCGCCGATGCTCGGCGGCGGCCCACAGCGAAACCCACGGTGATCGCAACGCCGCACATGAGCGCTAGGAGCACAATCAGGGCGAGGACCACGGATGTGGAAGAGGCTGCTGGTGACGTCATGGTGCCACGGTGACACGGACGTCCGACATTGACGGAGCCTCGTGCGTGGCGTTGGCGTGTCTCAGGTCCGCAGCGGGACGTAGTCCAGGGGGATGGCCGGGGGCACCGTGGTCTGATACCGCCGCCCCAAAGTGCTGATCCAGACCGGATCGGGTGGTCCGTAGGGGTCCTGCGGGCCTTCCTCCTGGACTGTCCACCGGGACGCCTCCCGATGGCGGTTGTGGCGTGGGCAGGTCGGGGACATTGTCGTGGCGGCAGTACGGCCTGCAGCCGCATAGGCAGGCAGGTGATCGGCATCGCAGTGGCGCGACCTCACCCCACACGAGGGGTGTTTGCACCGGCCTTCGCGAGCCCGTAGGAAGCGGGCGAGGCGCGCCCCGGGGAAGCGACGGGTGCCCTCATCGATGAGGTAGTCCCCGACCGGATCGGTCACCCACCGAATCCACTCGGCATCGGCGGCGAGTGCGCGGGTGAGCTCTGCATCGATCGGCCCGTAGCCCTCGATCTCGGCAGGGCTATCGGCGAGAGCCAGGAGTGTGGTCAGCGGGACGGTGACGCGGAGCTGTACGTGCGGCGGCGCGACAGCGCCGGGGGGTGAAGTGTCGGTCGCCACGGACGTGTGGACCACAGCGCGGCCGCTTGGCGTCAGCCCGAAGGCTTCGAGGAAGGCAGCGTGACGCCACTGACCGAGCGTGCGCTCATCTTCGGTGGTGGCGCTGTCGCGAAGCATGCGAGCTCGGGCATCGACACACTCGCGCACGGCGATCGCATCAATGGCTGGGCCGCGTGCCGCGAGGCACGCCATGCCATCGGGCTCGGCCCAGAGGGAGACGTCGGTGAAATCACGCTCTGCGCGTCGACGTCGACGGGCCGCGGCGGTGGGATCCAGTGAAGCGACGTGGCGTGCCACGCGCTCCCGCAGGCGGGCCGGTGGCAGGGGAGGAGCGATGCGGATCAGATCGCGGACCGCAACGTCGGAGAGATCCTCGCCCTGGTCGTCGAGGTGTCCGGCCAGCACGGCGACACCCTCGTAAATTTCGCGTGCCTGAGCGACCGTCAACCCACCAGCAGCCACGTGCTGACCCAACTGTGGCCAGTCGCGCACCACGGCAATGGCCGCATTGACCCGACGTGTCGCCGTACGGGCAGAGATGTGAAGCACCGCGGCGACCTCGTCAGCCACCCATGTGCGCGTCAGGGATGCAGATCCCCGCTCGCCAGCGGTGGCGACCTCGACGGCATCCGACACGGCTGTGAGCGCCCGGTCTTGCACGACGTGGACCCAGCCCGC
This sequence comes from Candidatus Nanopelagicales bacterium, assembly GCA_030726915.1. Taxonomy (GTDB): domain Bacteria; phylum Actinomycetota; class Actinomycetes; order S36-B12; family S36-B12; genus Mxb001. Next base: position 67,058 of record JANRCR010000039.1, read on the forward strand.
CAGCCTGTCGCTGGCCGCGAGATAACTCACGCGCTCGGCATCGCCCAATGTCGCGGGATCCGTGGCGTGGAGTGCCTGTGCCAATTGAGGCCCGGGCGCCAACATCTCCCACGCGCACCCGGTCGGGGCCGTGGTGTCGCGCCATCCGTCAGCCATGACGTGAATCTACGTGGGGGGTCTGACAGACACGATGACAATGTCGTCGGGGATGGTGCCCACAGGACGCTTCGCACCTACGTCGAGAAACACGTGAGGGTGG
>JANRCR010000039.1:67416-72805 GCA_030726915.1 Candidatus Nanopelagicales bacterium
TACGTCGAGAAACACGTGAGGGTGGCTCGAGCGACGAGGTAACGCCCCACCTAGGATGTCGCGTCGTGGCCCTCACTATTGGCATCGTCGGCTTGCCCAACGTCGGCAAGTCCACCCTCTTCAACGCTCTCACCGAGAACGACGTGCTCGCCGCGAACTATCCCTTCGCCACGATCGAGCCCAACACCGGTGTCGTGGAAGTGCCGGACCCGAGGCTCGCCGTTCTCGCGCAGATCTTTGGCTCGGAGCGGCAGATGCCGGCGACGGTGACCTTCGTCGATATCGCGGGCATCGTCAAGGGGGCCAGCGAAGGCGCCGGGCTCGGCAACCAATTCCTCTCCCACATCCGCGAGTCCGACGCCATCTGCCAGGTGCTCCGCGCCTTCTCCGATCCGGACGTCATCCATGTCGAGGGCCGAGTCGATCCGGCAGAGGACCTCGAGACCATCAATACCGAACTCATCCTTGCTGACATGCAGACTCTGGAGAAGGCCATCCCGCGGCTGCAGAAGGAAGCACGCCTCGACAAGAGTCGCGTCGAGGTCCTCGACGCCGCGGAGAAGGCACAGGAGGTCCTCAACGCTGGCACGACGATCTTTGCGTCCGGCATGGACGCCGAGCCCATCCGCGAGCTGTTCCTGCTGACGGCCAAGCCGTTTCTCTACGTCATCAACGCCGATGAGGCCGAACTGTCCGACGCGACATTCCGTCAGCGCATGCGCGATCTCGTCGCACCCGCAGAGGCGGTCTTCCTCGACGCCAAGATCGAGACTGAGCTCGTCGGGCTTGATCACGATGAGGCACTGGAGTTGCTGCAGTCGATAGGCCAGGACGAGTCCGGCCTTGATGCGCTCGCTCGCGTGGGCTTCGAGACACTCGGTCTGCAGACGTATCTCACGGCGGGGCCGAAGGAGTCGCGGGCGTGGACGATCCGTAAGGGTGCGACGGCTCCAGAGGCGGCGGGCGTCATCCACACCGACTTCCAGAAGGGATTCATCAAGGCCGAGGTCGTGTCCTTCGACGACCTGGTCGATGCCGGAGCCATGGCCGAGGCGAAGTCGCGGGGCAAGGTGCGCATGGAAGGCAAGGACTACGTCATGCAGGACGGCGACGTCGTCGAATTCCGATTCAATGTGTGACCCGACGCCATGATCATCTGCCAGTTCATCTTCAGGCCCGGGATGTACGACGACGACTTCCATCGCCTGGACGGGCTGATCGACGCGTTTGCGCGGTCCCTCCCGGGATTCCGTGCCACGGAGACCTGGCAGTCGTCAGACGGCAAGGTCATCAATGCGACGTGCTACTTCGACGACATGGCGTCAGTGCGCGAGCTGTCGGCGTACCCGCAGCATCTGGAGGCGAAGGGCCAGTACCAGCGCTGGTACGACGGCTACCAGATCGTCGTGAGCGAGGTGACGGCTTCGTACGGCGACGGTCGTTTGCCTCACGTGACGGGATCGCAGCCATGAGCGACGACTTCTCAGCCCTGGCCTACTCCGTCGAGCGCACCTATCCGGTCGACGTCGACCAGATGTGGCGCGCGTGGACCGACGCGCGCGCTCTTGAGCAGTGGTACGCGCCAACTGACCTGCACGTCGTACCCGGTTCAGTGGTCTCCGACGCGGTCGAGGGTGGTCGCTGGGCGGTGGCGGTCGATGCGACGGCGTACGGGCACATCGCCTACTTCTGGGGCCGCTACGACGAAGTCTCCCCGGGCTCGCGCCTCATCCACACGCTGAGCTACTCCCAGCACGAGGCCGACTTCATCGCCCGTGACGACGACGCGACGAACCACGACATCGTCATTGACATGGAGTCACGCGACGGCGGCACGTGGGTGCGCTTCGCGCAGTACGGCGACATGCCCCCTGATCAGGCCGCGATGGCCCAGGCGGGCATGGAGAGCTACTTCGACTCGCTCGGCAGTCACCTGGGCGTCAACTGACCGCAGCGCGCGGAGCCAACCCCTCCGACCGCAGCTCGAGAGATGCCAGCTCGGCGATGACCGCCTTGTCGCCGCGTCGCCAGGCGCCCGCCGGGTCGTCGCTGATGCGTGCGAGGAGATGCAGCGGTTGGCGTGCCATGGCCCGAAGGGCAAAGAGGTCGAGGTCATCGGTGGAGTCGAGGAAGCGCCGGGCGGCGGTCGCTCGCCGGATGAAGGCGACCCGGATCGGCACCCACAGCATCGCCCAGGACGCGATGCCCAGCACCGCGAGTGCGATCGCGAGGAAGCGGGCAAGGACACCGACGGCAGCGGCAGATGTTTGGCCGGCATCGGCGATGGTGATCGCGGCGCTGCCCATCCCGTCGAAGGGTGACTGCAGGGCCTCGCCGATGAGCGGCACGCCGGCCAGGGTCTCACCAGCGCTGGCGAAGCGGTCGGACATATCAGTGGCGCTGTCGGCGACAGCGAGTCCGGGCGCCGCGAGATTCATCACCAGGTCGTAGAGCCGCAGCGCTATCCAGATCCACAGTGCGCTCCACAGCGCCAGCCACGCGTCGCCCAGCAACTGGCGCGTACGTCGTGCCGGGATCTCCGAGTACCAGGTCATCGTGACCTCCCCTATATTCGCCGCGTGGATATCGTCCTTCGCCGCGTCCCCGGCGAGTATGTCGTGCATCGCCTTGCCCCCGACGCTGCCGTCCCCGCCGAGGCCTGGTCAGCGCCCTTCGTGTCGGTCTCGCGGTCCGCCGACGAGCTCAGCATCGTCACCGGTGCGGGTGTGCACATCGATGCGCAGCGCACCGAGGGTCCGTGGCTCGCCTACCGCGTCGCCGGAGCGATCGACTTCTCGGCGGTGGGCATCATGTCCGCGCTCACGGCCCCGCTGGCGGAGGCCGGCCTGGGCATCCTCGGTATCTCGACGTTCGACACCGACTACATCCTCGTCCGCGCCGACGATGGCGAGGCGGCCGAGATCACCTGGCGCGCAGCCGGTATCGATATCGGATGACCTGTGATGGCGAGTGACGAGCTCCGTCACGTGACCGTCGTCGTCGCGGCTGCCATCGAGTGCGACGGTCGTTATCTCACGGCACGACGGACGCGGCCCCCTGACCTGGCCGGTCGGTGGGAGTTCCCCGGCGGCAAGGTGGAGATGGGTGAGACGGAAGAGCATGCGCTCATCCGAGAGATCCGCGAGGAACTCGGCGTCACGATCGCCGTGGGTGCGCGCGTGCCGGGGGAATGGGTCCTGAGCGAGGGCCTCGTGTTGCATCTTTATCGGGGCTCCCTGGTGGACGGTGACCCGCAACCGCACGATGACCATGACGCGATTCGCTGGGTCGCGCCCGAGGACTTCGACTCTGTCGACTGGCTGCCGTCGGACGTCGATGCGGGGCGCAGCCTCCGCGGGGCGGTCGGCTGACACCTGGGCGTTCTCCGTGCCAAAAGCTCCACCGGATGACGCTTATGGCACGGAGAACGCCCAGCACGCGCGCTGGGGTGGTGGAGCGGACCGATCTCACACGTTGATGCGGTGCGCAGGCTTATGGAGGCGACCGCGTAAGGTCTCGGGGTGACTGCCACCCGTTCGGACCTTCGTAACGTCGCTATCGTTGCCCACGTTGATCACGGCAAGACCACGCTCGTGGATGCCATGCTCTGGCAGTCGGGAGCCTTCCGCGCCAATCAGGACATCGATGATCGCGTCATGGACTCCATGGACCTGGAGCGTGAAAAGGGCATCACAATCCTGGCCAAAAACACCTCGGTGAGATATGTGGGCCCCTCCGCCCCAGAGGGGGGCGTCACCTTCAACATCATCGATACCCCGGGTCACGCAGACTTCGGTGGCGAGGTGGAGCGCGGCCTGGAGATGGTCGACGGTGTGGTCCTGCTTGTTGATGCCTCCGAGGGTCCGCTGCCCCAGACACGATTTGTCCTGCGCAAGGCACTCGCCAAGAAGCTGCCGGTCGTGCTCGTCATTAACAAGGTCGATCGCCCGGATGCGCGCATCGCTGAGGTCGTCGACGAGGCGTATGAGCTCTTCCTGGATCTGGATGCGACGGACGAGCAGATTGACTTCCCTATCGTCTACACGAGCGCCAAGGTGGGCCGGGCATCTACGGAGCGTCCTGAGGATGGGGGTATGCCGTCCGGGGAGAATCTCGAACAACTATTCGCGACGCTGCTCACGGCGATCCCCGCTCCCTCGTACGACGAGGGTGCTCCGCTCCAGGCTCATGTCACCAACCTTGACGCGTCGCCCTATCTCGGGCGCCTGGCGCTGTGCCGCGTGCATCAGGGGACGATTCGCAAGGGTCAGCAGGTCGCCTGGATGAAGGCCGATGGCACTGTGGAGCGAGCGAAGGTTGTTGAACTGCTCATGACCGAGGCGCTGGATCGCGTGCCGGTCGACAGTGCCGGTCCCGGTGACATCATCGCGGTGGCCGGTCTCCCGGACATCACCATCGGGGAGACTCTCGCGGACCCCGAAAACCCCGTGGCGTTGCCGGTCATCACCGTGGATGAGCCCTCAATCTCCATGACCATTGGTATCAACACCTCGCCCCTGGCGGGTCGCAGTGGCGGCACCAAGCTCACCGCCAGCATGGTGAGGGCCCGGCTTGAGCAGGAACTCATCGGCAACGTCTCGATCCGCATGCTGCCCACGGAGCGACCGGACACCTGGGAGGTCCAGGGTCGTGGGGAGCTCCAGTTGGCCATCCTCGTCGAGTTGATGAAGCGCGAGGGATTTGAACTCACCGTGGGCAAGCCCCAGGTCGTCACGCGCGTGGTCGACGGCAAACTGCACGAGCCGATGGAGCGTCTCAGTGTCGACATTCCCGAGGACTACCTCGGTGTCGTCACGCAGCTCATGGCACTGCGCAAGGGCCGCATGGAGCAGATGGTCAACCATGGCACGGGCTGGGTGCGGATGGAATACCTCGTGCCGGCGCGCGGACTCATTGGCTTCCGCACCGAATTCCTCACCGAGACGCGCGGCACCGGGCTGCTGCACCATGTCTTCGATCGTTACGAGCCCTGGCACGGTGAGTTGCGCACCCGTCCGACGGGATCGCTGGTGGCCGATCGCACCGGTCCGACGACGGGATTTGCGCTGGCCAACCTGCAGGAGCGCGGAACGATGTTTGTTGGCCCGGGCACAGACGTGTATGAGGGCATGATTGTCGGCGAGAACTCCCGTTCGGATGATCTTGATGTCAACCCGACGAAGGAGAAAAAACTCACGAACATGCGGCAGTCGTCGGGGGACATCCTCGTGCCGCTCATTCCGCACAAGCAGCTTTCGCTCGAGCAGGCCTTGGAGTTTTGTCGCGAGGATGAGTGCGTCGAGGTTGCCCCCAGTGCCGTGCGCATCCGCAAGGTCCAGCTTGCGGCCACCGACCGAGCCAAGTCTCGATCCAAGGGCGCTTCTCGCGG
>JANRCR010000040.1 GCA_030726915.1 Candidatus Nanopelagicales bacterium
CTCGCGTCGAATCGTTCGGTGGATATCGGCCTCCGTGGAGCCCACCATGCGGCAATCGGTGTGGGGCATGATCAGGATGCGGTTGACGCCCAGGAGGTAGGCGCCGAGGAGAAGTGTGCGCTGAACATCATCGGTCACTCGTGCACCGGCGTTGCGCAGGATCTTGACGTCCCCCGCGCGCATCCCGAGTGCCGCCAGCGGATCGATGCGCGAGTCAATGCAGGTGACCACGGCCAGTCCTCGCGCGGCTCGGCCGCTCAATGTGCTGCCGGAGTAGGTAGCGGCGTGTGCGGCGTTGGCCGCGAACACATCAAGAAACGCCTCGTCGGGGAAACGTTTGGAATCAGGCATCGTGTGGTCTACCTTCCCGGGCATGGGCGAGGAGTGCCTCGCGCAGTGACGGTGCCTGGGTCGGATCGGGCAGGTGCACCTCGATCACGCCCTGACTGACCCTGCAGGGGTACGTCGGCAGTCGGAGATTATCTGCTCCCTGGAGGCGGCCGTCTCTGAGGTCATAGCGCCACCAGTGTGAGGGACAGGTCACGATGCCGTCTCGGCAGATGCCGTTGGACAGGGCAGCGCGCCGGTGCAGACAGGCGTCCTCGACTGCTCGGGGGAGGCCATCGACAAACGCCACGAGCACCCGGAGGTCCCCGTACAGGAACGACATGGGACCCCCCTGCACGGACTCGATGGAGTGTGTGGCCACCCACGTGCCGGTCATGGGTCGGGCGAATCCGTCCCGGCGGGACGGGGGCGAACAGCAGAGAAGGGCTGACCTCCGATGCCCCAGTCGTCCGAACTCACCTCATAGATCGCCACCCGGATGCGCTCCATCGGGACGTCGAGGGTCTCCGCCAGGGACTGGCTGAGATTGTGGATCAGTGCATGCTTTTGCTCCGTCGTGCGACCTTCCACCATGGTGACCTGGATCAGCGGCATGTGACCTCCACGGTCCCGAGGCGATCCACGCGGGCGACGACGGTGTCACCCGGCGCGACAGCGAAGGCCGCCGTGCAGGCCCCGGAGAGCACCGTCATGCCGGCCGTGAGGCCCTCTCCACGACGGGCGAGTGCGCGGACAAGCCAGGCCACCGATGATGCCGGGTGCCCCAGCACGGCGGCACCCGCCGCGGTAGCGACCACCTGGCCGTTGACCTCCATAACCACGCCGACGAGGCGCAGGTCGATGCCGATTGGATCGACGAGGATGGATCCGGTGATGAAGCCCGCGGATGAGGAGTTGTCGGCCACAACGTCAGGGAGAGTGAAGGCGTAGCCGGCGTATCGGGAGTCCAGGACGTCGATCGCCGGCATGACCGCGGCCGTGGCGGCCAGCACATCGGTAGCACCGACATCGGCGCCCTCGAGGTCGTCCCCGAGAAGGAAGGCGATCTCGGCCTCCACGCGGGGTTGGATGAAGTGTTCGACCACCAGCGGCGCACCGGGCTCAAGGCGCATGTCATCGGTCAGCCATCCGTAGAGCGGCTCACTGACATTCATCTGCACCTGCTTGGCCTCGCTGGTGAGGCCGAGTTTGGCGCCGATGACGCGGTGTCCGGCGGCGATCCGATCAGCTACGACGAGGGCCTGCAGGTCATAAGCGGTGGCCAGGTCGAAGTCGCCGAAATCACTGGTGAGAGCCGAGGTGGCCGTGCGCGTGCGAACCGCCTCGGTGAGACGACCCGCGGCGCCGGTGACATCCATCGTGGTCATGGGGTGACCTCCTGTTCAGCGTGCTTGCGGGCGAGCTCGAGAGCGACGTCGATGATCATGTCCTCCTGGCCTCCGACGACTTTGCGGCGCCCGAGTTCGAGGATGATCTCTGACTGCGGCACACCGTAACGCTGTGCGGCGCGCTCCGCGTGCAGCAGGAAGCTGCCGTACACGCCCGCGTAGCCAAGCAGGAGTCCGGCCCTGTCGATGACCTGCTGGCGCGGCATGAGGGGGCGGACGACATCCTCGGCCACATCCATGAGCGCCAGCGGGTCGACACCTGTCTCTATGCCGTACTTCGCGCTGACCGCGGCGAGGATTTCGGTGGGGCAGTTGCCCGCCCCTGCCCCGAGGCCCGCACTGGTGCCGTCAAGATTCCTGGCCCCCTCCTCGTAGGCGGCAATGGAATTGGCCACCGCCATGGAGAGATTGTTGTGGGCGTGGACGCCGACCGGGACCTCGAGTGCACCCACCAGTGCACTGACGCGATGTCGTACGTCGTCGACGGTCATGGCTCCTGCGGAGTCGGCGATGTAGATCGTGTCGGCGCCGTACGACTGCATGAGCAGGGCCTGTTCGACGAGGCCTTCGGGGGAATTCATGTGAGCCATCATGAGAAAGCCGATGGCCTCCATGCCGAGGTCTTTGGCCACCCGGATGTGCTGCTCGGTGATGTCGGCCTCGGTGCAGTGCACGGCGATGCGCGCGACGGAGACACCCAATTCGCGAACCTCGCGTAGATCATCGGCCAGACCGATCCCCGGGAGCAGCAGGCAGGCAATCTGCGCGGTCTGCGCGGTGTCGCAGGCCTGGGCGATCAATTCCTTTTCCGAGACCGCCGAAAAGCCGTAATTGAAGCTGGATCCGCCGAGGCCGTCACCGTGGGCGATCTCGATGACCTGAACACCGGCTGCATCCAATCCGGCGACGATGCGGATGACGTCTTCAGCAAAATACTGGTGGCTGATGGCATGGGAGCCGTCACGCAGGGTTGAGTCGATGAGGCGGTAGTCGGCGACGCTCATGCGGAGACTCCTCGGTGATCGGCGATGGCCACGCCAACGCGCATAGCGGCAGCGGTCATGATGTCGAGATTGCCGGCGTACGGGGGCAGATAGTCGCCCGCACCCTCCACCTCGAGCAGGACGACGACGCGGTGGGGGACGACACCGCCCGGTGTGGGGTAGGGCCCTTCCTCGATGACGGGGGGATTCTTGAGGCGGTAGCCGGGGACGTAGGCGGCAACTTCTTTTTCCATCGCATAGATCGACTCGAGCACCGCGTCATGATCCGTGCCCTCCGGCAGGGCGCCGAAGACCGTGTTGCGCATCATGATGGGGGGATCGGCGGGATTCAAAATGATGATGGCCTTGCTCGTGTCTGCCCCCCCGATCTCACGCAGTGCCGTCGATGTTGTCTTGGTGAACTCGTCAATGTTTTGACGGGTGCCGGGGCCAGCGGACTTCGAGGCGACGGTGGACACCATCTCGGCGTAGGGCAGCGTGTCGACCGCTCGATAGATCGCGAAGACCATCGGTGTGGTCGCCTGCCCTCCGCAGGTCACCATATTGATGTTGGGCGCGTCGAGGTGCTCCATGAGATTGACCGCCGCAATGACCTTGGGCCCGCGAGCTGCGGGTGTGAGGTCGATGGCGGTGATGCCGGCGTCGGCGTACTTCTTGGCGTAGCGAACGTGGACGTAGGCGCTGGTCGCATCGAAGACCAGGTCAATGTCTCGAGCGTGCTCCAGGATCCAATCCGGCCCCTCATGCGGGGCATCCAATCCCAGGGCCCGGGCGCGGGCGAGTCCCTCGGAGGTGGGATCGATGCCCACGAGCGCGGTGAGCTCCAGGACGTCGCTGCGCATCATTTTGATCATGAGGTCGGTGCCAATATTGCCCGAGCCAAGGATCGCGCACTTCAATGCCATGTCGTTCCCTTCGAGGTGAGTGGCTATATCGGCGAGGGGCCTAGACGGCCCGGACTGTGATGGGGCCGAGTCGATCGAAGTCAGCGCGGAAGACATCGCCTGACGCGAGGGGGACCGCGGCGTGAAGGGCACCGGTCATGATGATCGCACCGGCTGGCAGCGTCACGCCGAGCGGATAGAGCGTGTTGGCCAGCCAGGCCACCGCATCGAGTGGTCCACCGAAAGCGGCGGCACCCGCACCTGTCGAGACGAGGTCGCCATTGCGGGTGAAGACCATGCCGATGAGCGCAGGATCGAACTCCCCGAGAGCGACCACCCGGCTTCCGAAGGCGACCGCACCGTTGGATGCTAGATCGGCGATGGTGTCGGGCAGGGAGATCTTCCACTCAGCGATGCGACTGTCCACAATTTCCAGGGCTGCCACAAGTCCCCGTGTTGCCCCCCATACCTGGGCGGTTGTGCAGTGCGGACCACTCAGTGGTGCATCCAGGACCACGCAGATCTCTGCCTCCATGCGGGGAGCGATGAAGCGCTCCAGCGCGATGGTGGCGCCGTCGGCGTACACGGTGGAGGCGAGAACGGGTGCGTAGTCGGGCTGATCCACCCCCAGCAACTCCTGCATGGGTCGACTCGTCAGTCCCAGTTTGTAGCCGATGATCGAGTCGCCCTGTGCGATCAGCGTGGACACAAGGCCCTGCTGGACGGCGTAGGCATCCGCGGGAGTCATGTCGGGGAACTCAACGGTCAGCGCTGGGATGGGGCTGACATCCCGGCGAGCAGCCACGAGCGCCGCGGACATCCGGCTGATGTCCTGGGGTCCTGGGCGAGTCATCACGAGCCTCCTCGGGTGGGGGTGGACGTGGGACCTTTGCCCACGGGGGTGCCTAGGCGCGTGCGCGCATCTCGATAACCAAGGCGTCGGCTGACAGCGAGGGATGCGTCGACCACGGGCCGGGCAAAGCGCCGCAGCGAGTCACTGCCCAGGCGTTGCACAGGGCCGACGATGGACAAGGCGGCGACCACGTCGCCCCGTTCATCACGGATGGCGGCGGCGATGGATGCGGCGCCGAGCTCAGACTCGCCGATGTTCTCGGCCCAACCCCGATGACGCACCTCCTCCAGGCCCGAACGCAGCGCTCGTGGATCCGTGATCGTGTACGGCGTCTTGCGCTCCAGGCGCCATCCGTGCAGCGTCGCCTCGAGGACCTCGGGCGGGAGGGCAGCGAGGAGCACCTTGCCGGTGCTGGTGCAGTGGGCTGAATTGCGGTGTCCGACGCGACCGAAGAGGCGCAGCGTCTGTGGGCTTTCGCGGCGTTCGACGTAGACGACCTCCCGGCCATCGAGCACGGCCACCTGGACGGTCTCGCGGGTCGCATTGCGCAGTTGATCAAGGACGGGTGAGCAGGCTTCGTGTAGATCCGTGTGCAATGCCACGGATGCGCCGAGTTCGTACATTGCGAGACCGAGCCGATAGGCGCCGGTGTGGGGATCCTGCTCGAGGAGTCGCTCATCCGCCAGGGTGCTGAGCAGGCGATGTGCGGTGCTCTTGCCGATGCCCAGCCTGCGGGAGAGTTCGGTGACGCCGATCTCGCGATCACCTCGACCGAACTCCTTCAGAAGGCGGGCCGCATTGCGCACACTGGACAGGGTGGAATGCTGGCGTCGGGGCTCCGTGGTCATGATCCACGCCTGAGGTGCTCGAGCACGTGGCGTCGGACCTGCACGCTGTCCGTCGGAGGGTTGAGCACGAGATCGGGGATGCCCGGGATCAGTGCCTGGGCGATGAGGACCTGGGCGCGGGCAAGGCCGGCCTGACTCGCCGCCTGGAGTTCATCGATGAGTGGTTCGCGGTCGTGGGCGTAGGCGCGCATCGCCTCAAAATCCCGTGCTGCTGCTGCATGTGCGTGGCCTAGACCGGTGCCTGCATGCTGTGCGTGGTGGGCCGTGAGACTGCCTCCGGGCGGAATCGCGAGGTGGTAGACCACCGTGCGCACACCGAGCACGCGCCGGACATCGTCGTGTGCCGGGGAATCGTCTTCGACAATGAGGCCAAGACCCGGAGCGACGACGGGATCGAAGAATCGCAGGCTCCATGCGATGTCATCGATGCAGTCGCGCACCTCCACCTCGGGGGGACGCGGACTCGGGAGTGACTCGACCGTGCCGATGATGTGCAGCATGCGCGCACCGGCCGCAATCACGGTGATGTCGCCGGCGGCAACGAGGGGGAGACGGGCCCGCTCGGCAGGGGGGAGGGTTGCGGTGGCGTCGAGGTAGGCCTGATGGAGTGCATGGACGTAATCGGCCATGGCCTGACGCATCGCTTCGGGTCCCGTGCCCTCCATGCGACGGACCGTAGCAGAGACGTCCCGCATGCGGGAACGCTGTCCTTCCATGCGGGACACAGGAACCCTAGGTTCAGCACACGCCACAGTGAGCCCTCCGGGGCTGAGGGGAGCGATGCATGGGAATCCTGCGACTGTCGCACGTCGACATCACGGTGACCGACCTCGACCTTGCCGCCGCCTACTACACCGAGGTGATGGGCATGCTCGAGGTGGAGCGGGATGAGACGTCCGTCTACCTGAAGTGCTGGGATGAGGTGGATCATCATTCGCTGCGCATCTCCTATGCGCCGCGCGTCGGCTTCGGCCTGATGTCCTTCAAGGTGTTGCGCGAGGACGACCTCTCCGATCTGGAGAATGCTGTCGGCAGATACGGCCTGCCCGTGGAGCGCGTGAGCAAGGGTGCATCCATCGGTCAGGGTGAGTCGATCCGCTTTGAGACACCGTCGGGTCAGATCATGGAGTTGGTCCATGACGTCGACAAGATCGGTCGTGCGACGGGTTCGCTCAATCCCGCTCCCTTTGTTGAAGGCCTCCGCGGCATAGCTCCTCCCCGGATGGATCACATCCTGGTGACCGCCGAAGAGGTGGGCGAGGCGACAAAGTTCTACACCGACGTGCTCGGCTTCCGCGTGACAGAGCAGCTGCTGGATGGCGATGGGCATCAGGCGGCGACGTGGATGGAACGGTCACACTCCCCGCATGACCTGGCGATCGTGGGTGGGCCCAATGGTGGGCTTCACCACTTTGCCTTCTGGCTCGACGACTGGGATCACGTCCGCCGATCGGCCGATATCCTGGCTTACAACGGGATTCAGGTGGATGTGGGTCCGACGCGCCACGGCATCACGCGCGGCAACACCATTTATTTCTTCGATCCGCTGGGCACCCGCAATGAGGTTTTCACCGGCGGTTATCGTCCCGACCCGGACTTCCCGACCATCACCTGGACCGAAGACAACATCGGCCGCGCCGTCTTCTACTACGAGGGCGAGTTGAACGACCGATTCATGAAGGTGCACACCTGATGGCCATCTTGCGTTTATCCCATGTCGAGATCAAGGTGCCGGATCTTGAACTAGCGGTTGCCTACTACACCGAAGTCCTCGGCATGATCGAGACGGCGCGTGAACCGGAGCGCGTCTACCTAAAGTGCTGGGATGAGCATCAGCACCACTCCGTGGTCCTGACCTATTCCTCGTCCTACGGCCTGGCGCACATGGGCTGGAAGGTGGAGAACCGCGAGGATCTTGACCATTACACCGCTCGACTTGAGGATGCAGGTGTCGCCGTCAAGCGCCTGGATGGTGCCGACGTCGGAGTCGGAGGCGGCTCGGTGGCCCGTTTCGAGACGCCCTCCGGTCACCAGATGGAACTCATCCACGGTATGGAGCAGGTGGGCAACCTGCTGCCCCTCACCAATCCGCCACCCAAGCCCCTCGGGTTGGTGGGTATCGCGCCGCCACGCATCGACCACGTCTTCCTGACGGTCGAGGACGTCAACCGCATGACGTCCTTCCTGCAGGAGGTGCTTGATTTCCACCTGACCGAGCAGGTCATGGGCGATGACGGCTTCCAGATCGCGACCTGGCTCGAGGTGTCCCACAGCTCGCATGACATTGCGCTGGTGACCGGTCCCGACGGAGGACTGCACCACTTCGCCTTCTGGGTCGATGACTGGAATGACATCCGGACAGCCTCGGACGTCTTGGCCTACCACGGTGTCCGGATCGAGATCAATCCCACCCGGCATGGTGCCACGCGGGGACACTGCGTCTATTTCTTCGATCCCGCCGGCAACCGCAACGAGATCTTCACCGGCGGCTACTGGGCGGACCCGGACGAGCCACCCATCACATGGACCGAGAGTGAGATGGGCCGGGCACTTTTCTACTACGACGGCGTCGTGAACCAGCGCTTCCTGACCGTCCACAGCTGAGGAGTTCACATGACCACGACAGAGTCAACGCCGCTCGTGCCCACGCCGGCAACGCCGGTCACCCTCCCACGCACGGAACGCAATGATGCCCCGGCATATCTGCAGCGGTACATCGAGCGTGAGTCGCGTGGCCAGCGCCCGGGTGTTTGCGAGCCAGCTCGACCCGTTGATGACACGCCCCTGTACCTTCGGCGCTTCCGAGACCGGCGCAGTGGTGACACCGGGCTGGATGCCCCTGTGCCGTTGTGGGAGGGCGCCGATGTCGAGGCGACCCGAGCATGGGCGGAGGTCACGCGCACCAAGGAGATCATTCCGGAGCGCAAGGATCAGACGAAAGCTGCAGTCACGGATGTCTACTTCGTTCGTCACGGCGAGACCCAGGGCTACTCGACCGAATCCGGGCTCACCCCGCTGGGTTCGTGGCAGGCCCATCGCCGGGGCCAGGAGTTGGCGCGGCGCGTGATGACGGGTCACCACGTCACGATGGCCTGCGCCGAGACCAACCGTGCCCGCCAGACTGCGGAGCACATACGTCGCGGCCTCCTGGACCAACTCGTGCTCTTCGGTCGCGAGGCTTCCATCGGTGAGGTGACGGCCTACGAGGAGTTCCGCAACTTCCAGGTGATGACGCCGGACGGGTTTCGCGACGTCACCCAGGCCTTTCGTCTGTATCACTCCGTCATGGAAAAGTACGAGCGCATCGGCCTGGGCGGGCGACCCACGTGGCTGGTGGAGGTCGACCGCTTCTGGGGAATTCAGCAGGCCGGAGGAGATCCGATCACCCACTGGCTGACGATGCCGATGCTGACCTTCGAGCCACCCGTGGCCGCTGTCAGGCGATTCTGGGCCGGGTTGATGCGCATTCATGATGAGCAGCCGGGCGAGACGGTGGTCGTCGCCACACACTCCGGTCCCATCCGCGCATTTGCCACGTGGGCGCTCGGCTATGACCCGGGTGAGCCCTTCAACACGGAGTTCGTCCGCGTCCGTCTCCTCGAGGGTGGCGAGTCAGCATTGGTGCTCTATCGCAATCGTGTCCAGGAAGTGTCCGTGCCGGACTTTGACGGGCTGCCGGATTGGTGGGCGGGCCTGCAGGGACGCGCGCTGCCACCAAGTCGCCGGGAGGGAATCCCATCGTGAGCGCAACCATGTGGTTTGAAAGTTACTGGCCGGGACTCAAGGCGGAGGTAGGTGGCAAGGCAGCGAGCCTGGGGGAAATGACCGGCGCTGGCCTGCCCGTGCCCCCCGGCTTCGCGGTCACAACCGCGGGATATCGCGCCGCCCACGATGGCGCGGACCTCGACGCAACGTTGGGGCGCCTCCTGCACGGCCTCGACGTATCCGACACGGGGCAGGTGTCGCGTGTGTGCGCGCAGATCCGAGACATCATCCGTGCCATGCCGCTGCCCGCGGACATCGAGACCTCCATCCGCACGGAGTATTCAACCCTCAGCGCCCGCTGCGAGATCAACGATCTGCCCGTGGCAGTGCGATCGTCGGCAACGTCCGAGGACTCCCCGGATGCATCATTTGCGGGGGAGCACGACACCTACCTGTGGGTGCGGGGTGCCGACGCTGTCGTGGATGCCGTACGGCGATGCTGGGCCAGCCTCTTCACCGACCGCGCCACCTGCTACCGGGTGGAGATGGGCTATGAGCATCGTACCGTCGAGATGGCCGTTGTCATCCAAAAGATGGTGCGACCCATCTCCGCGGGAGTCGCCTTCACTCTCAACCCCAGCAATGGGGATCGGTCGCAGATTGCGATAGACGCCTCGTGGGGTTTTGGGGAGAGCGTGGTCTCGGGCGAGGTCACCCCGGACAACTTCCTCGTGGACAAGGTGCTGCTCGAGGTGAGCAAGCGCGAGATCAGCCATAAGGCGCACGAGTATCGCCTGACCGATCACGATTCCGTCGAAAAGGCCGGCATCGACCCGGAGCGCGCCGATGCACCCTGTCTTACGGACCGTCAGATCAAGGCGATAGCGCTGTTGGCCAAGACCGCCGAGAAGCACTACGGATGCCCGCAGGATATTGAATGGGCCGTGGATATGGACCTGCCCGAGGGCGAGAACGTTATTTTGCTCCAGGCTCGACCCGAGACTGTCTGGAGCAAGAAGCCCCGGCAGTCCGTGGCCGGCGGCGCCGACAAGAACCCGATGGCCAGCATTGTCTCGACCTTGATGAATCCGCTGTATGCGCGCAAGGACGGATGAATACTTCATTCGCGCACGTCCATCGTCCCGACCCCCCGGCGACGACCTAGTGAAAGGAAGCTCGGATGGCTGATCGCTTTCCCAGCCCGTTCGATATCGAGACGCCCGAGGGCGCCGAGGGTTGGCAAGAAATGTATGTGTATCCATCACTTTTCAGTGAGGCCCGCAAGGACTTCGAAGAGTCGATGTTTTGGTTTCAGGACGGTGTGCACTGGCCTCAGGTGATGACGCCGTGGGATGCGACCTTCTTTGAGTTCGCCATCACGTCGCTGTCGCAGTACAACACCCGCCATCTGCAGGTGCCCCCGGCGAATGGGATCGCCTTCCGCATCCTCAACGGCTATGGCTATCTCACCCCGGTCCCGGCCGACCCGGCCACCATCGAGGACCGGGTGGCCAACTTCATGGATCGGGCCGGCTTCTACTTCATGAACTGGGACGACCTCTATGACAAGTGGATGATCAAGATCCGCAACCTGGTCCAGGAGCTTGAGAGCATCAACTTCGAGCCGTTGCCGGAGATCGAAGATGCCGATGAGGTTGTGAAGTCCGGTGCCGGGCTCGGATCCGGATACAAGATTCAGGAGAACTATCGGACCCTGGTCGATCTGTCCCTGAAGTTGTGGAACTACCACTTCGAGTTTCTTAACCTGGGGTACGCGGCCTATCTCGACTTCTTTGGCTTCTGCAAGCAGGCCTTTCCCGGCATCCCCGACCTTGCTATTGCCAAGATGGTTGCCGGCGTCGAGGTCGATCTCTTCCGTCCGGATGAGGAGCTCAAGCGACTCGCGCGCGTGGCACTGGACTCGGGTGTCGCGGATGCTTTCACGGTCAAGGATGTGGAGCAGACGTGTCAGATCCTCAAGGGCACTGACGCTGGTCAGGCCTGGATCGCATCCTTCCAGGAGTCAGCGGAGCCCTGGTTCAACTTCTCCACGGGATCGGGTTTCTACCACCAGGACAAGATCTGGATTGAGAACGTCGAGATTCCCTTCGACTTCATTAATGATTACATCATCAAGCTCCAGGCCGGGGAGGATCTCGCCCGTCCCATGGAGGCCATCCGAGCCGAGCGCGATCGGGTCGTGGGCGAATACTCCGAGCTCCTCGCCTCTGATGAGGATCGCGAGGCCTTCCAGGCCAAGCTCGGACTGGCCCGCGTGGTGTTTCCCTACGTGGAGAACCACAACTTCTATGTCGAGCACTGGAGCCACTCGGTTATCTGGCGCAAGATGCGCCAGTTGGGCGAGGTCTTCGTCAAGGAGGGTTTCTGGGGAGAGGCCAATGACATCTTCTACCTCAAGCGCACCGAGGTTGAGGATGCGCTGTGGGACTACTACGTGTCCTGGGCCACTCCTGAGCCGGCAGCGGGACCGGGTTACTGGCCGGGACTGGTCGAGAAGCGCAAGGGGATCTGCAACGCTTTGAAGAAGTGGAAGCCGGTCCCTGCTCTGGGAGCACCACCCGAGATCATCACGGAGCCCTTTACCGTCATGCTCTGGGGAATCACCTCTGACAGCGTGACGTCCTGGCTGGGTGGGGGAGACGCCAAGGAGGGTGAGCTGCGCGGGATGGCAGCGTCACCGGGTCTGGTCGAGGGTCCGGCACGGGTCATCTTCTCCCCGGATCAGATCAGTGAGATCCAGCAGGGCGAGATCCTCGTGGCTCCGCTGACCGCACCCTCGTGGGCTCCGATCTTCGGGAAGATTCTGGCGACAGTGACGGATACGGGCGGCATGATGAGTCACGCGGCCATCGTCTGTCGCGAGTATGGCCTGCCGGCCGTGACCGGGACGGGCTTCGCCACGTCCACCATCACCACCGGTCAGCGCATCCGCGTGGACGGCAACAACGGCACGGTCACGATCATCGAATAGCCGTGCTCGCACGGTGATGGAGAGGGGACGAAAGACCCCTCTCCATCACCGGTCCCGCGAAGCGGGACGACAGTCTCCCCTCACGGGAGACGAATACCTACTGTGAACCGCACCAGCCGGTAGCGTTGATGCACTGGCCTCTTGGAAGGACCCGCACATGCTGACGGTGGATCAAAACGAAGAGCTCACCCGCGTCGGTCCTGGCACTCCCATGGGGGAGCTCCTGCGCCGATACTGGTACCCGATTGCTTTTGAGCAGGACTTCGACGGCGTACCGACCAAGACGGTGCGACTGCTCGGCGAAAACTGGACGCTCTTCAAGACGCCCAAGGCCGGGAGGTACGGCATCGTCGCTGAGGCGTGTCCGCATCGGAGTGCGTCCTTGACCTACGGGGTGGTGCACGAAGACGGCATCCGCTGTGGCTACCACGGGTGGAAGTGGGACTTTGATGGCAGGTGTGTCGAGCAGCCTGCCGAGGCCGACAATCAAAACTTCCGTGACCGTGTGCAGCAGAAGGCGGGCAAGGCGCAGGTCATGGCCGGCATGATTTGGGTGTACGTCGGCCCGGATCCGGCGCCAGAGTTGCCGCGCTTTGATGTCTTCGTCATGGACGGAATTAAGGACTGTGGCTACGCCACGCTGCCGTGCAATTGGCTGCAGATCATGGAGAATTCCGTGGACCCCCATCACGTGGAGTGGTTGCACGGCTACTACTTCAACTTCATGGGCGAGACCCAGGGCTTCGACGCGCCCAAGGCATTCCAGAAGAAGCACATGCGCACCGGCTTTGAGGAGATGGAGTGGGGCATTCTCAAGCGCCGTGTTCTCGAGGGTGGCAGCGAGGACAACGATGACTGGAAGGTGGGACACCCGCTCGTCTTCCCCTACTTCATGCGGGTCGGGGGAGCGGGCATCGACCAGATGCAGATCCGTGTCCCTATTGATGACACCACCACCTGGAAACTGTTCTTCTCCAACCACGCACCCACGGGTGGTGTGTGGGAAGCACAGGATCGCCCCGTCTTCTACGAGTACTTCTGGCGAGACGACGAGGGACGCTTCATCACGGACTACATCGAGGGACAAGACATCATGGCCTGGGTGAGTCAGGGGCCGGTGACGGATCGCACGCAGGAGCATCTGGGGCGCTCCGATGCCGGCGTGGCGATGCTGCGCAAGATGTTCAAAGAGAACATGAAGCGCGTCGCGAATGGCGAAGACCCCCTGGGCACTATTCGCGATGCACACGACATCATCGTGCTGCCCTGTGAGCGCGATAAGTTCGGGGCCGAGCGGGAGTTCGCTGAAGCCTTCATCGGTATGGGTTCCATGCGGTACAGCCCCATCAAGCAGCAACTTCTCGACCTGCATGCCGATGCTTGGGCGCGCCGCGAGAAGGCCGGCGCGGGTGCCTGATGACGTTGTGGCGGGTCGGTTGGGGGTCAGCTTGAGTGATCTTCCGCCCGATCCGCATCGCCTCCCGCCACCGGCGGCGTGGTTTGCCCAGGACGCTGAGCGGCATCTGCTGGACCGACCGAAGTTTTGCCCCATGTGCGCGGCCAGCATTGAGGTCCACGGTGGCATCTCCACCGAATATTGGACGGGTGACCAGCGCGTCTTCATGACCTGGTGTGGTGAGTGCGGGTGGTTCGGCGATGTCGTGCGCTACGACATGGTGACCATCTCGGAGGAGGACCACTGACAGCTCTCGTTTTCGACTTCGGCGGTCCCGTCCTGTTGACCCCATTTGAACTTCGCATGGTGGGTGAGCGCTCCCTCGGACTTCCCCCCGGCACCTTCACCTGGACAGGTCCCTTCGCTCCCGATGATGATCCCGACTGGAGCGACTTCCAGGCAGGCAGCATGACCGAGCGCGACTACTGGGCACGACGGTGCGATGAGTTCCACATCCTTAGTGGCGAGCCGGCGAGCATGCCCGCCTTCATGGCGCATCTGTACTCCGGCGATGAGTCTGAGTTGGTCCGCCCAGAAGCTCGGCGGCTCATCATGGATGCCAAGGCTGCGGGAATCCCGGTGGGTGTCCTCACGAATGACCTCACGGCTTTTCACGAGCCAGCCTGGTTGGAACGGATGACCGTGCTGGCGGAGTTTGACGCGATGGTCGACGGCAGGATGGACGGGGTGATGAAGCCCGAGGCCCGGGCCTATGAGCTCATGGCCGAGCGCTTGGGCGTCACGGTGGGGGAGTGTGTTTTCATCGACGACCAGCCGGGCAACCTGGCCGGTGCCGCGGCGGTGGGGATGCAGGGGGTGCATTGTGATCCCGTGGATCCGTCACCGGGCTTCGCAGAGGCTCGGCGCCTGCTGGACCTGGACTGAGGAGGTGTCATGACCCGACCCATCCGTGTGGCCATCATCGGCTCCGGGCCGTCCGGCATCTACGCCGCGGATGCCCTGGCCGCTCAAGAAGATGTGGCGGTGTCTGTCGACATCATCGACAGATTGCCATCCCCCTTCGGTCTTGTCCGCTACGGAGTTGCACCGGACCACCTCAGCATTCGTTCGGTCCGTGACACCTTGGACAAGGTGCTCGACCTGGCCAATGTGCGCTTTATCGGCAATGTCGAGGTCGGACGAGACCTCTCACTGCCTGACCTGCGCAGGTTCTATGACGCCATCCTTCTCACCTACGGGGCCTCGCGGGATCGATCCCTGGGCATCCCCGGTGAAGATCTCACGGGGAGCATCGCGGCAACGGACTTTGTCAATTGGTACACCGGACACCCCGACACTCCACCCGATGCCTTCGCTGAATTCCTGTCGACCGCGACACAGGTCGCGATCATCGGCGTGGGCAATGTTGCTGTTGACGTGACTCGCATCCTTGTCAAGGCTCCCGGGGAGATCGAGCACACGGATATGCCGCAGCATGTGTTCGATGCCCTGCGCGCCTCGACGGTGACGGACGTCCACATCATCGGTCGACGCGGCCCAGCCCAGGCCACCTGGACGACCAAGGAGCTTCGGGAGTTGGGTGAACTCGAGGAGGCCGAGGTCATCATCGAATCCGACGCCGACGCTTCCGATGCTGCGAGCCAGTCCGCCATGGCCACAGGCAAGGTGGTGGCCCGCAACGTTGCGGTCATTGAGGAGTGGTCACAGCGACCGCCGCGAGACGCCCGTCGTCGGATCCACCTGCACTTCCGGAGACGTCCACGGGAGATCTCAGGTGATGTGGGCGTGGAGCAGATCACACTGGAGCGCACGCAGATCGATGAGGACGGCCGGGCACATGGCACGGGCGACCTGTCCACCCTGGCTGTCGATGCGGTCATTCGTAGTGTCGGCTATCGCGGCACCCCCGTGGACGGTATCCCCTTTGACGACACCCGGAACGTGATCCCCAATGCTGAGGGTCGGGTGATCGATGGGGGTTCACCTATCCCGGGCGTGTACGTCGCCGGATGGATCAAGAGAGGCCCGACGGGCATCATCGGGACCAACAAGAAGGACGCCGTTCAGACCGTGGGTCATCTGCTGACCGACGCTGCGGACGCGAACTTCCGCACAGCCGCCCAGCCGGAGGAGTCGGCCGTGGACGCCTTCCTGGCAAGCGTCACCGTCGTGGACGTGCCCGGGTGGCGGCGGATTGATAGCGCGGAGCGAGCCCTCGGGGCGACACGTGGCCGCGACCGGACCACGCTGCATGATCGGGCGCAGTTGCTGGACGCCGCATCCGGTGTCACGCCGGACTGATATCGCGCACCTGCCAGCCGGAGGCAGGCTCGGTGTCACCTCCGCAGGACACCGGCCAGGATCCCACCTGTTGACGGGAGATGGCGAGAAGTCCTGAGGAGTCCCCCAGGGTGAAGCCGACGGTCCCTTCGTCGTGTTGGTGCAGGGAATCCGGGTGCCGTCCGTAGTCGTTCAGCAGGGCGATCTGTGCGGCCTGGAGTTGAGGTGCCAGCCCGGGTGATCCACGCATGACATCGGCCCAGCGGGGGTCCACGGTGTCACTGTCGATCACGCGGCGAGCGGTGTCAGGAGTCAGGCGCCCGTAGACCATGCCCTGGATCACATGCAGCGCTGTCGGGGCGAACCGGTGACCCCCCAGGTGGCTGCACTCCCAGACGCCCGGGTGCGTACCAAGGCTGCGCACGAGAGCTCGGCCATCAATCCCGCAGCAGGCATCACGTGCCGCATTGGTGCAGATCAGCAGGCGTGGCTGATCCTGAGCGGGCTCGCATGCCCAGGCATCGAGGGTCGGCGCGGAGTCTGCCGTCACGAGGTCATCCGGGTGCATCCGCAGGCTCTGGAGCGGTCCCCCCACCCCGCGGCCGACCCAGACACGCACGGGCGCGTCCGCTGAGGTAGCCGGGTGATGGCCCGGGCGCCGGATCAGGAGGACCCGTCGCTGGTCATCGCTGCGCAACCGCGACACGGCGGCGATCCGGCATCCCTCGACAGCTCGCTTACCCCAACTCCCCGGCACCTCGATGAGCCACCAGGTGAGCGCCACGGGTGCTGTGCCCGCCAGGGGCTCCTGCTCGGCTGCGGATCGGCAGCGCATCACCGCGGAGTTCCTGCAACCGCGGCGATCGGCCCAGCGACACGATGTCCGGAGGCATCGCGCTTGTCGCGCGCACTCGGCAGGTCGAGGGGTGCGCCGGACGCACCGGAGGCGCGGGCGGGCCCCTTCCCGGCCCAGGCGAGTATGAGCACGTCCTCGCCCCGGAGGAAGCGATGGATGCGCACACCGCCGGTGCCTCGGCCCTTGGTCGGGACGTCGGCCAGCGGGCTCACCTTGGCGGAATGTGCCGATGTACCGGGCAGGGCGGAGCGGGAGCCGGACACCGTCACGAGTATCGACTCAGGATCCGGTGGGATCGATCCGGCGAAGATGACCTCCGCACCCGGTGAGAGGCGGATTCCCGCCATCCCACCGGCTCCTTTGCCCTGGGGGCGCACCGATGTGGCGGGGAATCGCAGGGCCTGGGCATCGGAGGTGATGAGCATGATGTCGTCGTCACTGGTGGACTCCACCGCGCCAACAACCTCATCGCCATCCGCGAGGGTGATGAGTTCCCAGGCATCCCGGGTGGGAGGCCCCTGCACCGGCGTGCGCTTGACGGTCCCCAGCCGTGTGCCGATGAGAACGACAGCAGGCGGATCGCTCACCTCGATCAGACCGACCACGCGCTCGTTGCCGTCGAGGTCCACGAGGGCTCCCAGCGGTGCACCGCCGCCGAGTGCAGGTGCGTGTGCCGATGACGGGAGGATCGGGAGTTCAACAACGGAAAGGCGCACCGCTCGGCCCTGGTTAGTGATGAGTGCCACCTCACCACGCGCGGTTGCCAACGTCGCTGCGGTGATCACGTCATGGGTTGCCCGGGGTCCGTCACTCGCCACATCCGCTGGTGCCGTGCGCGCGATGAGCCCCGTCCCGGACATGAGCACCCGGCAGGGGGAGTCCGCAATCTCCAGGGAAGCGGTGGACGCGGCAGGCCGAGCACCCTCCTCGAGCAGGATGGTCCGGCGCGGGGTGGCGTGGGCCTCTCCCACCGCGAGCAGTTCCTGCGCTACCTGCTCACGCAGGAGACCCTCATCCTCAAGAATGGCCGTGAGCTCGTCGATGTGGTGAGCCAGCTCATCACGTTCCGACTCCAGTTCGATGCGTGAAAATCGCGTCAGGCGACGCAGGGGCATATCGAGGATGTACGTCGCCTGCTCAAGAGACAGGTCGAAGACGGCCATGAGCTGTTCGCGGGCGGCGGCGGCATCGTCACAGGCGCGAATGAGTTGGATGACCTCGTCAATGTCCAGGATGGCGATGAGGAGTCCATCGACGAGGTGTTGGCGCTCCATGGCGCGCCGGCGTCGATAGAGACTGCGTCGGCGTACGACGTCTCGACGATGATCGACGAAGACGGTCAGCAGCTCGTGGAGGCCCAGGGTGCGCGGCTCGCCCTCGACGAGCGCCACGGCATTAATGGTGAAGTTGTCCTCCAGCGGCGTGAGTCGATGGAGTTGCTCAAGCATGGCCTCCGGATTGACGGAGGGTGCCAACTCGATCACGAGGCGAAGTCCGTGATCGCCGTCGGTCAGGTCGATGAGATCGGATATGCCGCTGAGTTTCTTCGCGGTCACCAGATCCTTGATGCGCTCCATGACGCGCTCGGGTCCGACGCCCAGGGGGAGTTCCGTGACAACAATGCCGCGTCGACGAGGGGTGACCTGCTCGATGCGTGTGGTGGCGCGGACGCGGAAGGATCCGCGCCCGGAGGCGTAGGCCTCGCGGATACCGTCGAGGCCCAAGATCATGCCGCCACCGGGGAGGTCGGGACCGGGGATGAAGCGAATGAGGTCCTCGAGTGTGGCCTCAGGGTGGAGCACAAGATGACGCGCAGCGGCCACCACCTCACCGAGGTTGTGAGGAGCCATCGATGTGGCCATGCCGACGGCGATTCCGGCGGCTCCATTGACAAGGAGTGCGGGGAAGCCGGCCGGGAGGACGGTTGGCTCCAACTCCCTTCCGTCGTAGTTGGGCACGAAGTCCACGACGTCTTCATCGAGACCCGCCGTGAGGGCAATCGCCGCGGATGCCAGGCGGCATTCGGTGTAGCGCATGGCTGCGGGGCCATCGTCGGGTGAGCCGAAGTTGCCATGCCCGTCGACGAGGGGCAGCCGGAGGGTGAAGGACTGTGACAGGCGCACAAGTGCGTCATAGATTGCGCTGTCGCCGTGGGGATGGAGCCGGCCCATGACTTCCCCGACAACACGCGCGCTTTTGACGTGGCCACGGTCAGGCCGAAGGCCCATCTCATTCATCTGGTAGATGATCCGGCGCTGTACAGGCTTCAGGCCATCACGGGCATCCGGCAACGCGCGTGCGTAGATCACCGAATAGGCGTACTCCAGGAAAGAGCTGCGCATTTCGTCATCGACATCGATGTCGATGACGCGCTCACCGGTGGGTGAATCGCCCGTGCGCGCCATACCGTCAACCCATCCCTTCGCCGTCGATCCCGATGTCACAGGGAGCCTACGTGCCGGCCACCCCCCTGGCGTGCAGGCCGGCTCCCCTCCTGGACGGCGCGGCGTAACGCCCCGGGACCGGCGTGGGAATCATGCGATGGCACAGGCAATGCGTGCGGCCAGCGTGGCGTTGCCGAGAATGATCTCGGTGTTGGCCTCGAGGCTACGTCCCCCGGAGGCTCGATGGACGTAGTCGATCAGCGCCGGCGTGACCGCCTTGCCGCGGATGCCCTTGCGCTCCATCTCGGCAAGGCCCTCGGCCAGGATGCGGTCGTGAATCTCCGGTGGGATCTGGCGTGACTCGGGCAGCGGGTTGGCCACCACGAGAGCGCTGGGGATGTCCAGGGCGCATCGGGCAGCCGCGATGGCGGCCACATCAGCCGCGCTGTCCACTCGGGCCTCGACGGGCATGCCGGAGTCGGTGAGATAGAAGCCGGGGAAGCGATGGGTGCCGAAGCCAACAACGCCCACATTCAAGGTCTCGAGGCGCTCCAGCGTGGCGGGGACGTCCAGGATGGACTTCACGCCCGAGCACACGACGATCATGGGCGTGTGGGAGAGGGCCTGCAGATCGGCAGACTCATCCCAGGTGTCCCGCGCCTCGCGGTGGACCCCACCGAGACCTCCCGTGGCAAAAACCCCGATGCCTGCGCGATGGGCGAGATGGCATGTCGCCGCTACGGTTGTTGCCGCATGTCCACCGCGCGCCACGACGATGGCGATATCGCGAATGCTGACCTTGGCGACGTCATCCTCGTTCGCAATGTGGGCAAGGGACTCACTATCAAGGCCGATCCGAACCTGACCGTTCACCACGGCAATCGTCGCGGGTGTCGCGCCCTCGGCACGGATCGCCTCCTCGACCTCGCGAGCCACGCGGAGGTTCTCCGGACGAGGGAGACCGTGGCTGATGATGGTGGACTCCAGCGCAACGATGGGTCCCCCAGCACGACGTGCGGCGGCGACCTCGGGGGAGATGACGATGCGTCCACTCATGCTCGCACGCTAATACGTCGTCGTCGCGGGATGAGGTCGCCACCCCGGGGGTCTGACCCGCCTGCGGTAGCGGGTGGCAGGATGGCGCCATGACGGACTCGGACACCCTCCACCGTCGGCTCCGGACCGACATTGAGCGCAGCGGGTACTACCCCACGCTCGTCTCGGACGCGTTGGAGACGGCCATGGCGGGGGAACTCCTGGTCTCCTATGTTGTCCACCACGAGGCCACCTTTGATCGCGATGAGTTGCGCCGCCATGTGACGGTCCTCGTGCTGACACCCACGCGGCTGATCGTGGGGCACACCGATGAGCACGGTCCGGACGACACGTGTCCTGATCCCTACGCTTCGGCATCGACCGAGGCGGTGCGTTTGGAGAAGGTTGATTCGGTCGTTGTCACTCGCGTGGTCGCGAATCCGGCTCGCCACCAGCCCGGGGGCGCCATGCGCGAGGTCGTGCTCACCATCGGTTGGGGTGCGGTCGCACGGATCGACCTCGAACCAGCAGGTTGCAGTGACTCTGAATGCGATGCCGACCATGGCTATACCGGCACCGCGAGCAACGATGACCTGTCCCTGCGCGTCTCCGAGGCCGCGGACGGTCCCGCCGTCGTGAGCCAGACCCTGGCGTTCGCGGCAGCCCTGTCCGAGGCGACGGCAGCCCGCCTGCGGTGACGTCTCATCCCACCGCACCGCCGTACGGCCAGGGAACCCTGGCGGAGGTGATGCCGTCGGCAGGAGCGCTTCTCGCAGTGCCCGGCATGACGGACTCACTGGGACTGAGTGAGTGGTGCCGTGCAGCCGATGGCGATGTTCCGCACAGTGTCACGGTGCTCCTCGTGGATGGTTTGGGCTGGTCCCCCTGGCGGGAGATGCTTGCGGACACTCCGGCTCTCGCAGGCATGCAGGCAAGGTCCCTGAGCACCACCTTCCCGTCCACCACCCCGACCGCGTTGGCCAGTCTGGGGACAGCCCTGACCCCGGGTGGACATGGGCTCGTCGGTGCGGGCTTCCTGCTGCCTGAGGACGGGGATCTCCTGCATCCGTTGTCGTGGGGACGAACACCGCATCCCCTGGCGGTCCAACCCGAGCCGACCATCTTTGAACGCGTGGCCCGGGCGGGATTGCCCGTGGCGAGTGTCGGGCCTCGCGCCTACGCCGACAGTGGTCTCACCCGCGCGGGATTGCGCGGGGGGTACCCGGTCGGTGGGGATACGTATGCGGAGGTTGTCGAGGGCGTTGCGATGAACGCACGGGGGCTGACGTATGCCTATGTCGCCGACCTTGATCGCACGGGACACGTCTTCGGCGTCTCGTCTGCGGAGTGGCTTCAGTCCCTCGCGGAGATTGATTCCCTGGTGGATCGCATCCTTGATCAACTCTGCGAGCGTGACCTGCTCCTCGTCACCGCGGATCACGGCATGGTGGACTGCGCACCGCATGATCGGGTGCGGATTGAGGACCTGCCGGGACAGGCCGGGATCGTGATCGGCGGTGAGCCACGGATGAGGCATATCTACTGCCCGCCGGAGGATCGCGATTCCCTGATCATGTCCTGGCGACAGGAGTTGGGCGATCGAGCCTGGGTCTTGTCGCGTGAGGAGTCCATCAACCTGGGACTCTTTGGGCCTGTTCTTCACGACTATGACGAACGCATCGGGGACCTCGTTGTGATTGCGCGGGGGACAACGGCCCTGACCAGCGAGACCGACTCCATCGTCTCCGGCCTACGAGGTCAACATGGTGCCGTGACCGATGCGGAGATGCGCATTCCACTGCTTCAGGCGCGCGGGAGACGGCCCGACTGAGTTGGTCTTCCCGCAGATCGTCGCGTCCCCGCCCCGAAGGCGGGTGTGATGAGTCAGGTCTCGGTCTGATGGGCGCCGAACAGGATCTCATCCCACCGAGGGACGCTGGCGCGACGACCTTTGCGTGACCGGGGCACGTCGGCCGGGGGAGGACCCGCGGCATCGGTGTCGTTGTCGTTGTCGGCGGGCCCATCGGACGCGTCTGGCTCGTGAGTCACGGCATCGTCGTCGGGTGCCGCATCGGATGCCTCGGTCGTGTCCCGCGCGTCCGGGATGAGTGTCATGGTCGCGGTGGTGGATCGCAGCGGAACCACGACATCGGAGGATGCCAGTCGATGCGCCACGGCATCCTCAGGGTGCACCGACCGCGATCGCGGGTCATAGATCCACGTCGATGCGCGGGTGTCATCCGCGGTGGAGGCAACGACGGTCCAGCGGCCATCCTCGCGACGCCATGCATCCCATGCCAGCGTGCTGGTGTCGCCCACGGACATGTCACGCATGACGAGTGTCTCGAGATCGTCGGTTCCGGGTCGCACCACACATGCGCGAGCCTGATCGCTGACGTAACCGCGTTCGGCGAGTGGTGGACCACTGAAGCGCTCGATCGCCTCGACCGCCATCCCCGTCTCCTCCGCAAGCTCGGCGACGGTTGCGCCTGTGCGAAGGCGGGACTGGATGTCCCGCGGGCTGAGCGTGTCCAGGGGGTCCTCCTTTGCCAGGGTGCCTATCGACACCCGCTTACCGAGGTCAGACGTTAGCCGACGGATGAACGTCGCGGGCCTGGACCCCGCGACGAACTCCCACATGGCCCACGGCGGCCGCCGCGGCGACGAGGCCTGCGGACGCCACGGTGACGATGAAGCCGGCGCCGGTGCCGTACTGGTCGACGAGCGTGCCGGTGCCGGCAGCGGCGGCGGCGACGCCCAATCCGATGGCAGAAATCGCCCAGGTGAGGCCCTCGGTGATCTGGCGGGGGGGCACCAGCGTCTCGATGAGGGTGAAGGCGGTGATGAGGACCGGGGATACGGCGAGTCCGGCCAGCAGGACGAGCCCGCCGAGCGCGATGAGGCCCGGCTGCAGGGCCAGGGGCACGGTCACGAGGAGGAGCGCCAGGGCGGCGTACAGAAAGAACCGGGGCAGCCGGTGATCGGAGCGGCCCGCCGCACGGCTGCCCAGCACAAGCGCCGACGCCATGGAGCCTGCGGCATACAGGGCTAGGACGATCCCCGCCGCCGCGCGGTTGCCAGCCTCATCCGCGACGGCGACCGTGGCCACATCGATGGATCCGAAGACGCCCCCTGTCGCCATGAGGACGACCAGGACCGAGGGGACACCGGGGCGGCGGAGTGGGTGGGTGCCGCGGGTGCGCGTCGCCGGACGGGGTGGTGGTTCGGTGGAGCGCTGGGCGAGCAGCAGAACCGATCCGATCGACACAAGGATCGCTGAGGCCACGACGGGGGCAGGGGCGGAGAGAGCGACAGCGAGGAAGGTTGCCAGCGGAGGACCCACAATGAAGATGAGTTCGTCGAGCACTCCTTCGAAGGCGAACGCGGTGCGCAGCCGGCCATCTCCACCCAGCAGATGTGCCCAGCGCGCGCGAACAAGAGCTCCCGTCGCCGGCTGACTTCCTCCTGCCGCGATCGCGATCACGAGGAGCAGCCACGCGGGGGCATCGGCAACGGCGGCGTAGGCCAGCACCAGGAGCCCGAGCACGTGCACGGTGACGAGGACGCGCACGATACGCAACTGTCCCCAACGGTCAACCGCGCGTGCCCCCAGCGGATTGATCAGCGCAGCACTCACGGTGTATGCCGCTGCGACGACTCCCGCCACGGCGTACGAGTCCCGGAGGGCACTGATCATGAGCACGATGCCGAGGCCCACCATCGAGATGGGCAGGCGAGCGATGAAAGCCGCGCTGGTGAACCGCGCAGCTCCCGGTCGCCGGAGCAGATCGGCGTACGGCCCGGCGATTCCCACGGTGTGAGGCTAGTGGGTGCGGCCGGACATCACGTGCAGCCAGGTGATCCCTGGCCACGCAAGTTTGCTCCCACAGATCCCGGGGTCAGGTCTCATCGATCCTGCGAAGTGAACGCGCGTACCAGTGGGCGTTGGCGGTGTACGTCTCAACGGCGTGCCTATTGATGTCAGGATCCGCACCGTCGTCAACAATTCGCGCCGGGACGCCGCGGGCCAGTGCCCCCGCAGGGACGTGGAGTCCCGGTGGCACCAACGCCTGTGCTGCGACGACCGCTCCTGCGCCCACGGTGGCACCGGGAAGCACGGTCGATCCGGAACCAATCAGGGCTCCATCGGCCACGGTGCAGCCCTCGAGGTGGACCAGATGTCCGATCGTGCACTCATCACCGATCCTCGTGTCGAGGAGGGAGGTGCAGTGCACCACCGAGCCGTCCTGGATGGAGGTTCGGCGCCCCACCCGGATCCGGCCACGATCCCCTCGAA
This sequence comes from Candidatus Nanopelagicales bacterium, assembly GCA_030726915.1. Lineage (GTDB taxonomy): Bacteria > Actinomycetota > Actinomycetes > S36-B12 > S36-B12 > Mxb001. Next base: position 24,292 of record JANRCR010000040.1, read on the forward strand.
GGACCGCGCCGGGCCACACGGAGGACTCGGATCCGATGGTCACCGCTCCGATGATGACGGCATCGGGGTGAATGAAGGCGTCGGGAGCGATGTCGGGGACCAGATCACCGAGCGCATAGATGGACATGGGGATCCTCCAGGGTTGAGGCCTCGATTGTGACGGATCTGACGTAGAGAGGGGCACCTGGCACGCCCCGGAGGGTTCTGGGGCACAATGTCCCGACCATCACCGGACACAGACGCCTTGGGGGCTCACGCACACATGGCCACGGATTACGACGCACCGCGCAAAACAGACGAGGAACTTGCCGAGGACAGTCTTGAGGAGCTCAAGGCTCGTCGTGTCGACAAGGCTGCCTCGACGGTAGACGTCGATGAGGCAGAACTAGCAGAGACGTTGGAGCTGCCCGGCGCCGATCTGTCGGATGAGAGCCTGACCGTGCGCGTCCTGCCACGTCAGGCCGACGAATTCACCTGCAGTTCCTGCTTCCTCGTCCACCACCGCAGTCAACTCGATCATGAGGGCAAAAACGGCTACGTCTGCACGGACTGTTCCTGAGCGGATCGCGCTCTAGGCGTCGGGTACGACGCGGGAGCTGTAGCGGTTGATCACCATGCTGATGATCGCTGCCGTTGTGGCCGTGGTCACGGTCCACGTGAGGGCTCGCCCAAAACTCACGCTCCGGTCTTCCGGAGACGGGGGGGCATGACCGGTCACCTGCCGGTAGACCGATGACAGCACCTGGTCAGCAGCCCACGTCGCACCGAGTGCGATGAGGGGTGCGGCAAACTTCATCATCGGGTGCGCAGCGTGCGTGTGGCCCGTAGACGCGTGACTCATGGTGCCTCCGTGATCGCTGTGAGGTGATCGGGAGGTGGATTCTCCCGCCTACTGATCTGCCCTGGCGGACAGCTCATCATGGCAGGTGAGTGGCGCGGGCGGATTCCCGGGCGCTGGTGACGGCGGCCACGAAGTGGTCGGGATGGCGGGTGGAAATCAACCACTGAGGATGTGGATCGCGGGCATCCTCGACGGTGATGAGCGCGCCCGTGCGGGTCGACCAGGCTCGCAGCATGAGGTAGCAGCGAGGGTCGATGTGCCGTCGTTGATGCTGCATCTCAGCGGTCGTGAGTCCGGTCACGCCGCCGACCACCTGGAGCGGCAGACGAGCCCGGCCAGCTCGAATAACCCGATTGTCGACGCGGATCAGGGGACTCGTGACGATGAGGAGAACGAGAAGAGCCGCGGCGAGCGCACCACCCACCAGCCATCCCAGACCCGCACCATAGGCACCCCCGTAGGCCACCCCCACAAGCGTTGCCAGACCAAGCGCCACGAGGACGACCACGGGGGAGGGCCACAGTCGCTCGCGGTACACGCATGAATCTCCGTCACTGCCCTCGGACCAGGCGCCCCGTGATGTCGTGCCCATGACTGCAGTCTCCCAGGTGGGGTCTCGCGGATAGGGTCCCCCCGTGAGCACTGAAGCATCCGGCAGCGCAACACCTCGATCGCGGGCGCGTAGCGTCCATCCTCCAGCGGACGCCCACGTGCCGATACGGGCAGAGGGTGCGCCACGTCCCGGGGATGCCGTCCCGAGTCACTATCGCTGGTGTCTGGGATGCGGTGTTGACCATCCGACAGGACTGCATCTGCGAGCCATCGCGGGTGAGGGCATGTCCATGCTCAGCACGCTCGAGGTAGGCGACTACCACCAGGGAGCGCCCGGTCTCGCCCACGGGGGTGTCATCGCGACGGCGATGGACGAGGCCATGGGAGTTCTCAACCGACTGCTGGCCGTGCCGGTGGTGACGGTGCATTTGGAGATTGACTATCGACGTCCCGTGCCGGTGGGCACCACACTGCACATCAGGACCGAAGTCGCGGGGCAGGTGGGCCGCAAGGTCTATACCCGCGGGACAGCACATCTGGACGCACCGGACGGGCCCATCGCGGTCAATGCGGCCGCCCTCTTCCTTCAGGTGCCGCTCCAGCACTTCATTGATCACGGAAGCCCGGATCACATTGCCGAGGCGATCAAGGAGCGCGCGGGGCGAGATGGTGAGTGGCAGCAGGAGGTCAACCCGTGATGCCGGGCGAGCGCGTCGATGTGCTGATCCAGCGGCTGGATCCGGGTCTTCCCCTTCCCGCGTATGCGCTCCCCGGTGACGCAGGTTTTGACCTGTGTGCCCGCGTCGATGTCACGTTGGCACCGGGGGAGCGATGTGTGGTGCCCACGGGAATCGCCATGGCTTTACCGGATGGCCTAGCGGCATTTGTCCATCCCAGAAGCGGCTTGGCCGCACGGGACGGCATTACGGTCGTCAATGCACCGGGCACGATCGACGCGGGATATCGCGGTGAAGTGAGTGTGTGCCTGTTGAACACGGACTCCCATAGAACCGTCAGCCTGCGTCGCGGTGACCGCATCGCTCAGGTGGTGATCCAGCCGGTGGCGCGGGCCCTCTTTCATGAGGCCGAGCGCCTTCCGGAGTCCCACCGCGGTGCCGATGGATATGGATCTACAGGTACCGTGACCTCCGCCAGTGTTGCTGCTATCGAGGAGTCCTGATGTCTAGCGAGTCTCGTCCGGATCCCCGAGTTGCGGGCCCCTGGGATGTGACCGAGGTGGACGGCGTGGATACGCGCATGGACTTCGGCAGCCTGTGGATCAGGGGGGTCGATGGGCTGCAGGTGCAGGCACAGATGGATGACGCCACCAAAGTTGTCGGTCTCATAACCCTCACACTGGGCAGCGGCGCGGTGCAACTCCAGGTGTTTGCCGCACCGCGCACAGCAGGTCTGTGGGACGACGTGCGCAGCCAGCTGGCATCATCCGTGACCTCCCAGGGCGGGGTCATTGAAGAGGGCGAGGGGGAGTTCGGGATCGAACTCCGCGGGCGTGTGCCCGGTCAGGGAGGCCTTCAGCCCGTCAGATTTGTGGGTGTGGATGGACCGCGGTGGTTCCTGCGTGGGCTCTTCCTCGGTGATGCGGCGCCCGTGGGTGGCTCCCCCGAACTCGAGGGGGTCTTCCGTGACATTGTCGTTAACCGAGGGATCGAGGCCATGGCACCGGGTGAGGCTTTGATGATGACGTTGCCGGTTGCTCCGGATCCCGCGGAGGCGTCCGACCCGGCAGTCCCGTAGCCGATCGCACCGCCTGCTGCAGGAGTTTGACGTTGGGGTAGGCCGCCATGGCAAGGCGAGTGCGTGGTGCCGCGGCGCTCCAGCGGTACGCCGTTGCCGCCGGATGCAGGGGGTCACCGAGCCAACCCACCACAGACATGGGTCCCTGCAGGTGGACGAGATCGAGAGCGTCAATGGACCGGGAAGCGCTCGCCGCCTGCATTGCCGTGGCGAGGGAGTCGCTGGTGTAGGAATCCCATCCCATCTCCAGCACCCGCGTGATGTCCACGGCGGGCGACGCGTCTCGGATCCGCCGGAGCGTGTCGGGGATGCCGAGGGTCTTGATCTCGCGCGCGGCCATGGAGGTGAGAGCAGCGGTGCTATCCGGGGGACCGGTCCAGGCGGGGAGAATGCAGACGCTGAGGCATTCCCGATGCGGTTGGGTGACGGCCCAGCGAGCCACCGCGTGGGCACCCAGACTTATTCCGATCACGTGTGTGACCTGCGGAGTATCACGGGAGGCCGTGGCGATCTGGGCTGCCACCTCGTCCACATCGCCGGAGCGATCCTCCACGGTGATGACGCGATGCCCATCGAGTGTGGATCCCAGCAGGGCCCGAGCTGCGGCGCCGGAGGATCCCGCGCCATGCGCGAGAAGGATGGTCACCAACGCAGTGTGGCCGATGGGGTGCCGCGGGCGAGCGAGGTAGTCTGAAAGTGGGCCGTGGTGGTCCACCGTGCACTACCCCGCAAAGGAGCTCAGCGTGGCGAGATGGTGGTCCGCACTGACCCGCACGCAGGATCAGATGGATGCGGGTGAACTCAGCAGCCAGGCGGTTGCGGAGGGTGCCGACGTGATCGCCACGTGTGAGAGAGGCCGCCCCGTGACCGTGTGCGGCACGATCCGGTCGGTCACCCTGCGTCCTCGGGTCAACGTCCCCACCCTCGAGGCGGAGGTGTACGACGGCAGCGGGCATATGACCCTCGTGTGGTTGGGCAGGCGGAGGCTGTCCGGGGTGGACGTAGGTCGGTCCATCACCGCTCACGGACGGGTGACGTGTCCGCACGGCAGCCCCATGATGTTCAATCCGTCCTATCGCCTCCATCCGGCCTCGGTTGAGGCAGAGCGATGAACCCACCATCGGGCGGTGCCGGGGACGCCCCTGAGCCCGTGATTGAGCCTCAGACGCGCGCCGACGTACGCGAGGAACGCGTACTCCTGGACCGTGCCCTCGGTGGCTGGCGCGGAATGATCGACAGCGGCACCCCCACCGTGGTTTTCGTCATTGCCTATCTGGTGACGGGCAATCAACTCAGCATCTCCGTGTGGTGCGCTCTCGGGGCCGGTGCCGCAATCGCGCTGTGGCGAGTGGTGCGCAGGGAGAGTTTGCAGCAGATCGCAGCCGGTCTGATCGGCGTCGGTATCTCTGCCTTCGTCGCCTCGCGGACCCAGACGGGTGAGGGCTACTTCATCCCGGGTCTCCTGCAAAACATCGGTTATGGCGTCGCGGTCCTGGTGTCGATTCTCATCGGTTGGCCACTCATCGGAGTCATCGTGGGATTCCTCACGGGGCAGGGAGTGTCCTGGCGTGCGGACAAACAACTGCGACGTGTCTATTCAGCCGCGTCATGGATCTGGGTGGGCCTGTTTAGTCTTCGCATCGCGGTGCAGGGGCCCCTCTACCTCGCGGGATGGGTCGGGCCGTTGGGTTTTGCCAAGATCATCATGGGAGTCCCGCTGTTTGTGGCCGCGGGCTACTTCACCTACCTGGTCTTACGTCCCACCTTCGCTGCGCGTCGCGCCGCCGCCGATGACACACCACCGGGGCCACCTGACGCCGACACACCGCCCGAGCAGGCTTCGGGCTAGGCAATCGGGGCGGGACTGTGGGGATGGTCATGATCGCTGAGCATGGTCTGCAAGGCCCCCTCCTGCTCCGGAGCGCACACGAAGATGAGTTCGTCACCGATCTCCAGCGAATCATCACCGGTGGGCGTGATCACGCGTGGCCCGCGGACAATCGCGGCCAGGGCGGAGTCGGGCGGCCAGGTGAGCGAGCCCACCCGTGCCCCCGCGACCGGGGAGCCGACGGACAGGGTGATCTCAACGAGATCGGCCTGTCCCTGGCGGAAGGTGAAGAGGCGAACAAGGTCGCCCACGCTCACGGCTTCCTCAACGAGCGCGGACAGCATGCGTGGGGTTGACACGGCGACATCCACGCCCCATGACTCATCAAACATCCACTCGTTCTTCGGGTGGTTGACGCGGGCAACAACGCGAGGAACACCGAACTCCGTCTTGGCTAGGAGTGACACGACAAGGTTGACTTTGTCGTCCCCCGTGGCCGCGACCATGACCTGGCAATGCGCCAGGTCGGCATCTTCCAGCGCGGCCAATTCGCAGGCATCGGCCTGGAGTACAGCGGCTCCCTCCACGACACCGGGCCGGGCCAACTCGGCATCCTTGTCAATGAGCAGGACGTCGTGACCAAACCCGATGAGTTCCCGGGCAATGGATCGACCCACTTTGCCCGCCCCCGCGATAGCCACCCTCATGAGGCTCTCCCGGCCGGGCCATCGGCCTGATCGCGGTGATGCGCCAGGATGCCCTCCACGCGATCGTGGTCCGCGGAGGTGATGAGCATGTGCACCACATCCCCATCCTGTAGGACGCTATCGGCGGACACGAGCATGCCGCTGCCCAGTCGGGTCACGTATCCCACGCGAGCGCCGGTGGCCACTTCAAGGTCAGTCGTGGCGTGGCCGTACCAACTGGAATGCACCGGGAGTTCGACCAGGGTCACGAGCCCGCTGGCGTCACGGAATTCCTCCAGGGACCCCTGGGGCAGGAGCCGGCGCATGATTTGACCGGTGGTCCACGAGACGGTCGCCACCGTGGGGATCCCTAGGCGCTGATAGACCTCCGCACGACGGGGATCATAGATGCGCGCTACGACGTGTTCGACGCCGTAGGTCTCCCGTGCGACCCGGGCCGCCAGGATATTGGTGTTGTCACCGCTACTGACGGCAGCAAAAGCCCGCGCGCGTTCGACACCGGCCCGTTCGAGTGTTTCGCGGTCAAAACCAATCCCCTTGACCGTCGTCCCCGTGAAGTGAGACCCCAGGCGCCGGAAAGCCTGTGGATCTTGATCCACGATGGCGACCGAGTGGCCCGTGGCATCGAGACGGTCGGCAAGCAACGCCCCGACTCGGCCGCAGCCCATGATGACGACGTGCACGGCACGACCGTACACGCCCCGACAGGAGGGTAGGGCCGGTGGTGGGTGCATCGGGCTTCGGGACCTACCATGGCTGATCGTGCCGGTGGTAGACACCGCAAAGCGGCTGTTCTTTGGTCGAGCCTTGCGGAGCGACAGGCTGGAGGAGACCCTCCTGCCGAAGCGTGTTGCGCTTCCTGTTTTTGCCAGTGACGCTCTGTCATCCAATGCCTATGCCACACAAGAGATCCTCATCGTGCTGGCGGTGGGCGGGTTCTCGCTCTACACCGTCGGTCCGTGGATTGCTGCCGCCGTGGTCATCGTCTACTTCGTGGTCGTGGCGTCGTATCGCCAAAATGTTCGCGCCTACCCCAATGGGGGCGGGGACTATGAGGTCGTTTCCAAGAATCTGGGACCACGCTGGGGAGTCTTCACGGCCAGTGCACTCATGGTGGACTACACACTGACCGTCGCGGTGTCGATCTCAGCTGCGGTCGCCAACCTGGGGTCGGTCTTTCCCGTCTTCAACGAGCATGGCCCCTGGTGGGCCGTGGGCATTGTCGTCGTCATGACTCTGATCAACCTGCGAGGAGTGCGAGAGTCGGGGACGGCTTTTGCGATCCCGACGTACCTCTTCATGGCCTGCATCGCCCTCATGGTCATCACTGCGGCGATACGCATGGTTTTTGGCGCCGAACTCACGGCGGAGAGTGCGGGCTGGACGATCGTTGCTGAGGATCAGGTCATGGGGCTTGCTCTCCTCTTCCTCGTCGCCCGTGCCTTCTCCTCGGGCACAACAGCCCTGACGGGGATTGAGGCGATTGCCAATGGAGTCCCGTCCTTCCGCAAGCCAAAGAGTCGTAACGCTGCCACCACCCTGCTCTTGCTGGGCGTCATTTCCATGAGCATGTTCGCTGCGATCACGTGGCTCGCTCTCGCCACCGGAGTCAAGATCACAAGCGAGGACTCCGACCTCGTCGGGCTACCGGAGGGCCAGCCTCAAAAGACCGTCATCGTGCAGGTGGCCCAGGCGGTCTTTGGCTCCTTCGACGTGGGGGTGCTGGTGGTCTCGCTGGCCACCGCACTCATCCTGGCGGTGGCGGCCAATACAGCATTCAACGGATTCCCGGTCCTGGGATCGATCCTCGCCCGTGACGGCTATCTGCCCCGCCAGCTGCATACGCGTGGCGATCGACTGTCCTACAGCAACGGCATCATCGCGCTGTCCACCTTCGCGGCCATCCTGATCGTTGTGTTTCAGGCGGATGTCTCTTCGCTGATTCAGCTCTACATCATTGGAGTGTTTACGGCGTTCACTCTCGGGCAGATCGGCATGCTGCGCCATTGGAATAGGGAGTTGTCTCGAGGGCCAACACCGGATGAGCGCAAGCGCATGCTCCGAGCACGCGTCGTCAATCTGGTCGGATTCCTCCTCACCGGCACCGTTCTCGCCATTGTGCTGATAACGAAGTTCTTCCAGGGTGCCTGGATCGTGGTTGTCGCCATGCCCCTCATATTCCTGTTCATGCAGGGGATTCACCGCCACTACGACCGGGTTAAGGATGAGTTGGTTGTGGGTGATGACGAACACATGACACTGCCGTCCCGGGTCCATGGCATCGTTCTTATCTCGAAGCTGCATAAGCCGGCTCTGCGTGCACTCGCGTACGCGAGGGCGACACGGCACGATTCGCTCGAGGCATTGACGGTGGACGTGGATCCCGGCGAGACGGCTGCGCTACGACGTGACTGGGAGCGGCGTGATATCCCGGTCACGCTGCGCGTGGTTGACTCGCCCTATCGCGAGGTCACTCGGCCCATCATCGACTACATTAAGCGCATGCGGCGCGAAAGCCCGCGTGATTTGGTGACCGTCTACGTGCCGGAGTACGTCGTAGGCCACTGGTGGGAGCAGATACTGCACAATCAGTCTGCGCTGCGACTGAAGACTCGGTTGTTGTTTGCGCCGGGTGTCATGGTGGTGAGCGTGCCGTGGCAACTTGCCTCCTCCGATACCAAGTCAGACTCTGCTGATTGGCGGAGTTCCTAGCCGTGCGCCCGTGAGTGTCTACGCGGTGCGCTGTGATGGAGGGCTGGCTATCGAGCCCGTGAAGAAGGCCTCGTGCCATAGAGCCAGCATGAGCAGGACGAAAATTCGCCGTGACGCGTCGATGTGTCCGGCTGCATGAGCGGCGGCTAGGTCCTCGACAACCGACATGTGGATGAGCTGCTGGAGGAAGGCGCTGCGGCGGATGGGCGCCAGTACCGCATCAGGGTCCTCCGACAGCCAATGGCGCAGCGGGGTGGGAAAGCCCAACTTGGCGCGCTGCTGAGTCGTCGTGGGCACGCGCCCTTGGAAAGCGCGACGAAGAAGCCACTTGGTGGTGCCCTCCCGATACTTCAAGGAGTCCGGTATTCGTGCGGAGACCCGGGCGACGTCCACATCCAGGTAGGGGACACGCAGCTCAAGGGAATGCGCCATGGTCATGCGATCGGCTTTGGCCAGGATGTCACCACGCATCCAATAGTCAATATCAACCAGCTGCATCTGCTGAGACTCCGACAGGTCCTCGAATCCGGGATAACTCCCAGCGAGGCTGCGTCCCGGCGACATGTGCGCACAATCCACGGGGTCTCGCAGGAGCCGCCGTACTTCGTCGGTCCGGAAGATGTAGGCGTTGCCGATGTATCTGTCCGCGAACTGTGTGGTGGCCCGCTTGAGATAGTTGCGGCCGGGGAAGTCCCAACGCGCTCGCCCCGCGCGTGCGGCCAGGCGACGCAAGGGCCGGGGAAGTCGTCGAATGTGTTCTAGGGCCAGGGGTTCGCGGTAGATGCGGTAACCGCCGAAAAGTTCATCGGCACCCTCTCCCGACAGCACTACCGTGACGTGTTCACGGGCTTCGCGTGCAACGAAGTACAGCGAGACAGCGGATGGATCGGCAACGGGCTCGTCGAAGTACCACGCAATATCGGGTAGCACCGCTAGGTACTCGTCGAGGCTGACGACGATCTCATGGTGATCCGTGCCGAGACGGTCGGATACCTCCCGTGCTTCCGCATGTTCACTGACCGTTTCGAAGCCGACGGTGAACGTCTTCACGGGATCAAGGCCCTGTGCCTCGCGAATCTCCTGGACCAGGGTGACGGTGATGGCACTATCGATACCGCCGCTCAAGAAGGCGCCCACGGGGACATCCGCGATGAGGTGATGAGCCACGGAGTCCTCAAGGACTTCCCGCACCTCGGCCGTCATAGCGGGCTCGTCGTGGTCGTCCTCGTCAAACTCGTATCTCCAGTAGCGACGGGGCGTGAACACGGGATCGTTGAGGTCGATCACAGCAACATGTCCGGGTTCGAGCCGCTCGATCCCGCTGAAGAAGGTCTGGGAGAGGGGGTTGTACTGAAACGACAGGTAATTGACGATCGCCTCACGATTGATGTCCGGCACCTCGGCAGCGGACACCAGGAGGCTCTTGATCTCGGAACCAAAGGCCGCAAGGTGGCGAGCGCCGTCGGATTCATTCAGTTGGACGTAGAGGGGCTTAATGCCGAAGGGGTCACGCGCCAGGATGAGCTGGTGGCGGAGTGCGTCGTAGATGCAGAAGCCGAACATCCCGCGGAGTGAGCGCAACATTCCATCCAGGTCGTCTCGTCCCTGCTCCTCGTAGAGGCGCACGATGGTGTCCGTGTCACTGCTGCTGCGTGGCGCCCGACCCGCGACGGCCAAGTGTTCATCAAGTTCGCGGTAGTTGTAGGTCTCACCGTTGTAGACGATGGCGACAGTGCCATCCTCGCTCCACATGGGTTGATGGCCACCGGCAATATCGATGATGGACAAACGTCTCATGCCGAAGGCAAAGTCCTCACCCACGTAAGTCCCGGAGTCATCAGGCCCTCGATGGACAATCACGTCCAACATCGGATCGATCGCCCGTGCCGTGCGCTCCGCAGGGCCGAGGACGCCGGCAATTCCGCACATGCGCCGGGGCCTCCTTTGCTCTGCGGTCAGCTACTCCGCGGTCAGTTCCGCGTGCGTCACGCTAACAGGTGAGGTGGCTTCACCCGATGGATGAGGGCGCTCGGGTCGCCGGCCTCCGTCTCGGTTATCTTGACCGTGACGATGACGACCCGGGCATCCTGCTTCGGGGAGAGGAGACGTCGATGCCGGACAGTCGTGACAGCTTCGGGGCGCGAGCCACGCTGCAGGTGGGAGCACGCGAGTACGCCATCTACCGGGTTGATGTGGTGCCCGGTGCGGAGACTCTCCCGTTCACGCATCGCATTCTGCTGGAAAATCTCCTCCGGAACGAGGACGGTTCCAACGTCACCGAGCAGCACATCCGGGCCCTGGGTTCCTGGGATCCTGAGGCTCCGCCAACGCAGGAGATCCAGTTCACCCCGGCCCGCGTGGTGATGCAGGACTTCACGGGGGTGCCCGTCGTGGTGGATCTCGCGACCATGCGGGAGGCGGTCATCGATCTGGGGGGTGACCCGTCGTGCATTGAGCCGTTGGCGCCATCGGAGCTGGTCATCGATCACAGCGTGATCGCCGACTATTTTGCCCGGCCTGATGCGGCCGATCTCAATACGGCGCTGGAGTACGAGCGCAATCGAGAGCGTTATCAATTCCTGCGGTGGGGGCAGGGTGCCTTCGATGAGTTCAAGGTGGTGCCTCCCGGGACAGGCATCGTGCATCAGGTCAATATCGAACATCTTGCGCGGGTCATCATGGCGCGCGGAGGTCAGGCCTATCCGGACACGGTGGTCGGCACCGACAGCCACACCACCATGGTCAACGGTCTGGGCGTCCTGGGCTGGGGAGTGGGTGGGATTGAGGCCGAGGCAGCCATGCTGGGCCAGCCCGTCTCCATGCTGATCCCACGTGTTGTGGGCTTCCGGCTGACGGGTCATCTGACCGAGGGCACGACGGCAACCGATCTGGTCCTCACCATCACCGAGATGCTGCGCAGGCACGGTGTCGTCGGTGCCTTTGTTGAGTTCTACGGAGATGGTGTGGGGGCGGTGCCCCTGGCCAATCGCGCAACCATCGGCAATATGAGTCCTGAATACGGATCCACTGTGGCGATCTTCCCCATTGATGACGAGACCCTTGCCTATCTGCGATTGACCGGTCGCGATGAAGAGCACATCGCACTCGTCGAGACCTACGCACGCGTGCAGGGGCTCTGGCACGATCCCGCGCAGGAGGCTCGCTACACGCAGCGACTGGAACTTGACCTGGCAACGGTGGTGCCCAGTATCGCCGGTCCGAAGCGACCCCAGGATCGCGTAGCGCTGGCGCAGGCGCGGGATTCCTTTGCGGCAGCGCTACCGGCCTACACGCAGGAACCGTCACAGCCCACGCAGGTCACCATGGGGTCGGGTGAGGTTGTCACCATCGATCACGGCAGTGTGGTCATTGCCGCCATCACGTCCTGCACCAACACGTCTAATCCGTCGGTGATGATCGCCGCCGCACTCGTGGCGAAGAAGGCCGCGGAGTTGGGTGTGACGCGCAAAGCCTGGGTGAAAACCACCCTGGCACCCGGCTCGAAGGTCGTCACCGACTATTACGATCGGGCCGGCCTAACGCCCTACCTGGACAAGCTGGGATTTGATCTTGTCGGCTACGGATGCACCACCTGTATTGGCAATTCCGGTCCGCTTCCGCCGGAGATCAGTGCGGCCGTCAACGATGCCGATCTGGCGGTCGTGTCGGTCCTCTCGGGCAATCGGAACTTCGAGGGACGTATCAACCCGGATGTGAAGATGAACTACCTAGCGTCTCCTCCGCTGGTGGTCGCCTACGCATTGGCCGGCACGATGAATATCGACATCGTCCATGATCCGCTTGCGTACACCCCGGCCGGTGATCCCGTCTATCTGCGCGATATCTGGCCGACGTCCGCCGAGGTCGAGTCCGTCATCGCGGAGGCGATTGATGAGGACATGTTCCGCGATCGCTACCGTGACGTATTCGCCGGTGATGCCCGCTGGCAGGCACTGGAGACTCCCGCGGGGGACACCTTCGCCTGGGACCCGTCCTCGACGTATGTCCGGAAAGCGCCGTACTTCGATGACATGCCGCGTGAACCACTCCCGGTGACGGATATACATGGAGCGCGCGTCCTGGCACTTCTGGGCGATTCCGTCACCACCGACCACATTTCCCCGGCCGGTTCCATCAGGGCTGACAGCCCGGCGGGTCTGTATCTGACAGAGCATGGCGTGGATCGGCGCGACTTTAATTCCTACGGATCTCGTCGTGGGAATCACGAGGTCATGATCCGCGGGACCTTCGCCAACATCCGGCTCCGCAACCTCATGCTCGATGGTGTCGAAGGCGGCTTCACCCGCGACTTTACCGAGGTGGATGGGCCCGTTGTCCCCATCTTTGACGCCTCGACGGCCTACGCCCGCGAGGGAGTACCGCTGGTTGTCCTGGCGGGCAAGGAGTATGGATCCGGGTCGTCTCGGGACTGGGCGGCGAAGGGCACCGCCCTCCTGGGAGTGCGGGCCGTGATCGCTGAGTCGTATGAGCGCATCCATCGGTCAAATCTCATCGGCATGGGAGTGCTTCCCCTGGAGTACCCCGCGGGGGTCAGTGCGGCGTCCCTGGGTTTGACGGGGGACGAAACCTTTGACGTCGACGGCGTGACGGCCCTCAACACGGGCGGGGTGCCCGACACCGTGACGGTGACGGCGACATCACCCACCGGGGCTGTGACGCAGTTTGAGGCCCGTGTGCGGATCGATACGCCTGGGGAGGCGGACTACTACCGCCACGGCGGCATCCTGCTCTACGTGCTGCGTTCCCTCGTCTGACATGCGCCCGCCGGGATGGCCTGAGCGCGTGGGGGATCCCGACGGCGAGGAGTTCTCGGCGACGGCGGCCACCTGGTTGTGGGAGGTCAGCTCTCTCGAGCGCAGCCCTGATGATGTGTGGGCCCGATATCCCCGCTCCCTCGCCTTCCGGGTGGCCTGTGATGTTGACTCCCGGCTCGAGGGCGCCCGGGTGGCCTACTCTCACGCCCGGGCCGCCCTGCACGACGCGTCCGTGCCGGTCGATGAGGTCCTATCAGCCCTGGAGCGTGAGGGGGCGGCCCTGCAGCGGCTTCAACGCGAGGTGGGACTGGTCCAGGAGGCCCTGGGCGGGCGCCGCTGGGGGGCGCGTCTTTGACGTGTGAGACCGGCAGAAGGCACCTAGAATGCGTCAGTCGGCTCCCGGCGGGCGCAGACTCTTGAGGCGGAAGGAGGCGTACGCGGATATGGGTCTGCTCGAATCAATGGAATCTCCCACAGATCTTCGGGCGGTCTCGGAGGAGGACATTCCTCGGCTGGCGGCAGAGATCCGCTCGTTCCTGGTCGATCGTGTATCCCGCACCGGGGGCCATCTGGGTCCGAATCTCGGCGTGGTCGAGGTCACGCTGGCCCTCCACCGGGTGTTTGACTCACCCCATGACGTGATCCTTTGGGATACCGGACACCAGTCCTACGTGCACAAGATGCTGACGGGTCGATGGCGTGACTTTGGGCAGTTGCGCCAGCGCAACGGATTGTCCGGCTACCCGTCACGCTCTGAATCGATTCATGATGTCATCGAAAACTCGCACGCATCGACCGCCTTGTCCTACGCGGATGGCATCGCCAAGGCGTGGCAGCTCACGGGAGAACTCACCGGCGCATCTCGGCGTCATGTGGTGGCCGTAGTGGGTGATGGCTCACTGACGGGTGGCATGTCCTGGGAGGCGCTCAACAACATCGCAGCCTCCGATCGCCCCATGGTCATCCTGGTCAATGACAACGAACTCTCCTACTCGCCCACCATCGGTGGGTTAGCGCATCACCTGGCAACTCTGCGCACCACGCAGGGGTACGAGAGGTTCCTCACGTGGGGGCGTCGCACCCTGCAGCGCACACCCGTCGTCGGTCAGCCGGTGTACGACGCCCTGCACGGAGTGAAGAAGGGCCTGAAGGACATCGTCGCGCCGCAGGGCATGTTCGAAGATCTCGGGTTGAAGTACATCGGCCCTATCGACGGCCATGACACGCTTGAGGTGGAGCGCGGCCTGCGGTTGGCCCGTGACTATCCCGGTCCCGTCGTGGTCCATGTCATCACCGAAAAGGGTCACGGCTATGCCCCAGCCGAGCAGGATGAGGCCGATAGATTCCACGGCATCGGCAAGATTGATCCCGATACGGGGCGGCCACTCACTGCCGTAGGCCCGACCTGGACGGGTGCGTTCAGCGAGGCACTCGTGGACATCGGTCGTGAGGATGACACGGTGGTGGCCATCACGGCCGCCATGCTGGGCCCGACGGGTCTCGATCACTTCGCGCGCCTCTACCCGCACCGAACCTTCGATGTCGGTATCGCGGAGCAGCACGCGGCAACGAGTGCGGCGGGGATGGCATTCGCCGGACTCCACCCCGTGGTGGCTCTCTACGCGACGTTCCTCAATCGCGCATTCGATCAGGTGCTCTTGGACTGCGCGCTCCACCGTGCCGGGGTGACCTTCGTTCTGGATCGAGCAGGAGTGACGGGCGATGACGGGCCGAGTCACAATGGCGTATGGGACATGTCCCTCATGGGCATCGTTCCTGGCGTGCGCGTGGCGGCCCCCCGCGATGCATCCACCCTGGTCGAGGAGTTGCGCGAGGCGATCGCGATCACCGACGGCCCCACGGTTGTGCGTTTTCCGAAGGGCGCCGTCGGTGAGACCATCCCCGCCGTACGCCGGGACGCTGGCATCGACATCCTGCGTGAGTCGGGGGCCAGTGATGTCCTCCTCGTCGCGGTGGGTGCCATGGCGACCCTGGGGCTCGAGGTGGCTGACGCGCTGGCGGCCCAGGGAATCTCCGCCACGGTCGTGGATCCTCGCTGGGTGCTACCGGTGCCCCCGGGACTTGCGGCGCTCGCTGCTGACTGTGACCTCGTGGCGGTCATTGAGGACAATTCACGTGCCGGTGGCATCGGCAGCGCCGTACGGGGATTTTTGGAGGACGCGCACGTGGTGACGCGCACGTTGACCTTTGGCACCCCGCGCATGTTCCCCGACCATGGACCTCGCTCGGTGGTGCTGGCAGAAGCGGGGTTGACAAGCCAGGAGATTGCCCGGCGTATCACCGAAGCAGTCGCCGCGCCGCTTCCCGATGCAGTGGCGCCATCCGGCCTGAATGCTGACTCCTGAACGCTGACCGCTCAGTCAGCGCTCGGGGGTGGGTCACCAATCGCTGCCAGATCCGACGCAAGCACGTCCACCTGCCACGGCCGGGCTCCCCACGTCGTCAGTGCGGAGGCCACCGTTGATGTGTTGATGGGCGTTATGGGCTGCCATGCCCAACGGCGCAGAGACTCCGGCGGCAGGAGGTTCTCCACGGGCACACGGAGCCGCTCGGATGTGTGCGCGAGGACAGCGCGGGCTCGTGCCAGCCGGTCGGCGGCGATCGGGTCACGCTCCCGCCAGAGTCGAGGTGGCGGGGGTCCCTCGGAGGGCAGTGTCGTCGGAGGCAAATCGGCTTCGTCGAGAGCCTGTGCCTCCTGCATGGCGGTCCACCAGCGGTTGAGATGGCGCGCTGCATGACTTCGACGAAACTCCGGGCGCTCCGCGAGGACACCGCGGTCGGGAGCGTCGAGCATCGCGGCAGCCACGATGCCCGCATCGGACAGGATGCGCCCCGGGCTCAGATCCATCTGCTGGGCGAGGTCTTCCCGGGCTAGCCACAGGGATCTCACCGTGGCCAGAGCACGTCGACCGCGGACCTGATGCATCCCCGACGTGCGCCGCCAGGGGTCACGACGTGGGCTGGACCGATGGTTCAAGACGGCGAGGAACTCTTGCTCGGCCCATTCGGACTTGCCCGATGCGCGCAGGTCGGCGTTCAAAATGTCGTAGAGGTCGACGAGCACCTCGACGTCCAGGGCGGCGTACTTCAACCATGACGGTGGCAGGGGTCGCGTCGACCAGTCCGCGGCACCGTGACCCTTGACCAGGTGTCGGCCAAACTCCGACTCCACCAGGGGGCCGAGGCCCACCCGCTCCCGACCCAGAAGCCGTGCAGCGAGCTCGGTGTCGAAGAGTCGTCGGGGTTCGAGATCGACCTCACGCAGACAGGGAAGGTCCTGGGACGCGGCATGCAGGATCCACACCGGATCGTGCAAGACCTCAGCGAGCGGGGAGAGATCACCCACGGCAATGGGGTCGATGAGCCAGGTGGCGCTGCCGCGCCGATAAAACTGCAGCAGATAGGCGCGTTGCCCGTAGCGGAACCCCGAGGCCCGCTCGGCGTCCACCGCAACGGGCCCATGGCCCGCGCCGATATCGGCGATCGCCCGAGCGAAGGCATCCGGGTCGGCCACGACCTCGGGCAGGCCATTCAGGAGTTCGACCGCGGGTAGTTCCACCGGTAGGGAGTCAACCGCGGGGGAGTCGGAGTCGGGCTGGGGGCTGTCGGTCACGAGGAACGCCGGTGCGGAGCCAGAACGGCGACGCCGGGGGGAATCGGCAGGAGGCCAGCGGCCTGGGAGAGGGCTGCCGCCCAGGCAGTGGCTTCGCGGCCCATATCTGCGGGATCGGTCAGTGGGGTCCATGAGGCGCGGATCTCGATCATGCCGGAGATGTCCCGATCACCGAGTGCCCCGAAGGATTCGCTCAGGACGCGCGTGACTGTGCCACCCAGCGCTGTGCGCTCGCCGCCCTGCGCCTCGAGCGCCTCCTCCAGCCAGGTCCACCCGACCCCCGTGAGGAGGGGATCAGCGGCCACGTCAGGCTCCAGGACCGCCTTGATGAACACAACGACACGGAAGTGGCCCTTCCACGCCTCGACCCCGTCCGGATCATGCAGGAGCACGAAGCGGCCCGAGGCGAGCTCTTCGTCGTCCTCGATGAATTCCGCCGTTAAGGCCACGGCATGAGGCGCTAGGCGCTGGGGCGCGGGGCCCTCCTCGACGCACATTTCGGGGCGGAACTGCACAGATCTGAGGCTCGTGAGCACCCGATCAAAGGGGGTCGCCTCACTGGTCACCCTGGCAGGGTACGACGCCCGGCAGTGCTCAGCGTGGTCCCACGCCGCTCACTCCTGGCCGTCTGGCTCCAGGGTGAGGCTGACGCTATTGATGCAGTAGCGCAGATCCGTGGGCGTGGCGTAGCCCTCCCCGGAGAAGACGTGTCCCAGGTGACTGCCACACGAGGCGCAGCGCACTTCGACGCGCAGCATGCCGTGGCTGGTGTCCTTGATCTCCACCACGGCATCACCCGCGAGCGGCGTATAGAAGGACGGCCAGCCGCAGTGGGAGTCGAACTTCGCATCGGACCGGAACAGTTCTATCCCGCACGCCCGACAGGAGTAGACGCCGTGCGCCTTCGTGTCGACGTACTCACCACTCCATGCCGGCTCGGTGCCTGCCTCGCGCAGGACGGCGTAGGCCACGGGGTCCAGCCGTTCCTGCCACGTCGACTCCGACACGGCGATGGGGTAGGGCGTCCCGTCCGGGCGCTGAGCATCTACAGTCGGCATGGTTACAGATTAGGCGGCTCGGCGGATGCCAGCGAATCGAGAACGAGGGGACGACGATGAGTGACATTCTCGATGTGCGCGGATCCTGGCTGAGCGCGGACGAGCTCGAGCAGGCCCGTGAGCGACTCCCCATCGTCTATGTCGAGGCGATCCCCGTGCGTGTGGACACGTGGGGCACGATCACCGCGGTGGGACTGCTGCTTCAGGCGATGCCGGATGGGTCCATCAGCCGGGCGCTGGTGTCCGGACGGGTGCACTACGGGGAGCGGCTCCGCGAAGCGCTGCTGCGCCATATCGAGAAGGACCTGGGACCGGTCGCCCTGCCGCGGTTGCCGATCGACCCGGCCCCCTTCACCGTCGCCGAGTACTTCCCGGATCCGTCCGTGACGGGCTTTCATGACCCCCGGCAGCACGCGGTGAGCCTGTGCTACGTCGTCCCGTGCGATGGCGACTGCTCGCCCAGCCAGGGTGCCCTCGATCTGACGTGGGTGACCCCGGCCGAGGCCGCCAGTGAGGGCTTCCAGATGGAAATGACCGGTGGCCAGGGGCGCCTGGTCCGGCTGGCCCTGGCCTTCGCGGGTCAATTGGACTGATGGCCAGGAGTGTGGACGCCGCGAGGTGCTAGCGCAGCCCGGGAGATCGTGGGGGGAAGGCGGGTGGGCGACCTTCGACCCGGGCCAGAAGTGCCTCGGGCAGGTCCGCTCCGCGGAAGGACTCGGTCATGAGGTCGAGGCTCTCCTGGAGGGCCTGCTCGCGCGTCTGGGTTGCTGCTCGAGAGATCTGGGACTTGATGGTGGCCAGTGATGTGGGCGAGCAGGACTGCGCCACCATCTCGGCCCAGGCAAGGGCGGCGGTCAGGGGATCGTCGTGAGGTCCATCCACCATGCCCCAGTCAGCCGCGGTGGTCGCGTCGATCTCGCGGCCCGACAGCAAAATGTCATGGGTGCGCAGGCTTCCCACGCGTTGCAGCAGCAGCCAGGCGATGGAGTACTCAGCGATGAGTCCGAGCCGCGGAAACGCCGGGATGAATCGCGCCCCCGGACCCGCAAAGCACATGTCACTCGCGAGAGCGATGACGAAGCCCAAGCCGGCTGCTGCACCGTGCACAACCGTCACGACGGGCACCGGCAGATCCAGGGCCAGTGTGGGGGAGTCACGACGTTGATCCGCGAGGAATCCCTCCAGAGCGTCGGGCCCCTGGGCCAGCATCGCGAGGTCGGCACCGGAGCAAAAGCCAGCACCCGCGCCGCGGACAACGATCACGCGGACATCAGGATCGGCACCGCACTGTCTGAGCGCCGCAGCGTAGCCGCGTCCCATGGCGGGGGTAATCGCGTTGAGTTTGTCGGGCCGCTGCAGGGTAACGATGGCGATGGCTCCGCGGTGCTCCACGGCAATGTCGCCACTCTCAAGCGCCATGGCTCCTCCTCACCGTCCCCGGGCGAGAATCGCGTCCATGGCGTCGGCGACCACGAGTGACCAGGAGGGTGATGGCAACCAGGCATCGTCGCCGCGTGCTGCGGCTGACACCTGCTCGATCATGCGTCGATAGGGGTCCACGGGGGCGAAGTGTTCCACTCGCTCACCGTCTCGATCGAGAACGCGAAGGGAGCTGGATTGCAGCCATGATGTGTAGGCATCGTTGCCGGTGAACTCGATGACACCCTCGCCCCCCTGAAGCATCAGGCTCTGGAACGGAGTCTCGGCAAAACTCCCACGGATGTGGACGGGGATGTCGCCGAGGCGCAGATGCGCATCCGTGGTGATGTCGACGCCCCGGTCTGATCTCACGCACTCCACGGCATCGAGGGAGATCGAGGTCGCACCCGTCGACCAGGCGGCCGCGGTCAGCGGATAGCACCCCACGTCCAGCAGCGCTCCACCGCCACGAGCAGGATCCAACCGGTAGTTGTCGGGATCCACACCGTCAAAGACGAAGGCCCCGCTCATAGCCGTGAGGGGGCCGATGGTGGAGCAGGCGAGGAGGGCGGCTGCTCGTGCGGTGCGTGGATGCCACAGGTTCCATGTCGCCTCGACGAGCAAGCCCCCGTGGGCATCCGCTGCCTCCCGCATGCGTCTGGCTTCGATGGCGTCGCGCCCGAGCGGCTTTTCGCACAGGACAGTCTTGCCCTGCTCCAGTGCCGCGATGGTCCAGGGAAGGTGACCATCGTTGGACAGGGCGACGTAGATCGCATCGATGTCCGGATCAGTGACAACCTCCTCGTAGGAGCTCGTCGCCGACCGACGGGGTGACAGCGCCATCGCCCGGTGGACATCGCGGGCGCCCACGACGTCCAACGTCGCTCCGGACGCCGTGTGCATTGCGGGTGCGATCGCTCGTCGGGAGATCCACCCGGCGCCGAGAAGTCCCCACCGTGTGGTGCTCATGACGGTGTCACCGGGATCCCGCCGAGTCGCGCGGACTCCTCGGCTGCCTCAAGCATCGCCACCACACGACGTGACTGCTCACCGAGAACGCGAGGAGGGAGTCCGTAGGTGAGTGACAGCACGAGGTCGGCGTGAAAGGGGTAGTTCTCACGGGGTGAGGGCATGAGTGTCGTTACGTCACCGCGCGGGGTGTGCAGGCTGATGCGAGGTGGTGCATCAGCCGGTGCCAAAAGGTCCTCATCCATGGTGCCGATTGCGTTGCGCATGACGATGGATTCGCGCCGCCATTCACCTGTCAGCGCGCCATGGGTGCCAAGCACATACCAGCGAGGCTTGAGGGCTGCGGCAAGATCGGAGTAGATGAACGTCGCCTCGCGGCCACCATCGAAGATCAGGGTCATGCGGGCATGGTCGGCATTGGTGACGTCATGCCACACCCGCTTGTGGTTGATGGCCGACACGGCGACGACCTGGCCCGGAATCAAATCCAGCACCTGGTCGATCACGTGCGATCCCCAGTCGAAGAGCGCTCCGCCGGAGACGCTTGACTCGGAGTGCCAGTAGTTGCAGGGATGCGAATAGCCACCCACGAAGGCCTCGACATGGAAGACCTCGCCGATCTCTCCGGATGTCACCGTTTCTTTGATGAGGATGTAGTCAGGATCGAACCGTCGGTTTTGATAGACCGTCGCTGATAGGCCCAGGCGTGCCGCGCACGCCAGGATCTCGTCACACTGGTGGGAGGTCATGGCCATCGGCTTTTCCACGACGACATGGCATCCGGCCTCAAGAGCCAGCATCGCCCAGCGCGCGTGACTGTCGGGGGGTGTCGAGATGATGACGACCTGCACGTCCGGATCAGCGAAGAGGTCCTCGGGCGTCAGATGAGCCTTGAGGCCGGGTGTGCCGTCCTGGGCGGCAGCCACCCGGACGGGGTTGGGATCGCATACGGCGGCAAGGGTGAGGCCGGGTGTGTTCGCGACAGCGCGAGCGTGCTCGGCACCGATGGCTCCAAAACCCAAGAGACCCACACCCCAGGTGGGGGCGGGGACCTGACGGGCACGGGCCACCACATCAAGGAATTCCCACCACATGGCGTTGTGCCAGGCGGGGGAGTCATCGCTGATCGCTACCCCGAGAGAGGTCTCATCAAGCCACGTGACCAGACCCCACTCGGTGAGACCCGTGGCGAAGGTGGCGGCGGCTCCGTGGGAATCGATGCCGGGGAGGGGTGTCGCCAGAATCTCGAACTCACCTCGTGGCCACCCAGGGATGCCCGGGCGCACTCGCACCGGATGCTCCTTCAGCACCGTGGCGGTATCCAGGCTCAGGTGGCGCAGGAGGTGGGCACCGCAGACGATGCTGACGTCAGCGGGTCCATGCTCCGGCGGCCAAGAATCGGGGGTGGCATCGGATGTCCTCCCAGCGCTCATGGCCGCAACCCTAGAGGACATCCCTGCTCACGCGACTTCGTCGGGGCCGGGCCGGGCCGGGTCCTTGTCGGGGGGGCTAGCGGGTCGTAACCTCGCGGGTGTGATGTTCTTGATGTTCGTCATCTGGGTCGTGGTCTTTATCGGCATTTTCCGGGGCTGGCGTTGGACACCCCTCCTGGTCGTGGCCAACTTGGGTTACACCCTGCTCGTCCTGCGCATCCACATGACCGACCCGATCCCGCTGAACTTCTAGGGGCTGATGTGACGACTTCGACTGTCCCTGGCACCGCGGGCCGATGGGCGATGGCGCCCGACCGCGCGGTATTCCTGTCTCGCGTGATCAACATCCTCGCGCTCTTCGGGCTTATTCTCGTGCTCGCGGGTTCGCTGCATTTGCAGTTTGGTGTGGGGGAGCAACCCTGTCCTTTGTGCATCGTGCAACGCTCCGGCATGATCGGGCTCGCCGTGGGCCCGATGATGAATCTGCTGTGGGGCATGAGCCCACGCAACTACGCCCTGAGCATCCTGGCGGCGGTTGTGGGGGCCGCGGGGTCCACGAGACAAATTCTCTTGCATATCGCCGACCCCAACGATCCTGGGTACGGTCCGGAAGTTTTTGGTTGGCATCTCTACACGTGGGCTTTTGTCACCTTCCTGGTGGGCATCGTCGGATGCACGATGCTCATCCTGTGGCAGGCGCCCTTCCGCGCCGGTGATCGCGGCGTCTTGAAGGATCCGGGGTTGATGCGGCCGATCGTCACCGGCATGGTTATTTGGCTATCCATCATGGTGAGTTTGTGGGTGACTTTCGACCTGATTGCGGTGGGCGCCTCCGTGATTCCGGAGTGCGGACTAGGCCCATGTCCGGACGACCCCCCCGACACTGCAGGTGTGGCCGATCCCGGCGGATGGGTGGCGGTGATGTCCGTGGGACTCATTGCCGCCGTTATCGCGGCCGTGGTGGAGCGCCGTTGGCGCACCAAGGAGAAGGCGCAGGCTTAGGCCCCGCGCTGACTGTCGCCGTGGTCGCGCACGGGATCGATTCCCGCGATGTGCTGGCCAAGTCGCAGCAGCTGCTCATCGGTGAGGTCATCAATGTCTGCGCGGAATTCGCCGATGATGTGCTTGGCCACATCGCGCCGATGCTTTTCGATGTACGACGCTAGGTGATGGCTGGCATTGGACTTGCCCGTGCCATGGCCCAGCAGGATGATCCCGGCAGCGGGGGTGAGAGCGCTGGTAAGGAGTGACCAGTACGCGTCACTGTCGTCGAGGTAGGAGCCATCGACGTTGCCGTCGTGGTGGTAGACGTTGTGGAACCGCTTGCGCGGATCCTCCGCCGTCAACTTCTCGGGCGCGGAGTGATCAGGGGAGTCGATGGCAAAAATCCGGGTGCGGTGAAAGTCCACGGCGACAATCGCAATGCGGCCGCTGAGGTCAATCGCGTCGGTAATATTCTTCATGGGTACTCCTCAGACCTCGGCGCCGGGCTTTTTGGGCTCGAAGCCGGCATTGTGCAACATGCGCCGCAAATCGACCACCATCTGCGTATCGATGTCCTTGTGGCGTGGGCGTTCGAAGATCTCCGTCTCAGGCCCCAGCGTGATTTTGTACTTGCCGTCGTGTCGCTCCTCCACATCGCCGACGTACTCGAGCAACGAGATGACGTCCGGCCAGCGAATGTTATGACTCGTCGGATGGCTGAAAATCGCCGTCAGCGTGTTGAGGTGATGGTTATTGAGGTGAACGGGCTCATCCCCGGTGCCGTGTGCCATGCACCTCAGCCTGCCAGACCGGACGTGGACCCCGGTGCGAGGGTCCTACCCTTGCCCCATGTCGCGACGTCGCATTTTGGTCACCGGGGGTGCTCGAGGCATTGGCGCTGCCGTCAGCAGGAGGTTTGCCGCCGATGGTTGGCGTGTTGCGGTCCATTACGGGGGATCCCGAGAGGCTGCCGCGACACTCATGAGTGAACTCCCCGGTGGGGGGCACGTCGCCGTTAGGGCTGACCTCATGGATTCCTCGGCCCTCGGTCCGATGGTGGAGGAGGCGGTCGATGGGCTCGGTGGGGGCCTCGATGTGCTCGTCAACAACGCCGGAGTTTTCTTTGCCCACCCCATCGACGACGTCAGTTGTGCCGATTGGGAGAGTGCTTGGCGCAGGACGATCGAGGTCAACCTGATCGCCCCGGCGCTGGTGACCTGGCACGCCGTTCGCCACATGGCGAGTGGATCTCGGATCATCAACGTGGGATCGCGGGGGGCCTTCCGTGGAGAGCCGGACAGTCCCGCATATGGAGCCAGCAAAGCGGGGATTTCCGCATTCGGGCAGTCGCTGGCCCGTGATCTTGGCCGGCGTGGGATCGCCGTCACGACGGTGGCCCCGGGCTTCGTGGACACCGATATGGCGTCGGAGGCGATGGAGGGCGAGGACGGCGTACGCCGCAGGGCAGAGAGTCCCTTCGATCGGATCGGCACCCCCGAGGAGGTTGCGGGAGCGATTGCCTACCTCGCCGGCCCGGATGCCGAGTGGGCCAGCGGGACGATCCTGGACCTCAACGGAGCGTCCTACCTGCGCATGTAGTCGATCTGCGGGCTCACGCGACTCAAGAAGTCGAGGACGAGACTGTTGAACGCCTCGGCGTGTTCGATCTGCGTCCAGTGCCCACATTGACCGAAGACGTGCAGTTGGGCCCGGGGGATCAGCCCGAGCAGGTTCAATGACGACGACAGGGGAATGACCCGATCCTCGCGCCCGTGGACGATGAGGGTGGGAGCGGTGATGGCGGAGATGGCGGCATCCGCATGCGCCAGACGGTCCACCGAATGTTGTCGCGGGGCCGGGAACATCTGGGAGAACGCTTCCTGGACCCCGGGTCGGATGCTGGCCTCGAAGCGCATGCGAGCGAGCTCATCAATCTGCGGGTTCGACGCGTAGGTGAAGATGTCGAGGAGGTCCCGCATGGCCTGCACGCTGGGTTGATAGCCCCAGACGGCCTCCAGGCCCTCGGTGATGTCGAAGTGGGTGCCAACGGGTCCGATGAGAACGAGTCGGCGGACGCGCTGGGGATCATGGATCGCGAGCCCCAGGGCCAGCGACCCACCGAAGGAGTTGCCCATGACGTGCACTCGGTCAACACCGAGAACATCAAGAACTCCCCTGACGTGATTGAGCCACCGGCGGGGCGTATAGGGGCCCGCGGGAAGGTCTGAATAACCAAAACCCACAATGTCAGGGGCCACCACACGGAAATGCTGAGCGAGGGCGGGGATGGTGAGCCGCCAGTTCGCCCAGGCGCTGACTCCAGGCCCCGAGCCATGCAGGAGCAGGACGGTGCCCCCTCCGGGATCCTCCACAGTGTCGTGCAGATTGGTGCGAATCCCGTCCACGTGAATGGTCTGGCCGACTTCAGGTGAGACCGTCATGAGATTCCCATCCGCCGAACCGGATGTCAGCGGCTCGTCCGCACCGCGCCGGTAAGTTCACCCTCGGTGAAGTCACCCTCCACCACGCCGTCCTTGGCGTAACGGAAGAGGACGACCGAGAAGATCCCCCGCATGGTCGACAGCACGAGGGCGCCGATCATCACGATGACCACGCCGATAACGATCAGTCCCACGCCCACCGAAACGAGGGCGGTTGTGCCGGAGAACGCCGCGACAAAACCAAGCACGACGAGCAGGATCCCGGGCAGTATCGACACCAGGGCCACGATGCCTCCGATGCGGACGCCACCAAAAATCTGCGTCCCCCACTTCTGCTTAAACAGTGCGAATGATGCCTTGACCGCCTTGATGGGCCCGAGGCCTTCGAGCATGATGAAGGGCAACACAAAGAACGTGATGAGTTGCCACATGGCAAGGACACCCGCAGCGGCCAGATTGCGCAGCGCATCTGCTGCGCCCCCCTGTCCGTTGCCTCGAATCAATCCGACGATGACGTTGACGACGGTGGCGATGAGTGCCCAGCCGATGAGCGGGAAGATGCGCGCGAGCGCTTTGCCAATCCCGTGGCCGATGGATGAGCTGCCACCGGACAGTTCCACATCCGCGGAGGCCACGAGCCCACCCGAGGCGATGGAGATGACGATCTGGTTGGCGAAGAGCCCCACGATGGCGAGAGCGATTCCTGCCGCGTTTTGATCGTTGACGAACAGCCAGCCTGCGGGAATCCAGAAGATCGCGAGGGGGACGAGGCTCGCGAGAAATCCCAGAACCGGGAAGACCAGGAGATACCGGTTTGCGCGAATGACCGCCCAGGATTTCTTGGTCAGGAGTTTGCTTTGACCCCATGAGCCTCGTGCCATGGTGTGATCCTAGCCGCCGAGACGTGATCGCCGTCCTCACCGACACACCACGCGGTGGAGATGCCCGGGGTTGACCTGAGGTCATCATTCTGGTGGGGTGTGCGGGTGCCTTCCCTTATGCGACCCCTTCTTGCTGTGACCGCCTCCCTCGCCCTCACGGTGCCGTTGCTGGTGGCATCTCCGGCTCAGGCCGCTTCGTACACGCCGTTGAGCGAGCGCAGTCTGGCGAATTCCTCACTCGGTGCCGGTGATGTCCCGCGATGGATGTCTCGCGGCACCACGCCGGAGCCACGGCAGACATTCCGCAGGGGAAGCCTTGCGACCGCTCCGTACCTGTGTCTGGATGAGAGTGGCGACCTGGTCGAGGGGAAGCAGCCACGCCAGTCGATGGATTCCAGTGTTGCCACAGGCATGAATGTCGAAGTCGTGTCCGGTATCTACCAGTACCGCACACGCGCGGCCGCGGTGCGCGCCATGAGCCAGCTGAGCTCACGTGCTGCTGGATGCCAGGGACGGATAGAGGTGGATCTGTCAGGTGAGGGGATCAACAGCAGAACGGTCGTCGTTACCGAGGTCACCAACACCCGAGCGCTTTTTGGCACACCGGGCGTCACCTTGTTTGTGGATCTGGACGTTGTCATCGATGCCTTCGATGAGGAGTTCGCCATTCGCGGTGACATGTATGTCAGCTACTACCTGGCTGGCACGTCCATCGTGGGTGTGGCGTTCACCTCATCGGAAGGCACCCGGGGCGTGGGTCGGATTACGCGGGGATTCGTCGACACCATGTCCATCGTTATCGCCCAGCGGGTGGAGCGCCGCACCCTCGGCTAAGCAGGCGCCACGCCTGTCATTACCTGCACCGCGATGCGCACCTGGCCTGCCACGAACGACAGCACATGACCGCCCGGCGCAGGTGGTGTCGCGCGCCACACGCTATTTCGCCTGCGGGATTGACCTGAGGTCAACATTCTGGTGGGGTGGCCGGATGCGATCACTCATGCGCCCCACCCTTGCCGTTGGCGCATCCGCTGCCCTCATCGTTTCGTTGGCGCTGGCATATCCGGCTCAGGCCGCTACGTACACCCCGTTGGGTGAGCGCAGTTTGGCGGCTTCCTCTCTCGGTGCAGGTGATGTCCCGCGTTGGATGTCTCACGGAACTAGGCCGGAGCCGCAGCGAACATTTAGCAGGGGAGCCGCTGCGGGCGCTCCTGGGTTGTGTGTTGATAAGAATGGTGACGAGATCCAGGGGCGACAGGCACGACAATCAATGGAGTCAAGAGTTGTCACGCGGGTGACTGTCGATCCCCAGGGATCGACTGATGTCGTTTCCCACATTTTCCAGTACCGCACACGTGCGGCAGCGGAGCGCGCCTGGAGTTACCTGAGCGCGACTGCTGCGCGATGCGAGGGACGCACAGAGGTGAATGGGGAGGGTGAAGGGATAACCACAAGGGGTGTCGTCACCACCGAGGTGGACCAGACTCGGCCACTCTTTGGCACTCGCGGCATCACGATCCTCGCGGATATCGACCTCGTTATTGATGCCTTTGACACTGAGTTTGACCTGATCGGCGATTCCTACACTGCGTATTATCTCGCGGGCATGTCCATCATCAGTGTTACGTTCGGGTCCAACGATGGTGATTCCCGGGGGGTAGGTCGCGTTTCTCGGGGATTTGTTGACACCATGTCCATCGTTATCGCCCAGCGGGTGGAGCGGCGCACCCTCGGCTAAGCAGGCCCTCTGCTGAGCAGGGCGACGTAAGGGCATGTGACGTGTCCGAGGGGGGAATTGAACCCCCAAGCCCTTTCGGGCACTAGCACCTCAAGCTAGCGCGTCTGCCAATTCCGCCACCCGGACGAGTGGGCGGCCAAAGCCGCCAGGGGTGAGAATAACAACCGGCACTGGTGGGCTGCCACCTGCCTCCGACAGGATGTGCCCATGACGACCACCACGCCGGAAGCCGCCCTCGCTCAGGGCGAGGTCATCGACATCCTCCGGGATCTCATTCGCATCGATACGACCAACGACGGCACGGACGCGGGCCCCGGGGAGGCGTCAGCCGCAGAGTACGTCGAGGCCTGCCTGGCAGAGGTCGGCCTGGACGTTGAACGCTTCTCCACAACATCATCTCGGCGTCAGGGCGTCGTCGCGCGGATCCCGGGCACAGATCCGTCACTGCCTCGCCTGCTCCTGCACGGGCACCTGGATGTCGTTCCTGCTCAGGCGGCGGACTGGAGTGTTCCACCCTTCGCCGCCGAGGTGATCGACGGCATGGTGTGGGGCCGTGGAGCTGTGGACATGAAAGATATGGACGCCATGATCTTGAGCGTGGCTCGAGCCTGGGCACGCGGTGGCGTGCAGCCTCGCCGCGACCTCGTGCTTCTCTTCATACCGGATGAGGAGGCCGGGGGGAACCATGGATCCCACTGGATTGTGGACCACCGGCCGGACATTCTCGAAGGTGTCAGCGAAGGTGTCAGCGAGGTGGGTGGATTCTCGCTGACGCTGCCCGATCAGCGGCGTCTCTACATGATCCAGTCGGCCGAAAAAGGCATCGCGTGGATGCGTTTGGCCGCCGAGGGGCGCGCAGGGCACGGTTCGGTGGTCAACAATGACAACGCCATCACGGAAATCGCGGCAGCCGTGACCCGCATTGGCCGTCACGTGTGGCCGGGTCATCTTTCTCCCACTGCGCGACGCATGGTGGACGAGGTGGGGGACGCCTTCGGTGTGGACCTCGATATCAACGATCTTGATGTGCTGGCGGAGCAGATCGGTCCACTGGCGCGCTTCATCGGCTCGGCCACACGCAATGTGTCGAATCCCACGATGCTGGCTGCGGGATACAAGGCCAATGTGGTGCCCGGCGCGGCGAGTGCCATGGTGGACGGCCGATTCATGCCGGGCGATGAAGTTGAGTTCCTGCGGCAGATTGATGAACTTCTCGGACCGAGGGTCACCCGGGAGTTCGACACCCACGATGTGGCACTCGAGGCAGACTTTGACGTGCCCCTGGTCGACGCCATGCGGGCGGCGCTTCAGGCGGAGGATCCCGGCTCACTTGTCGCCCCCTATGTCCTCTCCGGCGGCACCGATGCGAAGGCATTCTCTCGACTAGGGGTCAGCGGCTATGGCTTCGCGCCGTTGCGTCTGCCGGAGGACCTCGACTTCACGTCCCTCTTCCATGGTGTGGACGAGCGGGTGCCCATCGACTCGGTGCACTTTGGCGTCAGGGCGCTGGATCGATTCCTGCGCCTGATGTGACGATGCCTGAATCAGGTGACCATCCTCCAGGTCCGGGCCACCTTCATCACCCGTCGTCGCAGCCACACACGACGGCGCCCGTCCGGATAGAGGCGCAGTCGGGCCAACTCCCAATGGCCGTACTCGGCGCATTCAGTCAACATGGCGCGCGCTGCGTCTCGCGTCGTCCCACGGGGGAGGGCAACCTCGCGGTATTCATACATCGGTGGTGTCCCACCCCGCCGCGCGCGCCGACACATCGTCGAGAACGGCCGATATCTCAGACGGTAGGCGGATATCCGCACTAGCCAATGCGGCCCGCCACTGATGCACGGTGCGGACACCGACAACGGTGCAACACACCCCCGGTTGCTCCCGTGCCCAGGCTAGGGCGAGGGCGCCGGGCGATGAGCCCAGCCCGTCAGCGGCTGCCATGAGGCCATCCACGATCGGTCGACTCCATGCCGCGCGGTAGCGCTGGAGATGAGCGCCGTCGCGTTCACTGGCTCCCCGCGAGTCAGCAGGGGTGCCATGTCGATACTTGCCGGTCAGCACCCCGCCCGCCAGGGGCGATATCGCGATGACGCTGGCCCCCACAGCCGAGGACACACCCTCCACATCATTGTGATGGGCACGCTCGAGCAGTGATTGCCGTGCCGTCACGGCCGCCAGGGGGGTTCTGCCCGGATGAACCGCCAAGGCAGCACCGATGACACCCGCCTGCCACGGCATGGTGGGTTCGACTCCCACGTAGTGCACCCGACCGCTGGTCACCGCGAGTGTCAGGGCGGCGAGACATTCCTCCCAGGGCAGGCGTGCATCCCATCCGCGCATCGTCCACAGATCGACGTGATCAACGTTCAACCCGGCGAGGACCCGATCGAGTCCCGCCAGAAGCTCCCTGCGCGACGGACCTCCCGAGGAGCGGACCGATACGAAGGTTTCGCTGCGAAGCCCCGATGCCGCGAGCACCTGACCAGCAAACTCCCACCGGGGCCGATCGGCATTGACGTCGATGAGGTCCCCGCCGGCCTCAATGAGCATGCGCACACACGCGATGCCGTCGCTGACATCCATGCTGGTGGGCCAGCTGCCGGTGCCCAGTCCCACCACGCCCACATCGCTCGCCGTTGGCCCGAGTTGGCGTCGCTCCATGTGGGGAAACCTAGCCAGATCCGGGGGTGGATAGGCTCCCGTGACACGCGAGATGGGAGGTCGGATGGAACTCGGACTGAATCTGGGCTACTGGGGAGCCGGCAACGATGCCGACAACCTCGCCTTGGCCAGGGAAGCTGATCGACTGGGCTACGCCGTTGTCTGGGCTGCCGAAGCGTATGGCTCGGACGCAGCG
Source organism: Candidatus Nanopelagicales bacterium (assembly GCA_030726915.1). Taxonomy (GTDB): domain Bacteria; phylum Actinomycetota; class Actinomycetes; order S36-B12; family S36-B12; genus Mxb001. The sequence goes on from JANRCR010000040.1 coordinate 54,882, forward strand.
ACGGTCCTGGCCTGGGTGGCCGCCCAAACGGAGCGCATCGATGTGGGCTCTGCGATCTTCCAGATTCCCGGGCGCACCCCCGCCAACACCGCCATGACCGCCGCGACGTTGGACACCTTGTCCGCGGGCCGCTTCCGGCTCGGCCTGGGTGTATCCGGCCCGCAGGTTTCCGAGGGCTGGCACGGTGTTCGCTTCGATAAGCCACTCGCCAGAACACGGGAGTACGTCGCCATCGTGCGCAAGGCACTGGCCCGGGAGCGGCTCACCTTCGACGGTGAGTTCTTCACCCTGCCGTTGCCCGATGGGCCGGGCAAAGCGTTGACCCTGACGGTGCATCCGGTGCGTGAGCACATTCCGCTGTATCTGGCCGCTGTCGGGCCCAAGAATCTTGAGCTGGCGGGTGAGATCGCGGATGGCTGGCTCGCGATCTTCTTTGATCCGACGGGCTCGGATGATTCCCTGGCCTGCATCAGAGCCGGCCGCGAGAAGGCCGGGCTGACAATGGCGGGCTTCGACATCGTTCCCACGGTGCCCGTCGTCATGGGTGACAGTGTTGAGGCGTGTGCTGATCCCGTGCGTGCCTATTCGGCCCTCTACATCGGCGGGATGGGGTCTCGGGACAAGAACTTCTACAACGCCCTGGCGGTGCGCATGGGTTATAGCGAGGCCGCCCAACAGGTGCAGGACCTGTATCTCTCCCGCGATTACGCCGGTGCCGCGGCAGCGGTCCCACTGGAGTTCATCGAGCGCACATCCCTCATCGGCCCTCCGGATGTCATCGCGGAGAGGTTGCGTGACTACGCCGCCGCGGGTGTCACCACTTTGAGCGTGGCCATCTACTCCGGAAACCTCGAGGAGCGCCTGGAGACCTTGCGGGCCTTGCCAGCACTGCTCGCCCAGGCGGGACTCGCTGGCGCGGAGTAGCCATGACCTGGTTCGAGGCGGTTGTCCTCGGTGTGATCCAGGGTCTCTCCGAGTTCCTGCCGATCTCCTCGAGTGCCCACATCCTGGTGCTGTCCCAGATCTTCGGGTGGGGTGATCCGGGCGCTGCGTTCACCGCGGTGACGCAGATCGGCACGGAAGTGGCCGTTCTCATCTACTTCCGCCGCGATATTGCCCGCATCATCAACGCCTGGGCACGCAGTTTGGTGAATCCACAGTGGCGCGGAACCCCCGACGCCCGGCTCGGTTGGTACGTCATTCTCGGGACCATTCCCATCGTGGTGTTGGGCCTCGCCTTCACCGAGCAGATCGAAACAATCGCCCGCAACCTCTGGTTGACCGCAGCCATGCTGGCGGTCTTCGGGGTTGTGCTGGGTGTCGCCGATCGCTGGGGGCCCAAACTCAAGAACATCGACGCGATGACGACCCGCAATGCCGTGGCTCTCGGGTGTGCCCAGGCAGCGGCTCTGATCCCCGGTGTGTCTCGGTCGGGAGCCACGATCTCGATGGGACTCGCGCTGGGCTACACGCGCGAAGCAGCGACGCGCTATGCCTTCCTCCTGGCGATCCCGGCTGTACTCGGATCAGGTTTCTATGAGGCCACCCGGATCTCCCAAGCGACAGAGGTGGCATGGGGCCAAACGATTGTTGCGACGCTGATCGCCTTTGGCGTGGGCTACGCGGTGATCTCCTGGCTCCTTCGATATCTACGAACGGGGTCTTTCCTTCCCTTTGTCGCCTACCGTCTCGCACTAGCAGCCCTGATCATCGTGCTGCTCCTCACGGGGACCCTGTCTGCCACCTAGGAAACGGGGCGACTCACAGCCACCCGGACTTCTTGAATCCGCGATAGAGGAGCAGGCAGATGATGGCCATGACGCCCACCACCGCGGGATATCCGAAGGTCCAGTGCAGTTCAGGCATGTCGTCGAAGTTCATCCCGTAGATGCCGGCGATGGCCGTGGGCACAGCGATGATGGCGGCCCAGGCGGAGATCTTGCGCATATCCATGTTCTGGAGCAAATCCTGACGGGCGGTGCTGGCCATCAGCATCGTCATGAGGGTCGAGTCGAATCCATCCACCATGTCCCCAGCGCGGAGGATGTTGTCTCCCACATCGCGCAGGTATGCGTGCAGTTCGCGGGGAATCCGGGCTGAATCCTCCCGTGCGAGACGCTGGGCTTCGAGCAGCAGAGGCTGCACTGCCCGACGCATCTCGATGTTTTCGCGGTTGAGTCGGTAGATGCGGGCTGCTGCCTGCGAGGGATGATCAGAGAAGACCTGCTGCTCGATTTCTTCCACGTCGGACTGAATCGCTTCCCCGACATCCAGATACTCCTGTGAGGCGACATCGGCAACGGCCCAGAAGACCGATAGGGGCCCGGTCTTGGCCAGCTCAGGATGGTCGGCAAGGCGCCCGGCCACGGCGTCGGCATCGCGTGCGCTGCCCACGCGCACCGTCAGCGCATATCCCGGCCCGACAAAGCAGGCCACCTGCCCGGTCTCCACATCGGATGTGTCATCTACCCATTCGAGAACCTTGAGCAGAACGAAGAGCGAATCCGGGGTGACGTCGATGCGCGCCCGCTGCTGGTGAGATATGGCGTCGTCGACCAGGAGGGGTTGGAGGTCAAACTCCTGGGCGACCATGCGCACTTCAGCATCCGTGGGGTCGGCAACGGCGACCCACACAAAATCGCCCGCGTGCCGGACCGATGTGCGCAGGTCCTGCAGTCGTGCCTGCAGTGAAGCGTCGATGCCGTCCTGTGACGTTGACGCGGAGCCAGGCGTGATGATGCCGTCCACGAAAAGTCCCATGATGCGAATCATGCGGTCACCTTTCCGGAGCCGTATCCTGCCGGGGGCAGTTGAGCGTGAGTGCACTGGGACGCTACCGTCGCGGACATGTCCGTTGTCATCCTGGTGCGCCATGGTCGCACTCCGGCGAATGCTCAGGGGATTTTGGCGGGATGGTCGCCAGACGTTCATCTGGATGACGTGGGTCGTGAGCAGGCGGCCAGTGTGGGCGCGCGTCTGGGGCCTCTGCGGCTCGCCGCCGTCGTGGCGAGCCCACTCGAGCGCACCCAGGAAACTGCCGATGCGATCAGCGCAGCGCAGCGCAAGCCCATCGCCGTGCAAGCCGATGACCGCTTGGGGGAGTGTGCCTACGGTGAATGGACCGGCCGTTCGCTGAAGGATCTGTCCCGGCTGGCACTGTGGCGCACTGTCCAGGATCGACCGAGCGCCGTGACCTTCCCGGGTGGGGAGTCCATGATGAGCATGCAGACTCGAGCCCTGGCAGCTGTCCATGAGTGGAACGCGTCCCTGGGTGAACGGGCCGTGTATGCCATGGTGAGCCACGGGGATGTGATCAAGGCCATTCTCGCTGATGCTTTGGGCACTCACCTGGATCACTTCCAGCGAATCGTGGTGGATCCCGGCTCGGTGTCCGTCATCCGATACGGGCGCACCTCCGCTCAGGTTGTCCACGTGAATGATCGCGGATCTGATCTGACCACTCTCGCCCGGGCCGCACGTCGTCGACGTGTCCAAGCGGATGTGGGGGGCGGTTCGGGGGATCGCTAGATACGGTGTTGTCGTGCCCCGTCGTATACATGCCTACGTAGACCCCCGCCGTTTCGTGGCAGGGACCGTTGGAATGCCGGGTGAGCGCACCTTCTTCCTGCAGGCCACCGGCGGAGATAGCGTCACATCCGTCTCCCTCGAGAAGGCTCAGGTGGCCCTCCTCGCGGATCGCCTCGAGGCCCTCCTCACGGAGGCGGGCGTGATGGCGGAGCCGTTCGCCGATGACAACGATCCACTCACCGTGCCTCTCGATGAGGAGTTCCGGGTGGGCACACTGGGTATCGCGTGGCTGCCCGAGCCGGGTGCTGTGCTCGTGGAAGCTCACGCAATCGGAGATGACGAGGCGGCCGAACCGGGTGAGGACGACACGGGCGCACCTGACACCCTTCGCGTGACGCTGTCGCCCGCGGCAGCAACGGCCTTCATCCGACGCGCCCGCGCCCTCGTGTCCGCCGGGCGCCCACCGTGTCCCTTCTGTGTGCAACCACTTGATCCCGCGGGTCATGTGTGTCCGCGCTCCAATGGTTATCGACGGCGGCCGTGACCGACGATCCCGTGACGCTCAGTCGTCTTCACCACGGTTCCATCGAGGTTGAAGGACGGCTTCAGGGATCGTCGAATGCGGCCCTGCGGGTGGTCTGCACGGACGCAACGGGATCGGTGCGAGCCGTGTACAAGCCGCGTAGAGGTGAGCGTCCCCTCTGGGACTTTCCCCGCGGCTCACTGGGCCATCGTGAGGTGGCTGCCGCGATGGTTGATCGGGCCCTGGGCTGGGGCCTGGTGCCGGCCACCGTGTGGCGTGAGGATGGACCCCTCGGCCCGGGAAGTATGCAGGCGTGGGTCGACGCCGATGCAGACCTGGCCCCCGTGGACGTCCTCGATATCGATCAGGTGCCGCGCGGTTGGCTCAATGTGGCGGAGGGTGAAGGTAGCCACGGGCAGCACGTGTGTCTCGTGCATGAAAACAGTCGTGAGTTGAGCCGCCTGGCCGTGTTGGACCTGGTGATCAACAACGCTGATCGCAAGGGTGGCCATGTCGTCCGGGGCGTGTCGGGACGGATCTTGGGAATCGACCATGGCTTGACCTTTCATACCGAGGACAAACTCCGCACGGTCCTGTGGGGTTGGTCGGGTGATCCCATTGACGCGGAGACCCTCGATGACCTCGCCCGCTGTAGTAAGTCGTTCGATGTGCTGGCGGAGGATCTGAGTCCGTTGCTGTCACGCGCGGAAGTCAGCACCACGCGCCAACGCCTGGAGCACGCACGTGAAGCCGCGGTGTTTCCCGAACCCGAGCGCTCCTGGCCCGCACTGCCGTGGCCCGCCATGTGACGCTCTAGGCTCGCGCCATGCAATCGTGGTCATCGCCCGTCGTCCCGTCACTGGGACCGGGGGGCCTGCCCGTACGGGTGTTCGACACAGCATCGGGCGCGGTCAGACCCACCGCTCCCGGCCCGGAAGCCCGGCTGTACGTCTGTGGCATCACGCCCTACGACGCCACCCACATGGGGCATGCGGCAACCTACGTGGCCTTCGACACCCTCCAGCGGGCGTGGATGGATTCCGGTCACGATGTGTTCTATGTTCAAAACGTCACGGACATCGACGACCCACTGCTCGAGCGCGCAATTGCGACCGGTCAGGAGTGGCGTGACATCGCCCAGCGTGAAACCCAGTTATTTCGCGAAGACATGGAGTTTCTGCGCGTGCTGCCCCCTCGTGAGTACATCGGCGCGGTCGAGAGCATCCCCAGCGTGGTTCGGTGTATCCAGGGACTGCGTGATCGGGGGGCGGTCTATGACCTTGAAGGGGACCTGTACTTCGACATCACATCCGATGCCCTGTTCGGCAGCGTGAGTGGATTGGACCGCGCCGAGATGCTGGCACTGTGTGCCGAGAGGGGTGGGGACCCCCTTCGCCCCGGCAAGCGCGACCCGTTGGACCCGCTGCTGTGGCGAGCAACTCGGCCTGAGGAACCGGCATGGCACACGGAGTTGGGCTACGGCCGACCCGGCTGGCACATTGAGTGCGTAGCGATCGCCTTGGATCACCTGGGCATGACATTTGACGTTCAAGGCGGTGGACGTGACCTGACCTTCCCGCACCATGACATGGGCGCAAGTCATGCTGAGGTTCTTGAAGACCAGCGGCCGTATGCCCGGCTCTACATGCACGCGGGTCTTGTTGGCCTCGGGGGTGAAAAGATGAGCAAGTCCCTGGGCAATCTGGTCTTTGTGCATCGGCTGCGCGAAGGCGGTGTGTCATCCGCCGCGATCAGGCTGGCGATTCTTGCCCATCATTATCGACACGATTGGCCGTGGACGGATGAGGGGCTCGTCGCGGCTGAGTCTCGATGCATTCGCTGGACGGCCGCCCTATCGCGACCCAGCGGTCCTCCGGCGCAGTCAACAATCGAGGCAATGCGACGCGCGCTCGCGGACGACCTGGATACGCCGCGCGCGCTGGCCGCGATGGACCGGTGGGCCGAGGAGTCCTTCACCACGGGCGGATCAGATGGCGACTCCCCGCGTGTGATGGCGATTGCCGTGGACGCACTCCTGGGGGTTGAACTCAGCACAGCGGCGAGCGTGTGATCACCTGGATTTTTCGTCGTGGCCGCCGAACTCCTTGCGCTGGGCAGACATGACCCGATACGCATAGTCCGCCATACCCTGGCTGTCGAATCTGGAGAAGAGCGCCTCGGTCAGGACCGGTGTCGGAACACCCTCTTCAATGGCCGCGATCGACGTCCAGCGACCTTCACCTGAGTCCGACACGCGGCCGGTGAACTCTGACAGATCGCTTGAGTTGGAGAGGGCCAGGGCGGTGAGGTCGAGCAGCCACGAACCGATCACGCTGCCGCGGCGCCATACTTCCGTGACCGCCGGCAGGTCGAAGGTGTACTGATAAAACTCCGGGTGATCCAAGGGAGCCGTCTCGGCATCGGCAGAGCGCTGGCGTGAGCCGGTATCCGCATGCTTGAGGATATTCAAACCCTCAGCGTAGGCGGCCATGATTCCGTACTCGATGCCGTTGTGCACCATCTTGACGAAGTGACCCGCACCATGGGGCCCGCAGTGCAGCCACCCCGCCTCACCCGGGACGAGCTCGCCGATGCGATCGCCCGTGCGCTCGGCGGACTCCACACCGGGAGCCACCGAGGCCCAGATGGGTACCAATCGATTGACCGACTCGTCATCCCCACCGATCATGAGCGAATAGCCACGCTCAAGTCCCCAGACACCACCGGACGTGCCGCAGTCGATGTAGTGCACGGACAGGGGATCAAGGGCCGCGGCTCGACGGATATCGTCGCGGTAGTAGGAGTTGCCCCCGTCGATGATCGCATCACCGGGAGACAGCAACCCGGACAACTCGTCAACGACGGCCTCGGTGATGGATCCGGCGGGCACCATCACCCAGATGTTGCGAGGACCCGTCATCAGCCGGACGAGGTCGGCCAGTGAGTCGGCACCCGTGGCCCCCTCGCCGACCAGGTCGGCCACAGCGCGAGGATCGCGGTCGAATACGACGGCTGAGTGACCATCGCGCATCACCCGGCGCACGATATTGGCTCCCATGCGTCCCAGGCCCACCATGCCCAACTGCATCGGCTCTGACGTCGCCATGATTGATTCCCTCCCTGGGTGACCATGAGGTGATCACCCGGTGTCAAGTAGCACATACGCTGTACGAGTCGCTCACGCTAGTGCAAGGCTTCCGACATGAACTCTTCGGAATCCGCGAATCCCGCCGATACGGCGTCCTGGCGCGAGCTCACCAACCTTGCGGGTGCGATGCGCGAGCGTCTTTTGCGCGATCTCTTCGCTGAGGATCCCCAGCGCGCCTCGACGCTGAGTCGGACCGGTGCCGGGCTGCTGGTGGATTTCAGCAAGCAGCGCATCACGGCTGATGTGCTTGCGGCTCTGCTGGGTCTCGCCGAGGAGCAAGGGGTCCTTGCCCGACGTCAGGCGATGTTCGATGGTGAGCACATCAATGTGACGGAGGACCGAGCTGTTATGCACACCGCACTCCGCCGTCCGCGGGACATGGCCCTGGTCGTGGACGGTCGGGACGTTGTCGCGGACGTCCACGGTGTGCTCGATCGCATGGCGGTGTTTGCCCATGCTGTCCGTGATGGGAGCTGGACGGGAGCGACGGGGCGTCGCATCCGCAACGTCATCAACATCGGTATCGGCGGATCAGATCTTGGTCCCGCAATGGCGTACGACGCACTGCGCTTTTACAGCGATCGGTCGCTGTGCTTCCGCTTTGTTTCGAACATCGACCCGACGGACATTACGGAGGCGTTGCGAGACCTGGAGCCCGCAGAAACTCTCTTCATCATTGCGTCCAAGACATTTGGCACCCAGGAGACACTGACGAATGCTCGCGCTGCCCGTGACTGGCTGGTGAGTGCTCTCGGCGAGGCAGCGGTTCCACGGCATTGTGTGGCTGTTTCCACCAACGCCGAGCGCGTTGCTGCCTTCGGCATCGACACCGACAACATGTTCGGCTTCTGGGATTGGGTGGGGGGGCGCTACTCGATGGAGTCCGCGATCGGACTCAGCACCATGGTGGCCATTGGCCCCGAGGGATTCTCAGACCTTCTCGCCGGCTTTCACGCGATGGACGAGCACTTCCGGGTCACCCCACCCGAGGCAAATATTCCCCTCCTGATGGGACTCATTGCCGTCTGGAACCGGGATTTCCTGGATATCCCGACGACCGCGGTCCTGCCCTACGCGCAGTTCCTGAGCCGGTTCCCGGCGTACCTGCAGCAGCTCACCATGGAGAGCAACGGAAAGTCGGTCCGCCTAGACGGTGCGCGCGTCGACTACAACACAGGAGCGATCTACTGGGGTGAACCAGGGACGAACGGGCAGCATTCCTTCTATCAACTTCTTCATCAGGGGACCCAGGTCGTCGCCTGCGACTTCATCCTCTTCGCTCAAGCGCTGGAGCCGGTCTTTGACATGCAGGACATGCTCGCCGCGAATGCCCTCGCGCAGGCGGCTGTGCTGGCCTTCGGGCGCACCGCTGACGAGGTGCGCGCGGATGGAACCCCGGATGCGCTCGTACCCCACAAGGTGATGCCGGGCAATCGTCCATCGACGTTCATCATGGCTGCCCGCCTGGAGCCCCACGCTCTCGGTGCGATGATCGCGGCGTACGAGCACAGCGTGTTTGTTCAAGGCGCTGTTTGGGGAATTGATAGCTTCGACCAGTGGGGTGTGGAGTTGGGCAAGTCGATGGCTGAAGCGATTGTGCCCGACCTGCAAGACCCGGACCGGGTCCTGGATCGAGACTCCTCGACGGCCGCTTTGATTCGCATGTATCAGGCGCTGCACGCCACAGCCCCGGGTGCGGGACCAGACCACATCGGCTAGGTGCCGTCGACACCTCGACGACGCAGGTATCGCTCAAACTCGCGCGCGATCGCCTCGCCGCTCGCCTCGGGGAGATCCGTTGTGTCCCGCGCCTCCTCGAGTTGGCGCACGTAGTCAGCGATCTCCTCATCGTCCGCCGCCAACTCATCGACGCCCAGCTCCCACGCACGCGAATCCTCGACGAGTTCACCGAGCGGCACGGGCATGTCCAAAAGATCCTCGACCCTGCGCACGAGTGCCAGGGTCGCCTTGGGTGATGGGGCCTGAGCGACGTAGTGAGGCACGGCGGCCCACAGGGATACGGTCGGGAGGCCGCGGCGGGCACTTGCCTCCTGGATGACTCCCACAATGCCGGTGGGGCCCTCGTAGTGGGAGGGCTCAACTCCGAGTCGTCGGGCGGTTCCTGAGTCCGTCGCCGTGCCGGTGACCGGCACCGGGCGGCTGTGGGGACTGTCGGACAGGAGTGCGCCCAGGGTCACAGCCAGGGTGACCCCCAGCTCGGCCGCCAGGACGAGAATCTCCTCGCTGAATTGGCGCCAGCGCATATTGGGCTCGATGCCGTGGACGAGGACAACATCGCGCGCGGCCAGTGGCAGTCGAGCGACGTACAAGCGCGTGGTTGGCCAGGTAAGGCGGCGAACACCCTCGTCGTCGAAGGCGATCATGGGGCGATTGACCTGGTAGTCGTAGTAGTCCTCGGGATCCATCTCGGCGAGCGGAGTGGCACCCCAGGCCTCCCTGAGGTGATCGATCGCATCGGATGCCGCATCGCCCGCGTCGTTCCATCCCTCAAACGCGGCGACAAGGACGGGGTCGACGAGATCGGGAAGTGCCTCGAACTCGATCATGCCGCGACCTCCGCTCCGATATCCCGCACGGCAACGTCACCTTATGCCCTGACCCCGATGACCCGGCTCCGGTCTAGCCTCGCTGCATGGCACACCCCGTCAGCGCTGCGCTGCCCACCGGGCTCCAGGCGGTCCTTTTTGACATGGACGGCACCCTGATCGATTCCGAGGAGCTGTGGTGGACGGCCGAGTGCCGGGTGATGGGGGAGTGCGGGAGTTCCTGGACGCGCGCGGATCAGGCCCATTGCCTGGGCGGGCCGCTCGAGCGGGTGACGGTCTACATGGCGGAGAAGGCGGGTGCCACCGCATCGCCCCAGGAGCTGGGCCGTGCCCTCCTGGACACGATGGAATCCCTGCTGCGCAACGATGCCGTGCTGTGGCGGCCCGGTGCCTTCGCTCTCCTACGGGAATGTCGCGATGCAGGTATGCCCACCGCCTTGGTGTCCGCCTCGTATCGACGACTGCTGGATGCGGTGTCGGACGCCGTCAACCATCATCCGGGGCTGACACATCCCGCATTTGACGTCACGGTGGCGGGCGATGAGGTATCCCTGGGCAAGCCACACCCGGAGCCGTATCTCGAGGCAGCCCGGCTGTTGGGGGTCGACATCCATCGATGTGTGGTGGTGGAAGACTCCCCGACCGGTGTGGCATCGGGGCAGGCGAGCGGGGCACTCGTCCTAGCGGTCCCGCACCTTGTGGGGATAGCCGCTGCCACGCGGCGCAGAGTCGTTCCCAGCCTGGACGGCGTGTGTCTGGCAGACCTGGTCGACTGGGTTAGCCTCACCCCGTGACTGACTCCGCGTTTGCGATGGGCCCTGGGGACATTGTTCAACTCACGGACACCAAGGGTCGCCACCACACCCTCGTCCTGCAGCCAGAGGCGATGTTTCATACCCACCGCGGAGCCCTGTCGCACGACGATCTGATCGGCCAGCCCGAGGGCATCGTGGTCACCACGACGGGTGGCACGGCATACGTCGCGCTCCGCTCCCTGTTGGAGGATTTTGTCCTCGCCATGCCGCGTGGCGCGGCGGTGATCTACCCCAAGGATGCGGCACGAATCGCCATGGCGGCAGGGTTGCGACCCGGTGGTCGGGTTCTGGAGGCCGGGGCCGGATCGGGTGCATTGACCTGCACCCTGCTCAGCGCCGTCGGTCCGCACGGCAGCGTGGTGTCATGTGAACGTCGCCCCGATTTTGCCGACATTGCGCGAGCCAATGTCTCCCGGTGGTTTCGTGAGGACCCCCCTGCGTGGACGTTGTACGTGGGTGATCTTGCCGAGCGGCCCTGGGAGCCCGGCCCCCTCTTCGACGCCGTGATCTTGGACATGCTGGATCCCTGGGAGTACATCGACACGGTGACGGCGGCTATCAGACCCGGTGGTGTGTTCGTGTCCTATGTCGCTACCACGACACAGTTGTCGAGGATTGCCGAAGGGCTGCGCGATGACGGCCACTGGACAGAGCCACACGCGGAGGAATCACTCGTACGAACCTGGCACCTCGAAGGCCTCGCGGTGCGTCCGGACCACCGCATGATTGCCCACACGGGCTTCCTGCTGACCTCACGGCGACTCGCCGACGGCACGGTGGCGCCCGCTCGGCGCCGTCGACCGGCCAAGGGGGCTCGCGGTGAAGAAACAGCCCGTGAGGAGCCAGCCGGCTGATGAACTCACTCGCCGCACGGGGGGCACAAGTCACCGCGTGTAGGTAGGGTCGTGTGCACAGGGTGAGTCAGCCCCGTCGTGGAAGGGAACAGGTCATGGCCACACGTGATCCACAGCCCCCTGCCCCCGAGGATCGAGCCCGCGCCCTCGAGTCGGAACTGGCCTCCGCTCAGGCCCAGAACGCGCGCCTGGTGGCCACCCTGCGTGAGGCTCGCGAGCACATCGTGGCTCTCAAGGGTGAGGTCGATCGCCTGGCCGAGCCTCCCGGCAGTTACGGGATCTTCCTCTCGGCGCTGGACGATGGCAGCCTCGATGTCGCCGTGTCGGGACGCAAGATGCGGGTCATCGCTGTTCCTGACGTCGACGTATCCCATCTGCAACCGGGACAGGAACTCATGCTCAATGAGGCCCTCAACGTTGTGGGTGTGTGTGAATTCGAGCGCATCGGCGAGATCGTCATGCTCAAGGAGATCCTCGCCGACGGTGAGCGGGCCCTCGTGGTGGGTCGAGCCGATGAGGAGCGCGTCGTCGGTCTTGCCGAGCCCTTGCGTCACCGGAAGTTGCGCGTCGGCGACTCACTCCTCATGGAGCCCCGCAGTGGATACGTCTTCGAAGTCATCCCCAAGTCCGAGGTTGAAGAACTCGTTCTCGAGGAGGTGCCCGACGTTGACTACGCAGACATTGGCGGGCTCGCCAGCCAGATCGATGCCATCCAGGATGCGGTGGAGCTGCCATTCCTGCACCCGGAACTCTTCGAGGAGCACCATCTGGCACCGCCCAAGGGGATCCTCCTGTACGGCCCCCCCGGGTGTGGCAAGACGCTGATTGCCAAAGCCGTGGCCAATTCCCTGGCAAAGAAGGTCGCCGAGAAAACAGGGCGTGAAGAAGGGCGATCCTTTTTTATCAACATCAAGGGCCCCGAACTGCTCAACAAGTACGTCGGCGAGACCGAGCGCCATATCCGACTCGTATTCCAGCGGGCCCGCGAGAAGGCGTCGGAGGGCATGCCGGTCATTGTGTTTTTCGATGAGATGGACTCGCTCTTTCGCACCCGTGGTTCCGGCGTGTCCAGCGACGTCGAAAACACCATTGTTCCCCAATTGCTGAGTGAGATCGACGGTGTGGAAAGCCTCGAGAATGTCATCGTCATCGGCGCATCAAATCGCGAGGACATGATCGACCCTGCCATCCTGCGTCCGGGTCGCCTTGATGTGAAGATCAGGATCGAGCGCCCGGACGCCGAATCTGCTCGCGACATCCTCAGCAAGTACCTCACACCCAATCTGCCCCTGCACCCGGACGATCTGTCGGAACACGGCAACGACCCAGCGGTGACGGTCGCGGCAATGATTCAGCGGTCGGTTGAGCGGATGTACTCCGAGGAGGACGAGAATCGATTCCTCGAGGTCACCTATGCCAACGGGGACAAGGAGATTTTGTACTTCAAGGACTTCAACTCAGGAGCGATGCTGCAGAATATCGTTTCCCGCGCAAAGAAGATGGCCATCAAGGACTTCCTCGATGTGGGGCACAAGGGGATTAGGGTCCAGCACATGTTGTCGGCCTGTGTGGATGAGTTCCGCGAGAACGAGGATCTTCCCAACACAACGAATCCCGACGACTGGGCCCGGATTTCGGGCAAGAAGGGTGAGCGGATCGTCTTCATTCGCACCCTGGTCCAGGGCAAACAGGGGACCGAGGCGGGTCGCGTGATCGACACCGTCGCTAACACGGGCCAGTACCTCTAGTGCCCGGACCTCTAGTGCCCGGACCTCCAGTGCCCGGTCTGCTCCCGTGAGACATCCCGCGGGGGGTGGTTGCGCTTGAGCGTTCACCGAGTGATGGGGATCGAGACCGAGTACGGCATCGCCGTCCCGGGGCAACCACACGTCAACGCGATGGCTACCTCGTCGGCGGTTGTCACGTCCTACGCCGGAGGCGCTGTGGGGGACAGGCGCTCCCGGATCCGCTGGGATTTCGAGGAGGAGCATCCCCTGCGTGACGCTCGTGGTTATGACATGACACGAGCGGAGGCGGATCCCAGCCAATTAACGGACGAGGACATCGGTTTAGCCAATCTGATTCTGACGAACGGAGCACGCCTGTACGTCGACCACGCCCATCCGGAGTACAGCAGCCCAGAGATCACGAATCCTCGGGATGCTGTCCTGTGGGACCGCGCGGGGATGGAGATCATGGCGGATGCCGCGATGGCCGCGACCCAGGCGGGTCCGTTCACCATTCAGTTGTACAAAAACAATACGGATAACAAGGGCGCGTCCTACGGCTGTCATGAGAACTACCTGATGCGCAGGTCCACGCCCTTCAGCGACATCGTGCGGGACCTCACGCCGTTTTTCGTCACGCGTCAGGTGTTCACCGGTGCCGGACGTGTGGGTCTGGGGCAGGAGGGCCGAGACGCCGGGTTCCAACTCTCCCAGCGAGCAGATTTCTTTGAGGTCGAGGTGGGGCTCGAAACGACGCTGAAGCGTCCCATCATCAATACTCGGGATGAGCCCCACGCCGATCCCGAACGGCACCGGCGCCTCCACGTCATCGTGGGTGATGCCAACCTGGCGGAGGCGGCGACGTATCTCAAACTTGGTTCAACATCCCTGGTTTTGGCTCTCATCGAGTCTCAGGCGATGCCGGAGGGGTTGACGCTCGCCGACCCCGTCCGAGAGATCCACCAGGTGTCCCATGACCCCAGCCTCACCCATCTCCTCACGCTCAGCGATGGCCGGCGAATGACCGCGCTGGAGATTCAACGTATCTACCTTGATGCTGCCGTTGCCCTGTGTGAGCGGAATGCGATCGCCGGAGTCGACGCCCAGACCATGGACGTCCTGACGCGCTGGGATCGGGTGTTGGCGGATCTTGGTGAGGATCCGCGGCTGGCGGCCGATCGCGTGGATTGGGTGGCCAAGCGGGGTCTGCTGGACGCATACCGACGTCGGGACTCGCTGGAGTGGGATGCCGCGCGATTGGAATTGGTCGACCTCCAGTACGCCGATATCCGGCCCGACCGAGGGTTGGCCCTGCGCCTGGAAGCTTCGGGACGCCTGGAGCGGCTGACAACGCCCGCGGAGGTTGTGAGGGCACGGGAGTATCCTCCAGACGACACCCGGGCCTACTTCCGCGGTGAATGTGTACGGCGCTACGGTGACGCCGTTGCGGCAGCGTCCTGGGACTCGGTGATCTTCGATGTCCCCGGATACGATGCCCTGCAACGAGTGCCCACGCTCGAACCGGTCCGTGGGACCCGTGACCATGTGGGTGACCTCCTGGACCGGTCAGCGAGTGCCGAGGACCTGCTATCGGCCCTGCGCGCCACCTGACATCCCCCGTGACCTATGGGCACAGTCGTCAACTGCCGTCTAGGGTGGGGGGATGAGCACACAGGACAGCCAGCGTCGGCCGGAGCGTTCAACGCCGACAGAATCCGAAGACGTCGTCCTGCCTGAACGTGCACACAGCGACTTCGACTCCGATGTCGATGCGATCCTGGATGAGATCGACGAGGTCCTCGAGGAGAACGCAGAAGAATTCGTGAAGTCCTTCGTTCAAAAGGGCGGACAGTGATTCCAGATGGGCAGGGAGCGTTGGGTCGCGGTCTGCCAGCTCACTTCATGTCCCATGGATCCTCCTTCGCCGACTTCCTCGCACAGACGGGGCATTCGATGACGAGTGAGATGAACGTGAACCGTGGGTCGACGTCGTCGCGTGACTACGCCTTGGAGGGCATGGCAGCAGTTCCGCATGGCACGACGATCGTCGCCCTCACCACCAGCGATGGCGTCGTTATGGCGGGGGATCGTCGAGCAACGATGGGCAACATCATCGCGCAGCGGGACATCGAAAAGGTTTTCGCGGCAGATGAGCACACGATCATCGGTATCGCTGGTGCCGCGGGAGTTGCCGTCGAGATGGTGCGGCTTTTCCAGGTCGAACTCGAACACTACGAAAAGATTGAGGGAGTACCGCTCACGTTAGACGGCAAGGCGAATCGGCTGGCCACGCTCCTGCGCGGCAATCTCGGCATGGCAATGCAGGGACTCGCGGTCGTGCCGCTCTTTGCCGGCTACGACCTCGATGCCCACCGTGGCCGGATCTTTTCCTACGACGTGACGGGCGGGCGCTATGAGGAGCGGGATCACCATGCGGTGGGATCCGGTTCCATGTTCGCGCGAGGGTCATTAAAGAAGCTCTACCGGCCCGGGCTGAGCAGCGACGACGCCATCATGGCTGCTGTCGAGGCTTTGTACGACGCTGCTGATGATGACTCGGCCACCGGAGGCCCGGATCTGACACGTCGAATCTTCCCCAGCATCGCTGTCGCCGATGCAGACGGTGTGCGCATGTTGGCCGACGATGTTGTCGGTCCCGTGGTGCAGCGCGTGGTCGATGCTCGGCTGACGCAGCCGGACGGCCCCAGGGCTCACCTTCCCGGGGGGACCTCATGAGCATGCCCTTCTACGTCTCGCCTGAGCAGATCATTAAGGACAAGGCGGATTACGCACGCAAGGGGATCGCCCGGGGACGCAGTGTCGTCGTCCTGCAATACGACGGTGGAATTCTTTTCGTCGCGGAGAATCCGTCCCGAGCGCTGCACAAGATCTCCGAGATCTACGACCGGATTGGATTTGCGGCCGTCGGCAAGTACAACGAATTCGAGAACCTTCGTGTTGCCGGCGTACGCCTGGCTGATATGCGCGGATATGCCTACGACCGCCGCGATGTCTCCGGTCGCAGCCTCGCTAACGCCTATGCCCAGACCCTGGGGTCGATTTTCACGGAGACAGCCAAGCCCTATGAGGTGGAGCTGGTGGTCGCTGAGGTCGGGGGTCAGGCGTCACAGGACCAGATCTACCGACTGACGTTCGATGGTTCCGTCGCGGATGAGCACGGCTATCTCGCCATGGGGGGTCAGGCTGACGCGATCGCCGAGGCTCTCGGCATCCGGTGGCGGCCAGGACTCGCGCTCCAGGAGGCCGTGCGAGCAGCGGTGGACGCACTTGCTGTCGGGTCGGCTGAGGCTCCCGGCCCGGACCAACTCGAGGCCGCCGTGCTCGAGCGAGACCGTCCGCGACGGACGTTCCGCCGACTCGGCGCGGACCGCATGGCGCAGTTGTTGGGAGTGCCGGCCCCCGGGGAGCCCGCTCCCGGAGTGGCAGAATCCCCCGACGCTCCCGCGTCCTCAGAAGCCTCTCCCCAAGGGGAGTAGTCGTGGATCGACGCATCTACGGCATCGAGACGGAGTACGGCATTACGTGCACCTTCCGTGGGCAGCGTCGACTGAGCCCTGATGAGGTTGCCCGCTACCTGTTCCGTCGTGTCGTGTCATGGGGGCGCAGCAGCAACGTGTTCCTTCGGAATGGTTCGCGACTGTATCTGGATGTGGGCAGCCATCCCGAGTACGCAACTGCTGAATGCGATGACGTTATTCAACTGATCACCCACGATCGTGCGGGTGAGCGCATCCTCGAGGGTCTCCTCGTCGACGCCGAGACTCGCCTCCACGAGGAGGGCATCGCGGGCGATGTCTATTTGTTTAAAAACAACACCGACAGTGCCGGAAACTCCTACGGATGTCACGAAAATTACCTCGTGGCGCGCCACGGCGAGTTCCAAAAGCTAGCCGATTCGTTTTTGCCCTTCCTGGTGTCGCGCCAGGTCATCTGCGGAGCCGGCAAGGTGCAGCAGACGCCGCGAGGCGCGGTCTATTGCATCAGTCAGCGGGCTGATCATATTTGGGAGGGCGTCTCGAGCGCGACGACGCGTAGTCGCCCCATCATCAACACCCGAGATGAGCCGCACGCGGACGCTGAGCGGTATCGACGCCTCCACGTGATCGTGGGCGACTCCAACATGAGCGAGACAACCACCCTGCTCAAGGTGGCTTCGGCGGACCTTGTTCTGCGCATGCTCGAGGCGGGCGTGGTGTTACGAGATCTCACGCTCGAAAATCCCATTCGTGCCATTCGCGAAATCAGTCACGATCCGACCGGCCAGCGCACGGTGCGACTGGCCAATGGGCGCGAACTCACAGGTCTGCAGATCCAGTCTGAGTTTTATGAGAAGGCACGGGACTTCGCGGATCGGCACGGGCTCGTGGATGACCCGGATAGCGTCCCCGCGCGATGTCTGAACCTTTGGGAGCGCACCCTAAAGGCCATCGAGACGCAAGACTTCAGCGCAATCTCTGAGGACATCGACTGGGTCATCAAAATGACGATGATCGACCGCTACATGGCCAAGCACGGGATGTCACTGTCGGATCCGCGTATCGCGCAACTCGACCTGGCCTACCACGATGTGACGCGGTCGCGGGGACTGTTCTATCTGCTGGAGCGTCACGGCAAGGCGACTCGCGTGACACACGAGCCGGCCGTCTTTGAGGCAAAATCAGTCCCCCCCCAAACGACGCGTGCCCGACTGCGCGGTGAGTTCATCCGACGTGCTCAGGAGCGCAAACGTGACTTCACCGTTGACTGGGTCCACCTCAAACTCAATGACCAGGCTCAGCGCACCGTGCTCTGCAAGGATCCCTTCCTCAGCGTGGACGAGCGTGTCGAGAAGCTCATCGCCAGCATGTGACGGGGGGCCGTCTAGGCTGAGGGCATGACAAAGATGCTCCCTGCCGTCGCGGTCGCTGTTGCTGCCCTCACCCTGTCCGCCTGCGGCGGTTCTGGCTCGGGGGGTGAGTCATCCGCATCCTCGTCTTCGGCGCCACCACAGGGCGCATGGAGTGTGAGCAACTGCGCGAGCCTTGATCCGCCCACGACCGGTGCGCCCGTCCCCGCGGACGCCGTGGTGGAGGGAGAGGTGGCCACGACGGCGGACCTGTCGACAGCTCCCACGGTCGCTGTCCTTGAGGGTGCTGTGGCGATATCGAGCCTGGTGGTCTCCGATGTTGTCGCCGGATCCGGCGATGAGGTGCCAGCGGGCGCAACGGTCACCGTGGAGTACTGCGGTGTGGGACTTGATTCTGGAGCCATTTTTGACTCGTCCTGGGCCCGGGGCACGCCAGCAACCTTCCCGCTCAGTGGAGTGATTCCGGGCTGGCAGGAGGGTATCCCGGGGATGACGCCGGGAAGCCGCCGTCTCCTGCTGATCCCCGCGGACCTCGCCTACGGCAATGCGCCACCTCCCGGTTCCGGAATTCTTCCGGGCGAGACACTTGTTTTTGTCGTCGACCTTGTCTCCAGCCCCTAGTCTGATCAGCCGTCAGCGATAGCGTTCTAACCGTCACGATGCCCCGTGGGGCGAGGAGGCACAGGTGAGTGAGAAGCCCGACATCGACTTCATTGAGGGACCGGCTCCGACCGAACTCGTCATCAGTGACCTGGTGGTGGGAGATGGCGCCGAGGCGGTCGCGGGAGCGACCGTCCTGGTCCATTACGTCGGAGTGGACTTCGAAACCGGTGACCAGTTTGACTCATCATGGGACCGGGGAGAGCCCATCAGTTTCCCCCTGGCAGGTTTGATTGCCGGGTGGCAGGACGGCATCCCGGGCATGTGTGTCGGTGGACGTCGACAATTGGTGATTCCTCCACGCCTGGCGTACGGCGAATCTGGCGGGCACCGACTTGCGGGTCGAACGCTCGTCTTCATCATCGACCTCCTTGCTGTGGACTGACCTGCGTCGTGGCGACGGATCGCACCGAGCGCCTTCTCAACCTCGTGCTGTGCCTGCTGGGCACGCGTCATCCCGTCCCCAGGGGCACGCTCCAACACGCCATCCCGGGATACGCGGACGTGCCCAGTGAGGATGCGTTCGAGCGCATGTTCGAGCGGGATAAGGACGAGCTCCGCGGCATGGGGATCCCGGTCGAGACCGTCCTCAACAGTGCGGGTGAGGTCGAGGGGTATCTCATCTACGAGGGTGCATACGGACTGCCAGACATCCGACTCGATGCGGCGGAGTTGGGCGTGTTGGGATTGGCAGCACGCATGTGGAGCGACGCGGTTGTGGGCTCCCACGCGGCCATGGCCCTGCGCAAACTCGAGGCCACATCGGACCATGTACTCGACGTTGACCCCCTCTTTGTTGGACAGTCCGCCCCCGGGGAGGGCCATCTTCCACCGTTGTGGGAGGCCATCAGGTCTCGAAGAGTCGTGCGGTTTGACTACCTCGGGCGAGGGCGTGATGTGACCGAAACACGCTTGGTGGAACCCTGGGCCACGGTGCGCTGGCAGGGTGCCTGGTACCTGGGCGGCCTCAGCCGCGAACGGTCGGAGCCTCGCGCATTCCGGCTGTCGCGTATCCAGGGCGCCGTCGCGATCCAGCGTGAGGTGTTCGCGTCCGTTGAGCACGACGACATCGTGGCCCTGGTGGCGCAACTATCCGACCCGCCACGATCGGGGACAGCGCTGGTGGTCCCACCGACGTCGGGGGGTGCTCACCTGCGGGCCCGTGCCACGTTTGTGGACGACACCACCTGGGCGATCGACTTCGCAGATGACGAGACCCTGATGAGCCATGTGCTCGAGGCGGGGGGCACCATCGTGGACCCACCTGACCTCACGTCACGGATGCGCGAGGCTCTCGTGCGGGTGTCCGAAGCACACGGTGAGACACATGCGTGAGACATCGTCCGCACGGCTCTCACGGCTGCTCTCCCTCATCCCATGGCTGGAACAGCACGACGGAGTGGCCATCTCCGAGGCTGCGCATCACTTCGGTGTCACCCCGGCCGAGTTGGAGGCGGATCTTTGGCTCACCATCTGCTGTGGCCTGCCCGGACACGGGCCTGATCAACTCATCGACATCCAGTTCTGGGATGAGGATGGGCAGATACATGTCCAGGATGCGCAAAATCTTGACCGCCCGCTGCGCTTCACGGCGACCGAGTCCACCGCCCTGCTTGTGGGACTTCGACTGCTGGCGCAGGTGCCCGGAGACCACGATCGTGCGGCGTTGGCGAGTGTGACGGCGAAGTTGGAGCAGGCAGGGGGTCAGGCCGAGGAATCCCACACCGTCCTCCTTGATGACGTTGATCACAGTGTTGTGGCTGATGTGATGACCGCTACGTCATCAGGCACCGTGGTGCGCATTCACTACGCCGGTGCCAGCCGTGACGAGGTGACGGAGCGCGTGGTCGAACCCGGTGAGGTTGTCGAATACCAGGGTCGCCGCTATCTCATCGCCTGGTGTCGTGAGGCGCGTGCCCAGCGCACCTTCCGACTCGATCGGATCCGCTCCATCGCGTTCTTGGACGAGTCGACCACGGCGGTCACCACGGTCCAATCCATCGCGCCTGACCGTGGCACGCGCGTGCGGATCCGGGTCCATCCGCGATCTCGATGGCTCCTCGAAAGCTTCGAGACGCACGATCTCACCCCCGGACTCGCCGGTGAGCACGATGCCACCGTGATGGTTGCGGATCCGGCGTGGCTCGTGCGTCTGGTCCTTGGGCAGGCCGGCGGGGTCGAGGTTGTGGATCCCCCCGAGATTCGGGCACGGGTGCGCTCAGCTGCTGAGGCCGCCCTGGCACGGCTGGATTCCATGGAATCCTGGGGCTGAATCCTGAGGCGCTGGGTGCTGACCTCGCCCATGCACTGGGTGTCCTGGCCTGAAGAGGGTTACCATGGGCCAACGCCACGATCCATGGGACGACCCAAGCGACGAAAGGTGCCGTGACATGCCGTTCAATCTGCGGGGGCCCGAGCTCCTCGTTCTCGTTCTCATCATCCTGCTTCTCTTTGGCGCCAAGCGTCTGCCCGATGTCGCCCGAGGAATGGGCCGTTCCCTGCGCGTGTTTAAGGCCGAGACCAAGGACCTTCACGCTGAGGGTGACGAT
The DNA here is from genome assembly GCA_030726915.1 of Candidatus Nanopelagicales bacterium. GTDB lineage: Bacteria > Actinomycetota > Actinomycetes > S36-B12 > S36-B12 > Mxb001. The sequence continues at coordinate 76,120 of JANRCR010000040.1, forward strand.
GGCCCCGAGGCAGTGGCAGCGGCTGATGCTCCAGCCGCGGTAGAAGCTCCCACCGCGGTGGATGCTCCAGCGCCTGTGGATGCCCCCACATCGGTGCCGCCTAAGCGCACCGAGAGCTGAACCTTGGCCGCACCACCGGAGGCGAGCCCTCGTAAACGTCGCCGGGAGACTTCGAAAGAAGCGGCGATGCCGCTCGTGGAGCATTTGCGCGAATTGCGGGGGAGGTTGGTCAAGGCGGGACTGGCCATCCTGGCGGGGATGGTCGTGGGGTGGATCTACTACACCGCGATATTCAACTGGCTGTCAGCACCCTTCGAGGCAGTTGTCGAACAGGCCAGGTCCGAGGGGCGCGAGATCACCCTTGCCCTGACCGGTGTTGCCGATCCCTTTGTCCTCCAGCTTCAGGTCTCCGCCGTCACGGGGCTTCTCCTGGCATCTCCGATATGGCTGTATCAGTTGTGGCGCTTCGTGACTCCCGGCCTGCGGCGCAACGAGCGTCGGTGGGCCATTGGGTTTGTCATGGTGGCTGTGCCGCTGTTCGCCAGCGGAGTGTTCCTCGCCTACACCGTCTTGCCCTACGGCCTGGAAATCCTCTTCGGTTTCACCCCCCAAAACGTAGAAAACATCGTCGCCGTTGACAGATACCTGTCGTTCTTTATCCGCATGGTCATCGTCTTTGGCGTGGGTTTCATCGCACCTCTGCTCCTTGTGCTCCTCAACTTCGCCGGTGTTCTGACGGGTAAGCGCCTGATGTCATGGTGGCGCTGGATCATCTTCGGCACCTTCATCTTCGCTGCGGTGGCCACCCCGACCGGTGACCCGATCAACATGATGCTCCTCGCAGGGCCGATCATGCTGCTGATGGCGATAGCCATCGGGGTGTGCCTCGGCAATGATCGTCGTCGTGCTCGGCGGCGGCGTGGGGAGCCCGATTACAGCGAGTGGGATGACGATGAGGCATCCCCCCTTGATACGTCCGCGCAGGTCGTCGATGGTGACGTAGACGTTGATGCCCCCGAGCATGGGGACACCCGGACTGATCAGAGCTGAGCCCGTGCGCATCACCCTCGTGGTCAATCCCGCCTCAGGCCGTGGGCGGGCACAGCGCATCGTACCCGCGGTTGTCCAGGCACTCCACCGCCGTGGTATTCATGCCGAGATTGTGCTCACCCATCATGGCGACGAGGTACGCAGCGTGGTGCGACGTGAGCGCGATAGCGGGGCAGCGCGGGTTCTGGTGTGCGGCGGAGATGGCACCTTGCATCTCGCCATCCAGGAGTTGGCGTGGGGTACGACGGCCCTGGGGATCATCCCCGCCGGCACGGGCGACGACAACGCGCGCACCCTGGGGATCCCGCGGGGCAATCCAGAAGCAGCCGCCATCTTGGCGGCCACGGGTGATGTGGAGACCATTGACCTCGGGGGAGTGCGACTTGCGGACGGCACGCAACGCTATTTCCTGGGCGTCATGTCAACGGGTTTCGATTCACTCGTCAATGAGCGCGCCAACCGGATGCGGTGGCCGCACGGCAGCGCCCGCTACCTCGTGGCCACCCTGGGTGAACTCCGGACCTTCCGCCCGGTTCCCTACCGGGCGATCCTCGATGGGGAGGACGTCCATGCCGAGGCCATGCTCGTGGCTATCGGCAATGGTGCTTCATACGGCGGCGGCATGAAAATCTGTCCCGGTGCTGATCCCCACGATGGACTCCTGGAGATCACCTGGATCCACGGGGTCAAGACCCGCACCTTCCTGCGGGTCTTTCCGAAGGTCTTCAGCGGCGGTCATGTCACGTCGCCCTACGTGATGACACGGCGGGTGCGATCGGCGCACTTGGATGCGCCAGGTCAGTTGGCCTATGCGGATGGGGAGCGGGTCGGCCCCCTGCCACTGGAGGTGTCCGTCGAGGTGGAGGCACTGCCTGTCGTGCGCGGAGACACGCCCGCGTAGCCTGTCAACGTGTCCCCACCGGCAGAACGTGGCGGTCTGTCGCCGGCTGAACGTCATGCCGCGGCTCGGGAGCGCGCCGCACTCGGGGATTTCCTAGAGCTGTATCCCTTTGGCCTGGACCCCTTCCAGGTGGCAGGCTGCGCTGCCCTCGCGCAGGGCCGTAGCGTGTTGGTGGCCGCACCCACCGGAGCGGGTAAGACCGTTATTGGTGAGTACGCCGTGCATCGGGCGCTGGCAGAGGGACGCAAGTGCTTCTACACGACGCCCATCAAGGCTCTGTCGAATCAGAAGTTCCATGATCTAGCCACGCGCTACGGGGCCGATCGCGTCGGACTGCTGACCGGCGATAACGCCATCAACTCCGAGGCCCCCGTCGTGATCATGACGACCGAGGTGCTCCGCAACATGCTGTACGCCAACTCGCCAACACTGCAGGGTCTGGCCTACGTCGTCATGGACGAGGTGCACTACCTGGCGGATCGCTTCCGGGGCGCCGTGTGGGAGGAGGTCATCATTCACCTGCCGCGTGGTATTCATCTTGCCGCTCTGTCAGCGACGGTGAGCAATGCGGAGGAGTTCGGGGAGTGGCTGGGGACGGTCCGGGGACCCACCGACGTCGTTGTCGATGAGCATCGACCCGTGCCGTTGTGGCAGCAGGTCATGGTGGGACAAAGACTGTTGGATCTCTTCGTCGACGATGAGGGACAGCGTGTCAATCCGGAGCTTGTCCGCATCGCTAAGGAGTCGACCCGCTGGTCCGACGAGCGAGGTCGGGGTGGGCGTCGACCTCGGACACGGGACCGATTGACCCCGTGGAGGACCGATGTCGTGTCAGCACTGCATGACGACCACCTGCTTCCCGGGATCACCTTCATCTTCAGCCGAGCCGGGTGCGACGCAGCAGTGGAGCAGTGTCTGGGTTCCCACCTGATGCTCACCACCCCGGAGGAACGCCGCCAGATCGAGGACCTGGCGGAGTCGCGCACGGCGGACCTCCCCCTGGAGGACCTGGCGATCTTGGGATATGCCACGTGGCGGGAGGGTCTGCGACGTGGGGTAGCGGCACATCATGCGGGACTCCTGCCCCTCTTTAAGGAGGTGGTCGAGGACCTGTTCCAGCGCGGCCTGATCAAGATGGTTTTTGCAACGGAGACCCTGGCTCTCGGCATCAACATGCCGGCCCGCACCGTGGTACTTGAGCGCCTGGTGAAGTGGAACGGTGAGTCTCACGTGGACATCACCCCCGGGGAGTACACGCAGTTGACGGGCCGTGCTGGGCGCCGGGGCATTGACGTGGAAGGTCACGCCGTCGTGGTCTGGCATCCCGGTCTGGACCCGCAGTCGCTGGCCGGTCTTGCCTCGACGCGGACATATCCGCTGCGGTCAAGTTTTCGTCCGTCGTACAACATGGCTGTGAGCCTCATCCGTCAGATGGGTCGCACCAAGGCCCGTGACATCCTCGAGACATCCTTTGCGCAGTTTCAGGCCGATCGAGCCGTCGTCGGGATAGCCGCCCAGGTGAAGCGCAATGCCGAGGCTCTCGCGGGATATCGCGAGGCGATGACCTGTCATCTGGGGGATTTTGCCCAGTATGCGGATCTCCGGCGACAACTGTCGGATCTGGAACGCGATGGTTCACGCCAGCGCCATCGTCGCGACCGCGCCCTCATCGAGGAATCACTGCGCGCGATGCGTGTCGGGGATGTCGTCGCTGTCCCGTCAGGCAGGCGCATCACGCCCGCGGTGGTCATCGCGGTCGACCAGCCGGCTCTCGACTCCTCACCACGTCCCACGGTCGTCATGCTCGATCGCAGTCTGCGTCGCCTGGGTGCCGGTGAATTGCCCGGACCTGTGGCGGTCCTGGGGCGAGTGCGGATCCCACGCGGCTTCTCGGGCCGCTCTGCCTCGGACCGACGCGCACTTGCTGCCGATCTCAAGCCGTTCATCGACGACGCCTCGGCTGTACGGCCTGCGCGTCGTCAGCCCGTGGGTGTTGAGGACGCGGTAGCAGAGATTCGGTCCCGGATGCGTCAGCATCCGTGTCACGGTTGTGCCGACCGCGAAGCACATGCGCGATGGGCTGAGAGATCCCTGCGATTGGAGAAGGAAACTGCGAAGTTGCAGGCACGAGTGGACTCACGCTCAACATCCGTAGCACGACAGTTTGATCGCATCTGCGATCTGCTCATGCACCTGGGCTACCTGTCCGGATCAGCGGAGGATCCTCAGGTCACATCGCGCGGAGACATCCTCGCCGGTATCTACTCCGACGCTGACCTGCTGGTGTCTCAGGCCATTGCGGAGACGTCATGGGACGACCTGGATCCGCCTCAGTTGGCCGCCCTCGCCGGAGCGATCGTCTACGAGGGGCGGCAGCGCGAGGATGCCCCCCGGGTGCCCGGGGGACTCGTGCGCCAGGCGGTGGACTCCGCCATCAGCGTCAGTCTTGATCTTGCCGAGGTGGAGGCCAAGTTCGGTGTTCCTCGCACCCACGAGTTGGACTTGGGTTTCGTCTGGCCGCTCTATCGCTGGGCACAGGGCGGCGCCCTGGGGACGATCCTTGCGGATACCGAGTTGGCCGCCGGAGACTTCGTCCGATGGACACGTCAGGCCATTGACCTGCTGGATCAGATCCGAGAGGCCGTTCCTCCCGACCATGTGCTGCGACGCAATGCTCGACGGGCTCGCGACCTCATCGATCGCGGCATCGTGGCCTACGCCGTATCACCCTGACCGGTCGAAGGCCTCCAGCAGTCGCCTCGTGGGCGCCTCCACACCCCAGTGCTGGGCAACAGCCAACGCCTGGTGCGCGTCCACGTCCATGGGTGCTGGGAGTGCCACTCGATCGGGTTGCGGCACGAGGCGCACCACCCGATCCGCTCGATCCAGCGCCGGCCAGGCGCTCATGAGCCGACGCCGCACAGCCGGGGTCATCGGCGCTGATGAGCCGGGGTCTTCCGCAGCCGTGCGAATGCTGGTGAGATCGCCAAATGCGCGAATGAGCGCCAGCGCCGTCTTGTCACCGATTCCCGGGGCACCGGGAAGCCCATCGGATGGATCCCCACGCAGAATCGCGAGGTCCGCATAGCGGCTCGGAGGCAATCCGAATCGCTCCTCAACGGCGTGAGGATCCCACACCACCCAGGGTTGCCCACCCCGTGACGCAGACGAGCCACCGGTGAAGAGCATGGTCACGCGATCGTTGACCAGTTGGACAAGATCACGGTCACCGGATGCGATATCCACGTCCTGAGCCTGAGGGCTCAGGTCAGCGATGACATCATCCGCCTCCGCCGACGGACGTCCGACGACGGGAATCCCCACGAGCGGGAGCAACTCCCGCAGGACGTCAACCTGAGGGGCCAGCGTGTCGGGGACATCCTCGGAGGCTGAGGCCGCAACGTCCGTGGCCGAGACCGTGGTCTCGGCCACGCGGTGGGCCTTGTAACTCGGCATGAGTTCAACCCGCCACGCGGGACGCCAATCCTCGTCCCAGCAGGCAACGACCCTGGTGGTGCGGCGATTGAGGACCACGGCGGTGACGGTGTCGAGGAATCCGCGTACGGCGTTGATGGGCATTCCGTTGGGAGCGGTGAGCGACTCGGGGAGGGCGTAGTAGGCGCGGTAGTACAAGGACGCGCTGTCCAGGAGTAAGAGTGACACGCGTCATCGTCCCGCGATGGGTGCACCTGGGTCGATCGGGGTACCGTTTCACCATGGTGCCTGGGGAGATATCCGACCGATTGGCCCGTGCGCGCGCCCTAGCCCAGGACGCAGGTTGGGATGCGATGTTGATCACCCCCGGCCCTGACCTGAGATATCTCGCAGGCTACGACGCGGTCCCGCTGGAGCGGGTGACGTGCCTCGTTGTGCCGACGGATGGGGATCCTGTCCTCGTGGTCCCCGGCCTCGAACGAGCAGCCGCAGAAGCATCGCCGCTTGCTTCAGCGGGGGTACCCATCCTCACCTGGGCTGAGACGGACAATCCCTACGCGCTGGTCGCATCCCTCGTGCCCACGGCACGTCGGGTGGGCGTGGACGACCACATGTGGGCGGTCAAGGTGTTGCGCTTGCGGGCAGCGATGCCTGACGTTGAGCAGGAGCCGGCGGGACTCGTTTTGTCGACCATGAGGATGCGCAAGTCCAGGGATGAACTCGAGGCGCTGCGCAGAGCTGCGGCTGCCATCGACGCCGTACATGATCAGGTGCCGGATCTGCTGCGCATGGGACGCACCGAGCGTGAGGTGGGGCGCGATATTGCCGCTCTGATCCTGGAGGCGGGGCATGTCAGCACGGATTTTGTGATTGTCGCCTCCGGACCCAACGGTGCCAGCCCCCACCACGAGGTATCGGATCGCATCCTGCGCATGGGGGATCCCATTGTCGTGGATATCGGGGGCACCATGCCGGATGGCTACTGCAGTGATGAGACCCGAACCTATGCGCTGGGGGATCCGGGGCCTGAGTATCTGCATGCGTATGCGGTGCTTCTCGAGGCTCAACGCATGGCGACTAACGGTGTCCGACCCGGTGTGCCGTGCGAGGAGATCGACACACTCGCCCGCGACCATCTCACCTCCCACGGACTGGGGGACCTCTTCATCCATCGCACCGGCCACGGGATCGGCCTTGAGACTCATGAGGATCCGTACATCGTCCAGGGGAATGCGCTTCCCCTGGAACCGGGCATGGTCTTCAGCATTGAGCCGGGTTTTTATGCCGAGGGCCGCTGGGGGGCCCGCATTGAAGACATTGTTGCCTGTGGAGATGACGGAGCCGTCGTCCTCAATCAACAACCTCGCGACCTCATCGTCGTAGGCTGAAGGATTGGCCGTGCGGGCGCGACGGCTGGGCGAATCATGAGTTCACTTCTGCTGCGCGCCGGTCACATTTACAGCCCGGAGGACCCCTTCGCGACCGCAATCCTGGTGGTCGATGGCGACGTCGCGTGGATCGGTGACGAAGGTGGCGCCGACGTCCACGCCGCCGACATGGATGCCGTCGTGCACCTTCACGGTGCCCTCGTCACACCGGCCTTCGTCGATGCACATGTCCACACGACATCCACGGGGCTGACACTCACCGGTCTTGATCTCACGGGCACGAGCAGCATGATCGACTGCCTCCATGCCCTGCGATCCTTCACGGCACCCGGCTCGGTCATTCTCGGGCATGGATGGGATGAGTCGACCTGGCCCGACGGTCGCGTGCCCACGACCGCGGAGATTGATGCGGCCGTGGGTGACATGCCCGTCTATGTGACCCGCATTGACGTTCACTCCGCCCTGGTGTCGTCGGCACTGCGACGTATGCGGCCGGACGCCGTGATGATGCGGGGCTGGGATCCCACGGGCCCTGTCTCACGCGAGGCTCACCATGCCCTGCGCGATGCCGCCCTCGGCATGGTGTCGGCCGATCATCGATCCCATGCGCAACAGATGGCCCTGGGAGTGGCCGCATCGCGGGGGATCGCCAGTGTCCACGAAAACGGGGGACCGTCGATCAGCAGCCGGGACGATTTCCTCGAGGTGCTGAATCTGGGTGCAGATCCGCAGTATCCGGAGGTCATCGGCTACTGGGGCCGGTTGCACGGTCAGGACGAGGCGGCAGCACTCGGGGCGCGCGGCGCCGCGGGGGACCTCTTCGTGGATGGATCCCTGGGATCACACACCGCGTGTCTGCTCGACCCGTACGCCGACCAGCGGGAGAGCCGGGGGACGGCGTACCTCGATGCGGATGATGTCGCAGAGCACATCGTCGCGTCGACAGAAGCAGGACAGCAGGGGGGCTTTCACGTCATCGGCGATGGCGCGACGCAGATTGTGGCGGATGGTTTTAGCCTGGCGCGGCGACGCATCGGTGCGGATCGGCTTCGGGCTGCGCGTCATCGACTTGAGCACCTGGAGATGCCATCGAGTGACCACCTGCGTTTCTTCTCCGACATCGGCGTCGTTGCCAGTGTTCAGCCGGCGTTTGATGCCGCCTGGGGTGGCCCCTCCGGGATGTACTCCCAGCGGCTGGGTGTCACTCGAGCCCAGACACTCAACCCCTTCGCCCACATGACATCCACGGGTGTGGTGTTGGCTTTCGGTTCCGATGCGCCGGTCACGCCGCTGGACCCCTGGGGGAGTGTGCGCGCAGCCGCCTGGCACCACACGGTGGACCATCGCATCAGCGTCCGCTCGGCATTTGCCGCCCACACCCGGGGTGGGCGGCGTGCTGCCCGTGACGAGGCTCGAGAGCCGGGGGTGCTCATGCGTGGTGCTCCGGCGACATATGCCATCTGGGCACCGGGACCCTTGGCCGTTCAAGCACCAGATGGACGGGTGGCAGCCTGGAGCACCGATCCGCGATCTGGCACACCACCCCTGCCGGACCTCCAGGGATCACAGCCCGTGTGCTGGCGCACCGTGCGCGCTGGAGCGGTGATCTTCGACAGTGGAGATCTTGATGGCGGAGCCACCGTGAGCGGGCCATGACCCTGTGGATCCGTGTGCTGCTGTCCAGTGTCTCCGGTGTTCTGCTCGCCCTGTCCTTCCCACCGTATGGCGCATCCCTTCTCGCTCCGGTGGGGGTCGCACTGCTTGCCCTCGCTATCCGGGGCAGCAATCCCGGGCGTGCCCTACTGCTCGGAGCCATTCAAGGATCTGTGTCCTTCGGGATTCTGCTGCGCTGGATGAGTGTGGTGGGACCGGATGCATGGATCCTGTTGACGGGGGTGTGCGCCGCCTGGATTGCGCTCATGGCGGTGACGTGGGCGCTCGTCAGCCGCCTCGCCTGGTGGCCCCTGTGGTTCGCCTGTCTCTGGGTGGCGCAGGAGGCGTTGCGCGACCGTATTCCGCTCGGCGGGTTCCCCTGGGGGCGACTGGCCTTCGCCCAAACGGCGACGAGCCTGACTCCGTGGGCAGCCATCGGTGGGGCAGCACTCGTGACCTTTGCCACGGCACTGGCGGGCACCCTGTTGGCCTATGTGGTGGTGTCTTGGCGGGCAGGTGAACGGCGATGGTCCACCGCTGCCGCAGGAGGAATTCTCGTGATCGCGCTGGCGGGACTCCTGATCCCGCGACCCACGACGAGTGAGTCGACCGCCACGCTAGCGGTGATCCAGGGAGGGGTGGTCTCGACGGGGTTGTCCGTCAGTGATGAGCGCCGTGCCGTCTTTGATCGTCACATTGCCGCGACCCTCGCGCTAGCCGAACGCGTTGATGCAGGAGAGGTGCCGGCCCCGCGGGGTGTCATCTGGCCCGAAAACTCCGTCGACATCGATCCCAGCCGGGATCCGCAGGTGCGGTCAGCGCTCGATGCGGCTGTTCGGGCGGTGCAGGCGCCCATCCTGATCGGGGCCGTGGTGGATGTCGATGCCGACCTCGTGGCGAATGTGGGGATTGTCTGGGATGAGTCGGGTCCCGGTGACAGCTACATCAAGCGACACCCCGTGCCGTTCGGTGAGTACGTGCCCTTTCGCAGCCTCCTGACATCCGTGATCGGCCGATTCGCACTGGTCCCACGCGATTTCATCGCTGGCCAGAGCCCGGGCGTCCTCGACCTCGGTGGTGTGCTGGTCGCTGATGTCATCTGCTTCGAAATTGCCTATGACGACATCGTGCGTGACGCCGTCATCGCGGGTGGCCAGGTCATCGTCGTGCAAACGAACAACGCGACGTTTGCGGGACTGGGCCAGCCGGAGCAGCAGATAGCCATGTCTCGGCTCAGAGCTGTCGAGCATGGTCGCGCCGTCCTCGTGGCTGCGACGTCCGGCATCAGCGCCGTGATTGCACCCGATGGATCTATAGAGGCCGAGATCGGAGAGGACGGGAGCGGCTCCCTGGTGGCCACCGTTCCCCTGCGTGACTCCGTGACCGTTGCCGACCGGCTGGGAGAGATTCCGGAGTTCGGCCTGTCTCTCCTCGGTGCCGCGGTGGTGGGATGGGCACTGCTACGCCGCCGCCCCGCGCCCGGGGATCCGACGGCGCCTAGGCTCGACCCATGAGGACTCTGGTCATCATTCCCACCTACAACGAGTCCGAGTCCCTTCCCTCACTCCTTGAGCGCCTGCGTCGTGCTGTGCCGCATGCCGACGTGTTGATTGCGGATGACAATTCCCCCGATGGCACAGGTGCCCTCGCGGACGCGTTCGCTGAGAGTGATCCGGCCATTCATGTGCTCCATCGGCCGAGCAAAGCTGGGCTGGGAGCGGCGTACCTCGCGGGCTTCGCCTGGGGTTTGGAGCGTGAGTACGACGTCCTGGTTGAGATGGATGCTGACGGTTCCCATCGACCTGAGGAACTGCCACGGTTGCTCGCTCTCATACCACCAGCCGACGTCGTGCTCGGGTCCCGCTGGGTCTCGGGCGGTTCCGTCGTCAACTGGCCCGCTTCTCGACGACTGCTCTCTCGCGGCGGGAGCTTGTACACCCGGCTCGCGCTGGGGATCCCGACCCGGGATGCCACCGGTGGGTTCCGCGCCTATCGGGCGAGTGCCCTGCGCGCCCTCGACCTGGACTCCGTGGAATCCAATGGCTACTGCTTCCAAATCGACCTGCTGTGGCGCGCACTACAGCGCGGGCTGGATGTACGCGAGGTGCCGATCACATTCGTTGAGCGCGAGGCGGGCACCTCCAAAATGAGCGGAGGGATCGTTCGCGAAGCGCTCCTGAACGTCACACGCTGGGGCGCCGGGTATCGCTGGCGCCAGCTCACAGGCCGCTAGATCGTGACTCAGGCACCGGGTGCGCCATGACCGTGCGAGGCCGTTGGGGCTGCGCACTTCTTCTTGCCTACCCCCTGGTGGAGATCATCCTCGCCGTCGCTGTGGCACGCGTCATCGGTTGGTGGTGGGTCCTGGTGATCGTCATCGGGTGCATCGTGCTGGGGCTCGGTCTGGTGCGCTATTCCCTGGGAGCGACAGGCCAGTCCCTGCGGTCATCCCTGGCGCCTCTGCGTGATGAACGTGGAGGCAGAGATGCCCAGCGGCCGGCCATCACCTCAGCGGCGCACCGCCATGTCGCCGCCCCGGCGCAGACGTTGTTGATCGTTCCGGCGGGGCTACTCATCGCGATCCCGGGCTTTGTAACAACGCTGATGGGCGCTGCCCTGTGGATGCCGCCGGTCCGTCGTCGTACTGCCCAGCGTTGGGAGGACGCGGCACGTCGCGCGATGCCTCCGGGACCCGGTCGTGCTGCTTGGCCCGAGGAGGGACCAGACGTGCGGCTCTAGGCGCTCTTGCGACGTGCGTGCAGCAGAGCGAGCCGCTCATCCAGCAATTCTTCAAGGTCACGGATGGTCCGACGCTCAAGCAGCATGTCCCAGTGCGTGCGCACGGGGCGTGCCGGCGTGGTGTCGGGACGATCAGCGGCGCGCTGGAGCGCCTCAGCGCCGCAGCGACACTGCCACAGGACCGGAATCTCCTCCGCTTCGGTGGAAAAGGGTACGGAGGTGATGTGGCCCTGGGGGCAGTCATAGGACACGATGACGCGATCCGCGGGCCGGATGTGGACATCGTTTTCGTAGCTCGTGGCACCTAGCCGAGTGCCGCGCAGCGAACCCTCGGACATGTTGTCTCCCGTCGTCGACTGATCTTGATAACCGATTCGACGGGTCCACTGTTCCCTCGGTTCCTGGGAGTTCCGTGAGAATCCGCTATCCGGACGCGGCTACTCGCCTCCCGATCCCCATAACCCCCGCCGTTCCAGCACCGAACGCAGCCGGGTGGGATGGTCGGTCATGATGCCGTCCACGCCCAGATCGATGAGGGCTTCCATGTCCACCTCGTCATCGATGGTCCAGACATCAACCGCGAGTCCATGGCGATGGGCGAGTGCGATGACATCCGGTGTGGCGAGGCCAAGACCGAGGGCGCGCATCGGAATCTGAATCCGTCGCGGTCGCACGGGCACGCGGGGGAGTGGCGCTCCGGTGGCTGCCAGACGTAGGGCCGCCACCTCCCAGGGATGAGCGGATGTGGGTGTTCCGGCCGGGATGAGCGAGCGGACGCGACGTAGTCGACCGGGGGAGAAGGACGTGATGCACACTCGCTGCCACGCCTGGCAGCGCTGCACGGCCTCGACCAACGCGGGGATGGAACCGTCCTCCTTGACGTCCACATTGACGTGGACATCCGGAAACGCCTCGAAGAGTTCCTCCAGGCGCAGGGGAGTGCTGCCATCAGCCAGTGTCAGACGGCGAACTCCCTCCCACGTCGTGTCCCGGACCGGGCCGTGGCCATCGGTGGTCCGGCCCAGGGAGGCATCGTGGTGCAGCAGAGCAACACCATCACGCGTGGGTCGGATATCGGTTTCGAGATGGGTGTATCCCAGATCGACCGCCCTGCTGAAAGCGGCTAGGGAGTTCTCGGTGGCCTCACCGGCACCACCCCGGTGCGCATAGGCGCGTACACGCGGCATACCCCCAGTGTCTACGATCAGACCCATACGGCGCCCTTCGGCGCCACCAGGAGGCGATGATGACCGCAACCACCAGCCCGGCCGTGACCTACCCGGCCAACGACCCGAATACCTGGCGCACTCTGCCGGCTACGTCAACACCGTTGGATGAGGCTCGCGTCCAGGGTTTGCTGGCCGCCGAATGGGAGCGCTTCACCGCGCAGACTCCCGGCTCGGCAGCGCATCATGCGCGCGCTCTGTCACCACTGCCCCTGGGTGTCCCGTCGTCGTTCCAGTACTGGGATCCGTACCCCATCGCCATTGATTCGGCCCGGGGTGCCTGGCTTACCGATGTCGATGGACGTCAACTCCTGGATCTCTCCATGGGCTTTGGTGCCATGTTGGTGGGTCATCTCAATCCCGTGGTGATGCAGGCCGTGCGCAATGCACTTGATGTCGGGACCCTCTTTGTCACACCGTCGCCGTCCGCCACCGAGGTCGCCGAGCGATACCAGCAGCGCTTCGACATCGATCAGGTGAGGTTTGCCAACTCGGGCACGGAGGCCGACATGTATGCCGTGCGCACAGCCCGGGCGTACACCGGTCGCAGGGCCATCGTGAAGATCGAGGGGGGATATCACGGGGGATACGACGGCCTGAGTGTCTCGGTCAAGCCCACGGTAGAGGAGGCCGGACCCGAGAACGCACCCGTTCCGGTGACCCCCTTCGAGGTGGAGGCGGGCACCGTTTATGTGGTGCCCTACAACGACCTGGAGCGGTTGGGCGTGATCCTTGCCGACCATGGCTCCGAGATTGCCGCCGTTGTGATGGAGCCGGTCCTGGAAAACATCGGCATCGTTTTGCCGGACGAGGGTTACCTTGCCGGCGTACGGGCTGCCTGCGACGCCCACGGCGTCCTGCTGGTCTTCGATGAGGTCAAGACGGGCCTGACAGCCGGCTACGGCGGTGCCTCCCAGCGCCTGGGGGTGACACCCGACCTCGTGACACTGGCCAAGAGCATTGGCGGTGGGCTGCCGCTGGCTGCCTTCGGTGGGCGCCGAGAGGTCATGGAGACCATCTCAGACTGGCGGATGCCGCATTTCGGCACATACAACGGCAACCCGCTCGTCATGGCGGCAGCCCTGGCTGTCGATGACATCTGCACCCATGAGGCGCTCGCGGCGGCTGAGGCGGTCAACAACGGTGCCCTGACGGCATCCGATGCCATCATCGCGGCGTACGACCTGCCCGCCCACACGGTCGGCTTCGGGGTCAAGGGGGCCATCACCTGGTCACCGAGCCCCGTCCGCAATTACCGGGACTACAAGCGCACCGACTTCGGCATTGCCGAGCTCAGTTGGCTCTGGGGTGTCAACCGTGGGGTCTTGACCCCACCCGGACTGGATGAGCAGTGGCTGGTCTCACTCGCCCACACTCCGGCGGATATGAATCTCCTCGTGGAGCACTTCGCTGAGCTCGCCGAGGCTGTGCGCGCCTGATCCCTCCCCACAGGGATGTCTAAATCCGATAACGGACATTATGTCAGATCAGAGTGGCGTGGGCCCTCCTCCGTTACTCGGTCGGCGCCACGGAGTCCGGTGGACGGTGCTCGCGTCGACGGCCCTGGAGGGCGCTGAGTTGCAGGTCCAGGTCATGCATCGCCGGCCGGACCACCGCATCAGGTGTGCCTGCCTCGCGCAGACGCAGGAGCTCTGACTGCTGAGCGCGCAGGACAGCCAGCTCGAGGCGATGACCATCCGTCACAGTCTGTGCATCCTCTGCGGCATTGTCGCCCTCGTGAAGTTCCGCCATGAGTCGCAGGCGAAGCCCCTCCTCCACGCCCGGTGGCAGACGATCATGGCGGTCCGCTGCCTCGCGCACGGCCTCATCTAGCGCTTCAAGACCTCGCGTGGCGAGTGCGGCTCGCACGGCTCTCTTGTCCTCGTCGAGCACATCGGGCTGCAGTCGGACAGCTCGTGCGACGAATCCGAGGGTGGGTGACAGTGCGAGTGTGGCCGCGATGACGAGGAAGGTCGTGGCCTGCAGCAATCGGCTCTGGTCCACCAGGGCCTCCAGCCCCACGCCCAGGGGCAGTGAGAAGGCCGCCAATCCCGAGACGGGGCCGCGCGTGCCTGCCCAGGCAAGGACAACGGCCTCGCGCCACCCCAGGCGGCCGTCCCCGTGTCCCGACACCAGGACGTATCCCATGACAAAAACCATGCGTGTGATGAGGAGGGCGAGCAGGACGCTCACAACCAGGGCGGGAAGGATCAGGCGCTCCTCCCCCGGCAGGGCCAAAATTGTTGTGGGGAGTTCAAGCCCGACAAGGAAGAAGGCAGCCGCCGTCAGGATGAAGGTGATTTGACGCCACACCGCTACGGATGAACGACGTCCCTCAAATCGTTGCTGCGTCAGCATGGAGTTGGCGACGATCAACGCGGTGGCGACGACGGCGAGAATCCCGGAGCCGCCCACCTCCTCGGCTACGTAGTAGACGGGGAAGGGAGCGATGAGCACCAGGGCGTTAGCGACGGTTTGGTCTGATCCTCGGCGTATAACCCACGCGAGGATCAATCCGGCGCCCACCCCGACGGCCAGACCTCCCACCACGGACTGAAACAAGATGAGTGCGATGTCCCCGCCGGACACCGTTCCGGCGGCAGCGGCGGCGAGTGCGACACGCAGGAGTGTGAGTCCGGTGCCATCGTTGACCAGGCTTTCGCCCTCCAGGATCGTCACAACCCGACGTGGGAGGGCGACCCGTCGGGCAATGTTGGCCACGGCGACCGCATCGGTGGGCGACAGGATGGCACCCAGGGCAAAGGCCATGGCCAGTGGCAAACCCGGGACCAACACCGTGGCAACGGCACCCACCACCACGGAGGAGACGATGACGAGTCCGACCGCGAGAGCAAAAATTGGCCGACGAAATCGACGAAAATCCACGTACGACCCGGAGAGTGCCTCGCCGAAGACCAGGGGGGCGAGGATGAGCAGGAACACCTCGCCCGCGTCATCCGGTGCTGATGGCCCGAAGGGCAGGAGACCCACGATGACACCGGCAGTCACCACGGGGATCGCCACTCCCCACCCTCGCCAACGGGCGAATCCCGCCACAGCGATGGCTACGAGGAGACCCGCCAAGAGCCCCTCGCTCAGATCAATCACGCGACGAGGCTACCGCGCAACCCCGGCCAACTCCTCGGGTGACGGACATGCGCACACCAGGTTGCGGTCTCCGTACGCACCATCGACGCGACGTACCGGAGGCCAGTACTTTGCCGATGCCTGCACTCCGGGTGGGTAGACCGCCGTACGCCGGTCATAGGGATACGTCCAGTCACGGACGAGACACTCAGCCGTATGTGGTGCATGTCGCAGTGGACTGTCCTCGGCGGTCCACTCCCCCGACTCCACGCGATCAATCTCCGCCCGGATACTCAGCATCGCCTGACAGAATCTGTCGAGCTCGGCCAGGCTTTCGCTCTCGGTCGGCTCCACCATGAGGGTGCCCGCCACGGGGAAGGACATGGTCGGGGCGTGGAACCCGTAGTCGATGAGGCGTTTGGCAATGTCATCCACGGTGACTCCCGTGGCCTTGGTGATGGGCCGAATGTCCAGGATGCACTCGTGGGCGACCCGTCCGTTGTCCCCCGTGTAGAGAATGGGATAGGCCGCACCCAGTCGCTGAGCGATGTAGTTCGCGGACAGAATGGCCACGGAGGTGGCGTGTGTGAGTCCCTCCGCCCCCATCATGCGCAGATAGGCGTAGGGAACAGGCAGGATGCCCGCGGATCCCCAGGGGGCTCCGCTCACCGGTCCGACTCCCCCGGGGATGTCGGGTGGACCGGCCGCTGGCTGGAGGGGATGAGTGGGCAGGAAGGGGGCGAGGTGGGCTCGTACTCCGATGGGTCCCACGCCTGGTCCGCCACCCCCATGTGGGATGCAGAAGGTCTTGTGCAGATTCAGGTGCGATACATCCGCGCCGAATCGACCCGGTCTGGCCAGCCCGACGAGCGCATTCAGGTTGGCTCCATCGACGTAGACCTGACCACCCGCATCGTGCACCCGAGCGCAGATATCACCCACGGATGACTCGAAAACACCGTGCGTTGAGGGGTACGTGATCATCAGCGCTGCGAGCTGTCCGGCATTCTCGGTGATCTTGGTCTGCAGATCGTCCACATCGACATTGCCGTGCTCATCACAACCCACTACGAGGACCCGCATGCCGGCCATCACGGCACTCGCCGCATTGGTGCCATGAGCGCTGCTGGGGATGAGACACAGGTCGCGCTGGGCCTCCCCCCTGCTGCGGTGATAGGCCCGGATGGCCAGGAGCCCGGCGAACTCACCCTGACTCCCGGCATTGGGCTGCACACTCACGGCGTCGTAACCGGTGACCTCGCACAGCATGGACTGAAGGGCACCGATGAGTTCGACGTACCCCTGCACCTGATCCAGGGGCGCAAAAGGATGAATATCGGCAAATTCGGGCCAGGTGATCGGCTCCATTTCTGTTGTGGCGTTGAGCTTCATCGTGCATGAGCCCAGGGGAATCATGGATCGATCCAGGGCAAGATCTTGATCGGACAGGCGCCGGAGATACCTCAGCATCTGCGTCTCACTGCGGTGGTCGTGGAAGGTGGGATGGGCCAGATAGGGAGAGGTCCGCCGAAGATTCATCGGCAGGTCTCGCGCAGTCGGGTCAATCGTGGGGACCGAGGTCGCCCCCCACGCCTCAAGGAGTCGGCGTACGTCATCGCTGGTTGTTGTCTCATCGACCGTCACGCTGACGGTGTCCACGTCCACGCGCCGGATGTTGATGCCCCGATCGAGGGCCGCTGCGACGAGTGCATCGGCACCGCCGGCACGATGGATGCGCACCGTATCGAAGAAGCAATTAGCAACGACCCGCAGACCCATGTCGTTGCAACCGGCAGCGACCTGGAGCGCATGAGCACGTACGCGATCAGCGATGGCACGAAGTCCCTCGGGACCGTGGTAGGCGACATACATGGCAGCGACCACGGCCAGCAGCACCTGGGCCGTGCAAATGTTGCTCGTCGCGCGTTCACGGCGAATGTGCTGCTCACGTGTTTGCAGGGCCAGTCGATATGCGGGGACCCCGTCGGCATCGACAGAGACGCCGACGAGTCGACCGGGAAGTGAACGCTCGAGTCCACCGCGAACGCTCATGAATCCAGCGTGCGGCCCGCCAAAACCGAGCGGTACACCAAAGCGCTGAGCCGAACCAATGCAGATGTCGGCGCCCAGCTCCCCCGGTGGGGTGAGCATGGTCAGCGCGAGCAGGTCGGTCGCGACAACACTTCCGCAGTCGAGGTCGCCCAGACCTGCGAGGAGGGCACCGATATCGGATATGGCGCCGGACGATCCCGGGTAGGACACCAGGACACCGAAGACATCATCAGACAGCGAATCCAGGATGTCGTCGCGTCGACGAATGTCGACCACGATGCCCATGGGCTCGGCACGCGTCCGGAGGACCGCAATCGTCTGCGGATGGGTGTCCTCATCAACGATGAACCGCGATCCCGCATGCACGCGGTGCAGGAGTCCCATGCCCTCCGCGGCAGCGGTGGGCTCATCCAGAAGGCTGGCGGGCGCGACAGGGAGCCCCGTCAGGTCCTCAATCACCGTCTGGAAGACCAGGAGCGCCTCAAGCCGACCCTGACTGATCTCGGGTTGATAGGGCGTGTACGCCGTATACCACGCGGGTGACTCCACAACGTTACGCCGGATGACCGCGGGTGTTATGCAATCGGTGTAGCCAAGTCCAATGAACGATGTCAGGACACGATTGCGGCCTGCGATGTCGCGAAGTTCGGCCGTGAGCTCAGGCTCGCTACGTGGTGCGTCAAGATTCAATCCGGTGGTCAATCGGATGGACTCCGGAACAACAGCATCGAGGAAACTACTCAACGTCGGGAAGCCGACTGCTGAGAGCATCGTCTGGATGTCAGCGGCACCTGGACCGACATGACGATCGACGAATGAGATGGAACGAGGTGCGATCATCAGTGCCCCCAGCGACGCAGCAGGACGAGCGCACGGCATACGCCCGACCCCCTCTGGTCTCGCGGGCACCGCGACCTGAGAGTTTTCGTCGGTTGCCCGACTTTCACCTTCGGTGGGGTGGCGAACCACCCTCTCTCCAGAGTTGCCTCCCGCACACGGTCCAGGGGCCTGAGAGTTTCCGGGGTGGTTGCTCCTTCGGCGCCCGGGTCACCCCGGGACTCTCCCGTGCACAGTCCAACAGCAAGCCAAGACTAGCTCACTGTGCGGTCAAGAGCGTCATTCACACAGCGGCGTGCCGGGCCACCCTGCGGATTGTGAGCTCATCGGCCTCGGCCGATGCCGCCACGCTCCCATCAGCGCGCTCCCCCGGCATGGTGGCGAGTTGGCCCGCCACCTCCTGCCAGACACGACCGATAGCAATGCCAAACACGCCCTGGCCACCACGGACAAGGTCGATGACCTCATCTTCGCTGCGGCACTCGTAGATGGATGCCCCGTCACTCATCAACGTCATCCGGGACAAATCCTCAGCACCGCGCTCACCCAGATGCTCGACTGCGGCCCGGATATTGGCCAGGGATACACCTGTATCAATCAGCCGCTTCACGATGCGCAGGACCAGAATGTCTCTGAAGGCGTACAGCCGCTGGCTCCCCGATCCATTGGCCGGACGGATACTCGGCTCGACCAGACCGGTGCGTGCCCAGTAGTCGAGCTGGCGGTAGGTGATGCCCGCAGCCGTGCAGGCCACCGGACCGCGATACCCCAGGTGCACGGCTGCCGCCACGAATCCGTCGTTGGGGAAGAGCGAGGGCTGGTCAACCGTTGTGGGGATCGGCGTGGCGCTCGGTGTCTCATCAGGTAGGCGCATTGACGTTCCCACCGCCTTCCTGATCATGGGCCCCAAACGGGAGCGGAATGCCACGGTAGGGCTCACGTCGGACCGGGTCAATGCGACCCGCCGTGGTCATGAGCCCTTACCGAAATCCTCCGGTGTGATCTGGTCGAGAAACTCACGAAACTTCTCTACCTCGTCTTCTTCCTCGTCAGGGATCAGCACCCCGGCCTCATCAAAAATCTCATCCGCGACGAAGACCGTGCTCCCCGCGCGCAGGGCCACGGCGATGGCGTCGCTGGGTCGGGCCTCAATGACGATGCCACCCTCCAGGTGCATTTCAGCAAAAAACACCCCGCCATCCAGCGTGGTGATGTGGACTTCCTTGAGGGTGTGCCCGAGCGCGTCAATGACGTTGCGCAGGAGATCATGGGTGAGTGGCCGGGGTGGGACAACACCTTGTTGAACGTAGGCAATCGCTGTTGCCTCCGTCGCACCAATCCAAATGGGCAGGTAGCGATCACCATCGGTCTCGCGAAGAAGCACGATGGGCTGATTGGTCGGCATCTCGACCCTGACCCCGAGCACCTCAACGCGTTTCATCGCCTGCTCCGGACACCACGCCGCACTACGCTCATGACTCGAGGGTAGACGACCGTTGACGAAGCAGTGCAACATGGAGGTCAAGCAGGAGGGCAAGAAGTCGCGCACCCTCTTCTCGCACCTCAGCAGAGGATAAACTCCCCGTGAGCGGGGCCAAGGCCTGCCCAACGAGGCCGATCTCGCGGTCAGCGGCAACCCGGAATGACCGCAAATGGCGTGGTTCGATCCCATACGTGCGCAGGCGTGCCACGGCTCGGCCCACGTCGACGGCCGACGTGTCCAGACCGATAACGAGCCCAAAGGACTGCAACTCCTCGAGGGTGCTCTCACTAATCCCGGACTGGTGCGCCACCTCCGACGGGCTCAGCGAACGTTGCCGGGATCGGCGCAGCCGGGACGTGGCGATGGACGTGACCTCGGTGTCAGCGTCGGGTGTCAGCAGGCGTTCCTTGATCACCGAGAGCGGGAGGAATTCATCGCGCTGCAGGTGCAGGATCCGGCGAAGAGTCGAGATGTCCTGCGCGGAGTAACGGCGACTTCCTCGCGCAGTGCGTTGAGGTTGGATTAAGCCCTGTGTCTCAAGATATCGAATCTTGGACACAGAGACGTCCGGGAATTCCCCGTGAAGTTGACCCACAACCACCCCGATAGGGACCAACGTGACCCCCTCGTTCGTCACGACGGCGACCCGGTGGCCCCCCCGACCAAATACACAAAGCGGTACTTGCCGATCTGCACCTCGTCACCCGCCACGAGCGCAACCTCCTCGATGCGCTGTCGATTGACATACGTGCCGTTAAGGCTCCCCACGTCGCGCAGGAGCCAGCCGTCGGCCATCCGCCTCATGTCGGCGTGGCGCCTGCTCACCGTGACGTCATCGAGGAAAAGATCGGAGTCGGGCTCACGGCCCGCCGTCACCACATCGCCGGTGAGCAGGTACGAAACGCCCTCGTTCATGCCCCGGCGGACCACCAGGACGGCTTCACCCGCTCCCACGCCGGCGGCCAGCCCCGAGCCCACCGCCGGGAGTGATCCTGTTGAGGCGGGACCCCCCAGACCGACGGAGGTTACGTCGGTGACCACTTCAGCACCGCATACGCGACAGAAGCGATCGTCGACATCCACCGGATGCTCGCACCCTGACGCACTCATACGTCGCCAATCAGCCCGCGGTAGGCGGCGGAATCCAGGGTGGGTGAGCCCTCGCCCGTCAAGCGAACCTCAACCATCCACCCGTCGCCGTACGGCGCGGTGTTGACGGTCTCTGGGGAGTCAGTCAACGCGACATTCACCGCGACAACCTCCCCGCTCACAGGTGCGAAGATCTCGCTCACACTTTTGGTTGATTCAACCTCTCCACACGGTGCACCCGCGCTGAGTACTTGGCCAACGCGCGGGAGGTCCACATACACGATGTCTCCCAGGGCATCCTGAGCGTAGTGAGTGATTCCAAAGGTCACAGTGCCGTCGCCCGTGGACCGGATCCACTCGTGCTCGGCCGTGTACAGCAGATCCTCGGGGACCATGGGACCTCCTCAGCGCATCTTCGATCGGTGCATGCCTCATGCCGCACGTGCATGAACGGCCCCTCAGACCGCTGGATGGAATCTAGTCGTCCGCGCTCTGGGCTTCAAGGACGGTGCCGTGGGGACCGTGCTTCGCGATGCGACGCATTTGATCGACGTAGAGCAGAGCCGCATACCAGTACAGGGCGGTGCCCCAGATCACAAAGGCCCAGCCCAGGGCCCCGAGAACCTGTTCCCAGGTCGCCGACCCAGCACCCACCAGGACGAAGGGAAAGCCCCAGTAGAGGGCAAAGGTGGCCGCCTTGCCGAGGTAGTGCACGGGCAGGGCTAGGAGCCCGTGGCGGCGTAGTCGCGGGACGAGCAGCAGGAGGAGGACCTCCCGAGCGACGAGAAGGCCGACAAGCCACCACGGGATGAGATCCCGCAGTGCCAGGCCCACGAGTGTCGCCGCAACGGTCACACGGTCCACCAGGGGATCGAGCAGGCGACCGAGGTGGGTTATCTGCCCCGTTGCGCGAGCGATCAGCCCATCGGCCCAATCGGTGATCCCCGATACCGCGAGGACAGCCACGGCGGCCATGTCGGCTTGCTCCACGAGGATGAGCCAGAGAAAAAGGGGAATCAGCAGCAGTCGCAGGACGCTCAGGGCATTGGGAACCGTGAGGATGCGGTCCTCGCCGTCGCGAGCATCCCGTGCGGTCACTGGTGGCGACCCCGGACGCCGCCCCCGCGGCGCCCCACGACCAGCCAGGCTCCACCCAGCACGAGCATGAGTCCACCCACGCTGGCACCCGCGGCCGAGACAGCCGTGATCTCCATCACCCGGTCCGCCCCGGGGACGCGGTACTCCAAAGTCAGGTTCGCCTCGACACCAGGAGTGCCATCCGGGTTCATGATGATGAGTGTTTCGCCCGTCAGGTCAGCGGCGGCCAGCTCTGCCGGATTTCCCACGGAACTGGCGGACCACAGGTCCACAGCCTCGGGCAGGACCGGGGTCGCAGCACCGGGCACGGACACGGTCGACCACACCTGGCCGTCGCGCACGGCCACCGCATAGGGCGTTCCCTGCAGGTAGACGTTGACACTATCCACGGGGGCGACCCCGAGAAACACGGATGCATCTCCGGTGGACTTCGCCACCAGTATGAACTCACCGATCCGCCCGGCGATGCTCGCCACATCGGTGCCGGCCAACGCCAGCAGCCCAGCGACGGCATCGGGAGGCTCCGGTGGCTGTAGCCGAGCTGATACACCGTCCACCAGAGCGGCCACGTCCGTGGAGGGTGCGGAGATGGTCCCCAGGGGCTGAGTGACCACCCCTGCGCGCCCAACGGTTGCCTCCATGAATGCCGCTGCCCCTGTCAACCCCAGGGCAACGATGATGAGCACACCCCCTGCGGTCGCGACGACAATGCCGCTAGCCAGGCGAAGTGTGGCCCCTAGTGTCATGCGGTGCGTGTGCTAGTCAAGGAGCGTCCTGCTCACCGTGCGATGGTCAAAACACCGAGGCACATCTCGTCGGTCGTGCCCTCGCCCCAGGTGATGTAGCGCGGGTCTGTGTCGGCCAGGGCGGGCAGCTGCCGCCGCAGGTTCGCATCATGGGTACAGGTCACGGTCAAGGTGTCACCGGGCGTGAGGTCCAGTGGCTTGGCTAGGCGTGTGGCACCCTGCCGATCGAAGTCCCACACCTGCACGTCGAGGAGTTGCTCCTCTCGACTCGTGCCAGCATTAGCAACGATTCCAATGGATCGTCCCAGCAGGTGCATGTGTCCGGCAGCGGCGTACACCGTCATCGCCTCTTCAACATCATGCGTGCATGACTGTGTCGCTCCGGCACGGGGCTCCACGAGGTCACCGCCGCAAATGAATTGCAGACCCCAGATGGTGCGCAGGGACTCGCCGCCAAAACGCTTGATCGTGTCCTCCACCGCAGTCTCGCGGTCACACAGTGGGCCGTCCTCGTCGGGAAGGCACGGCAACTCCACCGGTGCCGGCAACAGGAGCGTCTCGAGGGGAACAAGTCCGGTGTCAGCCGAGACGGTGCGCAACTTCACGGCTGTCGAATCGGGACCCTGACCGGCGAGAAGGTTGTAGTGCACCTGGAGGATGACGCTGCTGCCCTTCTCGACGAACACGCCCGTGCCCTCGGGGTAGCTGGACTCCCGACCACCGGGTGCCCACGCCGCAAGCCACGGTGCGGAGTCCAATCCACCCACGGCCGCACCCTCGGTCGCGGCAGGGAGATCCGGCCCGCCGAAGCAACTCCATCCCTGTCCGGGCTCCTCAGCATCGCGACGCTCAGCAGCATCGAGCTGCGAGGGGCGGACCCGATACAGGATGGCGTGATGGACAACGGCGGGATTATCCGGAAGGAAGCGCACACCGGTGATGAACCGATCCTCAAGCAGCCCCGTGCCCAGGAGGAAGCAACGGTAGTCATCCGTGGCGGTGCCGGCGCTCTGGGGGGTGTAGGGGTCGGTGAGTCCCACGGACACGATGCCGGCCGTATCCATGGAGCCCACCACGGGCGCGGGATTGTCGGCCGGGGCGTCTGAGGACATCGAACTCGCGGTGCTGGGCGTGCTGCTCTCACCACGTTGTCCGGCGCCGAGTCCTGAGGAGCAGGCGGTGACGGCAGCCATACCGAGAAAGGTGACGGATGCGACCAGCGCAAGGGCCCGGGGTGTCATGGGCCCATCGTACGCATATGGAGCCTCGCGTAGCAGGCAACGGCGGCCGCGGCCGCCACATTGAGTGAGTCCTCGGGACAGGCCATGGGAATCCGAGCGCGCCGATGGCTGGTCGTCCAGGTCGATTCGGTGATCCCCGGACCCTCCGATCCGAGGACCAGGGCGATGTCTCGGGTGGCGTAGTCGGCCAGGACCGTCGCCAGATCCTCGTCGCCGTCGGGACCCAGGGCGACGACGGCGCGGCTGTGAATGAGGGCCGTCATGGTTGTAGGCCAGTCGGAGCTGCGTGCCCAGCGACACCGCACTACGGCCCCCATGGATGATTTGACCGCCCGGCGATAGAGCGGATCCGCGCAATCGGGAGATAGGACAACGCCATCGATGCCCTGCGCCACGGCAGATCGAAAGGCCAGACCCACATTCGTGGAGTCGACCAACCCCTCGAGCACAAGAATGTCGCCGGGAGCGACGAGCAATTCGTCAACGGTTCGAGATGCGGGACGCCTCACCACCGCCAGCGCACCGCGATGAACATGGAAGCCGGTTATGGAACGAAGAATGTCAGCATCGGCGACGTACACATCGATGTCCTCGTCGTGCAGAATCTCGTCGAGTCTGTCGAGCCAACGACGTGCCGTCAGCACTGAGACAACCTCGAGACCGGCCGCCACGCATCGTTCGATGACGAGCATTCCCTCGGCGATGAAGACACCCGTCGCATGTTCGACGCGAAGCCTGAGTTCCATGTCCGTGAGTTGCGCATACGGGCTTGCGCGAGGATCCTCCGCAGACTCCACGGGGCGGGGATCAATCCTCACGGGGGATCCGATCCCCTCTCGGCCTCCTGCGCAAGGACCGCATCGCGATCGGATAGGCGATCCAAACCACGTGCTGGCTGAGCCATCCTGGGGTGCTGACGCCAACGTTCTTCGTGCTGATGGATGAACGCCCAGTACCCGGCCGTGACGGGACATGCCGTGGGCCCCACACGGACGTTCGGGCGATAGGCGCAATCGCGGCAGAAGTCGGTCATCCGCTTGATGTAGGCGCCCCCCGCGGCGTACGGCTTGGTTGCCATGCGTCCACCATCGGCGTGAAGTGCCATCCCCACGACGTTCGCGGCCATGACCCAGGGGTAGGCATCCACATAGGACGCGGTGAACCACTCCGTGGTCTCCACGGGGTCATAGCCGTGTTGCAAGGCCCAGTTGCCGAGCACCATGAGCCTGAGGATGTGGTGATTCCATCCCCGTTCGTCCACCTCTGCGAGTGCGACGGAGAGGCATCGCGCCGTCACCGACTCGGCGTCTAGGTCTCTAAACCAGGCGGGTAGCGGTGTCGAGGCGTCGAGGGCATTTGAGGTGGCGACGTAATCCGGCCCGAAATGCCAGTACAGATGCCAGATGAAGTCTCGCCACCCCATCACCTGGCGAACGAGTCCCTCCACACTGGCCAGCGGCACCTGACCCTCCTCCCCCGCGAGGACCACCCGGTCGATGACCTCGTAGGGATCCAGCAGACCAAGATTGAGCGGCACGGACAGCAGGGAGTGGGCCATGGGCCAGTCCCCCACCAATGCCGCATCCTCGTACGGACCGAAGGCAGCGAGGCGATGGGTCACGAAGTCCTCCAGGGCTGCCAACGCCTCGGTCCGCGTGGCGGCAAAGCGCCGTGGGCCATCGCGCCCGACGAGGACGAGACCATCCCGTTCCCAACGGTCTAGGTCCGCACGAACCTCGGCATCGATGTCATCCTCAACGGGCCAGATGGGCTCGGCCAACCCCAGTGTCGTCGCGCCACGCGGGGGTGGCAGGCGGTTGTCCGCATCAAAATTCCACCGTCCGCCTACGGGCTCATCACCGTCCATGAGTATCCCCGTGGACTTACGGGCAAAGCGATAAAACTCCTCCTGGCGCAGGTGACGCCGCCCACGCACCCACTCATCGAACTCTGACTCGGGCGTGACAAATCCACGCGATGGGAGCACGGCGACGTCGAGTTCTCGCACGAGGTTGCGCGCGGGCCAGGATGTCGGATTGATGACGGTCAGCGGCTCACCCATGGACGCGACGACCGAACGGTAGCCATCCGCCTGCACATACTCACATCGATCACCGAGCTCGCGCGCACGATGCCGGATCGCGGACAGCACCAGATGCGCCTTGGCGCGGTGGTAGCGCCTGCGCCCAAAAGCCGCACGCGACTCAATGATGAGGACCTTCTCCACCCCATCATCTCCGGGAGTCTCCACCGGGCCCAAGAAGTGCGGACCCAACTGATCAGCAAAGAGCCACCGACGCGTCATGACAGTGCCCGGGCGGACCACCGGTCGTCACGCTGCGTCACGTCCAGGGGTATGCCGTAGGCGGCGGACAACGATTCGCCCCGGAGAACGTCGGCGAGCGCACCCTGGGCCACCACGGCTCCCCCGCGCAGCAGCAGGGCGTGTGTGGTGCCGGGGGGGATCTCTTCGACGTGGTGCGTCACCAGCACCGTCGTGGGAGCCATGGGATCCGCGGCCATGTCGGCCAGTCGACGCACCAGCGCCTCTCGGCCACCGAGGTCAAGGCCTGCGGCGG
The DNA here is from genome assembly GCA_030726915.1 of Candidatus Nanopelagicales bacterium. Taxonomy (GTDB): domain Bacteria; phylum Actinomycetota; class Actinomycetes; order S36-B12; family S36-B12; genus Mxb001. The sequence goes on from JANRCR010000040.1 coordinate 102,724, forward strand.
GCTCATCCAGCAGCAGCAACTCCGGATCGGACATGAGGGATCGCGCGATCTGGGTCCGCTTCCGCTCACCATCGGAGAGCGATCCGTAGCGCCGATCGGCTAGGTCACTAACTCCCATGAGACGCAGCAGTCGCTCGGCTCGACGTGCGTCAGCCTCGCCGTACACCTCACGCCAACGCCCCGTGATCCCCCAGGAGGCCGTGATGACAACGTCGCGGACGCGCTCCCGTGGAGGAAGGGAATCGCCGAGACCGGCGCCGACGAGTCCGATCTGGGGACGAAGGCCAAAAACATCGGTCATGCCGAGGGTCTCGCCCAGGATCGTGATGCTGCCCGTCGTCGGGTGCTGGCGCGTTGCCGCCAGTGACAAGAGCGTGGACTTGCCTGCGCCGTTGGGTCCCAGCACGACCCAGCGGTCCTCTGCGTGGACCACCCAGTCGATGTCCGACAAGATCCAATTTGAACCCCGACGGACCCCCACACGGCTGAATGCGAGGACCTGCGTCACCCGCTCAACCTAGCCGGATAGCGTCTCAGGGTGACTGGCCCGTCCCTCGACATCAACTCAGCATCGTGGCGGTCAGGCCAGGCGGCGATGTGGCTCGGCGCCTCGCTCAGGGGTGCCGCGGCGGATGATGTCTTCGGTGGGCTCATGCCGTTGGGAGAGCCACCGGGGGGTTGGTGGGAACAGGTGGCCCGTCTGCACGAGTCCTCCCGACCGGGGGTGCGCCTTGCGCTTCCCCGGCCGGGTGATCCACGAGGCGTACAGGTCCCCCACGGGATGGACGGGGAAGGGGCTGTGGGCTGTGGTGCTGGCCCTCATGTGCGCTGGCTCATCGCTCATGCGAACGGAGAGTGGGTGATGTGGGATGACCACGGTGGTTTCCCCAGCCCGTCCGCCACCGCGGAGTCCGCGGACCGAGATCTTCGTGCGGCCGTTGTTGAGGCTGCCCACGCTCTCGATTCCACGGGCACGAACCCCCTCGGCCAGGGCCTGCCGACATTCGTGGACATGATCGTGGACGCCTGGCTCCTCCACGGGGATCGCCTCCCCGCTCCCTCGCGACGCCTCGCCGCCGCGGCACTGCCGATGTTGGTCGCTGCACAGGCGGTGACCCTGCCCCATGCACCCGGGGGCGTGACAGCCCATGAGACACAGCGGTTGCACAACGCATTGCGGTCAGTGGAGCCGGCGGCTCGGACCGCTCTGGAATCGGCGTATTCGACCGCGCCGCTCACCGATGGTGACCGCGCCCGTTAGGGTCGGACACATGGACGGGACGCTGCTCGCCATCCTCAGTGGACGCGACCGGCCTGGCGTAACAGCATCGCTTTTCGAGGCATTGCGTCATATCCAGTGCGAGGTTGTTGACATTCAACAGATCGTTGTCCGCGGCCGACTCGTGCTGGCCGTACTCCTTGGTTTGCAGGCCAGCGATGTGAGCGATACCCGCGCGGCTATCCATGCCGAATCTGCTCGATTGGGGATGGAGGCTGAGACGGTCCCCGGGGCACGGCTTGACCGAAAGGACCCGGCACGGCGTCGCATCCATGTCACCGTCATGGCCCGGACCCTGCCGCCGGCGGCAGTGGCCGAGATCGCGCGCCGGATGGCTGAGCGCGGCTGCAACATCGATCGCATCCGGCGGATCGCCTCGTACCCGGTGACAGCGGTGGTCTTCGAGGGTTCGGGGGAAGACATCGCCGATCTTCGCCGCGAACTGTCCCTGGCCGCTGGTGGTCTCGGGGTGGATATCGCGGTCCAACATGCCGGTCTGGATCGCAGGGGGCAGCGCCTTGTTGTGATGGACGTGGACTCCACGTTGATCCAGGACGAGGTGATTGACCTGCTGGCTGAGCGAGCGGGCGTGCAGAGTGCCGTGGCTGACATCACCGCACGCGCCATGGCGGGTGACCTGGACTTCGCTGAGGCCCTGCGTGCACGAGTTGCGCTCTTGGAGGGCCTGCCGGTGAACGTCATCGCAGAGACCGCCGGACGAATCCGGCTCACCCCGGGAGCTCGGACGCTGTGTCGAACCCTGCGGCGTCTGGGGTTCCGCATCTGTCTTGTGTCGGGGGGGTTTGGCGAGGTCATCTCCCCACTGGCAGATCAACTGGGAGTCGACGGGATGCGGTCCAACACACTCGAGGTGCGGGATGGTCGGCTCACCGGACGTGTGGCCGGACCCATCATCGATCGCTGGGGCAAGCGTCAAGCGTTGGAGGAATTCGCGAACGAATTCGGCATCCCGCGCTCGCGCACCATCGCTATCGGTGATGGAGCTAACGACCTTGACATGCTTGACGCTGCTGGACTGGGAATCGCTTTCAATGCGAAGCCCCTCGTGCGTGCTGCCGCGGATACGGCTCTCAACGCTCCCTTTTTGGATTCGGTGCTCTTCCTCCTGGGGATCACCCGTGAAGAGATTGAAGACGCCGATGCCGATGCAATCGGTCCGCTGCCCTAGCCGCGCGGCACGGTGAACGTGAGCAATTCCCCCGGCCCCTGCCAGCCTGATGTCAGGTTGATGACGGCGATTCCGCAGGTGGGATATTTGCGAAGCATGCCGTCGCGAACCACATCACTGCCCTCCGCTGACCAGCGCTGCGCCACATCCTCGATGCCGGGGTTGTGTCCCACCACCAGGGTGCGATGGGCGGATGCATCCACGGTGGAGGTGATGAGGTGCGACAGACCGCTTCCCCAGTCGTCGTAGACCACGGGCTCCGTGCGTATCTGACCCGCCACGATGTGAGGACCGACTCGTGCCCACGTCTGTTGTGCGCGCACCGCTGGCGAAAGAAGCACAACATCGACCTGGGGATACATCGCCTGCATCCAACGGCCGGCAGAGTCGGCATCCCGCTCCCCCCGTGCCGATAGGGGCCGTTCCCGATCGATGACGCCCGGGGGGTAGTCCGACTTAGCGTGACGCATCAGAATCAGCGTGGGCATGGCACTCCCTAGGCTCCCTGCGAGTGGACTCCACCGTCCACGTGAATGATTTCGCCCGTGGTGGAGGGAAACCAATCAGACATCAGAGCCACACAGGCACGAGCCGCAGGCTCGGGGTCATCAAGGTCCCACCCGAGGGGTGCACGTTGCTTCCATACGGTCTCGAACTCATCAAATCCGGGAATGCTCTTCGCTGCCATCGTCCGAATCGGTCCCGCAGCAACGAGGTTTACCCGAATGCCCTCGGGACCGAGATCACGGGCGAGGTAGCGAGCGGTGGACTCCAGGGCAGCCTTAGCCACGCCCATCCAGTCATACGTCGGCCACGCAACACGTGCGTCGAAGTCCAATCCGACCACCGAGGACCCCGGTCCCATGAGCGGCCGGCATGCCATGGTGAGGGATTTGAGGGAAAATGCCGACACCTCAAGAGCGATCCGGACATCCTCCCAGGGTGTAGTCAGGAATCTCCCGCCCAGCGCAGACTCGGGCGCAAACCCGATCGAGTGCAACACCCCATCCAGTCGGTCGACGTGCTCACCAAGACGGGTTGCGAGCGAATCCATGTCCGCTGTGGACGTGACGTCCAGTTCGAGAACCGGGGCCTCCGATGGCAAACGGGTGGCGGTTCGACGAGTCAACGACAGGGCCCTGCCGAAGGAGGTCAGCACCACGCGAGCGCCTTCCTGCTGAGCCAGGCGTGCCACGTGGAAAGCGATCGACTGATCCGTCAGCACCCCGGTCAGGAGTAGTTGACGTCCATCCAGAATCCCCATGTCTCACCATTTCCGATCGTTAGACGACGCTATGAATGCCGACCATGCCTAATGTCCCATGCCCAAACCACCATCCACCGGGATAACCGCCCCGGTGATGTAACCCGCCCCCGGGCCGGCCAAGAAGGTCACAACGCCCGCAACCTCGTCGACGTGGGCGTAGCGACCGGCAGGAATCTGCTGGCGGATGGCATCTCGCTGGGTCTCATCGAGAACGGCGGTCATACCCGTCTCAACGAAGCCGGGTGCCACGACATTGACGGTGATTCCTCGACTGCCGAACTCACGCGCCATGGAACGCGCCGCACCAACAAGTCCGGCCTTCGACGCGGCGTAGTTGACCTGCCCGGCCGATCCGAGCGCCCACACCACGCTAGAGACAAAAACGATGCGCCCCTGCCGTGCACGCATCATGCCGCGTGCCACCCGACGTGAGCAACGCAATGCGCCCACCAGGTTTGCCTGGAGCACCGCATCGATGTCGTCGTCCGTCATACGGACGAGAAGCCCATCGCGCGTAATGCCCGCGTTGGCGACAAGAATGGACACGGGTCCGTGCGTTGCCTCGATGGAATCCACGGCCGCGTCGACGGATTCCGTGCTCGTCACGTCCATGCGGACACTCGACAACCCGTCCGGGGCATCACCTGACCGGGTGCCCACGACCACCTCATGGCCGGCATCGCGCATGGCGCGAGCAATCGCGAGCCCGATCCCGCGGTTCGCACCCGTTACCAGGGCAACCATGCTGTCTCCCCATCCATCGTGAACCGACAATCTCCTCCACTGCCGTCACGTTCCACACAGCAGCACCACGACGCTAGTGGGTGTCGTCCCCGTGCACACGAGGGACTCGCCGTGGGAGCATGAGCCATGGCACAGTGGGAGTTGAGATCGGGCACCGGTGTCGATCGTCTCCTCTTCTTCTCCGACGCGGTCGTGGCCGTGGCCATCACGGTGCTGGCACTGCCCCTCATCAACATCGCGGGTCCAAAGCCGGGGCAAAACGTGCTTGTCGTTCTCGAGGCTAACTCAGGCGCGGTAATGACGTTCGTATCGACGTTCTTCGTCGTCGCCATCATGTGGAGCATCCACAACCGGGTGATGAACGCGCTCGTGGCCTACGACGGCGCCCTCTTCTGGCTCAATATGTGCTGGCTGATTGGATTTGTTTTTCTCCCCTGGCCCGCCGCGATGTTTGCCGGTGGAGACGATTGGGGATCGGACAATGCCGTGTCGTTCAGCAGCGATGGCACCGGGGTTCTCTACTGGTGGACCCTGGCGTACATCAGTGGGATGGGAACGCTGGCGATGGCCTACATCAGTCGACATCCGCACCTCCTGTCCCCCAGCAGCCGCGCATACTGGGAAGCGCTCAAGGGGACCAGGACTCGCTTCCGAGGACTTGCCTTTTTTGTGGTCTTCATCGTGGCCGGGCTCGCAACGCTGGTGTTCTCCTACTGGGGATTTTATGCCCTCGTCCTGGTTATACCCCTTAATCTCGCCCTCCAGCCCACCCGACGCGAGCGTGACCGACTTGCCGCATTGGAGGCTGGCGGGACGGACAGACCTGACGGGCACTAAACGGGTGTCTCACGGTGCGAGATTCGGCTTTCGGCCGTAGCGTGTGGCTATGTCGACCCCCCGCCCACCCGAGATTCACTCCATCACGGGTGCCGCTGTCTCCCTCTCCCGCGAGCAGACTGGTCGAACCCGCCGCTACCTGATCTCCATGACCATCAGGACTGCCTGTGTGCTGCTCGCCATCGTTGTGCCGGGGTGGCCCAAGTGGGTCTTCCTCGCCGGGGCTGTTGTGCTGCCCTATCTGGCCGTCGTCGTAGCCAACTCCGGTCAGGGGCGCCGCTTCGCTCCCCCGGCTCCCATGCCGCTCACGGCCCGATCACTCGCGCTGCCGGCGGGGCCCACGGCGGCCGAGCCGAGCCCCTGACCTAGCGTGGTGGTGTGAGATCCCTGCTGCGCACCAGGCGATGGATCGCATTCACGCTGCTGGTCATTGTGGCGATTGCGGGCTTCGGTTTGCTCAGTCGCTGGCAGTGGGAGCGAGCTGAAGAAGAGCGCCAGGAGCGTGTGAGCCAGGATCAGGAGTCGGCTCGAGATCTACGTGATCTCGACGTTGCCCTTGCTGCTCCGAGCGAATGGGCACCCGTCCGATTGACCGGCGTCTTTGACGCTGATTCGACCACGCTCATTCGTCAGCGACCCCTCGATGGGCGCAATGGATTCTGGGTGGCATCAGCACTAACCTCAACGAGTGGGCGGATCTGGGTGGTCCGTGGGTGGATCCCTTCCACGGGGACGGCAGCAGGTGTCGTCGAGGCTCCCGCGCCACCGACGGGGTCCATCACCATCGATGGGCGCTTGAGATGGGCTGAGACGCTCAGCGCGCCAGCACCCGCGGACCTGCCCCCCGGACAGGCCTCCCGACTCGACCCCGTGGCCCTCGGCGCTGACGTGACGGCCGTCTATGTCGAGGTCGAACGTATGTCCCCCTCCGACTCAGGCCTCACTCCCCTGCCAGCGCCGGTGTTTGATGAAACTCAGAACATCAGCTATGCCGTGCAGTGGATGATTTTTGCCGTCATCGCCCTCGTGGGCTGGTGGTTCTTCCTTCGACGTGAGGCACGCGAAGATGCGCGCCACGGATCCACCGCGAATTCTTCTCAGTCCTCAAACTGGGTCGCATAAAGCGTCGCGTAGAGGCCGCTCTTGGCGAGCAACTCATCGTGAGTCCCTCGCTCCACCACGCGTCCCTCCTCAATCACGAGGATGACATCCGCCTGGCGCACTGTCGAAAGGCGGTGGGCGATGACGAGGGACGTTCTGCCGCGCAATGCCTCTGCTAACGCCTGCTGAACGGCTGATTCACTCTCCGAATCCAAGTGTGCGGTGGCCTCATCCAGGATCACCACGCGCGGCGCCTTCAAAAGCAGTCGTGCAATAGCGATCCTCTGCTTCTCGCCCCCGGACAGTCGGTAACCGCGATCCCCCACCACGGTGTCGAGGCCATCGGGCAGGCTGTCAATCAGGTCGAGGATGTGGGCACCACGAAGCGCATCTCGGATGTCTTCGTCACTGGCATCGGGTCGGGCGTACCGGAGGTTGTTGCCGATAGTGTCATGGAAGAGGTGGGCATCCTGTGTGACGACTCCGACAGCGTCGCGTAGGGAAGACATTTCAAGATCACGCACGTCATGCCCGCCCACGCGAACGCTGCCCGACGTCACGTCATACAGCCGCGGCACGAGTGACGTGATCGTTGTCTTGCCCGCACCAGACGGGCCGACGAGGGCCACCAACTGACCGGGCAGCACATCGAAAGAAACATCGTGAAGGACCGGCTCCTCTGCCCGCGAACTCCCCTCCCGAGCAACGGACTCCAAGGAGGCCAGGGACACCTCCGCTGCCGAGGGGTAGCGGAAGCCCACACGGTCAAAGCTCACCCCGAGGGGACCGGTCTCGACGGGCTTGGCATGGGGGGCATCCCGCACCAGCGGTGGCAGGTCCAAAATTTCAAAGACGCGCTCAAAACTCACCAGGGCGGTCATGACATCCACGCGGACATTGGACAGGGCTGTAAGCGGCCCGTAGAGCTGGGCCAAGAGCGCCACCAGGGCCAGCAGGGTGCCCAGCGTGATGCTGCCACCAATGACGAGATTGCCACCCACCCCGTACGTGATGGCAGTCGCAATGGAACCAACGAGCAGCAGTGCTGTGAAGAACCATCGATTCGCCATCGCAATGGAAATGCCTGAGTCCCTGACCTGGGCTGCCCGCTGGGAAAAGTCCTCATGCTCGCGCGCAGGCTTGCCAAAGAGCGAAACGAGCAGTGCGCCCGAAACGTTGAATCTCTCCGTCATCTGCGTGCTCATCTGCGCATTGACCTGCATCTGCTCCTTGGTCAAGGCCTGCAGGCGTCGCCCCATCCACCGAGCAGGGAGCAGAAAGAGCGGGACGAGAATGAGCGACAGGATGGTGACCTGCCAGGACAGCAGGAACATCGTGATCAAGACGATGGTGACCGTGATGAGATTCCCGACAACCCCACCCAGGGTGGAGGTGAATGCCTGTTGGGCGCCGATGACATCACTGTTGAGCCTGGAGACGAGCGCTCCCGTCTGAGCCCGAGTGAAGAAGGCAACCGACTGCCGCTGCACATGGTCGTAGACCTGGGTGCGGAGGTCGTAGATGAGTCCCTCACCAATCTTGGATGAGTACCACCGGCCGATCAAACCAATCGCGGCGTCAAGCAGTGCGAGGACGGCGACGACGATAGCCAGCACCGTCACGAGGGTTCCGTTGCCCTGGGAAATTCCGTTATCAATGATCTGCCGGAACACCAGGGGCTGGGCCACGGTGAGAAGCGATGCAATGACGAGAGTGATGAGGAAGGCGATGACCTGCCGTCGATAGGGCCGCGCGTACGTGAAAATGCGCCGGACGACGGCCCAGCCGACCGTCTTCGCCTGTGCAGGATCGCGGGTCATCGACTGGTAGATGGCCCAGGGGTTCACGCCCGACATGCTCAGCCGCCTGACATGAGCGCGCGAAGTCGTTGGACCTGAGCATGACGTTCCGCTTCAGCCTGCTCCACGCGGGTGCGATCCAGGCTATCCGCGAGGAGCGATGTGAGAGCCTCCACGGCTCCCGGCGGTGTGGCGCAGATGGACAGGGCCATTTCGGCTACCGCCTCATCCAGGTCTTCGACAACGCGCGTGACAAATCCCATGACATAGCCTTCGTCGGCCGAAACAACGCGCCCGGTTGCACACAACTCCATTGCGCGGGAATAGCCCACGGCTGTCACGAGGGGATGCGTGCCCGCAAGATCCGGGACCAGACCGTACGAGGTTTCGCGCATGGCGAAGGTGGCTTCCGCAGTGGCCAGGAGGACATCACATGCCAGTGCCAATTGGAAGCCCGCTCCCATCGCGGGACCGTGTACGGCAGCCACGGTGATCGCCGGCACTCTGCGCTGCCACAGGAAGGCCTCCTGGAAGCCCGCTATGGCCGAGGCGAGATCCACGTCAGACAGCCGTGTCAACTGGGCGAGAGACATCTCACCGGGCACGCCCTCCGCCGTGAACATCCGCCTATCGAGACCGGCCGAGAAGGCGGTACCTGCGCCACGGATCACAACAACGCGCGCAATCTCCGGGGAATCCTCCAGAAGGGCACCGATAGCCGCTAGAGCCGTCCAGGTCGCTGGAGTCTGCGGGTTGCGCGCCTCAGGGCGATCCAGGGTGATCTCCACGACATCACCGCTGATGCTGGCGCGGACGTTCCCGCGCTTGAGGACCTCATCAGGCAGGGCAAAAACCATCAGTACCTCCAGAGCCGTGTCGATAGCGCGGTTGAACGATCACCCGGGTCCCCGATGTGCATCTCACGCCAGTTCAACCAACTCGGCGTAATCGTCATTCCACAGGTCCTCATCACCCTCGGGCAGGATCACAACGCGCTCGGGATCAAGGGCCCGCACAGCACCCTCATCATGGGTCACGAGCACCACAGCCCCGCGATAGCCGCGCAATGCACCCAAGATCTCCTCTCGGCTAGCCGGGTCAAGGTTGTTGGTCGGTTCATCGAGGAGGAGAACATTGGCACTCGACACCACGAGCGTGGCAAGGGCCAACCGGGTCTTCTCACCACCGGACAGGACAGAAACAAGCTTGTCTGCATCATCACCACTAAAGAGGAATGTGCCCAGAATGCCGCGGCGCTCACTGTCTCCAAGGTCGGGAGCGGCACTGACGAACGTCTGCAGGACCGTCTTTGTCGGGTCGAGGGTTTCATGCTCCTGCGCGTAGTAGCCAATCCTCGCGCCATGGCCCAGGAGAATCTCCCCGGTGTCCGGTGGGTCGATCCCGGCAAGCATGCGCAACAGCGTTGTTTTGCCAGCTCCGTTGAGTCCCAGTACGACGACCCTGGATCCACGATCAACGGCAAGATCAACATCCGTGAAAATCTCCTGCGACCCGTAGGAGCGCGACAGCCCTCGCGCCATCAGGGGCGTCTTGCCGCAGGGGGCAGGCTCGGGGAGCCGGATCTTGGCAACACGATCGGACATGCGGCTTTCCTCGAGGTTACTCACCAGGCGATCGGCGCGCTTCAGCATCGACTGCGCTGCCTTGGCCTTGGTGGCCTTGGCGCGCATCTTCTCGGCCTGTTCTCGCAGTGAGGAGGCCTGGCGCTCGGCATTGGCCCGCTCGCGGCGACGGCGTCGCTCATCCGTCTCTCGCTGCAGGAGATAAGCACTCCAGCCCAGCGCGTACGTGTCCATGACAGCCCGTGTGGCATCGAGGTGGAGGACCGTATTGACAGTCGCGTCCAGCAATCCGGTGTCATGGCTGATGATGACAAAGCCACCGGCGTACGTCGCCAGAAAGCGACGCAGCCACATGATGGAGTCCGCGTCGAGGTGGTTGGTGGGTTCGTCAAGAAGGAGCACGTCGTAGCCACCAAAAAGGATCCGCGCCAATTCGATTCGCCTGCGTTGGCCCCCGGAGAGAGTTCCGAGGGGTTGCCCAAGGACACGATCTGGCAGGCCGAGGCTGGCCGCGATCCGCGCTGCCTCGGAGTCCGCAGAGTAGCCACCTCTCGCCTCAAAATCGGCAGTGGCAGCGTCGTAGGAGCGCATCGCACGCTCTTGTTCCTCGCCAACGGCAGCACCCATCCGCTCCGCCGAGGCGCGCATCCGGCGGGCAGCGTCATCGAGTCCACGAGCACCAACAATGCGATCTCGCGCCCACACCTCGAGGTCCCCCGTGCGTGGATCCTGCGGGAGATAGCCCACGGTCCCCGCCCGATGCACCAGACCGGATGCAGGTTCACTCTCTCCGGCGAGAATCTTCGTCAGGGTTGTCTTCCCCGCCCCGTTGCGGCCGACGAGACCAATACGATCGCCGGGGCCCACGCGGAATGTGGCGTTCTCGAGGAGAAGCCGGGCACCAGCTCGCACTTCAAGCCCCTGAGCGGTGATCACAGTGAGGTGAGCGTACCCCTAGAGGTTGAAGCCGAGCGCCCGGAGCATGTCGCGGCCGTCGTCGGTGATCTTGTCGGGTCCCCAGGGTGGCAGCCAGACCCAATTAATTGTGAACTCCGTCACGAGCCCGTCCAGGGCGGCACGCGTCTGGTCCTCGATCACATCGGTGAGTGGGCATGCCGCTGATGTCAGTGTCATGTCCACGGTGGCGGTATTGCCCTCCTCGACGTGCACGTCGTACACGAGCCCTAGGTCCACGATGTTGATACCCAACTCGGGGTCCACAACGTCTTTAAGGGCCTCCCAGACATCATCGGCCACAGCGTTTTCGCTCATTGGTCATCCTTATCGGTTGATGAAGCATCTGATGCCCTCAGGACTGCATCCTTCCAAGCCAACCAGGGAAGAAGGGCGCACTTGATGCGCGCGGGGTACTTGGCAACACCGGCAAAGGCCACCGCGTCACCCATCGTGTCCTCGTCACCGGGATTCTCACCCTTCGACTGGATCATCTCCTGGAAGCGGGCCAGGGACTCAAAGGCCTCGGTCAGCGGCTTATCCGCGAGACTTTCGAACATCACACTCGCGGATGCCTGGCTTATGGAGCAGCCCTGTCCGGCATAGGAGACGTCAGCCACGTAGGGCAAACCATCTCGATCTTCAAGATGGACACGCAGGTCGATTTCATCACCGCACGTGGGGTTGACGTGATGCACCTGCGAATCGAAGGGCTCACGCAAACCGCGTCCCTGCGGACGACGATAGTGGTCCAGGATGATCTCCTGGTAGAGGTCCTGCATCACGTGGCCCCGAAGATTCCGCGCACCTCGGCCACCGCGTTAAGGCACGCATCAATGTCCGCATGGTCGTTGTAGAGATAGGGGGAAAGACGGGTTGTCGCCGGGACCTGCATACGACGACAGGTGGGCCACGCACAGTGATGACCCACACGCACGGCAACACCTCGGTCATCCAGGACCTGGCCCACATCATGGGGATGCACACCGTCCACGACAAAGGAGATGGCACTCCCCCGATCGTGGGTGTCCGTGGGGCCGATCACCCGGACTCCCGGGATCTGTGCCAGTCCATTCAAGGCGTACGCCGTCATGTCGTGCTCGTGCGCCTCAATGCGATCCATGCCGAGATGGGTGAGATAGCGGCAGGCTTCCGCGAGGCCAACCGCCTGCGCGACCATGGGCACCCCGGCCTCGAAGCGAGCAGGTGGGGGCGCGAAGGTCGATGCCTCCATTGTCACGGTCTCAATCATCGACCCGCCCGACAGGAAGGGAGGCATGGCACTCAGCACATCGGCATGCGCCCACAGACAGCCGATGCCCGTGGGTCCGAGCATCTTGTGTCCACTCCACGCCACAGCATCGACACCCAGCGTGGATACGTCAAAGGGCATGTGGGGCACAGACTGACAGGCATCCAGGATGGTCAGTGCCCCCACCGCCCGCGCCCGCTCCACGATGGGTCCTACGGGGTTGAGGGTGCCAAGAATATTGGACTGGTGAACAAAGGACACCACACGCGTACGTTCGTTGATGAGATTGAGGTCCTTGAGGTCCAAGCGACCCTCGTCTGTGAGCCCAATCCAACGCAGGGTCGCACCCGTCTTAGCGCAGACCTCCTGCCACGGGATCAGGTTGGCGTGGTGCTCCATCTCGGTGACGAGAATCTCATCACCCGCACGAAGGATAAACCGCTCGGCACCTTCGGGAAGCGCACTACCCATGCGCGCCTTGTCCGTCGCATTGCTAAATGCATAGGCCATCAGGTTGAGTGATTCGGTCGCATTGCGGGTGAAGACGACATCCTCTGCCCGCGCGCCGACAAAACCTGCGATCTCGGCCCGTGCCCCCTCGTAGGCTTCCGTTGCCTCTTCGGCAAGTTGATGTGCCCCGCGATGCACCGCAGCGTTACTCGTCACATAGAAGTGACGCTCCGCGTCAAGCACCGCGACTGGCTTTTGTGACGTAGCGGCCGAGTCGAGATACACCAGCGGACGCGCATCACGGACCGTACGCGCCAGGATGGGGAAGTCCAGCCGAATCCGTGACACGTCCAGGGGCGCTAATGCGGTGGTAGCGGTCACGCATCGACCCCTGACTTAGCGAACTTCTCGTAGCCCTCTTCCTCCAGCTTGTTGGCAAGCTCTGGGCCACCACTCTCCACGATCCGCCCATCCACAAAAACATGGACGAAGTCCGGATGTATGTAGCGCAGGATCCGCGTGTAGTGGGTGATCAGAAGGGTTCCCGTTGTCCCGTCAGCGCGGAAACGATTCACGCCCTCGGCAACGACCTTGAGCGCGTCAACATCCAGGCCGGAATCCGTCTCATCCAGCACGGCGATCTTGGGCTTGAGCAATTCAAGCTGCAGGATCTCGTGCCTCTTCTTCTCCCCACCGGAGAAACCCTCATTCACGCTGCGCTCGGCAAACCCCGGATCAATCTGCAGCGCGGCCATGGCCTCCTTCATCTCCTTCACCCACAGACGCAGTTTGGGTGCCTCCCCGCGCATGGCCGTCGCCGACGTACGCAGGAAGTTGGAAACCGATACACCCGGGACCTCTACCGGGTACTGCATGGCGAGGAACAGGCCCGCGCGGGCTCGCTCGTCCACGGACATCTCCAAAACGTCCTGGCCATCCAAGGAGATGGACCCCTCCGTCACGGTGTACTTGGGGTGACCGGCAATGACGTACGCCAGGGTGGACTTACCGGAACCGTTGGGACCCATGACCGCATGCGTCTCGCCACCCCTCACCGTCAGGTCAACACCCCTGAGGATCGCCCGTGGATCACCCTCGGCCTCAACGGTGGCATGGAGGTTACGAATCTCTAGCGTGGACATCACTTCTCCTGTTCGGCAAAATGGGACACGGTGACAGGCTGATCGCCGACACGGACGCGCGCAGCGTCGCCCTCGCCAACAATCTGCACGTCAAAAACGGGCACGGGAGATGTGGCGGGCAGGGACAGCGCCTCACCGGTGCGCAGGTCGAAACGCGACCCATGGAGCCAGCATTCGATGCTGCAGTCATCCACCTCCCCCTCGCTCAGGGCGACATCAGCGTGTGAACACACATCGAGAACACCGCGCACAACACCGTCACAGTGGGCGAGAGCGACCGCGTAATCACCGACGAGGACGCGAAGCGCCCCCCCATCGGGTATGTCATTGACCGCACAAACGTCGATATGGTTCATGACGCAACCTGGTCATCCTGCTCGCCCTCGCCACCGTCGACGCCCAGTCGCTCGTCAACCTGCTTCATGACCTCACGGGTGAGATCCGCAAGGCCCAGGCGACTCAGAACGTCAGCGAAGAAACCTCGAACAACAAGGAGTCGAGCAACATCCTCCGGAATCCCTCGAGCCTGCAGATAGAACAACTGCTCATCATCGAATCGGCCCGTCGCGCTGGCATGTCCCGCGCCCACAATCTCACCCGTCTCGAGTTCGAGATTTGGCACGGAATCGGCCCGGGCACCATCTGAGAGCACGAGGTTGCGATTGACCTCATAGGTATCGGTGCCGATCGCGTTTGCCCGCACGAGAACATCGCCGATCCACACGGTGTGGGCACCATCGCCCTGGAGTGCACCCTTGTAGAGGACCGAACTACGACAGTGGGGGGTGTCGTGGTCCACAAACATGCGATGTTCCAGGTGCTGGCCGGCCTCGGCGAAGTAGAGGCCGAGCAGTTCCGCATCGCCCCCGGGTGCTGCGTAGGACACGGTTGGGTTCATCCGCACAACATCACCACCCAGCGTGACGTGTCCCATCTGCAGCGTGGCATCACGACCCAATTGCGCTGCGTGGGTGCCCACGTGGACCGCATTGCGATCCCACGCCTGGTAGGAGGCAACCTTGGCCTTCGCGCCGTCTCCCACACGCAACTCGACGGTGCCGGCAAAAACAGCGGACCCACGATGCTCCAGGAGCACCGTGCCGTCGCTGAAGGGGCCAAATTCAATCACGATGTGGTGCGCGGCTGGAAGGGCACGCCCCGTGATCACGACGTGCGCCGTGCCTGTCGACTCTTTCGGGAGAGAAAGCACAGTGACCCCATCGCTGGCCGCGATGGCCTGAGCGGCAACGATGTCGGTTGGGACGAAAGTTTTGCCGACGCGCGCATCATCGCCCCCCACGTGCTCCGCATGGAATCCACCTTCGACGCGCGTGGCGACGTCAATGCCACCATCAAGACTCAGGGTCGCTGTGTGCAAACCCTGAAGCCGCGCCAGGGGTGTGAAGCGCCACTCTTCCTCGCGTCCGGTCGGGACCGCATGATCGGATACGACACGCGATCGGACAAGAGGAGAGTGATCACTCGCCGGGATGGTGACGGACATCAGCCAACTGCCCCTTCCATCTGCAGTTCGATGAGCCGGTTGAGCTCCAATGCGTACTCCATGGGCAGTTCGCGAGCGATCGGCTCGACAAAGCCACGCACGATCATGGCCATGGCCTCATCCTCGGCCATGCCGCGCGACATGAGGTAGAAGAGCTGGTCCTCACTGATCTTCGACACCGTCGCCTCATGGCCCATGGATACGTCGTCCTCGCGCACATCGACGTAGGGGTAGGTATCGCTGCGCGAGATGTCGTCAACGAGGAGGGCATCGCACTTCACTGTGCTCTTGGAGCCGTGTGATCCCTCGAGGACCTGGACGAGACCACGATAGGAGGTCCTTCCACCTCCGCGTGCAACAGACTTCGAGATGATCGTGGACGAGGTGTGCGGAGCCGCATGCACCATCTTGGCTCCGGCATCCTGGTGCTGGCCCTCACCCGCGAAGGCAACCGACAGGGTCTCACCCTTGGCGTGCTCGCCCAGCAACCACACCGCGGGGTACTTCATCGTGACCTTGGACCCAAGATTGCCATCGATCCACTCCATCGTCGCGCCCTGCTGAGCAACCGCGCGCTTCGTCACAAGGTTGTAGACGTTGTTGGACCAATTCTGAATCGTGGTGTAGCGGCAGCGGGCGTCCTTCTTCACCACAATCTCGACGACGGCCGAATGCAGGGAGTCAGACGAATACACCGGCGCGGTGCAACCCTCGACGTAGTGAACGTATGCGCCCTCGTCCACCAGGATGAGCGTGCGCTCAAACTGGCCCATGTTCTCAGTGTTGATGCGGAAGTACGCCTGGAGTGGGATGTCCACCTTGACACCGGGCGGGACGTAGATGAATGAGCCACCGGACCACACAGCGGTATTCAGAGCGGCAAACTTGTTGTCGCCGACGGGGATGACGGATGCGAAGTACTCCCGGAAAAGATCCTCGTGCTCCCGGAGGGCGGTGTCGGTGTCCAGGAAGAGCACACCCTGCTCCGCCAGGTCCTCGCGAATCGCGTGGTAGACGACCTCCGACTCGTACTGGGCCGCCACACCGGAAATCAGACGCTGCTTCTCAGCCTCTGGGATGCCCAATCGGTCATAGGTCTTGCGGATGTCGTCCGGGAGGTCATCCCAGCTCGTTGCCTGCTTTTCCGTCGATCGGACGAAGTACTTAATGGTGTCAAAGTGAATGCCACTCAGGTCGGAGCCCCACGAGGGCATGGGCTTCTTCTCGAAGAGGCGAAGTCCCTTCAACCGCATCTCCAGCATCCACTCAGGCTCGTTCTTCAGCGCACTGATGTTGCGTACAACATCCTCGCTTAGACCGCGTCTGGCGTTGACCCCGGCAACATCGGAATCACTCCAGCCGTAGTCATAGCGGCCAAGTCCATCGAGCTCAGGGTGGGACGTTGTAGTCATGCGGATGTCCTCCGGTTCATGAGAGCGGGAACGAGCGTGGTGCACACACCGTCGCCACGCCCAATGGTGGCGAGACGAAGCACATGGGTGCCGAGCAATTGACCAAAAGCCTCTGTTTCGGCTTCGCAGAGCTGGGGATAACGATCAGCAACGTGACGCACCGGACAGTGATGCTGACACAGTTGCGGTCCCGCCTCGGTCTCCGCTGTTGTTGCGGCGTAGCCCTCCACGGTGAGCCCCTCGGCCAGCAGGGTCAGGCGCACCCGAGGATCTTCGGACGAGGCGACGGAAGCGATATGTCGCTGCACGAGCGACTCGGCACGCAGGCGGGCAAAATTCCTCACACTGTCGGCACCAAAGTGTGCGTTGAGGTAATCCAACGCCGATAGCGCGAGGTCGTCATACGCGACATTGAAGACATGGCTGCCCTCATCCGTCAGCGTGAACACCCGGGCTGGTCGGCCCCGCCCTCGGACCGGTGTTGGTCCATAGGGCCGATGATCGCCCGCCCGCGCATATCCATCCGCCACGAGAGACTCAAGGTGGCGGCGGACGACCGTCGGACTGAGCCCAAGAACGACCGCCAGTTCTGCCGCCGTCGCCGGACCACCGTCGAGCAGCGAGCGAGCCACGCGCTCGGCACCGGGGCTGGGTAATTTCACACCCCTAGTGTGTCGCAAATGCTGGCCGGCGCAACCCCGGGGTCCATTCCCGGGGGGTCGGCGTGGGGCAAGGCCCCCCGGGGCTGGAGACTTCCCGCATGGATGCCGCCCGGCTCGAGGATGTGGTCGTGGGCTACGGATCGTCGACGCACACCGCCGGTGTTCGGGCACTGGATGGCCTGACACTCGGCCTCGCATCCGGTCGTGTCACGGCTCTCCTCGGTCCCAATGGGGCGGGCAAGTCCACTGCCGTGGGAGTTCTTGCCGGACTCATCCGAGCCACCTCGGGCAGGGTCACCGTCCTCGATGGAGCTCCTGGGCGCCGAGAAGCACGCCAGCGGGTCAATGTGATGGTCCAGGATGACGGTCTGCCCACCGGGGCCTACGCGGCTGAGACCGTGCGGCACGTTGCCCGATTGCGTGGGGCTGAAGCCTCGGCGGACCCGTGGATCAGCTCCCTCGGACTGTCGGAGCTGAAAAAGACAGCCATCCGGCGTTTATCCGGTGGTGAGCGCCGCCGGGTGAGCCTGGCATGTGCTCTGGTCGGGAGCCCGGACGTGGTCATCCTGGATGAACCCACAACCGGTCTCGATCCCCAGGCACGGGCACTCGTCTGGCGGGCCATCTCGGAGCTGAGGGACCGCGGAGCAAGCGTGCTGCTGTGCACCCATCTGCTGGACGAGGCAGAAGCTCTCGCCGATGACGTCGCCATCATCATGCATGGTCGCTGCCTCCTCCAGTGCGACCTCGCGACGATCGGGTCGGAGACCGAGGAGTCCGTGATCTTTGACGCGCCACTTCATCTGGACATGACGGCGCTCCAACAGGCACTCCCCGAGTCATGCCGGGCGTCGGAACTATCGCCCGGCCGATACAGGGTTGCGGGCGATGTCGATCCGCAGGTCTTAGCCACCGTCACCGCATGGTGTGCCCAGCACAGCGTCATGCCGCGCAATCTTCACACCGGTGGACAGTCGTTGAGCGACGTCTACTGGCGGCTCACCTCCCGCACGGACGGCTCCACGTCCGCTGCCGGGACCTCCACGTCAGACCCTGACGACACATCGGCGTCACATGAATAGCGGTGGGCGCCACTCCCCCGTGATCATTCAGGCGGGATTCGACCTCCGCCTCGTGCTGCGCAATGGTGAACAACTCTTGCTCACCATGGTGATACCCATCGGTCTTCTCCTCGGGACCACCCTGGTGGGAGCGGTTCCCCTGTCAGCCCCGCCCGGAGCCGCTCGCTCAGCGGAGGCACTCGGCGGAGTGCTGGCCGTGGCCATCGTCTCCAGTGCCTTCACGTCCTTAGCGATTAGCCTTGGATTCGATCGTCGATCCGGGGCTCTTCTCATGTGGGCCACCACACCGCTGTCCCGCTCGGGCATTCTCGTGGCGCGCATCCTGGCAACTCTGGCCGTCGTGGGGGTACAGGCGCTTCTCCTCGTGCTGACGGCGCTGGCACTCGGGTGGCGCCCGGGCACCCCGGCGCTCGCCCTGCCCTTCGTCCTCGCCGCAGGCACCGCCTGCTTTGCATCCCTGGGCTTCGCACTGGGAGGAGCGGTGCGGGCCGAAGCAACCTTGGCCCTCGCCAATGCCATATTCCTCATTCTCGTCGTCGTCGGAGGGACGACCTTCCCCACCACCTCCCTTCCGGTTCCCCTGGCGACGATCGTGGGGCTGCTGCCTTCCTCATCCCTCGGGGACCTCTTGCGTTGGACGACAGGCGGCACTCCGGTCCCGGTTACGGGGCTGTCGCTCACGTGGGACGTATTCCTGCTGTGCGCGTGGGGCCTATCCGCAGCCGCACTGTCAGCGCGGACCTTTCGCTGGAGGTGATCCCCAGCAACGCGCCGGGGTGGCGCTGGCGTCGTAGGCTGAAACCATGACCACGGACGTCGGCATCACCACCTCCCCCGTTGCCGGGAGCGTTCGCGTCCCTCGTTGGTTGCGCGGCCTCTTCATCGCCAATCTCGCGGCCCAGGTCGGAATCGTCGTCACCGGAGGCATCGTGCGCCTCACGGGGTCAGGTCTTGGATGTCCCACCTGGCCCGAGTGCGTCGAAGGGTCCCTCGTCCCCACCTCTCGCCAGGAAGAGTCGTGGCACAAGATGGTGGAGTTCGGCAATCGGCTGCTGACGTTCGTCCTAGCCGCGCTGGCCATCGCCGCCATCGTGGGAGCGTTGATCTGGTGGCGCCGGCGGCGCCGAGCTGGCCTCCCCGCGCGCGGGCCCGTGGTTGCGCTCGCCGCCATCCCGATTATCGGCACCGTGGTTCAGGCTGTCCTGGGCGGCGTCACCGTCCTCACCGGCCTCAACCCGTGGGCCGTGTCCGCTCACTTTTTGATCTCCATGGTGATCATTGCCGGCTGCGTGGTGCTGGTTGTGAGATCGGGTGAGCCCGGCGACCAGCCGGTGCTGCCTCTCGTCCGGACCGAGGTTCGCCTACTCGCCTGGGTACTCGTGTGTGTGACCGCCGTCGTTGTCGTACTCGGGGTGATCGTCACCGGCAGTGGTCCCCATTCAGGGGACTCAGATGTGGCGTCGCGACTCCCCGTTGACGCCCGCACGGTGTCGTGGCTGCACGCTGATGCTGTCCTGCTGTTTCTCGGACTGACCGTCGGGCTGCTCGTGGTACTCCGAGTGGTTCATGCACCCTTACGGGCCCAGGGACTCACCCTGTCACTCCTCGTCGTTGCTCTGCTCCAGGGAGTTGTCGGCTACGCGCAGTACTTCACCGGGCTCCCCTGGGCCCTGGTGGCCATTCACATGCTCGGGGCGTGTGTCGTCTGGGTCCTCGTCATCTTCGTGGCGCTCAGTTTGCGACGTCGAGGGGTGCCCGCGGGCACATCACCGGTAGACAACCTCACGGACCGGTCAGGACCCGTGCTGCACTAGGACGACACAAATGGGTCGATGGCCACGGCGAGGAAAAGCAGGGCGAGATACGTGATGGACCAGTGGAAGAGACGCATGGGTCGCGGATCATCCATTCCTGCCCTCGCCCGATTCCTCAACCTGTAGGCCTCCACAAGGAAGACAGTCCCGAGAGCCACAGCCGAGATGGCATAGATCCATCCCATCCGCGCCACAGGGATGAGCACCAAAGAGGTGACCACCATCACCCAGGAATAGATGACGATGCTTCGCGTCACTGCACGCACATCAGCCACGACGGGCAGCATCGGCACGCCAGCGGCGGCGTAGTCCTCTTTGAACCGAAGGGACAGCGGCCAATAGTGCGGTGGCGTCCACCAAAACACAATGAGGAAGAGGACCACAGGAGTCCAACTGAGGCTACCGGTCACGGCCGCCCAGGCAATGAGGACCGGCATACATCCTGCGGCACCGCCCCAGACAATATTCTGTGGCGTCCGACGCTTGAGCAGGATTGTGTAGCCAACCGCGTAGAAGACAATCGCAGCCACCGCGAGCGCCGCGGAGAGCGCATTCGCAAAAATCCACAGCACGGCGACGCTCGAGAGCGACAGTAGCGACGCCCAGATCACACCGGCTCGAGCTGAAATGGCTCCGCTGGCGACGGGGCGATGATGCGTGCGGGCCATCAGGGCATCGATATCGCGGTCGTAGACGCTGTTGTAGGTATTGGCGCCTGCGGCAGCGAGCGCACCTCCGACCAGCACCGCCAGAGCCACCTGCAGATCCGGCCACCCGCGCGCCGCCAAAATCATGGTGGGTATCGCCGTCACGATGAGCAACTCGATGATCCGGGGCTTGGTGATGGCCACGTAGTCCGAGACGACGCGCCATCCCCTCCTGGGGGCGACGGGGCCGGGGAGCGGGCGCTCAACCTGGCTCATATCTCCCCTTCATGGCCGGCAACCGAAACCTTGTGGAACGGACAGCGGCAGTCTAACCGTGTGGTCCGCTCGCGCCCGTCACCTCGCTAGGCTGGCACGGTGACTACGACCCCTGAATCGCCCCACGCTGAACACCATTCCCCCACGCCCTCACCCCGCACGCTCGTGGGGATGGGCGACCTGACCTGGGATGACGCCGACAGACGCACCGTGGCCGCGGTGCGGGGGTTAGCGATGGACGCCGTGCAAAAAGCGGGCAATGGGCACCCCGGCACGGCCATGAGCCTGGCCCCGGCTGCCTACCTCTTGTTTCAGCGATTCATCAGACATGATCCCAACGATCCCACCTGGCTCGGTCGCGACCGCTTTGTCTTGTCCGCTGGTCACTCCAGCCTGACGCTCTACATCCAGTTGTACCTGTCCGGCTACGGCTTGTCGCTGGACGATCTCCAGCAGTTCCGCGTCGCTGGGAGTCTGACACCGGGGCACCCCGAGTACGGCCATACCCCCGGTGTGGAGACAACTACGGGCCCACTCGGACAGGGCGTTGCGACCGCCGTGGGAATGGCCATGGCATCCCGCTACCAGAGAGGTCTGCTAGATCCCGATGCAGAGTGGGGTTTTAGCCCCTTTGACCATCGCGTATGGGTGATCGCGTCCGACGGCGATCTGGAAGAAGGCCTATCGGGTGAAGCGTCCTCCCTTGCCGGTGTCCAGCGGCTAGGCAATCTCACCGTTGTGTGGGACGACAATCACATTTCCATCGAAGGCAACACGGACATTGCCTTCACCGAGGATGTTGTGGCTCGCTATGCGGCCTACGGCTGGAATGTCCACCGTGTCGGCATGACACCCAACGGTGACATTGACATTCTCGCCCTGGGACAGGCCCTTGACGCTGCGCGGAATCAGCAGGAGCGACCGACGTTCATCGCTATGCGCAGCACGATCGCGTGGCCCGCTCCCCACGCACGTAACACCGCGAAGGCGCATGGTGCTGCGCTCGGACCTGATGAGGTTGCGGCAACCAAGGTCGTCCTCGGTCTCGATCCCACCCGATCATTTGACGTGTCCGATGCCGTACTCGCGCATGCACGACAGGTATCCGATCGTGGTGCCCATCTACACGCCGAATGGGACATCACATTCACTGCGTGGAGACACAGCCACCCCCAGCAGGCACGTCTCCTCGATCGCCTGCTCGCCCGCGAACTCCCCGATGGGCTGCCCGAGGCCCTGCCACAGTTCGAAGCGGGCACGTCCATCGCGACGCGGGCCGCGTCGGGCCACGTCATCAATGCCATCGCTGGCGTCATGCCCGAGTTCTGGGGAGGCTCGGCAGACCTGGCTGAGTCCAACAACACCACCATCATCGATGGACTCTCCTTCCTGCCCGCCGGGACAGGCGCTCGGGATGCATCGCCGTACGGACGGATCATTCACTTCGGTATTCGAGAACATGCCATGGGAGCCATCCTCAATGGCATCGCCCTTGAGGGACTCACCCGACCGTTCGGCGGAGCGTTCCTTGTCTTCTCGGACTACATGCGCGGCTCCGTCAGACTTGCCGCTCTCATGCAGACATCTGTCGTCTACGTGTGGACTCATGACTCTGTCGGCCTCGGCGAAGATGGGCCCACTCATCAACCGATCGAACACCTGTGGTCCCTGCGGGGGATTCCCGGGCTCGCCGTCGTACGGCCGTGTGATGGCAACGAAACGTCCGCAGTGTGGCTAGAGGCGCTGAGACGCGGCACGCCCACGGGAATGATTCTGTCCCGCCAGGGCCTTCCTGTCATTGACAGGTCCACCCATGGTCCGGCCGCGGACGCCGCCCAGGGTGCCTACGTCCTAGCAGAGGCTTCTGCAGCACCCCGGGCCATTGTCATTGCGACCGGCTCCGAGGTTGCGGTCGCTCTCTCGGCTCGGGACCTGCTGGAGGCGGAGGGAGTGCCGACGCGCGTGGTGTCGGCGCCGTGCTTGGAGTGGTTTGCCGAGCAACCGAGCGCCTACCAGGAATCGGTGTTCCCCTCAAGCGTGACGGCGCGGGTATCCGTTGAGGCCGGCGGAACGCTGGGATGGTGGCGGTGGGTTGGCAGCATGGGCGCTGTCGTTGGCGTGGACCACTTCGGCGCTAGCGCCGATGGTTCCCTGCTGCTCACCGAGTTTGGAATAACACCCGCTGCCGTCGCGGATGCTGTGCGTCACTGCCTCGATCAGGAAGGATCACAATGACACCTCCATTGCCGCTCGTTGAACTCACGCAGGCGGGTGTATCCATTTGGCTTGATGACCTCGATCGGCAACGCATCACATCGGGTGAGCTCGCGTCACTCATCAGTGCGTCTGAGGTCAGGGGCGTCACGACGAATCCGACCATCTTTGCCAAGGCTCTCTCCGGGTCCACCTCCGCCTACGCGGATCAACTCCGCGAACTGGCCGCTGCGGGCAGTGATGTTGATGGGGCCGTGCGTGCCTTGACGACCACGGACGTGCGCGACGCGTGCGATGTCTTCCGGCCGTTGTGGGAGTCAAGTTATGGGATTGATGGCCGCGTCTCCATCGAGGTCGATCCACGACTGGCACGCGACACGGATGCGACGATTCTGCAGGCGCGACTCCTACATGGAGTGGTCGACCGCCCCAATGTCCTCATCAAAATCCCCGCGACTCAGGAGGGCCTCCCGGCCATCACCGAGGTGATCGGATCCGGCATCAGCGTCAACGTCACCTTGATTTTTTCCATTGAGCGGTACGCGGAGGTCATCGACGCATGGCTCGCGGGTCTTGAACTGGCCCAAGCACGAGGCCACGATGTGGCAACCATTGATTCGGTGGCCTCCTTCTTCGTCAGTCGCATGGACAGCGCTGTTGATTCCCGCCTCGATGCGATCGGCACTCCCGAGGCCGCTGCCCTCCATGCGCGCGCGGGCCTTGCCAGCGCTCGTCTCGCCTGGGGAGTCTTCCAAGATGCGCTGGCGCAGCCTCGATGGGCCGCGCTGAAAGCTGCCGGAGCTCGGCCACAGCGACCCCTGTGGGCCTCCACCGGAGTCAAGGATCCCGCGCTTCCGCCGACCCTGTACGTGATGGGACTGGTCGTGCAGGGGTGCGTCAATACCATGCCCGAGGGCACGCTTCGTGCCTGCGCGCGCGATGGCGGCTTCTCCGGGGACACGGTGTCAAACACCCAGGTTGCGTCCCAGGCTGTGTGGGACGCACTCGAAGGCCTGGGGATCTCAGCCCACGATGTCTGCCAGCACCTCGAGGACGAGGGGGTTCAGAAGTTTGAGGTGTCCTGGCAGGAGCTTCTCGATTCCGTCTCCGCGGCACTTCAGGACGCCCGCCTGACATGAGCAATCCCCTACGTGACCCACGAGATCGGCGCCTCCCCAAGGTCGCCGGGCCCTGCGGCCTCGTTCTCTTCGGGGTGACGGGAGATCTCGCACGCAAGAAGATCATGCCCGCCATTTACGACCTGGCCAATCGTGGATTGCTTCCCCCGGGATTTGGGCTGGTGGGTTTTGCCCGACGTGAATGGGCCGATGAAGACTTCGCACAGGAGGTCCGAGATGCTGTCCGGGAGCACGCCCGGACCCCCTTCCGGGAGGAAGTCTGGGCGCAGCTATCCGAGGGGATCCGCTTTGTCGCGGGCGACATCTCCGATCCCGCCTCCTACGTTGAGCTCAAGCGCGTCGTAGACGAGGTGGATGTCACCAGAGGCACCATGGGGAATCACGCGTTCTACCTATCCATCCCCCCGGGTCTCTTTCCCGTCGTGGTCACCCATCTCAAGGAGTCTGGTCTCACCGCGCGTCAGGGTCGCGAGTGGCGTCGTGTTGTTGTCGAGAAGCCCTTCGGTCATGATCTGCGGAGCGCGCAGGACCTTGACAGAGTCCTGAACTCAGCCTTCACTCCGGATGAGATCTTCCGCATCGACCACTACCTGGGCAAGGAGACGGTTCAAAACATCCTGGCCGTTCGCTTCGCCAACACAATGTTTGAACCGATCTGGAACTCCAACTACGTGGACAATGTGCAGATCACGCAGGCTGAAGACATCGGGATCGGTGGAAGGGCTGGCTACTACGACGGCATCGGGGCCGCGCGCGATGTCATCCAAAACCATCTCCTGCAGTTGCTTGCACTCACCGCCATGGAGGAGCCCCTCTCCTTTAGTCCCGCTGAAGTCCGACAGGAGAAGGAAAAGATCCTGAGCGCGGTCACCATTCCCGCGAACATCGATCTCCATACGGCCCGAGGGCAATACGAGGCGGGCTGGCAGGGCGGGGTGCCGGTTGTGGGATTCCTTGACGAGAAGGGGATCCCCGCCACCAGCACTACTGAGACGTTCGCCGCCATTCGGCTGACCCTCGATAATCGTCGCTGGGCCGGGGTGCCGTTTTACCTGCGGACCGGCAAAAGGCTTGGGCGACGGGTCACAGAGGTCGCCGTCATCTTCAAACGGGCGCCGCATTTGCCCTTTGATTCATCATCCATCGGCGAACTATCAAACAACGCCCTGGTCTTCCGCATCCAGCCCGATGAGGGAGTCACTGTCCGGTTTGGCTCCAAGGTCCCGGGCACCACCGGCATGGACGTGCGTGACGTCACGATGGATTTCCAGTACGGCGATTCCTTCGTCGACACGAGCCCAGAGGCCTACGAGCGGCTCATTCTTGATGTGTTGCTTGGTGAGCCACCGCTGTTCCCCAATAGCACTGAGGTCGATCTGAGCTGGAGGATCCTGGACCCGATTCTGGACCGCTGGTCAACTCTCGGACAGCCTGAGCCCTACGCATCCGGCGGATGGGGGCCAGCGTGCGCCTACGACATGATCGCACGTGATGGTCGACAGTGGAGAAGGCCATGATCCGTCTCGAGAACACCAGTGGTGGTGCGATTGCCCGCGCCATTGCCGAGGAGCGTCACCAGATGGGATCACCGGCAACCGGGATGGTCCTCACCATGCTGATTCTCAGCAACGAGGAACTGGCCTCGGACGCGACCGAGGCTGCTGTCTTGTCGGCGCGCCAGCACCCCATGCGTATCTTGACGCTCATTCCACGCCCGGGCCGAGGGCCAGACCACATCGATGCTCAAGTCATGGTGGGCGGCGACGACGGGCCAGGAGAGGTCGCAATCATTCGGCTCCGCGGTGATCGCTCGGGACATGCCAACTCGGTCGTCGTGCCGCTCCTCCTCCCGGACACTCCGGTGGTGTCCTGGTGGCCTTCTGATCCACCGCCGGTGCCGGCCGATGACCCCATCGGACGACACTGCGCGCGCCGCATCACGGACCTCGCTACAGCTCCAGACGTCTATGAGGCGATCATCGCCAGGCAATCGGGCTACGTACCCGGTGACACCGACCTGGCCTGGACGCGCCTCACCTCCTGGCGCAGTGCCCTAGCGTCCGTGCTCGACGATGATGGCGTGGGCGTGCTAGCGGCGACGGTCATCGCGGAGGGGGACAATCCGAGTGCCATTCTCCTGGCCACCTGGCTGCGCTGGGCTCTTCAGGTCGATGTCGTGCTCACCCCCTCCACCGGGCCGGGCATCCTCGAGGTGTCACTCCAGACCACGCAGGGCGCGATCGTGCTGGCGCGTCCGGATGGCACCGTGGCCTCCCTGAGCCGCCCCGGTGTGCCCGACTCGACCATCGCGCTCCCCCGTCGGGCCCTTCCTGACCTCCTGAGCGAGGAATTGCGCAGGCTTGACCCGGATGTGGTGTACGGAGCAGTGCTGGCCGCCGTGCCGGTGCCCGGTGTGTCCACGCCATGACCACGGTGGACCGAGTTGTCTGCTCCGATGAGACTCATCTCGCAGCCACCGTCGCACAGGCGCTCGTCGACCGCCTGTCAGCCCCGGGCGTCCACCACCTTGTGCTCACCGGCGGCGGCGTCGGGATCCGCGTCTTGATTGAGCTGTGCCTGAGGTCGCAAGCCGTGGACTGGACCCGCGTGCATGTGTGGTGGAGCGATGAACGCTTCCTACCCGCTGGTGACCCGGAACGCAATGAGACCGCCGCGCGAGAAGCGCTCCTCGACCACGTGCCGATCCCCCCACGTCAGGTGCATCCCATGCCAAGCGACGCTGGACAGTCAGCGGAGGAGGCAGCACAGGCGTACGCGGATGAACTCGCCCGGGAGTCACCCGATGGTGCGGCCCCTGACTTCGATGTCCTCCTCCTGGGCATGGGCCCCGAGGGACATGTGGCGTCTGTCTTTCCGCACTCCGCGGGCGTACGCAGCACCGCCCTCGTCATCGCCGTTCACGGTTGCCCCAAGCCACCGCCCACGCGAGTGACCTTCACGCTGCGGCTTATCTGCACTGCCGAGGAGGTGTGGATCGTCGCTGCGGGAGCCGCCAAGGCTGAGGTCGCCACCGAAGCGCAAGACAACGCCACATCACCGAACGACGTACCCGCCGCAGGTGCCCGTGGCAGGGAGAAAACCATCTTTTGGCTGGACCGGGTGTCCGCAGGCGCCTAGGGGGGCGTCTGCCCTGGATCACCTAGGAGCGACGCAACCTATCGAGTGCCTCTTCGAGGATGGCAGCACCGTCTTCGTCGCTACGGCGCTCCTTCACGTAGGCGAGGTGCGTCTTGTAGGGCTCAACCTTGGGCGGTGCAGGAGGGGCCTCTTCATTCTGACTAGCCGGCCAACCACAACGCGGACAATCCCAGGTCTCAGGCACAGGAGCATCCGCGGCAAAACTTGGAGTGGTCTCGTGCCCGCGTGCGCACCAGAAGGTAATGAACACCCGCGGGGCAGTCTCCCCGCGCTCCGCTTCGCCCATGGGACCCGCTCCGACCCGGCTTCCGCGAATCGCGCTACCTCCAGCCACGTACCCTCCTTAGGTCAATCAGTGAACGTTGCGTGGAACGTGGCGTGGTGACACACCGAAGAACTGATCATGCTCCCGTGCGAACGAGTAGGCCGACGGCCACAATGCAGGCGGCCCAGACGAGCCCGAGCCCGATCGTCAGCCGGTCGAGGTTTTTCTCGGCCACCGACGATCCGCCAACGGAGGAACTCACCCCACCACCAAAGAGATCAGACAGGCCGCCGCCCTTACCACGATGAAGGAGAATAAGAACCATGAGCAGGATGCTGGTGATCACCAGCAGGGTGGCCAGGCCGACCACTAGAGCGGTGAGCACGCGACCTCCCTCAATCGGGCAGCGATGGTGCTGCCCCACGCCATGAAACCACACGACCTCTGGCCGGAGCCGACGTTATCACGCACGATGGGCCTCATACCTGATCCGCCTGGGCGAGCAACCGGTAGCGAACGATTCCGATGAACTCATCCGGATCCAGGCTCGCTCCCCCCACGAGACACCCATCGATATCCGGCTGGGCCATGATCCCAGCAACACTGGACATCTTGACGGAGCCGCCGTAGAGGATCCGTACCGATTCACCCGCGGACTCAGATCGCTGGGAGACCAGGCCGCGGATGGCCCCGCAGACCTCCTGGGCATCCTCGGGGGTCGCAACCTCCCCTGTGCCGATCGCCCAGACCGGCTCATAGGCGAACACAATCGCGCTGAGCGCCTCCGTGGACAGATCACCCAGCGCGGCCTCGACCTGGCCGAGGACGTACTCCACATGGCGCGCCTCGCGCCGGATCTCGAGTCTCTCCCCCACGCAGAGAATGGGAATCATGCTGTGGCGTTGGGCCGAGCGCACCTTGGCGGCGACAATCTCGTCCACCTCCGCGTGGTGCTCGCGGCGCTCACTGTGGCCGGCAAGGACGTAGGAACAACCGAGTTTGGCCAGCATGGATCCGGAAATCTCTCCGGTGTAGGCACCGGATTCATGGACGCTGATGTCCTGCGCGCCGTACGCGATGCGATAGCGATCCCCATCGATCAACGTTTGGACGGACCGTAGGTCGGTGAACGGGGGCAGAACGAGGACATCCACAGCCTCAAGATCCTTGTCACTGAGTGCGAAGGCCAGTTTCTGGACGAGCGCGATGGCCTCAAAGTGATTGACATTCATCTTCCAATTGCCCGCCATGAGCGGGCGGCGAGGCTCTGTCATGTCATGTCTCCCGTCGATGGTGATGGAGTGCCAGCCGCTGGACTGCCAGCCTCGACGCGCAACCAGGCAGCGATTCCAGGCAGAGTGCGCCCCTCAAGGAGTTCCAAACTGGCTCCCCCTCCGGTGGATACATGGCCAAAGCGACTGTCCTCAATGCCCATCGAGCGAATGGCGGCAGCGGAATCACCACCACCCACAATGGTGAACCCCGAACTACGGGCTAGCGCGTCCGCGACCGCCCGCGTGCCCGCGGAGAACTGCGCGACCTCATACACACCCATGGGGCCATTCCACACGACCGTTCGGGCATCAGCGAGCGCCGCCGTATAGCGCCGCGCAGTCTCCGGACCAATGTCAAGACCCATCCAGCCATCCGGGATCTCCCCGACGTCAACGACACGCACCTCCGTGTCTGCCGAGACCTCGCGTGCGATGACGACATCGACGGGAAGCATGATCTCAACACCACGCCGTCGAGCATCATCCATCAACTCGCGAATGGTGGGAACCATCTCCTCTTCGAGCAATGACGCACCCACGGCGTAGCCCTCTGCTCGCAAAAAGGTGAAGGCCATGCCGCCACCGACGAGGAGCCGATCAATGCGCTCGAGAAGATTGCCGATCACGGCAAGCTTGTCGGAGACCTTCGCGCCACCGAGAACAACAGCGTAGGGGCGTTCTGGATCGATAAGAACACGCTGAAAACTGGCGAGTTCGCGAGCCACGAGCAGACCGGGGGCACTGGGGAGCAGACCCGCGATATCCGTAACGGACGCTTGTTCACGGTGCACCACGCCGAAGCCATCGATGACAAAGGCATCCCCCCAGCGCGCCCATTCGGATGCGAGGCTGCCGCGCTCCTCCGCCTGGGGACTGGTTTCACGTGCGTCAAAGCGAACATTCTCGAGCAGCGCTACCTGGCCGGGAATAAGCGCGCGAACGGCACGATCCACCTCGTCGCCCGATACCTGCGGAATGAAAGCCACCGGGGCGTCCAGCAGCTCACTCAGGCGGGCCGCGACCGGTGACAGCGATAGGTCTGGGACCACCTCGCCACGGGGGCGGCCGAGGTGTGCCACGACGACCACGGTGGCACCACGCGCGAGGAGGGACTGGATCGTAGGCACACTCGCTCGGATCCGGCCGTCATCGGTGATCACGATCCGCCCGGTCTCGTCCTTGGCCGTGGGCACGTTCAGATCGCTTCGGACAATAACGACCTTGCCCTCGACATCCAACTGGTCGAGCCGGTCGCTCACAGGCGAGCTCCGACGTACTGGGTGAGGTCAATCAGGCGGTTGGAATAGCCCCACTCATTGTCATACCAGCCGACGACCTTCACCAGGGTCCCCATGGAGTTTGTCAGCCCTGAGTCGAACACCACTGAGGCGGGGTCGGTGACGATGTCGGTCGACACGATGGGATCCTCGGTGTAGTGAAGAATTCCCATGAGTGCCCCCTCGCTGGCAACCTTCATGGCCGTATTGATCTCTGCCACCGTGGCCGAGCGCTTGAGTTCAACAGTCAGGTCCGTCGCGGATCCCGTCGGAGTCGGCACCCTCATCGCGTAACCGTCCAGGCGTCCCTTCAGCTGTGGGAGTACAAGTCCGATGGCCTTGGCGGCACCCGTGGTGGTGGGGATCATATTGATTGCCGCTGCGCGCGCACGGCGCAGGTCCGGATGTGGGAAGTCCAGAATTCGCTGGTCATTGGTGTAGGCGTGAATCGTGGTCATCATCCCCCGCTCGATACCAAATGAGTCATCAAGGACCTTGGCCATCGGGGCGAGACAATTTGTCGTACAGGACGCGTTCGAAATAACGGAGTCTCGCTCGCTGTCGTAGTCACCCTCGTTAACGCCCATCACGATGGTGATGTCCTCGTTCTTGGCTGGAGCCGAGATGATGACCTTGCGCGCACCTGCCGTGATGTGGGCCCGGGCAGCTGTGGCGTCGGTGAAATAACCCGTCGCCTCAATGACGATGTCCACCCCGAGCTCGCGCCAGGGCAGCAGTGCCGGATCCTTTTCCGCGGTAACGCGAATTGTGCGTCCACCCACCGTGAGAGAACCCTCTCCCGCGCTGACAGGGAGCGGGAAGCGTCCGAGGATGCTGTCGTACTTGAGCAAATGCGCCAGCGTTGTCGTGTCCGTGAGGTCGTTAATCCCCACCACATCGATGTCCGTGGCCCCTGCCGCGACGATGGCCCGGTAGAAGTTGCGTCCGATGCGGCCGAAGCCATTGATCCCCACGGTGATGCTCACGGCGCGCTCCTGACGACGGGGCACCGCTCACCGGCGCCTACCTGCGGGCCATCCTTGACCCTGGCACAGACTACCGTACGCGTTTACATACGCGGGCACGCCCAGACGACTCCAGCGACCCGCGGTACGCTCTGACACCACGACGACGTTACAGAAACGTCATGAGCCGGGCTGGTCGACATCGCGGTCGACAGTCGGGGATGCCTCGGCCACGTTCTCTGCGGCCACCGATGGCCCAGCGGCATCCAGGACCGCTTCCATCTCCGCATGCAGGTCGGCCTCGAGCGCATCGATATCAGCCTCGGCCAGTGCCGCGTCCGTCCCCGGTATCCCCAACTCCAACGCGCGCTTATCGGCCGTGGCCAGCAGCCGGCGGATCCGTCCGGCAACGGCATCCTTCGTCATCGGAGGATCCGCGAGGGCACCCAACTCCTCAAGACTGGCCTGTCTATGTTCTAGTCGCAGACGGCCCGCTTCGGCCAAGTGGTCGGGCACCTCATCCCCCAGGATGTCCATGGCCCGGCGTACGCGGGCCCCCGCTGCTACAGCGGCCCTCGCCGATCGACGCAGATTGGCATCGTCAAAGTTCGCTAGGCGGTTTGCGGTGGCACGCACTTCGCGTCGCATCCTGCGCTCTTCCCACACGAGGACGGACGCATGGGCGCCCATGCGCGTCAGCATGGCCCCGATTGCGTCTCCGTCTCGAATAACCACACGGTCAACACCGCGCACTTCACGTGATTTTGCCGGTATGCCGAGGCGACGCGCAGCACCCACCAGCGCCAGCGCAGCCTCCGGTCCGGGGCAGGTCACCTCGAGCGCCGCCGACCGGCCCGGCTCCGTCAGCGACCCGTGCGCAAGAAAAGCACCACGCCATGCAGACTCGGCATCGCAGACTCCCCCGGTCACCACTGCGGGCGGCAGACCTCGAACGGGACGACCTGATCCGTCAACGAGCCCCGTCTGCCGCGCAAGGTGATCACCCCCCGCGACAACGCGGACGACGTAACGTTGCGCCTTGCGCAGGCCACCCGCCTGGACGATGGCGATCTCACTGTCCTGGTTGAAGATCTCTGTCAGGTCCTTGCGCAACCGACGAGCTGTGGACCCGGCATCCAGATCCGCTTCAACAACGATCCGTCCGGCCACGAGGTGGAGCCCACTGGCGAAGCGCAGTAGGGATGACACCTCGGATTTGCGGCAGCACGTCTTTTGAATCGGAAGCCGGCTGAGCTCATCCTTCACCTCTGCCGTCATTGCCACGCCGACATACTGTCACGCGGAGGGGCCCGGGCAAGCACTCCCTATCCGGGATACCCCCCGATGTCGCGATCTAGGGCGTCCGCCAGCAAGGACGGGTCGTGGATTCCCGGCCCGGCCAGAATCGGTGCGATATGAACGTCGGCGCCCAGCCGCCGGGCGGCTGTCCGCAGTGCTAATTGATCGTCAACGGAGGCGGGGTCCGCAAGCACGACATCACAGTGAACCTCCGGGAACAACTCAGCCCATGCCTGGAGATGGCGTTCGGCTGTGAAACCTTCGGTCTCCCCCGATTGCGCCCCTGCATTGAGCACAAGTATGCGCCGGGCGGACGATGCGCTGAGGGCCTCGGCAATCTGTGGGACACACAGATGCGCGAGCACACTCGTGAACCACGATCCGGGCCCCAGCACCACGTGCGTCGCGCGGTCCACGGCGCGAACGGCCTCGGGGCAGATCAGGGGCTGGGCAGGGGCGAGACGAAGCCCCGTAATGCGTCCGGTCACCGTGGTGATCTCGGCCTGCCCGATCACCTCGCGCTCCGTGCCACTCACATCCACAACGTCGGCGATCACATCGACGGGCTCCAGACAGTTCGGCAGGACGCGCCCCCTGGCACCGAGGATGGCCGCGAGTCGATCAAGACCGGCAACGATATCGCCCGTCTCGTCCCACAGCGCCACCAAAAGCAGATTGCCGAGCGCGTGCCCATGAACATCACTCGTCCCGCCGAAGCGATGCTGCAATACCCTCCGCCACAGGCCTTCATCGGCCAATGCGGCGATAGCCATGCGCAAATCTCCCGGCGGGAGAACGCCCAGGTCAGCCCTCAATCGACCGCTGGAGCCACCGTCATCCCCGGTGCCGACAACCGCGGTCGGCTCGAGGTTCAGTTGACGCAGGGCCTGGAGGGTTACCGATAGGCCGTGCCCTCCACCCAGGGCGACGACACGTCGGTCCACGCTCACTCCCGGCCAAGATCCCGGTGGACAACCAGGGACTCCACGCCCTGGCGCACGAGGCGAGCGGCTAGGTCTTCGGCAAGCGCGACGCTGCGATGTTTGCCACCGGTGCAACCCACGGCAACGGTCACATAGCGCTTACCTTCGCGCAGGTAGCCCTCCGCCATCAAATCCAGCAGACCCGTGGCCCTGTCGAGGAAGTCGCGGGCGGCTGGAAGCTCCACAACGAAATCATGCACAGGTGCATCCAGACCCGACAGGTCCCGCAAATGGTCGACCCAATGCGGATTGGGAAGGAAGCGTGCGTCGAGTACGACATCCGCGTCTACCGGGATGCCGTACTTGAAGCCGAAGGACAACACGGACGCGCGCAGCGCAGCCGGCTCGAGCCCAAAGGCAGCCTCCACCTTGTGCCGCAGGTCGTGGACGTTGAGCTGGCCTGTGTCAATCACAAGGTCGGCCTCCGCACGCAGATCAGCCAGCGCAACTCTCTCGCGACGGAGCCCGTCGACAAGGCGCTCGCCCTGCTGGAGGGGATGCGGTCGACGATTGCTCTCGAAACGTCGCACGAGGGCCTCATCGGAGGCTTCCAGGAAGAGGATTCGTACATCAACGTCATCAGATCGAAGACGTGCCAGGGCACGCTCGGTGTCATCAAAGAACCGTCCACCCCGCACATCAACAACAACCGCAAGGCGCCCCACACCAGAATCGTCGCTGAGCGCCCGGACTGTCTCGGGAATGAGGCCGGGAAGCAGATTGTCCACCACGAACCACCCCTGGTCCTCCAGAGCCCGAGCAGCAGTGGATCGGCCAGCTCCGCTCATCCCGGTCACCAGGACGACCTCATCAACACCACTCACGACGGCACCTCCGATGACAGCATCTCACTCACCGCGTCGTCAGTCCCCACAGCAAGGGCCGCGCTGATGCGAGCAGCAAGATTCGGGCCGATGCCATCCACGGTTGCCAATTCGTCGATCCCCGCTGCGCGCACCCCAGCAATCGAGCCGAATGCTTTCAGGAGGGACTTAGCGCGGGCAGGGCCGAGGCCCGGAACATCCAACAGCGCGGAGCGATTCACACGGGACCGCCGGCGTCGCTGGAATTGAATGGCAACGCGGTGCGCCTCATCCCTCATGCGCTGAAGGAGATAGAGCGCGTCGCTGCTGCGGGGCAGGATGATCGGATCGTCGGAGTCAGCCAGCCACACCTCTTCCAGCCGTTTGGCCAACCCGACAACCGTCACGCCCACCACCTCACGCTCCCGCAGCGCCCGTGCCGCAGCGCGTACCTGCGGGAGACCTCCGTCAATGACGAGAAGTTGGGGCGGATAGGCAAAGGTTCGTCGCCTGTCGGCAACCTCGGCTGTCGGGACGGGCCGAAATCGACGACTCACCACCTCATTCACCGCGGATGTGTCATCTCGGGAGCCCTCGGCAGAGATGGCAAACGTGCGGGACTCTCGCGGCCGAGGAGCTCCATCCTCAAAAACCACGAGTGACCCCACGACCCCCGAGCCCCCCAGATGAGATACGTCGATGGTCTCGATGCGCAGGGGCGCCTCGGCAAGCCCCAGCTCTGCCTGCAGTTGCGTCAGGGCCAGGCTTCGGGCGGTCAAGTCACCCGATCTGCGGGCCTTATGCAGCGCAAGGCGCTGTTCGGCATTGGCCGTGGCCGTGGCCAGAAGATCCCGCTTGGCACCCCTGCTGGGGACTCGGACATCAACACGCGCGCCTCGCCGCCACGCCAGCCAATCAACAACATCGCTCGGCGGCGCGAACGACGCCAGCACTAACGGGGGGCACTCCCCTGTCTCCTCGACCAGGGATATCAGCAGTCGCCCCAGGAGATGGCCCTCATCCGAGTCATCCACTCGCTCAACAACATAACTGCGCTGGCCCCGTATCCGCCCCTCACGGACATGAAAGACCTCAAATCCCGCTTCCAGATCATCCACCACGCAGCCGATGACGTCAGCATCGACGGATTCGTCGAAGACGACGGAGTTCCGCTCCAGCGCCCGATGCAAGGCACCCAGATCATCTCGACGGCGGGCGGCACGCTCGTAGTCCAGTGATTGGGCCGCCTCTGCCATCTCGTCGGACAGTCGACGCTGAAAGTCGCGTGCCCGACCGCCGAGGAAGGAACATAGATCCTCCGCAATCTGGCGATGCTCAACCTCATCGACCCGACCGACACACGGTGCGGAGCATTTATCGATGTCGGCCAGGAGACATGGCCGCCCAGACCGACGAGCCCGATCAAAAACTCCACGGCTGCACGTGCGCACGGGAAAGACGCGCAGGAGGGCATCGAGGCTGCCCCGAATCGCCCAGGCGTGCGCGTACGGCCCGAAGTAGCGACTCCCCGCCCGCTTGGCGCCGCGGGCGACGAGTGCGCGGGGAAACTCCTCACCCAGCGTTACCACCAGATAGGGGAATGACTTGTCATCTCGGTAGCGCACGTTGAATCGCGGATCGAACTCCTTGATCCAGGCGAACTCGAGCTGGAGAGCCTCGATCTCATTGCCCACCACGGTCCAGTCGACAGCAGCCGCCGTCAGCATCAAGGAGCGCGTGCGCGGGTGGAGCGCATCAAGGTCGGCAAAATAGGAACTCAGACGCGAACGCAGAGACTTTGCCTTGCCGACGTAGATCACGCGACCCTCTGCGTCGCGGAAGCGATACACGCCAGGTGTGTCCGGAACACCGCCCGGTCGAGCAAGTCGAGCGGCCACGACGTGCGAGGTACTAGCCGAGGACGACGTCGTTATCGACGACGCTCACCGAGACCGGCGCGAGTCCTGTGGTCGCAGGACCCGTTATGACAGCACCGTCCTCGGCGCTAAACAAGGAGCCGTGACAGGGGCAGAGGATCTCGTTGTTCGTCACCGAGCTCACCAGGCACCCCTGGTGCGGACATACCGCCGTGAAAGCGCGAATATCGCCCTGAACCGGCTGCGTGACGACAACCTTCGGACCGTCGAAAACCACACCCGACCCGACCGTGACCTGGTCCACCGGGCCCAGGACCTCCCCCGCCGGTGCGTCCGACGGTCCAGAGTCCGTCGGCGCCTGCGAGGGGTCAGCGGCGGTGGATGCGGCATCACTGCCACCCCCACCGCAGGCGGCAAGGGCTGCGGCGGCTCCCAGAGCCCCACCCGTCACCAGGATTGTGCGTCGAGGCAGAGACGTTGTCATGGGGATACCCTACGACGCGCGCGGACCGCGAGCACGTCGACTTGGCCGTCGGGTGGGGGCTGATGGGGCCGATGGGGCTGCACCCTCCAGGTGGAACCGCAGGAACTGCCCCGTGTGACTGTCGGGGTCAGCGGCCACCTCCTCCGGCGTCCCCTCGGCCACGACGCTCCCCCCACCGGAACCCCCCTCCGGACCCATATCGATGATCCAGTCTGCGGACTTGATCACGTCGAGATTGTGCTCAATCACGATGACGCTGTTGCCCTTGTCCACCAGACTGTGCAGGACGCCGAGGAGTTTTCGTATGTCTTCGAAGTGAAGTCCCGTGGTGGGCTCATCAAGGACATAGACCGTGCGTCCGGTCGAGCGCTTCTGCAATTCAGCGGCGAGTTTGACCCTCTGCGCCTCCCCACCCGACAACGTCGGTGCCGACTGCCCCATACGCACATATCCGAGCCCGACCTCAACAAGAGTGCGTAGATGCCGCGCTATCGGAGGGACCGCGGCAAAGAACTCCAACGCCTCCTCAATCGGCATGTCCAGGACATCCGCAATGCTCTTCCCCTTGAAGTGGACCTCCAATGTCTCGCGGTTGTAACGCGCACCGTGACACTCCTCGCAGGGCACGTACACATCCGGAAGGAAGTTCATCTCGATCCGCAGTGTCCCGTCACCCGAGCAGGCTTCACAGCGCCCACCCTTGACGTTGAAGGAAAAACGACCCTGGAGATACCCGCGCATCTTGGCTTCAGGAGTCTCGGCAAAGAGCTTGCGGATATGGTCGAAGACGCCTGTGTAGGTGGCCGGATTGCTGCGCGGAGTGCGGCCGATCGGACTCTGATCGACATGGACAACCTTGTCCACCAGATCCAGTCCGGTCACCCGCTTATGCCGACCCGGGACCACCCGAGCGCCATTGAGTTCACGCGCGAGGGCCGCATAGAGAACATCGTTGACCAGTGTGGACTTCCCCGATCCGCTGACACCCGTCACCGCCACCAGGCACCCGAGCGGGAAGGTCACGGAAACACCCTGCAGATTGTGCTCCGAGGCTCCTTGCACGCCGAGGACGCGTTTGGGGTCCACCGGGCGCCTCACGAGAGGTGCCTCAATGGCCAGTCGTCCGGAGAGATAGGCCCCGGTCAGGGAGTCTGGTGATGCGAGTAGGTCGGACACGGGACCGCTCACAACGATGCGTCCGCCATGCTCGCCAGCTCCCGGGCCGATATCGACCACCCAGTCGGCCACGCGAATGGTCTCCTCATCGTGTTCCACCACGATCAAGGTGTTCCCCAGGTCGCGCAGGCGCACGAGCGTCTCAATGAGTCGCTGATTGTCACGTTGGTGCAGGCCGATACTCGGCTCATCGAGGACATAGAGCACCCCCACAAGGCCGGATCCAATCTGGGTGGCCAGCCGAATGCGCTGAGCCTCACCGCCCGCGAGTGTGCCAGCGGGCCGATCGAGCGACAGGTAGTGAAGGCCGACATCGGTGAGGAATCGCAGCCGCTCGTTGACCTCCTTCAGGACACGTTCAGCAATCGCTGCATCACGACCATCAAGGTCAATGCTGAGCAGGAACGCTGCAGCCTCACCAATGGGCAGCCCCGCAATCTGGGCAATGGATCGCCCCCCCACGGTGACCGCGAGGCTGACCGGCTTGAGTCGGGCTCCTCCGCAGGACTCACAGGGCACTTCGCGCATGTATCCCGCGAAGCGATCGCGGCTCGTATCGGTCTCGGCCTCCGAGTGCCGGCGCTCCACATACGGCACCACTCCCTCGAAGGTCGTGAAGTAGCTGCGCTGGCGTCCATAGCGGTTCCGGTAGCGCACATGGATCTCCGTGGGATGACCGTGCAGCAGGGACTTGCGAGTCTTCGCGGGGAGTTTGGACCACGGAGTGGACGTATCGAAACCCATATCCTGAGCCAGTGCCTCCACGAGGCGCTGGAAGTAGTCCGTGACGTGGCCACCGGACCAGGGGGCGAGGGCCCCCTCATCCAGGCTCAGGTCGGGATCCGGGACGACAAGGTCCGGGTCCACCTCCATACGTGTGCCCAGCCCGCTGCAATCCGGGCAGGCACCGAAGGGTGAATTAAACGAGAAGGACCGTGGCTCCAACTCCTCAAATGACAGGCCATCGACGAGACAGGCAAGGTGTTCGCTATAGGTGCGCTCGCGTCCGGGGTCATCCTCCGGCAGGTCGACCAGATCGGCAATGACAAGCCCACCGGACAGTCGAAGTGCCGTCTCGACGGAGTCGCCAATGCGACGGCGTGCCGATGCCTTCGCGACAGCACGATCCACGACAACGTCGACCGTGTGCTTCTCCTGCTTCTTAAGTTTGGGGACCTCCTCGAGGGGATAAACCACACCGTCCACACGTACTCGTGCGTATCCCTGAGACTGCAACTGACGGAAGAGTTCCGCGTACTCTCCTTTGCGCTCACGGATGACGGGGCTCAGGATCTGGAAGCGGGTGCCCTCCGGCAAGTCCAGGAGCCGGTCGACAATCTGTCCCGGTGTTTGGCGAGCGATGGGTTGCCCACACTCCGGACAGTGCGGCTTGCCGATGCGGGCAAAGAGGAGGCGGAGGTAGTCATAGACCTCCGTGATCGTGCCTACCGTCGAGCGAGGATTGCGAGACGTTGACTTCTGATCAATGGACACTGCAGGGGAGAGTCCCTCGATGAAGTCAACGTCCGGCTTGTCCATCTGTCCGAGGAACTGACGCGCGTACGCCGAAAGGCTCTCGACGTAGCGGCGCTGCCCCTCGGCAAAGATCGTGTCGAAGGCCAGGCTGGACTTGCCCGACCCCGACAATCCCGTGAACACAATGAGGGCATCGCGAGGCAGGTCAAGGGAGACATCCTTGAGATTGTGCTCTCGCGCCCCGCGCACGATGAGACGGTCCGACACCCGCACAGGCTAGCCGTAGGCTGTGCGGGTGACCTACACGGGAGATGTACACGTCGGTGGACCAGCGGATGTCCGGGAGTTGCCCGGACTGGTGCTCTCCAAAATTGCCGTCGGCCCCTATGACAATAACGCCTACCTGCTGCGTTGCAGGGCCACCGGCGAGCAGATTCTCATCGATGCTGCGGCGGACGCCGACGTACTCCTTGACCTGATCGGCGCCGATGGCATTGAGGCCGTGATCACGACGCACAGTCATGGTGATCACTGGCAGGCGCTCGGAGCCGTGGTGGCAGCGACAGGCGCCACGACCATGGCGGGGCGATATGACGCGGATGACATTCCCGTCGCCACCGACGTTGTCATCGATGACGGTGACGTGATCGTGTGTGGCGCACTCAGCCTGAAAGCTATTCACCTCGTCGGACACACTCCGGGCTCTATCGCCCTGCTGTACGACGACC
Source organism: Candidatus Nanopelagicales bacterium (assembly GCA_030726915.1). Classification (GTDB taxonomy): domain Bacteria; phylum Actinomycetota; class Actinomycetes; order S36-B12; family S36-B12; genus Mxb001. Next base: position 142,837 of record JANRCR010000040.1, read on the forward strand.
CCGAAGGTCAACCGCACCTCTTCACGGGCGACTGCCTCTTCCCGGGGGGTGTGGGCAAGACGGCGGGGCCCGAGGACTTCGCGAGCCTGTACGGCGGTGTGGTGGCCAAGGTCTTCGACGTCCTGCCCGACGAAACATGGGTTTACCCGGGGCACGGCAATGACACCACCGTCGGTCGTGAGCGCGGAGCGCTCGACGAATGGGCCGCGCGCGGCTGGTAGCCCAAGTTCGTCGAGTGGCGAGTTATGGAGCCACTCAACGCGTGGGGGGCGCCGCGCGCACGAGGCGGATTTGCGGCACGTGGTGGCCTGCCTCGGTCGCCCCGTCGGGCTCAAACCCGTCGCGGGCGTAGAAGGCCCGGGCCCGCTCATTGCATTCAGCAGCCCACAGAAAGACTGAAGTGTCTGTGGGCGCCTTGCCCATCAGTGCTGAGCCGATGCCCGTGCGCCACCGGTCCGGGTCGACGTACAGCGTGTAGATCTCGGCCTCACCCTGCCGATCCTCGTCACGCGACGGGCCGAAGGCGATGAAGCCGACTACGCCTCCGTGATCCTCGGCAACCCATAGATCGCCGCCGCCCTGACCAAGGAAGGTCGTCCAGTGCTCGGTGCGCTGCTCGCGGGTGCGCCGAGTCGGCAGGTCCAGCCCCTCCTTGGCCGCATCCCAGGAGTTCAGGTGCACCTGCACCACCGCGGGTACGTCGTCGGCGGTCGCTTCGCGGATGAGCACGATGCGAGTCTTGCAGAACTAGGCGGATCCGCCCGCGTCGTCGTGGGGCTTCGGCTTCGTGATGGTGCCGGCATGGGCTGTCGCCGATGGGTCCTTGCGCACCTTGATCCACGACGCCAGGGTGACGATGATGAGAATGGCCGCGATGACGCCCAGGGAAAAGACCGTGGGGATCTTGGGGATGTCGCTATTGACCTCGTGGGCGAAGGTGAGGATCAACTTGAAGCCGATGAAGACGAGGATGATCGCCAGTCCCATGGACAGGTAGATCAATTTGCTCAGCAGCCCCTTGAGCAGGAAGTAGAGCGCTCGCAGGCCGAGGAGGGCCGCGGCGTTGGCCGTGAAGACGAGATAGGGCTCCTGGGTGACCCCGAAGGTCGCCGGGATCGAGTCCAGAGCGAAGAGCAGGTCCGTCGAGGCGATGGCCACCATGACGAGGAGCAGCGGCGTCGCCATGCGCTTCCCGTCAATCTTCACGAAGAGCTTTGTGTCGTGGTAGACGGGAGTGATGGGGTACCAGCGCCGCACCGTGCGCACAACGAGGTTGTCCTTGGGCTCGGGGTCGGCATTGCGGTGCCGGAAGAGCTGGACCCCGGTCCAGATAAGGATCGCACCGAAGATCACGAACGTGAAGGAGAAGGCTGCCAGCGCCGCAGCGCCAATGGCGATGAAGATCGCCCGCAGAATGAGGGCAAGCACGACACCAAAGAGAAGTACGCGCTGGTGGTAGATACTCGGGACGGCGAACTGCCCGAGGATGATGACGAAGACGAAAAGGTTGTCAACCGATAGAGATTTTTCCACCAGGTAGGCGGCGAAGTACTGCGTGCCGAAGTCACTCCCCTGCCACGTCCAGATGAACACCCCGAAGGCCACCGCCATCGCGATATAGAAGATCGACCAGAGGGCCGCCTCCTTGAAGGCCACCTCGTGGGGCTTGCGGCTGACCGTGAGGAAGTCCATCACGACGAGCACCAGGATGGCTCCGATGGTGACGAGCCACATGATGAGCGAGACGCTCAAAAGTTCCTCCCTGGGTTAAGTGATCGCTCTACGTTATCGGGAGCCCTCTGGGCCCGCCTCCCGATCCTCCTGCTGCTCGACCTCGAGGTCCTCCAGGGCCAGACCCTGGTCGGCTGCCGCGATCACTTCAGCTTCGGACTCGGGCGACTCTGCCACGAGCGAAGGATTGCGCTTCACGGCGATGAGGCTGACAACGGTGGTCGCCGCCAGGACACCCACGATGACGCCGAGTGACACCAGGATCGAGATGTGCGGGACCGGTAGGTCGGTGGTCTCCCCCAGGGCTTCGAGGACCAGCTTGATGCCGATGAATCCCAGGATGAGCGCAAGGCCTCGGTTGAGGTAGATGATCTTGGAGAAGAGTCCGTCCAGGAGGAAGAAGAGTTGCCGCAGGCCCATCAGGGCGAAGGCATTCGCCGTGAAGACGAGGTAGGCCTCCTTGGTCAAACCGAAGACAGCCGGAATCGAGTCGAAGGCGAAGAGAAGGTCGGTCGTGCCGATAGCCAACATGACCAGGAGCATCGGCGTCACGTGTCGACGTCCGTCGAGACGGACGGTGAGCTTCGTGCCGTGATATTCCCGGGTCGTCGGCACCCGCTTCTCGAGCCAGCGAATCAGAGCGTTGCCCTCAGGATCGGGCTCCTCGCCATGGCTGCGCCACACCTTCACGGCCGTGTAGAGCAGCAGCGCCCCAAAGACGAAGAACGTGCCTGCGAAGCGGGCGATGGCCTCGGCGCCGATGAGGATGAGGATGCCCCGGAGCACCAGGGCAATCACGATTCCGACGAGGAGCACGCGGTGGCGATACTCGGCTGGCACGGCGAAGGCCGAGAGGATCACCATGAAGACGAAGAGGTTATCGACGCTGAGGGAATACTCGGTGATATACCCGGCAAGGAATTGACCGGCGTACGTCGCGCCGAAATACCAGAAGATGAAGCCAGCGAACGCGAGGGCGAGCGCGATGTAGAAGACCACCCAGCGAGTGGCCTCCCGGGGTCCAAAGACATGCGGGCGACTATCGACAAGGATCAGGTCGAGGGTGATGATGCCCACGAGACCACCGATTGTGGCAATCCACATCCATGTGGGGACGTTCATGCCTGACCCGCCTCCTGCATCCCTCGAAGCTCCTTCTTGAGTTCCCCCACCTCGTCTCGATACCGTGCCGCGAGTTCGAACTGCAATTCGGAGGCGGCCAGGTGCATCTGCTGGGTGAGATCCTGGATGAGCTCCACGAGGTCTGATCCCGCCAGAGACCGTGTCCGCGTTGTCACTTTGGCATCCGCCAATAGGGCCACGGTGTCCGCATCCTCGCGAGCGAGAAGATCCGTGATATCTCCGATCTTCTTGCGCAGCGGTGTCGGGTCGATGCCGTGCTCGACGTTGTAGGCGATCTGCTTGTCACGGCGGCGATTGGTCTCATCAATCGCCCGGGCCATCGATGCCGTCACCTTGTCGGCGTACATATGCACCTCACCGCTGACATTGCGAGCGGCCCGACCGATTGTTTGGATCAGGGACGTGTCAGAGCGCAGGAATCCCTCCTTGTCGGCGTCGAGAATGCTGACAAGTGACACCTCGGGAAGATCCAGACCCTCCCTCAGCAGGTTGATTCCGATGAGGACGTCAAACTCACCCATCCGCAATTCGCGCAACAATTCAACGCGGCGCAACGTGTCCACTTCGGAGTGCAGATAGCGCACCCGCACGCCGTGCTCCTCAAGGTACGTCGTTAGATCCTCGGCCATGCGTTTGGTCAACGTCGTCACGAGGATTCTCTCGTGCCGATCGGCGCGGATCCGAATCTCATGCATGAGGTCATCAATTTGACCCTCCGTGGGCTTCACCACAATCTGCGGATCCACCAGACCGGTTGGTCGAATCACCTGTTCGACGAATTCACCGCCCGTTTGTCCCAATTCGAAGGATCCTGGGGTCGCCGACAGATACACCGTTTGACCGATGCGCTCGCGAAATTCCTCCCAGCGCAATGGACGGTTGTCCATCGCGCTCGGTAGCCGAAATCCATGATCGACCAGGGTGCGCTTGCGGCTCATGTCTCCCTCGTACATGCCCCCGATCTGCGGCACGGACACGTGGGACTCGTCAATAATCAGGAGGAAGTCCTCGGGGAAGTAGTCGAGAAGGCAATTGGGTGATGAGCCCTGGTCCCGGCCATCGATATGCCTGGAGTAGTTCTCGATACCGGCACATGTGCCCATCGTGCGCATCATCTCGATGTCATACGTCGTGCGCATACGCAGTCGCTGCGCCTCGAGGAGCTTGCCCTGTCCTTCTAGCTCGGAGAGACGCTCCTCCAATTCGGACTCAATGCCCGCGATGGCTCGGGTCATGCGCTCAGGGCCGGCCACATAGTGGGTGGCAGGGAAGATGTAGAGCTCCTCGTCATCGGTGATGATCTCCCCCGTCACCGGGTGGAGGGTCATGAGCCGCTCAATGTCGTCTCCGAACATCTCGATGCGCACCGGATGCGTCTCATAGACCGGGAAGACCTCCAGGGTGTCCCCACGGACACGGAACGTCCCCCGCTCGAAACTCACGTCATTGCGTGCGTACTGAATATCCACCAGGCGCCGGAGCAAACTATCCCGATCGTGGCGCTCCCCCACGCGCAGGCGCAGCATGCGATCCACATACTCCTGCGGGGTCCCCAGGCCATAGATCGCCGACACGGTGGCAACGACGACGACATCGCGCCGAGTCAGGAGCGAATTGGTCGCCGAATGCCGAAGCCGTTCGACCTCCTCATTGATAGACGAATCCTTCTCGATGTACGTATCCGTCTGTGGGACGTATGCCTCAGGCTGGTAGTAGTCATAGTACGAAACGAAGTACTCGATGGCGTTATTGGGAAGAAGCTCCCGGAACTCATTTGCCAACTGCGCAGCCAGCGTCTTATTGGGGGCCATCACCAAAGTGGGGCGCTGGAGGCGCTCGATGAGCCAGGCCGCGGTGGCACTCTTGCCCGTGCCGGTCGCACCTAGCAACACGATGTCCCGCTCCCCCACAGACACCCGCTGACTGAGGTCCTCGATTGCCGTCGGCTGGTCACCCGAGGGGACGTACTCCGAGATCACCTCAAAGGGTGCAACCGTGCGGACAAGATCGGTGACCGGGCGCATGATGTCAGCCTAGGTGCGTTGACGACGCAGGTCTTCCCAGAGGTGCCCGACCTGCTCTTCCAAAGCGGCCACATCCCCGGAGTTGTCCAGGATGACGGTTGCAACCGCCAGGCGATCCTCACGCGATGCCTGGGCATCCATCCGCCGGCGGGCATCATCCGCACCCATGCCCCGTGCCCGGAGGCGCTCCAACCGGACGCCATCAGATGCGTCCACAACGACGATGGCATCCCAGCCCAGCAGCGCCTCGGGGCCCTGCTCGACCAGGAGCGGCATGTCGTAGACAAGGAGCGCGCCATTCGGCGCGGCTGCGAGCAGTTCAGCGCTGCGCGCCGCTACGCGCGGATGCGTGATGGCGTTGAGCCGGGCGAGTGAGTCAGCGTCGGCAAAGACGATTCCGGCCAGGGCTGATCGGTCAAGACGGCCGCTCGAATCGATCACATCGGGCCCGAAAGCCTCGCGAATCTCCGCGAGCGCGGGCTCGCCCGGCTCCACGATTGCGCGCGCGATGGCATCCGCATCGACGACGACCGCGCCCCGGGCTTCGAGGAGACGCGCCACGGTGCTCTTGCCGGACCCGATCCCACCAGTGAGTGCAATCTTCATGCGCTCATCCTCACTGCATCTGCCCATAGTCCACCTGGCCGACAACAATCCGCGCAATGCAGAGGCCGACTCCCTCCGGTGGGAAAATCTCCACAGAGTCCCCGCCCCCCACGAGAACAAAGGTGACCTCCTGCGGACCCTCTTCAATCGGCAGGCTGACGGTCGTGGCGCCCAGTTTCACCCGTGCCTCACCAGCACCCGACGCGAGGTAGTTCATGGTGCCCACCCATACCCAGTCAAAAAGGTCACTATCCATCGGGATTCGTGCCGGACGCTCAAATACACGCCAACCGCAGGCTCCGTCGGTGCCCGGGAGGGATGTGGAACTTGCGGCTATCACCGGACTGAGCGCCTGACCATCATCGCCAAGCGCCAGCACTCGCGCTCCGGGGCTGTCCCATCGCACAGGCAAACGTAGGCCACCCAGAACATACGAGGCATTGGCCCGCTCAAGGAACAGCGGCGCCATGACCCCGGCGGGGACCTTGCGATCAAGCACCGGAGTATCGAGATCGGCAAGCAACGCAGCCCTCGCCGTCTCGACGTATCGCTTGGCTTCACTGTCATGCCACGAGGAACCCACCGCGATGCTCGGAAGCACAAGGAGATTGGCCAGGACAATCGCGCCCAACAGGAGCAACGGGCGTCGCTCGCCAGTGACAAGCCACGGCATGTGGCGTGGTGTTGGCAAGGTGGACCCGCGTGGGCGGAGAAAAGCGAAGGGAAGGACAAGTGTTCCCACGATGAAGAGGTCTTCAACGTACCTGGGGTCGTATGCAAGAGCTAGGCCGAACTCGTTGATGCGCCCAAAAGCAAAAAGAACGACCGTGATTGCAGCGTACGCAGCGAGGATCAACCACGCATTCCATGCACTGCGCCAGCGAAGAACCGACACCACGACGATGGCGGCAACAACCTGCCAGACCAGTGCAATCGCCCACCAGGATGATGGTGAACCCGGAGTGAGGCCCTCACCAAAGCCTGTCCACGGAGCCCCGAAGTACCCTGGTAGCCAGACCTCTCCGAGGCTGATGCGGATGGACTCGAGTAGCTGTCCGACTGACGGGTTGGACCGAAGAATGTCCTCTGACTGCATCCTCAAATACATTGCGACGTAACCAACTGTCACAAGACCGGATAGCCCCGGAAGAACCCAGCGCTGTCCCATCCCACCAAGACCCCAGCGGCCCGTGCCGGGCCAATATCTCCATGCGATCCACAGGACAGCAGGCAAGACCAGAATCGCCTTCTGCCAAAAAAGCAGGCCGATCACGTAGACACCGACACCGCTGAGCGCCCATAAAAGACGTGGTTGTTGCGCATCTCGGATGGCGAAATACATCATCCACACAAGGGTGGCGCCCCACGGGAGCACTTGGAGAGCCGAGGCGTACCACACGGACACAGTGGTCAGCAGGGGCGCAAAGGCCAAAAGCGCCACAACGAGAGTGGTCCACGGGACGCTGCCGAAAGCGCGTTGCATGGTAGCGATGGCACCGCTGAGCATCGCCGCCCACAGCACTGTGCATACGAGCACCGCGAGAGGCCACGACATGGGTGCAACAGCCTGACTCACCCACACCACGAGAAAGCCGAGGGGCATGAGGTGGCCGTTGTAGATCTGGGACACGTACGACCACAGGCCACTCTGCGCGTCCGTGAGATAGAAGAAGTCGTCCATGTGAAAAAAACCACCCCACATGGCCCACACGTGGAAGGCAAGACCCGCAGCCGCGATCCCCCAGGGGAGGAGTCGCAGCCGCGAATCCATGGTGCGGGGGGTCGCGATCGTCACAGCGACCCTGCTGTGTTAGGCGTCGCCGGCGAGTTTGTCGCGCAGCGCCTGTAGTGACTCATCTGAGGCCAATGCACTTGAATCGTCACCATCTGACTCTGACGAGTAGCCAGCGGCATTGCCCTCGACGACCGCCTGCTCGGCATCTGCCGTGCGCATCTCTGTGGCCTGCTTGCGATGTGCCTCCCAGCGCGCGTGGGCCTCGGCATACTCCCGCTCCCACTCGGCACGCTGGCCTTCGAACTCGGCCTTCCATTCACCGGTCTCAGGATCGAAGCCGTCGGGTCCGACGTAGTTGCCGGCATCGTCGAACGCGGGTGCCATGCCGTAGAGGTACGGATCAAACTCATCCGCGACCTCGCCATCGCCAGACTCATTCGCCTGCTTGAGACTGAGTGAGATCCGGCGGCGCTCGAGGTCGATATCGATGACCTTGACAAAGATTTCATCGCCGACCTGCACGATCTGCTCGGGGATCTCGACATGACGCTCTGCAAGCTCGGAAATGTGGACGAGTCCCTCGATGCCTTCCTCCACGCGGACGAACGCACCGAAGGGCACCAACTTGGTGACCCGACCCGGTGTGACCTGTCCGATCTGATGGGTGCGCGCGAAGTGCTGCCAGGGATCCTCCTGCGTCGCCTTCAAAGAAAGGCTCACTCGCTCACGGTCCATGTCGACGTCGAGCACCTCGACCGTGACCTCCTGACCAACCTCAACAACCTCGGAGGGGTGGTCGATGTGCTTCCAGGACAGCTCGGAGACGTGCACGAGACCGTCGACCCCGCCCAGGTCAACGAACGCGCCGAAGTTGACGATCGAGGAGATGACGCCGGAGCGGATCTGGCCCTTCTGGAGGTTATTGAGGAAGGTCTGGCGGACCTCGCTCTGGGTCTGCTCCAACCAGGCACGACGCGAAAGCACGACGTTGTTGCGATTCTTGTCGAGTTCGATGATTTTAGCCTCGAGGGTCTTGCCGACGTAGGGCTGCAGGTCACGAACGCGTCGCATCTCCACCAGCGATGCCGGGAGAAAGCCGCGCAGCCCGATGTCCAGGATGAGTCCGCCCTTGACGACCTCGATGACACTGCCTTCGACGACGCCGTCCTCTTCCTTGATTCGCTCGATGGTCCCCCACGCGCGCTCGTACTGGGCGCGCTTCTTGGACAGGATCAGCCGACCGTCCTTGTCTTCCTTCTGCAGCACGAGCGCCTCAACAGCGTCGCCGACGGAGACCACCTCATGGGGGTCCACGTCATGCTTGATGGACAGTTCGCGGGAGGGGATAACACCCTCGGTCTTGTAGCCAATGTCCAAAAGCACCTCGTCCCGGTCAACCTTGACGATGGTGCCCTCGACAATGTCGCCGTCATTGAAGTACTTAATGGTCAGGTCGATTGCGGCGAGGAAGGCGTCTGCGTCGCCAATGTCATTGACGGCTACAACGGGGGCGATGGTCTGGGAGGTCACGTGGACTCCGATGCGGATAGATGTCGACAAGCACGGCCGCGCCCGTGATCCCGAATCCGGAGAGTCTGACACCCACGGACCATGAGGACCCCACGAAGCCACTCGGTCTGGGACACGTGCAGGCTCGTCGTGCTCGCGCAGACTATCGCAGACCCCCCTCCCAACGCGGGGCACCCTCATCGGCTCAGGAGGACCGACGGGTGGCCCGCGAGGCTAGGCCGAGGCTGAGGCCGAGCCGCCCTGGCCCGCGTGGGCCCCGCTTTTGCGCGATCCGCCCATCGCCACGAGGACGATGCCCAGGATCAAGAAGAGGACACCCACCAGCAGCGCCACAAGGGGGATGGTGGTGTTGAGCAGGGTGAGGAGTGCGGCCTGAGACTGGGCGTAATTCACACCCGAGGTGACCTCCTCAGGTGTAGTCCCAATGACCGCGTCGATGATCGTGATCTGGTCGGTGTTATCCGGCCCACGCAGCGTCTGCACCTGCGCACTTTCGCCCTTGACGATGGCCCCGGTGGAGGGCTCCACCCACAGGGTGAGCACATTGCTGTAGAAGCGCGGCGCCACAAAATTGGGCAGCGGGGACCCCACGAGATCTCCGGGCACCTCCAGAGTGCCTGTCTGCGTCGGCGTCACCGTCACAATGAACTTGTATACGGTGATGCCTTCGAGGCTCTCGGACGCCTGGAAGACCGCATCTACGCCCTCGTTCAGTGACGTATCGAAATAGGGATAGTTCTGCTGCTGGGTAAACATCGGGAACTTCAGCGGCACGATGCCACTCATCTCCACGTTTTCACCATCGACGTTGGCACCGCAGCAGTTGGACAACTGAGACGACACGCGATCAAAAGCGAAGCGCGCAGTGTCAGCCAGGACCACAACACCGGCGTTATCCTCAACACGCTGGAACGTGTCGTACACCGCGAGATCGGCACTCTTGGCTTCATCTGTTTGGCTCGCAGGCACATCGCCGCGGGTATAGCGCGTCACGGTCAGGGGTACGTCGGTCCGCTCGGTCAGGGTGGCCGGGTCGAACAATTTGGCGGCGACGCCCGATTGGTCCGTCTGGGTGACGCCGCCGGTGTCTTCACCGGGCGACAGTGGCGCCTTGGCCACCGCCGGCACAACGCTGAATTTGAGGAGAGCTCCCAGTACGAGCAGGAAGACCCCCAGCCCGACGAGGACGATTCCGATTCCGCGCCTCATGTAACCCTCCGGATCCCAGATGAACACCTGCCGGGACGACGGTAGCGGATACTTGGGGGGTCAGGCGGGAGATCCGCCAGCCGAGATGACGTTTGCTGGGCGGCCGTGAGGAAGGGGCACCTATGGGACGTAGTTTCCCCTTGCTGGACGGCTACAGGGCCATGGCGGCACTCATGATCCTCACCACTCACGTGGCCTTTAACACCGGAGAGATCCGAACCCCCGTCCTGGGCCCGATTCTGGGGCGCATGGACTTCGCCGTCACCCTGTTTTTCCTTCTCTCCGGGTTTCTGCTGTACCGGCCATGGGCGAAATCCGCCATGGGCGATACGGCGGGACCCGCCCTCGGCACCTATGCCCTACGCCGAGCGGCCCGCATCCTGCCTGCCTACTGGGTCATGGTCGCCTTCACCCTGCTGGTGCTCCCGGAGATTCAGCCGGTCCGCTGGGAGGCATGGCCCGTCCATCTGGGACTCGCCCACATCTACCTACCCGGTTTCACCCTGGAGGGGTTGACCCAGACCTGGAGCGTTGCCACCGAGATCTCCTTCTACGCGCTCCTGCCTGGTATCGCCTGGTTGGCAGGGCGGCGCGGACGAGGCAATCCCGACGCAAGTGCGCGCTTTCAACTTTTCGTGCTCGTGGGTTGCGTGGCCCTCGCCTGGACCTACACGGTTGTGCGTGTCAACGGTGGACTGGGCACATCCACGATCACGGGCTACTGGCTCCCGGGTTTCCTCGACTGGTTCGCCCTCGGTATGGCCGCCGCGGTCCTCCAGGTGAGGCTCAGCACGGCAGGAGCACCGCGTTGGATGTTGTCGGTTCAACAGGTAGCGCGCGCAACTCCCTGGTGCCTTCTCATTGCCGCTGCTCTCGCCGTTGTCGCCGCCACGCCCATCGCTGGCCCGCTGACCTTTGATCCCGCAACACCGGACAGCCTGATCATCAAACACGTCCTCTACGGCGTCATTGCCGCCTTCCTTCTGCTGCCGGGTTTCCTCGGCGTCGGCAACATCGATCGGGCTGACAGCGCGGCCTCAGTGCACGCATCCTGGTGGGGACGAGCGCTCAGTAGTCCCGTCGTTGTCTACCTCGGGACAATCTCCTACGGCATCTTCCTCTGGCACCTTGTGCTGCTTCGCCTTGTGCAAGGTGCCCTGGATATACCGGTGTTCTCTGGTGGATTTTGGATCGTCTGGCCACTGGTGGTACTCACGTCGATAGCCGCCGCGAGTGCCTCGTGGTTCATGGTCGAGCGTCCCCTGCAGCGCTGGTCACATTCCGGGTCCTTGCGACGGCGGCAACCGCGGCCAGCGCCGCCACAGTTAACAGAGCTGTCGTGATCCGGAGGCCATCAGGCGACTGGAGACTGTCAGGCCATGGTGCCGTTGCGGCACCGACGGCCGCCGCACCGCCCAAGACAAACACCAGGTGTGGCCGCGACGTGAACCACACCAGGGTTGCGGCTCCTACAGCGACGGCGACACCCGGCAATCCCGCAATGAGCAGCCCCGTCACAACGCCCCCCGCCGCCAACAGCCATTCCGCCCGACGCCCGACGCGCGGTGGTCCCGGCGCGGCCTGCGGCTGACCCGGACCCACGGCAGCCAGGGCAATCAGCGCCATGGCGGCAAGGAGTCCGATCCCCAACCCTGCGGCGTACAGACGTTGGGGAGCAAAGGTCATGACCACGGTGCCCCCCGGCCCGGCTGGCACGAGCCAACCCTGTCTCCATCCATCGACGCGTATCGGGGTCAGCTGCTGACCGTCCAGCGTCGCCGTCCATCCCTCGTTGGCGTTTTCTGTTGTCTCCAGGATGCGCGGACCCACCCCTGCGTCAACAACGACCTGCCTCTGGGTCGCTCCCCACTCCTCAACGACGACGTCAGGCCTCGGATTCGTCGAGCGCGGGGAGTCGATGGGCTCCAACGACATGCTTTCCACGACGTATTGGGCTGTCGGGGCGACTGCGATGACGTGAGTGCCCGCCTGGAGCGAAACCACGCGCCCAGAGCAGGGCACCGCGGGGATCAAGGAGTCGGTGAGTACGTCAATCACCGAGGTGGTTACGGATGTCTCGACCTGTACGACATCGTCGATGCGCACTTCGGGACCAAATCCGCAGGGAACAGCGACGTCATCGATCAGCCGGGGCCCTTTGACAATGTCCTCCGCCCCAAGAATGCGCAGTTCATTGATCCCTATGGGCAGCGCGACGTAGGCACCCGTGTCGGGATCAATGCTGCGCGCCACCTCCGCATTGTCGAAGCGCAGCGTCAGTGACCGAGCCTCCTGCGCGGGCACCCTGACCGTGCCTCTCGCGGAGACGATGTCGGTCGATTCGCGCCCGTTCACCGTGGTGGTGACGCGTAGGGGCCGTGACGCCACGAGATCAGGTGATAGCTCGATTCGCACCCCGCGGATGCGTCTTGGCTCCTCCCAACTCGCGGTCAATTCGGGACGTGTATCCAAGGGAGATGCAATCCACGAGGTGGAGAGCACCCCGTCCATGGCCGCCTGAGGTCGATTGGCTGGGTCACTCGTGAAAGCACTGGACGCCGTCACCAGGGGCGAACCATCGAGCGCCGGGGTGAGGAGTTGATCCAACGCTGCACCCACTCTGGGGCGCACGGTGATGCGCACCCGGTAATCGCCCGTGTGGTTCACGTCAACCACCCGGCGAAGACCGGCTCTCTCCTCCCCCGGTCTTCCCAATGCCGGCGTGCAGACCAGTTGACCGGCGACCCCGGCACAGCCGGACTGTTCACCCCTGCGCGCCGTCAGCACGATCGGACCCCCATCCGCCGTACCTGGCGCAACCACGCTTCGAAGGACGTCGACCCCGGGGATCTGGACCTCGCGAAGACCAAAGGCCTCGCCCGGGGACCCATCCCCCACGGCATCCAACGTCAGTCGCAGGGTGTACGTCGGACCGGGCGGGACGGCCAATCGCTGCGGCTGGTCCGTCGGCTCCACCGGGACTGTGAGGGCACCGGTGTCCGTGGACACCGTGATCGATGTTGGCTCGGTCCCGGCCAGTTCCCCGACGACGAGTCGGACGACGATGAAACTCGTCGAAAATGCGCTCTCCGCAGAGACTTCCCACCACTGGCCCACGCCCCGGTCAAGGTCCCCCGACACCCAGGCGGTTGCCGGGTCACCATCCAGGGCGGCCCACGGTTGCGCAGCAGCTGATCGGCCCCGCAGTGATGTCACATCGCTACCACTGGACGAGGCAGTGACCGCGCCCCCCTCGAAGACGGCTACCGCCTGCAGACCCTGCGGATCCAGCGGAAGGTAATCGTGAACTCTGCGGTCTTGCAGAAAGGGATCGTCCAGCCCCAGCGTCTGGGATCGATTGTCCCGGGATGCGCCAACCGTGACTTCCGTGCGGCGGAAGCCATCCGTCACGGCCCTCACAAGGGTCACGCCCGGCTCGTTGACAAGCGGACCCTCGTCCCCCTGCGTCACAATCGCCGATCGGTACAGGAGACCCGCATCTGCCAGATCCGGGACCGCCTCTGCCGAGCCCGACACGACGAGCGTTTGGCTCGCATCACGCAGTTCCACACGGGGGTCCCCTGGACTGAAGGGACTGTCCACACGCCAGATTTCGACTGCTGCCACGGTATCTTGCAGTCCATCGTCCACCACGCTGGTTGGTGTGCGGAAGGGCGGCAGCGCCGGTCCAAAGCCGGCAATGGGAGTGAAACCCCCCGACCGCAGGAGGGCCTGGCGCAGCAACACTGTGCGCGGTGTCCCACTGCGACGCTGATCAATGTCGTTGCGGACCACGACGTACTCGACACCCGCGCGTGCGAGGGCGTCGGCGATGCCCGGCGACCCTCGGCCCGAGTCCAATCTCTCCTGTACGGCATCCAGCCAGCGGATGTTGCCGGCGCTGGAGAGGGGCACCGCATCGCGTACCGCCCAGGCGGTCCGGGCCAACGGCTGCAATGGCTCATCCTGTGTCCGCCCCCAGCTGTAGATGCCAAAGGACGCTCCCGGCACGAGCAGGGCGCGCCCGTCAGGCGACTCACTCTCCAACCATGACGCTGCCTCCCCCCAGTAGTTCGGGATGGCAACAAAGGATCGGTCGCGCACAAGAGTCCCCGTCATCATGGGCCAGGCCCCGACAGCGATGAGCATCGTGGCACCCGCAATCACCACGATGCGTGTGCCGCGACGACCGCCGACAATCCGGTGAAGGAGGAGTTGAACGGCAAACCCGACACCGAGGGCTAGGGGAAGCCGCAACACAAGGTCAAATTTGTGTGTATTGCGCAGAGGGGCCAGAACCCCATCCATCGCTTCCTGGATCGCGGGTGCCCCCAGACCCTGCACCGCGCCCGTGTGACCGAGACTCACCAGCACCGTCCCCATGAGCAGACCGCCCACGAGGAAGATGCGGTAGGGAGTGGATCGGGCCGCAAGACCCACCAGGCCCAGCGCGGCCAGCCCTCCTGCCGCCAGGATCAAGCCCCATTCGGAGACGAGTTGCCAGCCTCCCGGCCAGACGGGACCACCCGGCTCAACCACGTAGGCCACCCACTGGGAGGTCCCGCGAACAACAGTGTCGGGTGTGGTGAGGAGTGTGGTCACCGCGGAGGACTCGATCCAATCCAGGAACGGTGGTGAGTAGTTTCCGAGCAGTAGCAACGGCACCGCCCACCACAGCGTTGCCAGCGCGATCGCCAGGAGCCACCAACCGCCCAGGACCATGAGCGCTCGGCCACGAAATCTCGTCAATATCCACCACGCGCCGAGAGGGAGCAGGGCCACGGTGGCGACAGCGTTGACTCCACCCGCCAGCAAAATAGCGACACCGCTCAAGGCCGCCCCGCGCCGTCGCGTCACTCGGCCCTGAGCGACCGATACGAGGGGGATCAGGACCCAGGGTGCAAGCGCGAATGGCAGTACCTCGGTTGTGAGGACCCCAATCTCCGTCACCATGCGCGGGGCGAAGACGTAGGCGAGACCTGCCACGATGCGCGCCGGTTCATTCGCAACACCGAGAAGGCGGGCCAGCCGCACAACTCCGAGGAAGGCGAGGATCAACACTGTCGACCACCACAGGCGTTGGACCACCCAGGCGGGCAGCCCCACAAGATCGCCCAGGAGAAAGGCGGGACCCACCGGGAAGAGGTAGCCGTACGCCTGATTCTGCAGTTGCCCGAAGAATCCCAATGGCTCCCACAGGGTGAGCGCTCGCGTCAGGAAGCCCCCGGGATCAACAGCGAGGTCGAGTTTGGTGTCCGCGGCGATGCGACCCGGATCCTGCATGAAGGTGAGCGCCACCAAGACCGTGCAGATGGCCGCTAGACGGAACCGATGCATCAACCTCGGATCCGTCGTGGATGCAGACTCAGCGCCCGACGACGGCGTCATGGCCGTGTCCTTTGCCATTCCCGTCATGGTCGATCAGCCCCGCGGTGTCCACGGTCTTCTGAGCGGCGCAGGACGATCAGGAGATTCCAGGTCACGAGCTCGCGCAGCCCGGGCACTGCCACGATCCAGTGCAGTGCCGACGGAAGGTAGCGCGGTTCGATGGCGACCACGGTGGCATCCGTTGCATTCAGGGCCCAGGTGATGCCCTGTGCAGCCGTTACGGCAAAGAGGCTTTCGCCGAACACATTCTTCGGTGCGCCACCACGACGTCGTTGGAATCGTCGGGCGGCGTACGACCCGCCGATCAGGTGCCATGGCGACGTCTCATGTCCACCCCACGGCCCAAACCACAGGGTGTACGACACCACGACCGTGCCACCGGGCCGAGTGACGCGCACCATCTCATCCGCCATCCGCCACGGCGCATCGACGTGCTCGAGCACATTGGAGGAGTAGGTCACGTCAAAGGTGGCATCGGCAAAGGGCAGTGCATCACCACGCGCCAGCACGGTGCGCGGGCCTGGCTCCCGACCGTGCAAGCGCATCTCACCGGCATCCGCATCTACCGCAACGTACGTCGCTCCCCGGGCGGCAAAGGCGTCCGCGAAGAATCCCGGTCCCCCACCGACGTCCAACAGCAAGGTCCCCTGCAACCGATGGAATTGATCCACATGCCGTGCCGAATCCTGCGCCAACTCGCCATAGAACCTGTCCGGCGCTGACTGCTCAGATAGAAATGCGCGAAACAGGCCCACCGATCGGCGCCAGGTCGCCCGGTGCGAACGCAGCGGGGCCGACGGCGTAGCGGCGCACATTCTGTGACGGTACCCCAGCGGGACCCGGGCCCGCTTGATGGTGACAGGCGTACCGTGTCCACGTGCACATCGTGGTCCTCAACTGGCGTGACACCGCTAACCCTGAGGGGGGAGGCTCTGAGGTCTACATCGAGGAGATCGCACAACGCCTGGTGGCCCGAGGGCACATCGTGACACTTGTGTGCGCCGGGCATGATCAAGCGCCACGTATGGATATTCGGCACGGGGTCCGCTTCATACGCGTCGGCTCGAAGCTGACGGTCTACTCACGCGCCCGACACCTGCTCCGCAGCGGTGCCCTGGGACGAGTTGACGTCGTGGTCGATACCCAGAATGGAATACCCTTTTTTGCGCCCTGGGCCACATCTGTCCCCACCGTGGCGCTCGTGCATCACGTCCACCGCGAGCAGTGGCCTGTTGTTTACGATCCGATCCGTGCACGCATCGGATGGCACATCGAGTCACGGTGGGCCCCCTTCGTCTACCGCCGATCGGCCTACATCGTGGTGTCGGATGCGACGCGCATCGAACTGACGGCGCTGGGCGTGGCCCGGGAGTCCATCACGGTGGTCCACAATGGAACTCTGCCCGCGACGGACACACACACACCACAGGATCCACATCCGCGCATTCTCGTGCTCGGCAGGCTGGTGCCCCACAAACGGGTGGAACACGTGCTTTTGGCCGCTGCACGATTGCGCGGTCGCCATCCTCATCTGCGCGTCGCTATCGTGGGAGATGGCTGGTGGGCGTCGGATCTACGCGACAGTGCCGCTCGTCTCGGAGTCCACGACATCACAGACTTCACCGGGCATGTCGATGAGGACGAGAAGGCCCGCCAGATCGCTCGATCCTGGGTCCTTGCGCTGCCCTCGATCAAGGAGGGCTGGGGTCTCGTCGTACTCGAGGCAGCATCCGCAGGAGTTCCCGCGGTGGCCTACGCCGAGGCAGGTGGGGTGGCCGAGTCCGTCGTCGATGGGCAGACCGGCGTCTTGGTTCACGGTGACGATGAGGACTTCACGGCGGCCATCGAATCACTCATCACCCACCGCCATCAACGAGAAACCATGGGGAAGGACGCACGCGCGCACGCGGCACGGTTTTCGTGGGATGCCTCAGCGGAGCGTTTTGAGGCGGTGCTCGCGGAGGCCATGGCCACCGCGGCCTCTCGGGGTGCTAGTTCGTGGATCCGTAGACGACGTAGGGCGTATCGACGGTAGGAGGCGTGGCAGTCTGCGAGGACACGATGCCGAATGATGCTCCCGCCGCTACAACGGCGCCAACCACGGCAGCGATAATGGGCCCAATCCACAGTGTCATGAGTGCCTCCTTCGGTCTTCACCGTATCAAAGGATCCGACCTGAGGGAGCGGACTCGCCGAATCCCGAGTGCGCTGAGGCCCAGCAGCAGCCCCACCCCCAGGATGGCGTCGACCCCCGCCACCACACCCAGCTCGAGCGCGGGGACGCTGACGGGGGTCACGTCCTCGGGGGCGACGTACAGCACCAGATCCGTGCCCGAAAATGCCACCTGCCAGTCCCCGAGCGACGGCACCTCTCCCGGTGTGTCCTTCGCGACCAGCGCCCAGCCGATCCCGAGGCTTGTCAGGGTCGCATCGAGGGTGCCGGGAGCGCCCAACGATTCCGAGATCACGCGGGCTCGGGGATCATCCCCAGACACCTTGACGGGTCCCCCCGACGTCGCCACGATCAGGTCGTCCGACACCACCGTGGGTCGCGGCAGCCACCGCGGAGCCGGATCAAGAACGGTCCGATTGTCATTCCAATCGAACGAGCGGAAGCTCGTCCACGGCAGACTCACGACGTCGCCTTCACGAGCATCCGTGTGCACGATCGCGCGAACCGAGGCCCAATCCCCCGGGTACTGAACCGGCTCAAGTCTGCCCCCGATCCCCCACAGCGCGTCGGGGGTCATGGCCACGGCAACAACGGCCAGGGCCGCCACCGCGGTGATACGCGTGCCGCGATCTCGAAGCCAGCCGGTCACCCGAGCTCCCCCCATGCCCGCGGCCGCGCACACCAGCAGGATCCAGGGCGCCAGCAGTTTGTGGGCATCCCGGAGAATTCCTCCCCCCGGGACAGACTCGATCAGGGTCCCCCAGGGCCCCGGCGCCAGCGCTGACGCGACGGCGCTCACCAATCCGATCGTGGCAACGGCAAGCCACCAGACCCAGGCTGGTGTCCCGAGTGTGCGTTGGAGACTGCGCCAACCCACCAGCGCCAGGCCGAGGAGAACCACCGTCGATGCGAGGCCGAGGAAGGTTGCTCGAGAGGCGGGCACGACGTCGGCATTCCACAGCCCTGCGCCACCCAACGCCGTGACAATCGGCCCCCAGGGGCCATCAGACCGCAACGCGAAAACGGATGCACCGAGTGCATCGGCGGATCCATCACTGGGATGCATGAGGGAGGGCAGCAGCCACGGCAGCCAGAGGGCAATGCACGCTGCTGTGGTCGCGATGCGACGACTGATCGATAGCGCCGATCCGGGCAGGAACACCAGGGGCACGGCAAGTGCCACAACGAGCAGACTTCCCGAGGGGGTGAGCGACCCAGCCGCGACAAGGAGCACAAGGCGAACGCCGTCCAACATGTCCCCCGTCTGGCGCAAGCGCAGGCTGACCGCGATGGCCCAGGGAACGATGGCGTAGGCCAGGAGCAGCCCCCAGTGACCCATGACGAGGCGCTCGAGCACGAACGGGTTCACAATCGCGAAGGTGCCCGCCAGAAGGCCCGCCGTGGTCCCGGGAAGGAGCCGGAGCATGCCCCACCCCGCGACGACGAGGACGGCCACGAGCATGACCTCCTCCACAAGCATTCCGGGGACGACGGTCTCGACCAGGGCTACGACAGCGTCCTGCGGGACCGCTCGAGGCAGCCCACCCCCCAGGCCCAGCGCTGCGGGGAGCAGATCCTGCCGAGGCGTGAAGACGAGGTCGTAACTCAAGACGAACCCCTGCCCGAGCGCGGGTCCGAGGATGAGCAGTGCCAATCCGGCGATCCACGCATGCGCGAGCACGCGGGAGAGCCGAAGGGACGCCATGGGGCGTTATCGTGGCACGCGTGAGCGGCCATGTCTGACGGGTCGAGCGTTGGCTCCGCACCAGCGCCGCGGTCAAGGACCCTGATGACCCACACGGTCCTCGTCGCGATGGCCCTGGGGATCGCCCAGGTCTCCGCCTATGCCGTCAGCGTGGTGTCCGCCCGAGCCCTCGGCCCCGATGGCTTCGGTGTCCTTGCCGCTCTTCTGGGCATTCTCCTGATTGGGAGTGTGCTGGCGATGGGCATCCAGGCCGTCGCCGCACGACGACTTGTCGGGCTCGATGCCACCCAGCGCGCGGGTGCAGGCCGCAGCATGGTGCGCGATGGGCTCGTCGGTGGTCTCGCCGTCGCCGCTGCCACCCTCGCCGTCAGCCCGCTCCTCGTCTGGCTGCTGCGCCTCGACGGCTGGGCAGCACTCCTTCTGGCAGCACTCGCCTTCATCCCACTCACCTGGGCGGGTGCGCAGTACGGCGTCGCGCAGGGACGTGAGTCCTACCGGCGTTTAGCCGCGATCTATGCGGTTGTGGGGCTGGGTCGCGGGGTCGGTGGAGTCGCAGGGGCGCTGCTGACGGGCAGCGTGGTGGGCACGATGGCTGGCCTCACCGCAGGGTCCATCCTGGGAGCAATCGTCGGACGTCTCCTGGTGGCACCCCTGGTCGCCGCCAATCCCGTGCGACTGGAGAATTTCTTCGCTGACTCCGCGCACGCGACCCATGCCCTGCTTGCGCTCTTTGTCCTGACCAACATTGACGTCCTGCTAGCCCGCGCACTCCTCGACTCAGAGCAGGCGGGGATCTACGGGGTTGGAGCCGTCATCGCGAAGGTCGCGTTCTGGCTCCCGCAATTCGTCGGTGTCGTGGCGTTCCCTCGCTTCGCGGATGCGCGGCGCTCGCGGGCCACCATCATTTCGCTTGCGGCTGTGGCAGGTATCGGGGCCCTCGTTGTGGTGGTGACCGCTCTCCTGCCCGGCATCATCGTGGGCTTCATCGGGGGTTCGGCGTACATCTCACTGGTGCCCATCGCGTGGCTCTTCGCCGCCATAGGGGCAACGTTCGCCCTTGCGCAGGCCCTCTTGCTGACCCGCCTGGCGGTCGACGACCGGCGTGCCGTCATAGCCATCTGGGCAGCCGCCGGCCTCTTGGTCCTGCTCGCGACCCTGGTCCTGCCCGCCACCGTCGGCGGACTTGCCGCCAGTGCCCTCCTCGCAGGCCTGGCTCTGGCGTGCCTGGGCCTGGTTGTCGCCGGCGCCGAGGTCATCTCGCGGCGACCGCAGGGGGCGCCGACCACGGCTACTGAGTCGATACCGCCAACGGATTAGGCCAGGGTCCTGGCACGTACGCGGATTGGTAGCCGCTCAGTGGACCCATGGCAGCCTCCACGGCCGCCGTCCCCGGATACACACCATTGCGGACCCAGCCGTCAAGAAGTTCGATGACCGCAATCCGAGACTCCGGGGTGAAGTTGCAGTGGCCCGCGCCGTAGGGGGCTCCGGTCTCTTGCGGGTACTCCGGTGGAGCCACGGTGAAGAGCTGCAGGAGTCCACCGCTCACATTTCCGGCCTGCTGCTGGGAGGTGTAGCGATCGCGAAAGAAGGTCTGATTCTGGGCGATGACGAGGGAATCCGCCTTGGTGTGCATCGTGATCGTGGGCACCTGCACAGCCCCTGTAGGGTTCCCGCCCCGCTCGAGAGCCGCGGCCTCCGCGGCCGGATCAGCCTCGATGCGCGTACCGGCATCAAGAATCGCCGTGTTGCGGGCAGCGGCACCATCACCACCGATCGCATCGATTGTCTCGCGCTCGGTCTCGTCGATTCGAGAGGCGTACTCCGATCCCACATTGCCCACGACATTGCCGCCGAAACGCTGCTCAATCTCGAAGCGGCCCACCGTGCCGTAGGCCACGGCCGTGAGCAAAGACTCGATGGTGCCAGAGACCGTGCTCACCAGACTCGAACCGTCATAGGTGAATGTTTGCGACGGGGCGTCGACGATGGCAGCCACCGTCAGGATGCTGGCAATGGCATCCGTGTCCTGCTCCCGGGCACTCTCGATAAGTCGGGAGGCAGCACCTTCCCAACTGGCCAGGGCCTGCTCGTAACTGTCGAACTCAGCGACCTTCATATCGGGGTACAGCAATTGCTGTATGCCATATGTGGTGTCCAGAGCCAGACCGATGTTCGGGACCAGGCCCGCCATGACACCGCACAGGGGTGCGGCTCCGTCAACCCACTCCGGATGGCGCTCCGCGAGCGTCTGCGTGACAAGTCCGCCCATCGAATCGCCCCACACGTACACGCGCTTGGGCGTGCCGACCTGCTCGGTAAAGAATGCGTAGAGTTCCTCGCCGGCGAGGACACCATCTTCGACCGCCCATCCGTTCTTGGCATACGCGGATCCGGCCAGTGCGTACCCACGCTCCAGCAGTGACTCACCCAGCGCCTGATCGCCTGAGTCCCAACCGGGCACGGGAGGCGCCGTCGTGACGACGGCATCAAAGTTCGGGGGGAATGGCTGCGCCGGCCGATAGCCATGCGAGTAGAGCAAGAGCGATCCATTCCACGTCTCCGGCATGACAATCTCGTACGCCGCACCATTGAGCTCTCCGACGCAGGCCACCGTGTCGCACCCGGTGAACGGCACATCCGCCGATTGGTCTCGCGTCTCGGGTATGGCCGTGGCGGTGGCACAGCCGGCCAACACAAGGGCAGAAGCGAGGGAGACGGGCAGGATCGATAGTCTCCGCATTCGGGGAGTCTTCCACGATCTGGGCGGTCGTGGGGCTAATGTCCAGCGGAATTCCAGGTCGCCCCCACGCCCACCGAGACATCCAGGGGCACCCGCAGGCGGGCGGCCCCCGACATGGCCTGGACCACGAGACGCCGCAGTGCCTCCTCCTCACCGGGAGCAACCTCCAAGACCAACTCATCGTGGACCTGGAGGAGCAATCGGGAGGACATCTGGCGTTCGCCGAGCCCCGTCACGACGTTGAGCATGGCGACCTTGATGATGTCCGCGGCAGAACCCTGCACCGGGGCATTGAGGGCCATCCGCTCGGCCATCTCGCGACGCTGCCGGTTGTCGCTCACGAGGTCGGGTAGGTAGCGCCGCCGGCCGAGAATGGTCTCGGTGTAGCCGCGCACGCGCGCCTCCTCCACGACTCCCTTGAGGTAGTCGCGCACGCCACCAAATCGGGCGAAATAGTCCTCCCGCATGACCCGTGCCTCATCCGGGTCAATCTCCAACTGCTGCGCCAGGCCAAACGCCGAGAGTCCGTAGGCAAGTCCGTAGGACATGGCCTTGATGCGGCGCCGAAGTTCGGCATCAACATCCCGCGAATCCACACCAAACACGCGTGCCGCCATGGTGGTGTGCAGATCCTCCCCATCCGCGAAGGCTTCGATGAGGCCGGCATCCTCAGACAGATGGGCCATGATGCGCATCTCAATCTGGCTGTAGTCCGCGGTAAGAAGTGACTCATAGCCATCGCCCACGACAAAGCATGCTCGGATCCGACGCCCCGACTCCGTCCGGATGGGAATGTTTTGCAAGTTGGGATCCGTGCTCGACAGCCGGCCGGTCGCCGCAACTGTCTGTTGGAACGTCGTGTGGATCCGACCATCGGCTACAGCGAGAGGGATCAGGCCGTCAACCGTCTGCCGAAGACGCGTCCAGTCGCGCCACCGCATGATGCACGCGAGCACGGGGTCAGCAGTTTTCTCGAGCAGCGAGGCGAGCGCCTCCGCGTCAGTCGTATGGCCCGTCTTGATCTTCTTGGTCTTGGGAAGCCCTCGTTCGACGAAGAGCACCTCCTGCAACTGCTTCGGCGACCCCAGATTGAAGGGACGGCCCACAATGTCGAACGCCTCCGACTCCGCGGCCCTGGCTTCCGAGCCGAATTCCTCGCTCAATGCCTGAAGTCCCGGGGCATCGACCGCTATACCGATGCGCTCCATACGGGCAAGCACCCGTTCGAGCGGCAACTCCACGTCACGCAGAAGGTCTGCCGCGCCCTGCGCCACCACCTGGGCGTCGAGAACACTGGCAAGTTCTCGGATGGCCACCGCCTGCACGCCCAGATCGACTGTTTCGCCCTCCAGGGTCAACTGACCACTCTCCGCATCCGCAACGGGTCTTCCCAGATAACGCTGCGTGAGGTCACTGAGATCGCCCCCTCGGTGACCCTGCTGCACCAGATACGACTCCAGGGCCGTGTCTGACGTCACTCCCTGGAGATCCCACCCCATCGCCCACAGGGCCAGCAGGGGTCCCTTTGCATCGTGCAGGGATTTGGCCACCACCGCATTGGCCAGCCATGCGGACAGCGCCTGGCGGTCATCGACGCGAAGGTCGGCGATGACCACGGACACCGTCGCGCCAGCCGGGCACGAGATGCCGACGGCATCAATGGTTCCCGTGCCGGAACCCCAGTGCCCCCGTATGGCTATGGCTGCTGGTGGGACCGCATTGTCAAGCCAGCGTGACCATGATCCCGGGGCCACCTCCACCTGGTCCACATGCTCCGCGGGCACGACCGGCATGGCCTGCGTGGGTAGCGCGCTCAACAGTCTTTCTCGCAGGACGCGGAACTGCAGGGCGTCGAACACGTCGTGCACGGCCTGCTCGTGAGGTGCCACCCGTATGAGTTCCTCCACGTCAACATCCAGGGCAACATCGCGCACCAACTGGGTCAAACGTCTGTTGATGAGCACCTGTGGCAGTGCCTCACGCAAGGCATCACCCACTTTGCCGCGAATCTCATCCACGTGATCCACGATTCCATCGAGTGACCCGTATTCCACGATCCACTTGGCCGCTGTCTTCTCACCCACGCCGGGGATACCCGGAAGGTTGTCACTTGGGTCTCCGCGCAAAGCCGCAAAATCGGGGTACTGAGTCGGCGTCAGCCCGTACTTGCCCACAACCGCCTCGGGTGTCATCCGCGCCAGATCCGACACTCCCTTGCGGGGGTACAGGACGGTTGTGGCCTCGCTGACAAGTTGGAACGCATCTCGATCGCCCGTGATGATCGCGATCTCCATGTCCTTGGCCTCCGCCTGCGTCACGAGTGTGGCGATGACATCGTCAGCCTCAAAGCCTTCACGCTCCAGATAGCGGATCCCCATGGCGGTGAGGACATCGCGGATGAGGTCCACCTGACCCCGAAACTCCTCGGGGGTGGCTGATCGTGTCGCCTTGTAGCCGCTGTACTCCTCACTGCGGAACGTCGCCCGCGAGACGTCAAACGCCACCGCGACGTGGGTTGGGTCTACGTCGCGCAGGCAATTGATCAACATGGAGGTGAAGCCGTAGACCGCGTTCGTGGGCTGACCCGACACCGTGCTGAAGTTGTCAACGGGTAGGGCGTAGAAAGCCCGGTAGGCCAACGAATGGCCGTCAAGGAGAAGCAGTCGACCAGTCGGCACGGTTCCGATCCTAATCGCATTTCGGTGAAGGCTTGGGGCCCTAGGCTGACGGCATGAACGAAGAGCACCCCACGCCCGCCTCCCCCACGTCCGACGAGATTCGACTACACATCGCTGAAGCCGACTCGGACGGTCTCGGATCACGCATGGGCATGGAGTGGCTCGTCACGACCCCCGACCTCGTGAGTGCTCGCCTCCCGGTGGAGGGCAATACCCAGCCCTTCGGACTCCTTCACGGGGGCGCGAGTGCGGTTCTCGCTGAGAGCGTGGGTTCCGTGCTCGCAAATCTCAATGCTGGGGCGGACCGATTCGCTGTCGGCATTGAACTGTCATGCAGCCATCATCGCAGCGCTCACCACGGATTCGTCACCGCCGTCGCGACGCCTCTCAGCATCGGACGCTCGATTGTGAGCACCCAGATCATGATCCGAGACGACGAGGACCGGCTCATCTGCACTGCGCGACTCACCTGCTATCTCAGGAACGCGCCATCAGCGAAGACATGATGCCGAGCCCCGTGTCAACGCGGCCATGGCCGCCACAACCACCGGGTGCGCCCCCCGAGAAGCGGGCTGAAGGCATGCCAGGTCCCGCACATTCTGCCACCGTGCCCGCCATAGCGGGTTCGTCTCGAATGTGGCGTTGCGCGTCCTGGCCCACCCCTGCCGACTATGCTCACACGATCAAAGGGCCCGCCCGGGGCCCAGCCGCCGTCTGGAGGTCGAGTGCATCGGGGAATTGCGCGTCTCGTCCTGGTCTTGGTGGCCTTTGCCGCGGCCGGACTGGTGGGGCTCAGCCCCGCCCAGGCGGAGGGCCAGTCCATCACGGCTTTCGTGTCGGGGGCTGAGAAGGCCCCCATTCCCGGCGTCACGGTCAACGTGACCGATGCGGACGGCTTCACCGGCAGCGGGCAAACCGATGCCGAGGGCCTGGCCACCATCGAGGTCCCCTCACCGGGCAAATACACCGCAACGATTGATGTCGCCACGCTGCCCTTGGGGGTCGAGGTCAAGGGCGGTCCCGAGCGCTCTATCAACGTTCTCCAGGGGGATAAAAAGGTACTGTTCCCCCTCGTACCCGTCGGCGAGGGCGGTGATTCCGGCAGCGGAGGTGGCATTTTCTCGAGCATCACCGTCGATCGCGTGCTCCAACTCATCCTGGATGGAATCATTCTGTCCCTGATCATCGCGCTCGGTGCTCTGGGACTCAGCCTCATCTTCGGCACCACCGGCCTGAGCAACTTTGCCCACGGCGAACTCCTCACCCTGGGTGCCTTCACCGTCCTGGTGCTCAACACCACCCTGGGACTCAACCTCCTCATCGCCGCCCCCATCGGCATCGTCATCAGCGCAGCGCTGTGGGGATGGGGCCAAAACCAGATCCTCTGGAAGCCTCTGCGCAAGCGCGGCACGGGCCTGATCGCGGCCATGATCGTGAGCATCGGCCTCGCCATCGCGCTGCGCTACACGATCCTCTTCCTGTTTGGCGGATCCCCCGAGAGTTACGCGCAGTTCGCCGGCCAGCCCGGCATCGACCTCGGTCCCGTCTTCATCACGCCCAAGGCGATCTACCTCTCGATCATCGCGATCATCTTCCTCGTCGCGACGGTTGCCTGGCTCAAAGGCTCGCGGTTGGGCAAGGCCACCCGCGCGGTGTCGGACAATCCGGCGTTGGCGTCAGCCTCAGGCGTCAACGTCGAGCGCGTCATCTCCGTGGTCTGGGTGCTCGGCGCGCTACTCGCGGCCTACGGAGGCGTATTCCTCGGAATGACACAAAACGTCGTCTGGACCATGGGCCAGTTCCTCCTCCTCACGCTTTTTGCCGCCGTCGTCCTCGGCGGCCTCGGCACCACGTCAGGCGCGATCGTCGGGTCCTTCGTTGTGGGGATCACGGTGCAACTGAGCACGCTTATCGTGCCCACCGAACTCAAGACCGCGGCCGCGCTGCTCCTCATGATCGTCCTGCTGCTGATACGACCGCAGGGACTGCTCGGTCGAGCGGAGAGGGTGGGCTGACATGGATATGGGATTCGTCCTCACACAGGCTATTTCCCAGGCCATCGGGGTCACGGCGATCATCTACCTGCTTGCCACGATGGGCCTCAACATCCAGTTCGGCTACGCCGGCTTGCTCAACTTCGGGCAGATCGCCTTCGTGGCTATCGGTTCCTACGCCATCGGCGTCTTCATAATCCAGTGGCAGGGCAGCGTGTTCGTCCCCAACCTCTGGGTGGCCATCCTCTACGCGATCCTCCTCTCCGTCCTACTCGCCCTGATTCTGGGCGTGCCCACGCTGCGGTTACGGGCCGACTATCTGGCCATCGTCACCATCGCGGCTGGTGAGATCATCCGTTTGATCTTCAAGTCCACCGATTCCCTGGGCGGGGCACAGGGCATCAACGGCAAGATGGGCGAGGAGTTCTACGCCATCAACCCGTTCCCGGAGCAGGACCGATTCGACTTCGGCCCGCTGAGCTACACGCGCAACGACGCCTGGGTCGTCACCGTCGGATGGATTGTCATCGCCCTACTCCTGCTCCTCACCTGGGCACTCATGCGCAGTCCCTGGGGCCGCGTCCTCAAGGGGATCCGCGAGGACGAGGATGCCGTGCGCTCACTCGGCAAGAGCACCTACTTCTTTAAGATGCAGGCGCTCATCCTCGGTGGCATCTTCGGCACCCTGGGCGGCATCTTCTGGGCCATAGCCAAGCAGTCGGTCCAGCCGGACTCCTTCGTCCCGGCGTTCACGTTTTTCTGCTACACGATTCTCATCCTCGGCGGGGCAGCCCGGGTCATGGGCCCGGTCATCGGAGCCATCATCTTCTGGTTCCTGCTGGTCTTCGTCGAGCAGTTCCTGCTCCTGCTCATCTCCAATGGGACCATTACCTTCCTCGAGCCCACGCAGGTCGGCCCCATCCGCTTCATCCTGGTCGGGCTGGGCCTGATGCTCCTCATCATCTTCCGGCCCCAGGGAATCCTCGGAGACAAGAAGGAGATCGCCCTCGATGCCAAATAGCGCCGCAACCCACGCCGTTTCCGAACTTGCCACCGTCACGGCGGAGCCGGGCGTGCCGAAGCCGGATCCCCTGCTGGTCGCCGACAAGGTTAACCGCCACTTCGGCGGCCTGGTCGCCGTGGACGTCGATCACGTCGAGATCCAGCGCGGATCCATCACCGCCCTCATCGGCCCCAACGGTGCCGGTAAGACGACGTTCTTCAATGTCCTCAGCGGCTTCGACAAGGCCGATGCGGGGTCGTGGACTTTTGCCGGCAACACCGTGACCAATACCCCGCCCCATCGACTGGCGCGCAAGGGCATGGTGCGAACCTTCCAATTGACCAAGAGCCTGTCCCGGCTCACGGTTCTCGACAACATGCTCCTCGGTGCCGGTGGCCAGACCGGCGAGGGCATGCTGGCATCCCTTTTCCCATTCACATGGCGATCCCAGGAGACCAAGAACACCGAGCGGGCGATGGTCCTCCTGGAGCGCTTCAGCCTGGCTTCCAAGTCCAAAGACTTTGCCGGGTCCCTCTCTGGTGGTCAGCGCAAACTCCTCGAAATGGCCCGAGCCCTGATGCTCCAGCCCGAACTCATCATGCTCGATGAGCCCATGGCAGGAGTCAACCCGGCGCTCAAGCAGAGTTTGCTCGATCACATCCGGGACATCCGGGAGCAAGGCACCACTGTCCTCTTCGTCGAGCACGATATGGACATGGTCCGTGACGTGAGCGACTGGGTGATCGTCATGGCCCAGGGTCAGATCATCGCCGAGGGTCGACCCGAGATCGTGATGCAGGATCAGCGGGTCATCGATGCCTACCTTGGGGCGCACCACGACCAGGAGCTCACCGCGAGTGGTGGGTCACTTACTGAGGAGGTGACGTCATGAGCGGCTTCGATCCGAGGGCGGGAGTGCGACCCGGTGACGAAAACGATCCGAGTGAACTGCCTGTCTTCGAACAGGACATTGACCTCAACGCCGAACAACGCGACACACCGGGTGCTCTCGTGCCCGAGGCGCAGGACTACGTTCTGCTCGCGGATGAGCTCACAGCGGGCTATTTCCCCGGGGTCAACATCCTCAATAGCTGCTCACTCACCGCCAAGGACGGCGAACTCGTCGGCATCATCGGCCCCAACGGCGCTGGCAAGTCCACTCTCCTCAAGGCGATGTTCGGGCTCGTCCACGTGAACACGGGCCGAGTCACGCTCCGCGGGCGCGACATCACCAATCTGCGCGCTGATGTCCTCGTCAAAGAGGGTGTCGGTTTCGTGCCCCAGAACAACAACGTCTTCCCCTCCCTCACCATCGAGGAGAACTTCCAGGTCGGCTGCTACCAGAATCCCAAGCTCTTCAACCAGCAGTTCGAACGTGTTGTCTCGATTTTCCCCACCATGGCGGATCGACGTAAACAGCGCGCCGGGTCCCTCTCCGGTGGCGAGCGCCAGATGGTAGCAATGGGCAGGGCCTTGATGATGGACCCCAATGTGTTGCTTCTCGACGAACCCAGCGCTGGCCTCTCCCCCGCTTTGCAGGATGAGGTGTTTGTGCACGTCAAGGGCATCAATACAGCGGGTGTCACGGTCGTCATCGTCGAGCAGAACGCCGCGCGCTGCCTGCAGATCGTGGATCGCGCCTACGTGCTGGACCAGGGGACCAACGCGTACACGGGCACCGGCAAGGAGCTCGCCAATGATCCCAAGGTCATCGAGCTCTACCTCGGCACCCTCGCCAAGGCCTAGGGAAGCGGGACCTCGAACGGCCCGATCACCTCGACCGGCCTGAGTTTCGTGTTCGTCACGTAGCGCACGATCTCGACAGTCGCCCACCGGGCATCGCCGAACTCATTGAATTCTCGCGAGCCGGCCGAGCCCTCGTAGTGCGGTTGGCCACCAGACTCGATGACCGCAAGACAATCGGAGTACGTGCCGCAACTGCGACTGCCCGAGGTGGCACTGGCAACCGCGGGGAGCGCCTTGGCGATTGCCCCGCCGTCGGCGCAGTCGGCGTACGCAGCAGCGAGGGCGACAAGGATCGTTGCGTCGTAGGCCTCGGCGGCATAGGCGAATGTGGTCAGGTCAGGCACCTGCTTGAGGAGGCGTCGGTGGAAGTCCTTCAGGTCCACCGACGGATCGCCCGTGGGCACGGCACCCACCACACCCGCCATGGCGTCCTCGGGCAGGCCCGCATAACCCGTCGTGGACACACTTCCCTCGGTAAGGAACACCTGAACGTCTTGCGGGCCGATGCCCTGGCGGGTCATCTCGCGCAGGATGTTGGCCGCCTCGTCGAAGCCCGCGATAAGGACGAACTCGGGGTCCGTCGCCGCGATCTCCCCCACCGCACCGGCGAAGCTCAAGGCGTCGGGCTCGTACGTGATCGACACATCCACGGCCTCACCTGATGCGACGTATGCGTCCTCGAAGGCGCTCTGGATTCCCATGCCGTAGGGGTCCGCTCGCGCGATCGTAGCCCCGGAGGTCAATCCGAGACCCTCCGCGACCGTTGCCAGCGCGGATCCCTGGGCGACGTCCGACGCAGCCATGCGGAAGTAGAGTCCCTGGTCGGGGTAGTCCGTCAGGCCCGGGCCGGTGTTGGCGGGTGAGATAAGTACGACGCCGGCCTCGATGGTCTGGTCGATCACCGTGATGGTCACCGTCGAGGCGGCAGGTCCAACGATCGCCTGTGCTCCGCTCGCGACCTGGCTCGTGACGGCCTCAGCCGCGATACCGGTCCTGGCGTCTCCGGAGTCCCCGGCCAGGTAGGTCACGGGCTGCTCGAGCACCCCGCCCGCGGAGTCAATATCGGCCAGGGCGAGATCGATCGCTGTCGCGCCGGCTGGCCCGAGAAACGCCAGATCACCGGTCAGGGGCAGCAGGCTGCCCATGACGAGATCGGTGGATGTACACGGCACGACACTGGGAGGTGCAGGTGCAGCCGCACTCGCGGCGCCAGGGTCCGTGGTGACCCCTGCGGAGGTGCTGGCATTGCCCTGTGTCGACGACCGTTGCACCGCAAACACGGCGATGGCCGCGACGGCGACCAGGACCGCAGCCAGGCCCACAGCCCAGAGCACCCCTCGTGACCGCACGACAACCCTCGCCCCCTCGGCACTCGAATGGCCTGACTGGCCCCCCTTCCACCCTAGGTATCCCCGTCACGCGCGGACGTCGTGACACACGGGAGGAATGCGGGACCACACGTCCCCCACACGCGGTTGGCCCGGCCCCCAAGGGGGCCGGGCCAACCGATATACCAACGTGCGACTTACGGGACGGGAACCTCGA
>JANRCR010000041.1 GCA_030726915.1 Candidatus Nanopelagicales bacterium
AGGGGGGGGGGGGGTGAGAAAAGTGCTAGCATAAAATAGGCAAATTCCGGCTCTAAGCAAATACACAGGAGAACCAGCCAAATGACTGGGAGCTGGGAGGTGGAATGCCCAATTGCATGGTCTGGTCTAGTCCCCGATACCACTCTGATACCTGGGGAAGCGCTCCTCATTCGGCAATCAAAAATTAGTAGGGTCTGGGATGGTCGTTCATAAAACGCCTTGATTTGGCTTGGTTGCTGTGGCGTCAACTGTGACTTCAGACGACGGAGCGGGGTGGAGGAGGGGTCCGAGGTCTGGGCCGAGGACAAGTGCGAGGAGCGCCATACGGACAAACAGGCCATTTTCCATCTGGCATGGCAGGGGACCACCAGAAAAGGCCAAGTCAAGTCACACGAGCACTGGTGCAGCAGGCATAGGGCAAAAGAGTACCCTCTTATTTGCAGGCACTGCGCGGCTGTGAACCTTCGGAGCTCACCTGCCGGAAATAAGCCGCGCGGGGGTCCTGGTCGCAGGCTGGGTCAATCTCACCGACGCGGGGCAGTGGATGAAGCACCATCATCGATGGCTTGGCGTGTGTCAGTGTGGTTGGTGTCACCACATACTTGAGCTTGAGCGATTCATACCTAGGACACACGCAGTTAACAGTGGGTTGGATGGGAATATGGGCAAGCGGTGCAGCAGTCAAAATTCTCCTCCAACTGGCAAAGAAATGTTGATCCTGACCATGTGAAAACATTAACTTACTCGTCAACGCTGGCGAAGCGCTCCTTCTGCACGCGTGTCACGTAGAGTATGTCTGCGACGGGGACCACCTCGGCGAGGTCTTCGTGCTCGGTGTAGTGGCACCCCCACGCAGCCAGTTCCTCTTTAGCCTCAGCAGGCATCTTCAACTGAGACGGGCTGACGAGGGCCAGCCGCAGGGACGCGCCCCATGTGCGCGCCAGCAGGGCCGCGAGTGAATGAACCGTGCGGCCATGCTTCAGGTCGCCTACAAGTGCAATCACCTAAGAAGAGGGGTTTCATCAGCAAAGTGTCATGGCAGTGAGCACAACGTTGCCAGCCCAAGCTGGCATGCTGAGAGTGGCCGAGCCCTTGAAACAAAAGTAAAATGCACGAGCATGAATTCTTAACAGACATCGATGTTTCAATAACCTTGCCAGAAATTAGGTTCCGCGTGGAAGGGGCTGGTGCCACTGCTGGCCCGTTCAGCCCAAGACCCATGAGCACTTCGGAGCGGATGGTGTACACATCGAGCAGCGCCTGCGAAGGGTGCTCTCCAATTCCATCGCCAGCGTTGATAACAGGCTTCGTGCATGCTGCTGCCGCACGGGCCGCCGAGCCCTAGGGCAGGCACCCAGAATCCTCGTGGTGAAAGCGGCGCACCCAAGGACAACTATTCAGATCCAGTTCTCACTTTTACTGGGTGGCGCAAGACGACTGCATCCGCGTAGCACTCTAGGCATCGCATGGCATCCTCAAGAGATTCGCCTTTTTGCGCCGACGAACCCTGTTCGTTGATCATGAGTGTGGTGCCCCCGAGCCGCTGCATTGCAGACAAGAAGCTGCAGCTCGTGCGCGTGCTCGGCTCCAGAAAGGCACAAGCCAAGAGCTTGCCCTCCAGCACCTAAAAGTGAGGAAAGAAGCGATGCAGGTATCACTTTCTAAAGTGTCCATTTGCTGTCGCAATTATTTGAAGTGCCCCCTTTACGTGCCACCAGGTTCTCCAAGAAAGTGCACCAAGTTCGTCAAACAAAAAATTGAAAAGGGGGAGCATTCCAAGCTTTTCACCTTGAGCACGCGGCCTGCACGAAGAGATGCCTTAATGCCATCCGCGACGAAAAACAATTGCTCAAGAGATGACTCGCTGAACTGGGACGTGGTGAGCACATCTTTTCCAAGCCACAGGTTTGAGCTGGTTTTGGGCGATGACTCGACGGAAGCTTTCGGGAAACCCGAAGAGCTCTCGGTCTGAGCATGCCACACGATGAACAAACAAATTGTTGGCAACATGTTGTTGGCAGAGTAGAGTTCTCCCCCCCCCAGAGGCAGGTGCGGCTTGTTCTTTGAGGGAACCAGAAATTCATTTTTTTTCAACTAAAAATGGGCCCCAACTGGACATAATGGTTCCTACTTGATGAATCAACGGACAGAATGGGTCCATAGATTCAAGAAACATCACAGCTATGTTGTGCAAAGCTCGCACCGCGCTCTGTTTCGCCGGGGAATCCATTGCAGAAGAACAGAAGAAAAGAGATTCGATTCCAAACAAAAAATCGGTTACCAAACGCGAAGAGCGAGGAAAACTGCGAGACTACTGCGAGACGCGAGGAAGAAAGAAGAATGGAGGACACCGACGCCAGATCAATGTAGGTTCCTGTGAAGCAGCTCAATAAAGCCGTCACCGCGTTGAGCGCCCTTGGAATACGTTGTGTCGCCCCCTATTGATCTGACTGGAACCCCTCAAACGTTTTGGCTTCCAGCTATATTGGGCAAGTGGACTACTCGTCCACCCCCGAGGCCCTGGCAGAACTGTTCGGCCAAGCTGGGCCTGTAGAGAGAGTCACCATCCCTGGCTACAGCTTCGGACAACCGCAGGGGTACGCGATGATGGAGTTTGCAACGGCGGAGGCTCAGAGCAAGGCCATTTCTATGCTGAATGGCCACGAATTCAATGGCAGAGCTCTCAAGGTGAACATGTCCTCTCGAAGGAGTATCGGCGCACACTCAATACAATATTATCAACGTCACGGGGCATTGAGAAGGCCCCGAGTTGCGGCCCGTCGCTTCGTTAGCGACATGGCCGTTGATCGGAGAACTCAGCCAGGCCCCGTGCTCGAACCGTAGCTGGGTAGTTCGGTGACACATAAAGTGGATACCCAAGGAGGCGCTCGAAGTGAAGCTTTGTGCTCTGGGATATTCTTGAAGCACTAGAAGCACTCTAGTTGTGAAGTCTAAGTCGCAAAGACTCACTAATTGAATGAAAACAAAAAAAATACAAAAAAAGAAGAAGAAAAATACAAACAAAAAAAGAAGAAAAAGAAAAGACCCTGGACGGGCTTGTTTTATGTTGCTTGCGGCTGTGCGCGTCTCCTTTGTGCCGCGGGGGGTGGCGGCGGGGGGGTCGCCGCGGGAGGTCGGGCCCGACGTACCGGCAGGGTCGGCTCGGCGGCAGGCTCAACCGCCTCCAAAGGTGCGGGCGCGGCCGACACCGGTGGGACGGGGGCGGGTGACGGCGCAGGTCTCACCGGCAGCGCCGGAGTCGATCCGCGCTCCAGCCGGTCCACGCGGATGGCAAGTCCAGCGGCTGAATCATCGGTCGCGGGCAAGAGCAGTCGGGCCACGAGCAACTCGAGCAGCAGGCGTGGAGCAGTGGCTCCGCGCAGTTGCGTCAGTCCATCGCTGACAAGGTCCGCCGCACGCGACAACTCAGCGAGGGTAAAACCTGTTGCTTGGCTACGCATCGCTTCGATCTCTGCATCCGGGGCATCAAGAATGGCCAACGCCTCTCCACCCGGGATCGCCGTCAGCACGATCAGGTCCCGCAACCGCTGGAGCAGATCGGTGGCAAACCGTCGAGGGTCATGCCCGGCGTCAACAACGCGATCGATGACACCGAAGAGACGTGATCCCTCACCCGATGCGATGGCTTCCACGGTCTCGTCCAGCAGAGCCGTGTCGGTCAAGCCCAATTGGGCCGCAACCTCGTCGTGCGTGAGGCCCTCCGGGCCGGAGCCCGCGATGAGTTGGCCCAGGATGGATAGTGCATCGCGCACACTTCCGCTTGCACTGCGGGCAATAAGGGCAAGGGCTGCAGGATCAGCGGACACACCCTCGGCCTCGCAGACGCCGGCCAGGTGCTGTTGCAGGATGCGAGTGGGCACCAGGCGGAAGGTGTAGTTAAACGTGCGGGATCGAATCGTGGGGAGGACCTTCTCGACCTCGGTGGTCGCAAAGATAAAGCGAACATGCTCCGGCGGCTCTTCTACAAGCTTGAGGAGTGCATTGAAACCCTGCGGAGTCACCATGTGCGCCTCATCAACGATGTACACCTTGTAGCGAGACGCGACGGGGGCGAACATCGCCTTTTCGCGCAACTCACGCGTGTCATCAACACCACCGTGGCTCGCGGCATCCAATTCGATGACATCAATCGAGCCGGGGCCGTTGGGAGCCAGATCCACGCAACTGCGGCATTCCCCGCAGGGGTCCGGCGTTGGTCCCTGCTCACAGTTGATGGACCGCGCCAGGATGCGAGCCGTGGACGTCTTCCCGCAACCCCGGGGGCCGGACAGGAGATAAGCGTGATGGACGCGATCACTCGACAGTGCTCGTGCGAGCGGCTCGGTGACGTGCTCCTGGCCTACGACATCCGCCAGGCGACCGGGTCGATATGTGCGATAGAGCGCTGTGGACACCCGGTCACCATAGACCGAACGCCGGACGAGGTGACCCCCCGCGCACCCGCCAGAGCCTGCCTGCCCTTGCTGCCTTCCGGCCCTGGGGGATTCAGCAGGGTGACGCCACGCGAGGGGTCGCGCAAAGTCTACGGCAGCACATGCCCACCCCGGTCATGACGGAGGCCCGGACGGCGCTATCGCTGTCCGGGCCTCACCTCACGCGGAGGATAGGGGATTTGAACCCCTGAGGGATTGCTCCCAACACGCTTTCCAAGCGTGCGCCCTAGGCCACTAGGCGAATCCTCCGCCGCCGAGGGTACCCAAGCCGCCGATCAGCGGTGACGGCGCGTTGACGGGAGTCGACATCCGCCCGCGATAGAGCCCGCGTCGTGACCGACTTCCGCGCATGTCGGCACCTAGACTTGACTGACCAATAGCCACACGAAGCGAGTAATCATGTCGTCTCGGTGCCGATCCCAGGAGGATGACCCCGATGAGTGTCCCCAGCAACGGGCCGCGGCCCAGCAACCGTCATCGGCGGCAGCAGAGCCCCGTCGTGGCGATTGTTCTGGTGGTTATCGGCATGGTGATTCTCTTCGGAGCTGGATTTGGGCTGTCCCGCATCATTCAGGGCTCCCCAGACTCCGACGCCGGTGGTGGATCGACCCCGACCGCGTCACCGACCAACACCTCCCCCGAGCCTGCGCCCTGCGTCACCGTGACCGTCACACCGGGTGCAGGCCTGCCCAGCGCGGCTCAGGTGACCTCCAACGTCTACAACGCGACCGATCGCGCAGGACTCGCTGCCCTGACCGCGGAGGAGTTGCAGGTGCGTGGTTTCCTGATCGGGACCATCGATAACGATCCACTTGCCAAGACGATCACGGGAGTGGCTGAAATCCGGCACGGCCCGTCCGGGGAACAGGGCGCGAGACTGATGGCCTTCTACATCCCGGGTGCCGAACTCGTCGATGACGGTCGCACAGACGCAACCATCGACACGGTCATCGGCGCCGCCTTCACCGCGGTCGCCCCGCAGTCCGAGGTCGACGCCGCCCTGGCTGCACCGTCACCGTCACCCTCCGGTCCCGGGTGCTCGCCCTCGCCCACCGTGCCCTCGGCCGATCCTGCAGCGACGTCCCCGGCAGCCTCGTAGCCGCAATCCGTCACAACTCGACAACGCGCCCTAGAGCGATCACCCTGTCGGCCGGCAGCCCGAAGTACAGCTGAATATCCGTGGCATTGCGCTGCATCACGGAGTACATCTCGGTGCCCAGCCACACCAGGGGTGATGTTGCACCGACCTCAATGTGCACTGAGTGGAAGGCGTAGCGGCACGTCGCAGGATCGAACTGCGGGTACAGCCGCGCTACCGCGGCTGTCACTCCGGCTGGATCGGGTCGCTCCATGAATCCCGTCCGCACCTCCGCAAGAACGATCCGCTCATCCATGGCCCGGCACTCAACTGCCAGGGCCGGATCCACTCGGGGTACATCCGCCGTGTGCATGCGAAGAATGAGAATGTATTCCTCGGCAACCCCCATCAGATGCACCTGCTGCACGAGTGCGTAGGGGACACCGCCCTCACCGGTCACATAGACCGTGGCACCCGGAGTCGTCATCACCCCAGGGGCGTGGATAACGCGGGAGATGTCGTCCATCGGCACAACAAGATCCTCAAGTGTCCGTGCCAGGCGGTTCGAGCCCCAGCGCCACAGTCCCAACACCGTAAAGATGATGGCCGCTGCCACGAGGGGGAACCAACCCCCGTGACTGAACTTCGTGAGATTGGCGGCAAAGAAGGTGCCGTCAATGACGAGGAAAAAGAGGAAGACCGGAATGACGATCCACAGCGGAAGCCTCCACAGTCTCCTGGCGACCACGGCAATCAGGCACGTCGTTATGACGAATGTCCCGGTGACAGCGATGCCGTAGGCGGACGCCAGATTGGATGAACTCTGGAAGCCAATGACGAGACCGACAACGGCGATCATGAGCATCCAGTTGACAAGGGGCACGTACACCTGGCCCGCTTCGGATGCAGATGTGTGGAGGACTCTCATCGGCGGCAGGTACCCCAGCCTGATGGCCTGCTGTGTCATGGAGAAGGCGCCCGAGATCACGGCCTGCGAAGCGATGAGCGTGGCGGCCGTTGCCAAGATCACCATCGGGATTTGGAGAGCCGCCGGCACAAGGAGGTAGAAGGGATTGTCGATGGCCTCCGGTTGGCGCATGACGAGGGCGCCCTGGCCGAGGTAGTTGAGATACAGCGCCGGAGCGGCGATGGCAAACCAGGAGAGCCGAATCGGCCGCCTGCCGAACTGCCCCATGTCGGCGTAGAGCGCCTCTGCTCCCGTCACACACAAGACCACGGAGCCGAGGGCGAGGAAGGCCGTCAGCGGATCGCTCACGATGTAGCCGATCGCGTACGTCGGCAGGACCGACGCAATCACGCCGGGAGTCTGCAGGACACTCATCAGGCCGAGTACTCCGATGATGACGAACCAGACGACCATGATCGGTCCAAAGACCGTGCCGACCCGGTGAGTGCCGAAGCGCTGGATGACAAAAAGGCCGATGAGCAGGACCAGGGCGATGGGGACGACGTACGCAGCCAGACCCGGGGCGGCAATCTCGAGTCCCTCGACGGCGGAGAGCACCGAAACAGCAGGCGTGATGATCCCGTCGCCATAGAAAAGGGACGCACCCAGCACACCGAACACCATGATGATCGCCGCCGACCGTCTGTGTCGCACCACGGAATCAGCGAGGGAGGCCAGCACCATGATGCCGCCCTCCCCCTCGTTGCCGGCGCGCATGACGATGAGGACGTACTTCACAGACACGATGAGGGTCAGCGTCCAAAAGACGAGCGACAAGGCACCCAGCACTCGCTCATCCGTGACCGCGATGTCGTGGGCTCCCGCGAAAATCTCGGAGAAGGCATAGAGGGGACTCGTGCCGATGTCACCGAAGACCACACCCAGGGCACCGAGGGTGAGGAGGCTACTTCCCTTGCGGGTTCCACGTGACACGGGCGGACGCTAGCAGCCGTAGCCCCCGGTCAGGGTAAAGAATTAAGGAGCGGTGTGAGAGCGCCACTGCCCTGGAAGGGATTGCTGAGCTCCACCACCAGGTAGAAGAGAATGCCGTACACGGCTGCCATGATGCCGATAAGCACGATGTTCATGCCAAGGCGTGCCGGCTGAAAAATCGCCGTCATGGCCAGGCTCACGATGCCGAGCATGAGCGCCGTGAAGACGAGATTCGCGGAGTGCTGCCTGGGGACATCACCGAGTCGGTCCGTGGCTGAGGTGAACATCTCGTCAACAGACGTGGCCAGAATGTCCCAGTTCGGGGTGTCCGCCGCACCCATATCCTGGGCCTCGCCCAACGAGGCGCCAACAATCGTCGAGGCCATTGTTTGCACCTCGAAAGCCCCACGGCTATCACCACGCTCCATCAGCGGCCACTGCTGATCCACCACGATGGTTCGGTACTCGTTCATGGCCTCCACCACGAGATCACGTCCCATGTCCGCGGGCAACTACTGGGCGCTCACCAGGGCTCGGTAGAAGTACTGGGCCTCCATCTGGGTGGCATTGTCGGCGCTGCGCGCATTGAGCATGAACTGGCCGACCGTGAAGGTGAAGAGGAAGACAAACCCCAGGCTCGTGACCTGGATGATGCGTCCACTCAGGTAGTAGGCAGCCGGGGGCTTGGGCGTGGGATCGTCTTCGTTGTGCTTCGGCTCCTCCGAGAGCACGAGGAGTTGCCGGTGACACGCCCACACCAGTACGACGCTGATGCCGACCGTCAGCACGACCGATAGCAAGGCCTGTACGAGCGGAGGCACCGTCATGGCGAACTCGGCGTAACTCATCGAGCCAGGATGCCAGAGGCCGATGCAAATTCAGCTCGAACCTTGTCGATCCTCCTCCCTGCCATTCCCTTCTCACTAGCCTTCCCGTCACGAGCCGGAGCGAGGAAGGGAGGTCACATGAGCGTGCCGATCCCCCGATCCGCCTGGGTCATCGCCCTGAGCGCCGCCACACTCGGCATCATCTACGGGTACGACGGGTCCAACATTGCCGGTGCCCAACTCTATTTCGCGGACTACTTCGGCCTCGACGGCAACAGCGCCGCAGTGGAGACCATCGTGACGGCCACCGTCTACGGTGAACTTGTCGGGGCACTCGCCGGTGGCTTCATCATCAATCGCTTCGGCCGCAAGCCCTCGATCGTGGCCGTCGCTCTCGGATATGTCGTCTTCTGCCTCGCCAGCGCCTTCGCGGTGAGCCCCCTGATGCTCGGCTTGTCCCGCGCATTCCTCGGCTTCACGATCGGCGTCTCACTGATCGCGGTGCCGATTTTCGTTGCTGAATCGATGCCGGCACGGATCCGTGGAGCGACACTCGTGGCGTATCAGGTGGCCGCGGTCGTCGGCATCATTTTTGGCTATCTCTTCGCCCTTGCCCTCAGCGGTTTGGGCGCCAGTGTTAATTGGCGCCTCATGCTCGGACTCGCAGCACTCCCGGCGATCCTGCTTCTCCCCGCGCTCCTGCGCCTGCCCGAGACGGGACGATGGCTCATCCTCAAGGGCAGAGATGGCGAAGCGCGTCTCTCCCTGGCCCGGACCGACCCGGATGGCGACATCGACGCGGAAATCGCGACCATTCGAGAGAGCCTCGGCGGGGAGGGTGGGGGGCGCCTTCGAGAGATGCTGCAGAAGCCCTACCTGCGAGCGACGGTCTTTGTCGTCGGGCTGGGCTTCTTCATCCAAATCACGGGCATCAACGCCACCATCGCGTACGGTCCCAAAATCTTCCAGGCCATGGGCGTGACCACCAACTCCCAGTCACTCCTCATGGCCATGCTCGTGCAACTCATTGCCCTGATCGCCGTCCTCGCGTCCATGTCCGTCGTAGATCGATGGGGACGCCGGCCCATCCTGCTCACCGGCATCTCGATCATGATCGTGTCTCAACTGGCGATGGTCGTCACGTTTGCGACCCAGGACGGGGACACCTTCACCACCGGCCAGGTCGTCCTCGGCTTCATCGGACTTGCCGGTATCAACATCGGCTTCGTCTTCGGGTTCGGCGCTCTGGTCTGGGTCTATTCCAGCGAGAGCTTCCCCGCACGGCTGCGTGGCTACGGCTCCAGCGCCATGCTGGGTTCGGACCTGCTGGCCAACATCATCATCGTCCAATTCTTCCTCACGGTGCTCAACTCCATCGGCGGCGCATGGTCCTTCGGGATGTTCGCTATCCTCGCGGGATTGGCCTGGATCTTCGTCTGGCGACTGGCCCCGGAGACTCGGGGTCGTGAGCTCGAAGAGATCCAGGACTACTGGGTGAACGGTGGCAGGTGGTCCACGACCAACGGAAAGGGAGCGCAATGATGCTTCGCGCCGGGGTTGATCTCGGGGGCACCAAGATCCAGACCGTCATCGTCGACGCTGACGGCGAGGTTGTCGGCCAGTGCCGCCTGCCCACGCCGCAGGACAAGGGCCCCACCGGCGTCCTCGATGCCATTGTGGCCTCCGTGAGGGCCGCCCTCGATGACGCCGCCGCCAGCACAGATCAACTGCTCGGTGTCGGCGTCGGATCTCCGGGCCAAATAGCTCACGACACGGGCACTGTGAGTCACGCGGGCAACCTCCCTGACTGGCTGGGGACCATCGCTGTCACCGCTCCGCTCCGCGCTGCCCTCGGCGTCCCCATCGAGTTGGCCAATGACGTGCAGGTCGGCGTCATGGCCGAGTCCCGACTCGGTGCAGGTCGCCCCTACTCCTCCATGCTGGGCATCTTCTGCGGCACCGGTGTCGGTGGCGGCATTGTCATCAACGACGAGTTGTGGCTGGGCCGGGGGGCAGCGGGCGAAGTCGGTCACATGGTGGTCAAGCCCGACGGTGCGCCATGCCCCTGCGGACGCCATGGCTGCCTTGAGGCGTACGCCGGCAGGGCTGCGATGGAGGCGGAAGCTCGCCACCGCATTGCCCGCGGCAAGCACAGCCACCTGCTGAAGATCATGGAGAAGAAGGGCCGCACCCGGATGTCGAGCGGTGTCTGGGCAAAGGCACTGGAGCGGGGAGACCACGTCGCCATTGACCTCATCGATCGCGCCGTGTGGGCCCTGGGCCTCGCCACCGCCAGCGCCGTCAATCTCCTCGATGTGGAGGCGGTCGTGATTGGTGGCGGCCTGGGCACTCGACTCGGCACACCCTTCGCGGATCGCATCCGGACCGCAATGCTGCCCCACCTCATCCTTCCGGAGAAGGCACCGCAGGTGCTGAGTGCAGCCCTGGGTGACCTCGGGGGTGCCATGGGTGCCGCCTTGCGCGTGGAACACACCGTGCCCCCGCCGGGCGAGCTCGGTGCCGTGCTCATCGAGGACTGACGTGACGGCCCCCGGTGCGGTGATGCTCACCGAGATCCTGGAGCAGCCGAGGGCACTGCACCGACTCCTTGAAGCGAGCGACGGGGAGATCACGACCGTTGCCGGGCGCATCCGCGCACGTGATCCTCGCTTCGTGCTCCTTGCCGCGCGCGGCACGTCCGACCATGCCGCCCTCTACCTCAAGTACCTCATCGAAACACGTCTCGGACTGCCCGCGGGACTCGTATCGCCATCGACACTGACCGTCTATGGCGCATCACCCCACTACGACGACGTGGTGTGGATCTCCATGAGCCAGTCCGGGGGCTCACCTGATCTCGTTGAGTCCACCCAGCGGGCCAGCGCGGCAGGAGCCATGACCGTTGCCCTGACGAACTCGGCAACATCACCTCTCGCGTCCGCCGCGGATGCGCACGTGGACGTGCTCGCTGGCCCGGAGCTCGCTGTAGCGGCGACCAAGAGTTACACCAGCGAGTTACTCGCTTCGTGGCTGCTCGTTGAGGCCTGGGCGGGAGGTGACATGGGGCGCGCTTCCGTCATCCCTGAGTGGGCCCAGCAGGTTCTCGACTCCGCGGAGGGTCTGGCGATCGCTCCGCGCTACCGATTCGTCGAGCGACTCGTCACGACGGGCCGTGGCTTTGCCTATCCGACCGCACGGGAAGCAGCACTCAAATTGATGGAGACGTCGTACCTCTCCGCCCATGCCTTCTCAAGCGCCGACCTGATGCACGGACCACTCGCGATGATCGATGCCGATCGGCCCGTCATCGCCGTGGTGCCTCACGGCGCCGGTGGTGAAGCCATGCAACCCGTGCTCGATCAGCTCACCGAGCGGGGGGCTGATCTGCTCATCGAGGGCGATGTCGACCGGGCACCCCACGCTGCCGCTGCGATCCCACTGCCGAGAATCGATGAGGACCTGGCACCGATCGTGCAGATTCTCCCACTTCAGCAACTCGCCTACGCCATGTCGATCGCGCGCGGCAATGACCCTGACGCACCCCGCGGCCTGCGCAAGGTCACCGAGACCCGCTAGTCCCACTCACCAGCCCGCAGGACATGTGTCACGCGCTGCTCCTCATCGAGGCCCACGAGGTCGGCACGCTGGCCAGGCGCCAGGAGGCCCCGATCCGCCAAACCCATGGCCCGCGCGGGCGCG
This sequence comes from Candidatus Nanopelagicales bacterium, assembly GCA_030726915.1. Taxonomy (GTDB): domain Bacteria; phylum Actinomycetota; class Actinomycetes; order S36-B12; family S36-B12; genus Mxb001. The sequence continues at coordinate 11,959 of JANRCR010000041.1, forward strand.
AGCGATGCAGCCGCGCTCGCCTCCACCAACGAGCGGTCCGCCAGGCGCACCGCCCTGCGCACAGCCGCATCCATCAGCAGGGTGCTGCCGGCCAGGCTGCCACCATCACGCAGACGCGCGACACCGTCCGTGACAACGACTCTCATGTCACCAATCAGGTAGGACCCGTCACCCACGCCTGCGGCGGCCATCGCATCCGTCACGAGTGCCGCACGCCCACCGGCCGCTGACATCGACAGCGCGATCACCTCGGGATCAAGGTGTACGCCGTCACCGATCAACTCCACGGTCACCCGCGGGTCAGACAGCAGCACACCCACCGGCCCCGCCTCGCGATGCAGAAGGGGTGGCATGGCGTTGAACAGGTGCGTGGCCACGGTGGCACCCGCATCGATGGCCGCCCGGGCGGTATCCCCGTCGGCTCCCGTGTGTCCGATGGCCGCGATGGCACCGGCCTCGACGATGACTCCGATCGCCTCAATCGCACCGGGCAACTCCGGCGCGATCGTCACCATGGCGATCCTGCCCTCGCCCACCGCCAGGATGCGTGCGACCTCATGGGATGCGGGGGAGCGCAGCGTCTCCGGGTTGTGGGCTCCGCAATAGCGGTGTGAAATCCACGGTCCCTCCAGGTGGATCCCTCGCAGGAGGCCATCGTCAACGAAGGGGATGAGCGCTCGGATCTGCCGCTCGAGGTCGTCGTACGACGCGGACACGAGACTGGCGTGGGAGGTCGTCGTGCCGTGCGCCCGATGGATGGCCACCACGCGTGCAATCTGCTCAGGGTCCGCAGATGTGTACGACGCTCCCCCTCCACCGTGACAGTGCAGGTCCACAAAACCGGGGAGGAGCAGGGGCACTGTCACGTCGGGGTCGGGGGTCGGACCTTCCCCCAGCACACCGACCTCAGCAATAACCCCATCAGAGATGCGCAGCCACGCGTTGCGTCGCTCACCCTCGCCATCGGCGAGTCGGTTGGCAGCGACCACCAGGGACATGCCCCGACCCTAGGACATGGGTGGACTCGGTATCGTCCCCGTGACACATCTGCCATCTGCCGCATGAGCCGAGAGGGAACAATGCCCAGCCTGCTTGACTACCCGACCTATCCGCTCCTTTTCGGCCCATCACCCGTGCACCCTCTGGAGCGACTGACGGCGGATCTCGGCGGTGCCGCGATCTGGGCAAAGCGGGAGGACTGCAACAGCGGTATTGCGTACGGCGGTAACAAAACTCGCAAGCTCGAATACCTTGTCGCCGACGCACTCAATCAAGGGTGCGACACACTCGTGTCCATCGGTGGCGTGCAGTCCAATCACACGCGTCAGGTCGCTGCCGTCGCAGCTCGAGCCGGTCTGCGATGTGTCCTCGTGCAGGAGAGTTGGGTCGACTGGCCCGACTCCGTGTACGACAAGGTCGGCAATATCCTCATCAGCCGCCTCGCGGGTGCCGACGTACGCCTGGTGAAGGCCGAGTTCGGGATCGGCTTCAAGGAGAGTTGGGAGCAGGCACTCGCCGAGATTGTGGCGAGAGGTGGCCGCCCCTACGCCATCCCCGCCGGAGCGTCGGACCATCCCCTCGGCGGGATGGGGTTTGCGCGCTGGGCTTATGAGGTGGCCGAGCAGGAGGCCGAACTCGGCGTGTTCTTCGACACCATCATCGTCAACTCCGTGACCGGCTCGACACAGGCGGGCATGATCGCCGGCTTCGCCGTCCTCGAGCAGGAGGGTGCACGCCCGCGGCGGATCCTGGGCGTCGACGGATCAGCGAAGCCGGTCCAGACACGTGAGCAAATCACCCGCATCGCCGCTGACACGGCCCGCAAGATCGGCTTGCGTCGAGAGATCACCATCGACGACGTCGAGCTCGACGAGCGCTTCCACGCCGGCATCTACGGCATCCCCGACGAGACCACCATCGCAGCGATGAAGCGTGCGGCACGCACCGAAGGGATGGTCACCGACCCGGTCTACGAGGGCAAGTCCATGGCCGCGCTCATCCACGTCGTGGAGACCCGCGAGGTCGATCCCACCTCTACGGTGCTCTTCGCCCACCTAGGTGGCCAGCCAGCCCTCAACGGATACAGCGCACTCTTCTCGTGAGCGCCGTCACCTAGGCTGGGTTCCATGTCCATGGCCGCTGGGTGGTACGACGATCCCTTCACCGATCACCTCCAGCGCTATTGGACCGGTGATTCCTGGACCCGGGAGACGCGCCAGCGGACCGACGTAGCCCCACCGATGCCCCTGTCCGGGCCACCCGGATCATCCGCGGTGTCCGGCCCCATCGCGCCGCCGGTGCCCGGTGCAGCCACCAGTGGGCAGCCTGTGGTGCGGGACTGGCTCATCCCGTCGGTCCTGTCGATCATCTTCTGCGCCTGGCCCCTGAGCATCCCCGCGCTGGTCTTCGCCATCAAGTCCAACAGCGCCAAGAAGCAGGGCGACATGGCGGCGGCGGCCCGGCTGTCCGACCGAGCACGACTCTTCGTCCTGCTTTCGGTCGCCCTGGGGCTCGTCGTATGGATCTATCTGGCCTTCGTCATCATGACAACGGAGATCCCTGTCGATCCGGGCACTCCGGTCACACCCTTTGGCGCCTGACTAGCCGCAAAGCGACTTGATCAGCGGCACAGGATCGTTGTAGCCGCCGGACCAGCCGTTGGGCCGCACCTCGAGGTGCAGATGGACCGCTCCGGGGGAACCGGTGTCACCCATGTATCCGATCAGTTGACCGGCCTTGATCGATGCGCCGTAGCCCACAAGAATCTTGTCGAAGTGGCCGTAGAAATACATTCCGCGCGAGCCGGTGATATCGAGGATGAGTGACCCGTTGCTCTGGTAGCCCGAGCGCGTGACCGTGCCGGAGTCGATCGCGTAGATCGGCTCGCCGCGGCTGCCCATGAGGTCCAGGCCGGCATGCGTGCGACCACCGGGGCGCGGAGCCCCAAGCCCGTCGCCGTAGTAGAAGTCCTTCACGGGGCAGAACAGACCGTCGCGGCCCTGGCTCGTCGAACCGCCAGAGTTACCGCCGCCCGAGTTACCGCCGCCCGAGTTGCCCCCACCGGAGTTACCGCCACCGCCGGAGTTGCCCGTCGACACTCCGGGGCCAAAAACCGTGCCGTAGGTGGCGTGCGCCTGCGCCGCCCGGCCCGCGATCTCCCGACCAAGCGCACCCCAGGTGTACGTCGCGATGACGCCGGTCGTGGGGATGCCATTGTCGGATTGGAATTGCCGCACAGCCTTGGCTGTCAGCGGACCGAAGTAGCCGGTGGCGGGCTTGACGCCGAGACTGCGCTGCACGACGGCAACGGACTCACCGCTATCGGTTTCTTCGAGCACAGGTACGTCGCCCGCGCGGGCAGACCGACTGGCTGTCTTGGGCGCTGGGGTTTCCTGGATCTCGGCGGGCTCACCGTCGACAAAGCCGTCGGGGGTGTCTGATACCGCCAATGCCGACTCCACGGTGTCTGCTCCGAGAGCGGACCAGGTGAAGGTGGCGATCTGGCCGGTTGTCGGCAGCCCCAACTCCTGCTGGTATTCCGTGACAGCGGCCTTGGTTTTGGGTCCGAAGTAGCCGGTCGGCTCGACCTCGAGGGCTCGCTGGGCGACCTCGATAACAGACCCGTAGTCACCCTCTGAGATCACGGGGAGGCTCGCTGCGGGAAGTTCCGCACCAGCGGTGGACGCCGTCGCTGCCGATGAGGACTGGTCGCGCGCTGCCTGCTTCGTCTGTGGTGCTGTGGGGGCGTCGGACTCAGCCTCTAACTCGGACCCGGCCCCTTGGGAATCACGTGCCGGGACCGCCGTGGCAGGCGGCTCATCCGAGACGGCGGGAGCCCCTCCCGTGCCCGTGGCGAGGGCCTGGCGGAGTTGATCTTCGACCTCGACGTCGGCGGCGGACGGTGATGGCGTCGGCGACGGCAGCGCCGCCACGGGTGCGACATCGGCCGCCGGACGCACGAGGGTTATGGCGCCGGCCGTGGCGATCAGCGCGAGGACCGTCACGGTCACCGAGAGCCGCTGGACGCGGCTGCGGCTGCGCTGAGCCCGCTCCTGACGCTCCCGACGGGCAGCGCGGCGGTTCTCCAGGTCTACTCGGTCAGGCACATCACTCCACATAAGCATGGGAACATAACAGGAAGGTCACGGAAACGTCACATCCGTCCCATGCGTATCGCGCCTCCTTGACATCGGCGTGTCAGGAGTTTTCCCCTAAGGGCTGTCCGGTTGCCGGGCGTGGCGCGGTGATGCAGGTCACACACCCAGGTGCTGGCCGAGATCCTCAACATCGAGCCCATTACCCATCTCCCGGGCTGGTAGCGCCGGGTCTCGGACGCCGTCTGAAACTCACCCCACGGGATGAGAATGCACCTACTGGAGGACCTCTGATGCTGGGACGATCCCTGCGCACCATCGCCATTGCCTTCGCGGCCACCGCCCTTGTCACGGTGGATGTTGAGACACCGGGCAACGTGGGTGAGTCAATCGGGGACCTCGGTGGCTGTTACATCCTGGCGTAGGCCATGTGCTGTGTGCCCCTATAAGACACCGTGGATGGGCCCCGTCCAGCGGGGTAGGCCGTCACACATCGTGAACATGCAGATGGGGACACCCTGAGGGGTGTCCCCATCTGCATGGCGGTGGCGGTGGGATTTGAACCCACGGTGAAGTTACCCCCACACACGCTTTCGAGGCGTGCTCCTTTGGCCGCTCGGACACGCCACCGCCGACGAGGGTACACACCCCGGTCAGCAGCGCCGCCACCACGTTCTTCGGGAATTCCAGTCAGGTTTCCTGACTGGAATTCCCGAAGAACGGCAGGAGCAGCGGGGGCAGGCCTCAGCGATGCTGGGCGAAGAACTCCCGCACGAGGTCACCGCACTCCTCGGCAAGCACGCCACCGACCACCTCGGGGCGATGATTGAGCCTTCGATCACGGAGCAGATCCCAGGCTGAGCCGGCAGCGCCGTAGTCGTCACTCCAGGCACCGAAGACCACCCGATCGACCCTGGCCCACTGAGCCGCACCCGCACACATGGGGCAGGGCTCCAACGTGACGATGAGGGAGCAGCCCGTCAGTCGAATATCTCCGCGGGCCAGCGCCGCGGCACGCAGAACGACGATCTCCGCATGAGCGGTGGGGTCGGTCAGCGCCTCGCATCTATTGGCTGACTCGGCGAGGATCTCCCCGTCAGGCCCGAGGACGACCGCGCCAACGGGCACATCCTCACCACCCTCCAGCAGCGACTGCCGCGCGAGTTCGAGGGCACGGCGCATCGCCGCGAGATCCGCGACGTCAACGTGCATGGGATCAGGGACGCTCGAGGGCAGCCGTCAACTGAGCGTCAAAGCCCAGTCTCGAGGCGATAGCCATGACCTGCTCGTCCGGATAGAGCTCGGGGTCATCAAGGAGCAACTCCAACTCATTCACCGGCATGCCCAGATCGGCCGCGAAGGAGATGTCACCCACGGGCTCAACCTCGTCAAGATCCTCGTCATCATCCGGGAGGTCCAACTCCAAGACATCGACGGCCTGTGCGGCGAGGGGGTACTCCAGGGCAGCGCCGATATCCGACAACAGCAGACGCGCCGCCCCATCGGGCATCATGCGTACGCCGAGGAAGAATTCCTCATCGACGACGAGGAAGCCCAAGGCACCGCCCTCGGCGACAAGTTGACGAAGGGCACCGAGAAAGGAGTCGAGGGAGTCGGTGGACCGAGGCGGTAGCGCGGCCACAGACCAGCGGCCTTCCTCGCGCCAGGCCGCGACGGCGTACTCAACGTCGTCCGTGTCCATGGCCGGCCGCCCTCCTGCGCCCCGAGCGGACGCTATCTGCATGGTTGCACGCGCAACCCCCTCCGCGGGAGACCTTGCCCCCGATACGCTGCCGCGCGTGCGAACAATTGTCGTCCAGCACCCACTCGTCGACCATAAGTTGACCACCCTGCGCGATGAGACCACTGACTCCGCGACCTTCCGACTCCTCGTGGAGGAACTCGTCACCCTGCTCGCCTATGAGGCAACACAGCAGTTGCGGACGACATCGGTGACGATCACCACGCCGGTCGCACAGACCACGGGGGTGCACCTGTCGTGGCCACGTCCACTCATCGTGCCCATCTTGCGGGCGGGACTCGGCATGCTTGAGGGAATGATGCGTCTGCTGCCCACTGCCGAGGTCGGCTTCCTCGGCATGGTGCGCGACGACGACTCCCTCATTGCCTCGACGTACGCCGACCGAATCCCCCACGATCTGGATAGTCGGCAGGTCTTTGTCCTGGACCCGATGCTGGCCACCGGAGGCACGCTCGTCACCGCCATCGATCTGCTGCTCGCCCGCGGGGCCAGCGATGTCACCGCGATCGTCCTACTGGCGGCACCCGAGGGTCTGCAGCACGTGGAGGAGGCGTACACCGACAAGCCGGTCGACGTCACCATCGTCACAGCCGGGCTCGACCTGCGGCTCAACGAGGTGGGCTACATCGTGCCGGGACTTGGCGATGCTGGCGATCGTCTGTACGGCGTCGTCTAAACCAGCGTCCGGCAACGACGCAGCTGCCAACTACATAGTCTTCAGCGACGACACGACCTTGGTGAGGGAGTCCTTCGCGTCACCGAAGAGCATCGTTGTCTTGGGGTCGTAGAGCAACTCGTTTTCGATCCCGGCGAAGCCAGGGCGCATGGACCGCTTGAGGAACACCACCTGTTGGGCCTGGTCCACGTCGAGGATTGGCATGCCGTAGATCGGCGCAGACTTATCGGTGCGGGCAGCCGGATTGACAACATCATTGGCACCGACCACGAGGACCACGTCCGTGGAGGAGAATTCGGGATTAATCTCCTCCATCTCCTTGAGTTGCTCATAGGGCACGGATGCCTCGGCCAGAAGCACATTCATATGTCCCGGCATGCGACCCGCCACCGGATGGATCGCGTAGTCGACCTCGATGCCGCGGGCGGTGAGGAGGTCGGCCAATTCGCGCAGGGTTGACTGGGCCTGAGCGACCGCGAGTCCGTATCCCGGAACGAGGATGACCTTGTTGGCATAGCCGAGCATGATGGCAATGTCGCCGGGTCCGCCCGACCGCACCGGTCGCTCCTCACCTGTGGCTGAACCGCCCTGCGTGGTCCCCGAGAAGGCACCGAAGAGTGTCGACGTGAGCGGGCGTCCCATGGCCTTGGCCATGAGGGAGGTGAGGAGGGTGCCGGACGCACCGACGAGTGTGCCCGCGATGAGCAGCAGGACGTTGTCGAGCACGTAGCCGGACGCTGCCACGGCGAGGCCGGTGCAGGCATTGAGAAGCGAGATGACGATGGGGACGTCCGCGCCACCCACGGGCAGGACAAAGAGAACACCAAAGGCCAGTGCCAGCACCGACAGCAGCAGCACAACCCACATCTGCGGGTCGACGAAGAGCCACACTGCGCTGGCGATCGTCCCGAGCGCCACGAGGATGGTGATCCACTTCCCCGCGGGAAGGACCACCGGACGCGTGGTCATGATTTCCTGCAACTTCAGGTAGGTGACGATTGATCCGCTGAAGGCAACGGAGCCGATGATGATCGTCACCACGGTGAAGAGCGAGAAGAGCGCACTTCCTTCACCACCGAGGTGTAGGTATTCCACGACGGCGACAAGTCCAGCGGCTCCACCACCCACGCCATTGAAGAGCGCGACGAGCTGCGGCATCGCCGTCATTTTGACGCGGCGAGCCGAGAACCAACCCACGAGTGACCCCGCCAGGATCGCGCCGATGATGAGGGCAAAATTGTTGAGCTCGATGCCGGTGAAGAAGAGCACCACGGTGGCGATGAGGGCACCGAGAGCCCCGAGTCCGGTGCCGAGGCGGGCTGTCTTGGGCGATGAGAGTCCCTTCAGGGACAGGATGAAGAGAACGGCGACCGCGAGGTTGACCAGTTGCGCCCAGGTGGGGGTGTTCACCGGCTTCCCCCCTCGACGTCATCAGCAGATTTGCGTGGTTTGAACATCTCCAGCATGCGATCAGTGACGACAAAGCCGCCCACCAGATTGACCGCCCCGAGGAAGACAGCCAGGGTGGCCAGGACGATCTCCAGTGCCCCATCCGCGCTGCCCAGGACGATGATGCCGCCGATAAGGACGATGCCGTGGATCGCATTGGCACCGGACATGAGGGGCGTGTGCAAAATCGTGGAGACCTTTGCGACGACCTCATAGCCGACAAAAATGCTCAGGACGAAGATGGTGAGCAGTGCTACACCGTCCATGATCAGGAACCTCCCTGGAGCGCGGCCTGGGCCACGTCATTGCAGACATCACCATTGAGGACGACGGCGCTCCCCGCGATGATCTCGTCACTGGCATCGACAACGACGTTGCCATCCTGGGCGACGAGAGTGAGCAGTGAGTAGACATTCATGGAGTACAACTGGGATGCGTGCACCGGCATCTCACTCGGCACGTCTTTGGCACCCCACACCAAGACTTCTCCGACGAGGATCTCCTCACCCGGACGCGAGCCTTCGACGTTGCCACCCGTCTCACTGGCCAGGTCAACGACGACCGATCCGGGGCGCATCCCCTCGACCATCTGGCGTGTCACGAGCAGGGGAGCCTGCCGGCCCGGAAGCGCCGCTGTTGTGATGAGCACATCGGACTCAGCAATGTGCGGCGAGAGGAGTTCGCGTTGACGCTGCGCGCGATCCTCCGTCATTTCGCGTGCATATCCACCCGCACCCTCAAGGGCATCCAGGTCAAGGGTGATGAAGGTCGCTCCCATCGAGCGGACTTCATCAGCACTGGCCGCGCGTACGTCGTAGGCCGAAACACGCGCACCAAGTCGTTTAGCCGTCGCGATGGCCTGCAGACCGGCGACTCCGGCGCCCAGGACCAGGACCCGCGCCGGCTGGATCGTGCCCGCAGCGGTCATAAAGAGAGGGAAAAACTTCGGCAGACGGTCGGCCGCGACGAGCGATGCGCGGTAGCCGGTGACGAGGGCCTGGGACGTAAGCGCATCCATGGACTGCGCACGCGAGATGCGCGGCACCAGATCGAAGGACAATCCGGTCGCACCCGCATCTTGCAGGCCCCGCACGGTGTCGATGTCGGTCCCGGGCGACAGGAAGGAAACCGCCACCGCGCCCGGCTTCAACCGCTTGGCTCGGCCGTACTCCAACGGTCGGACCGAGGCGATGACGTCACTGGCGGCCAGAGCATCGTCGAGGCCCGAGGTGGGGACGACCAGAGCCCCGGCGGCGGAATAGTCGCCATCCGACGCGAAGGCGAGATCACCGGCCCCCGACTCAACGAGGACCTCAAAACCCAGTTGTTTGAACTTGCCCACGACGGAGGGCACAACAGCCACCCGCCGCTCACCCGGGCGTGTCTCCCGGGGCACCAGCAGCCTCATCTCATACCTCCGCGGAGCAGCCTAGGGCTATCTCGGATATTCGCGCTGCAGGCTAGGGCTAGCGTGGGCATATGCGCGGACCTATTGCCTTCATTCGCGGGACACGGCATCCCGAGGGGTTCCATGGCCATGGTGTTCGGCGGGGCTACTTCGAGGGCTGGTACGTCAAACTCGTCGATGCCCGGCAGGAGGCGCGCCGGGCGCTCATCCCCGGTGTTTTCCGCGGTCGTGATGGGGCCGATGTCACCGATGAGGCTTTCGTCCAGGTGCTTGATGGGGCGACCGGGCGATCCTGGTACCACCGCTACGATGCCTCGGAATTCGACGCCCGAGCCGATTGCTTTGACGTCACCGTGGGCCCCAATCGATTTACGGCCGAGGGCATCTCCATTGACCTTCCCGGATTGAGCGGGCGCGTGAACTTCACGACGGAGTTTGATCCCTGGCCCAACACCTGGCGGCGTCCAGGGATCATGGGGCCCTACTCCTGGGTGCCCCTCATGGAGTGCTATCACGGCATCGTGTCCTTCGGCCACGGACTCGACGGTGCCCTCGATGCCGCGGGCGAGATCTCGGACTTCACCGGAGGTCGCGGCTACATCGAAAAGGACTGGGGGCGTGCCTTTCCCGCCGGCTACGTGTGGATGCACTCCAACCACCTTGCCGGTGCGCCCGAGGCCTCGCTCGTCGCATCCGTCGCCATCATTCCGTGGTTGCGTTCATCCTTCCGCGGGTTCATCGTCGGCCTGCGACTCGGGCGTCGCCTCCACACCTGGGCGACGTACAACGGATCCCGTGAGCGCTCACTCGAGATCGACGAGACGCATGTGCGATGGAGCCTGGAGGGCCCCTCAGGTGTCCTTGAGTTGGCGGCCGAGCGCGTGCGAGGTGGGCTCCTGCACGCTCCTATCCGGACGCGCATGCACGAGCGGGTCGAGGAGACTTTGGACGCCACCGTGCACGTGCGCCTGATCGACCCATCCGGTCAGGTGGTGCTGGACACGCAGGGCACGTCAGCCGGGCTGGAGGTGCACGGGGACCTCGACCGGCTACTCGCTGTTGGGACGCGCTAGACCCAGCGGGCTGATCATGCGGGCCGCGGTCCTGCTGACGTCAGAAGCGGTCATCGCCATCCCGTCGGGACAGGATCTGGGCGACCACGCGCATCATCATGGTCGCGGATAGGAAGAGGCCGGCGAATCCAATGAGCCTGAGCGGATTGGCCACCGTGTCATTGCCGGAGAGTCCTGCCGCGATGATGACGATGCCGGATCCGATCAACCCGATGACTCCGATCACGGTGAAAAGAATGCGATTGAGCCAATGCTCGACGCGCTGCCCGTCGGCACCGGAGAAGCGTTCGATCCGCAGGGTCAGGCGCCCCGCGCGAGCCTGGAGGGCGATGTCCTCGGTGATGTGGGGCATCGAGCGCAACACGGGCAGGGCACGCACCAATTCACGCGTGATCTGATCGCGCGGATGGAGCTCGGCCTCTTCGACGAGGCGTCCCATGCGCGCCTGGGCGGCCGGCCCCATGCGGAATTCCGGATCCAGGGATCGCAGCGTGCCGTCGAAGGTCAGCACGGCGCGCGCGAGGATCGTCAGCGCGGGTGGCGCGGCCACACCGTGACGGTTGAGCACCCGGATAATCTCCGAGATCGCGGCCGGATCAAACCCACCGCCCTGCACGTCGGTGAGCACGACCCCGATATCGAATTCCAACGAGGTGATGTCGATGTTCTCGCCGGCGGGGCCGGCGATGCGGCGTACGGCGCGGGCGAGGATGGCCGGGTCCTTGAGGTTGAAGCCCAGAGCCAACTGCTGCAACCCCTCCAGGGTCACCGGATCGATTGAGCCCACGGCACCAAAATCGATAAACCACAGGGTGCCCTCGGGATCAATCAGCACGTTCCCCGGATGCGGGTCAGCGTGATACACACCGTCGGTCAGGATCTGGCCGAGGAAGGAATCCAGGAGCCGCCCGGCTAACTCACGACGCGGCACACCGGTGGCATCCACGGCGGCCTGATCGGAGATCGGTGAGCCCACGACCTCGTCCATCACCAGGACGCGCCGTGATGTGCGATCAGCGAAGATCTCCGGGAAAGCGACCCCGTCATCAGCTGTTCGCGTTGCCCTCATGACCGCGTTGTTGGTGGCCTCGTGGGTGAAATCGAGCTCCTCGGTGATGCCCGCCACCAGCTCGCGGGCAAGGCCCACGACGCCGACCCGGCGGGCTGAGGCTGACTGGCGCTCCAAACTCCGGGCACCCCCCACGAGGACTCGGCCGTCGACGGCGACGCTCTCCTCGATGCCGGGCCGTTGGACTTTGACGATGACGCGACGGCCATCGCGCAATACCGCCCGATGCGTGACTCCTATTGATGCCGCCGCGAGGGGCTCAGGTTCGACACTGAGGAAGAGTTCGTCGAGGGGAGCACCGAGTTCCGCCTCGATGACGGCACGCACCGTCGCGAAAGGAAGCCCTGGCACCGACGAGCGCAACTGCGCGAGTTCCTCGGTCACGACCCGCGGCAGGAGATCGTCACGTGTCGAGGCAATCTGGCCAAACTTCACCAGCATTCCGCCGGACTCCTCCAGCGTCTCCCGCAGGGCGCGAGCCGTCTCCGTAGACACCAACTCAGCCCGCGATGCCAGTCGACGCCCGATGAGACCGTTGCGTCGTGCGATGCGAGCGATCTGAGCCAGTCGCCGCGACACGGCGATCCGCTCACGAATCGCGCGGATGGGGCGGGGGATCCCCGTGCGGGCGCGACGCGGTCGCAGCATGGCATCGATGACGAGGCTGGCAATGAGAGACACGATGAGGGAGTAGCCCAACCAGGCCAGCGCCAGCATCAGGGTTGTATCGGGATCGTTCTCCACATCGATGTCAACGTCTCCCCCGACCTGCACGGCGAGGAGCATCAGACCACCGATGAAGCCGATGACACCCGCGATGAGCGATCGCAATCGACCTCGATGAACGTCGAGAATGCGCGCGGAGAGCCAGCCCATAAAGAGTGAGGCGATAAAGACCACGCCGAGGACAAAGATGAGGTCCCATACGGATTCCCCACTCTCGGTCACGCCCACATGGTGCCATGTCGGGCCATCGGGTGCGGGAGTGTCTGTGATGAGCCTCACCCGTCTGAGATGCAGTCGTCACCTCGATGCCGTCGCGGGTGATGCTGGGTGTCACCGATCAGTCATGTTGACGCCCTAGACCAGGGTCGTGACCAAACAACTGGAGGAATCGTGATCAGCACCACCCCCGCTGACACCACAACCCGCCGCGCCATCCCGCTGACGGGGACCTGGTTCCACCATGTGGGCCGTGCCCCCTATGAGTTGTTGGGGCTGGTGGATCACACCTCAGGCCCCCGGACGCCCCTCACGACGGCGCCCCGGCCGACGCTGCCGCGCTGGGACATAGCCGCCTAATCGGGTCGACTCCCCAGAGCCTCGCCCGGGTGCCTGACGGGTCTGGATGTCGGGCTCGTCGAAGCGGGCCCGGAGTGGACTGCCACGCGGCAGGATGTCGCCATGGCCAAACCTCCCCTCCAGGCCCGCGCCTGGCGCCCACCGCGGGACGTGGGTCTGCGCGGACCCTTTGCACCCAACACCGCGCTCAAGCATCTTGAGATCATCCCCGTGCCGGGCAGCGGCCCCGAGGACGTTGCTGTCGATGCTGACGGCAACCTCTTCACCGGGACGAGCGAGGGCCATCTGCTGCGCATCTCCCCCGACGGTGGGCGCATCGATCGCTTGGCCCAGACCGGCGGACGTCCACTGGGCATTGAAGTCCATCCTGAGGGGTGGCTCGTCGTGTGTGATGCTCACCGCGGACTGCTGCGCGTGGATCCGAACACGGGAGCAATCTCTGAGCTCGTCACGAGCATTGACGGCATCCCTATGCGATTCACCAACAACTGTGCGGTGGCTGCCGATGGAACTATCTACTTCTCCGACTCATCGCGCTTCTTTGGCATTGAGCACTTCAAGGGAGACATCCTCGCCCACACCAGCAGCGGGCGCGTGATCCGGCGAGACCCGGATGGGACGGTCGAGGTGGTGCTCGACGGACTGGACTTCGCCAATGGCGTCGCCCTCGCGCAGGATGAGTCCTTCCTCCTCGTCGCGGAGACGGGTGGCTACCGCGTGACCCGACTGGACCTCACGGGCCCGCGCCCCGGGCGCCGATCAGTGATCATCGACAACCTCCCGGGTCTGCCGGACAACATGTCGTCGGGCACCCGGGGAGTCTTTTGGATTGCGCTTCCATCCGCGCGCAATAAGCTCCTCGACCTGCTGCTGCCCAGGCCGGGATTCCTGCGCTCTGCCATCTGGTCGATGCCCGATCGCCTCCAGCCCGACGCCACCAGGATCACCTGGGTCATCGGCATCAACGGCGACGGGGACGTGATCAGCAATCTGCAGGGACCCGGGGACGGCTACCACTACGTGACCGGCGTCCGCGAGCACGCGGGTCGGCTCTACCTGGGCAGTCTGGTCGAGCCGGGTATCGCCGTGGCCGATGTGCCCCAATGACCCATGTCGACGGCGCGAAGCTAAACGCGCTTCTTCAGTGAATCGGTGAGCCGCAGGAGCGCCGGGCTGCGATCACCCTTCGGGACCACGGCCCGAATAATGCACAACTCGTCTGCGGCCATCGCTTCGGTGAGTGCGTTGTCCAACTCGTCCTCGGTGGTCGCAAGCCAACCGCGACCCGTCCCGAAGACATCCGGCAAGCGCTCGGCTCGCAGCGGCGGAATGTCGTTGAAGGCCCCATCCATCATCGGTCGCTGAGTGCCGTAGCCATCGTTGTCGAGCACCAGGATGACCGGCGTGACGCCGTGGAACGGCGCAGCGGCCGCCTCCAGCCCCGTCATCGCAAAGGCTCCATCTCCAACGAGGACGACCGGACGCAGGTGCGGCTCGGCAATCCCCGCACCCAGGGCAGCGGGAACGGCGTACCCCATCGTGGCGTAATAGGCGCTGGCGAGGCACCAGTTGGGAGCCGACAGGTCGACAGAGGCAAAGAGGCACTCACCCGGGTCGACGAGCAGACCGTGTCTGTCGTCCAGGTGCGCATCGACCGCAGCGATCACCCTGGCGACACTCAGGGGCTCATCACTAACGGGCGTGAACGTCGGATGCTCACGTCGCACGTGACTGTCACCATCCAGGCCCTCCACTCCCGCGGCTTCCGCAAGCGCGGGGAGGAAGGACCACAGGGGTACGTCCTTGTAGGTCCGCAGGCCGATGGTCACCTCGGTGTCCTGAGCATCAATGCGGCGATGCGGATCCAGATGCGCTGTGAAGGCACCCATCGTGAGATCCGTGTTGAGCACTCCCAGGCTGATCAGCATGCTGGCGTTCTCGACCTGATCCACGACATCGGGTGGTGACACCGCACCCATGTAGACACCGAGAGACTGCGGATGGCGCTCCGGGAAGAGTCCCTTGGCCAGGGAACTCGTGGTGACCGACACGTTGAGTCGCTCAACGGCTGATCTCAGGGCAGGGGCCATCCCGCGGCGCCACACCATGGCGCCTGCGTGCACCACCGGGGTGGGGCTCCCCCGCAGGCATTCCAGGGCATCCGCGACCGCCGCCTGAAGGCGCTCATCGTCGACCGGCGGGAGGTGGGCTCGCAGGGCACCGCGCGGGGGCGCGATGGTCACCTCGACCATGTCCCGGGGAATCTCTATGTAGCCGGGCCTCTGCTCGGACAGCATCGTTGCGATCACACGATCGATCTCATCCGCGGCAATGGCCGGGTTGGTCAGCACCGCCTGCGCACAGGTCAATTCCCCGAAGACCACGAGCTGGGAGTCAAAACTGCGGATCTTGTGATGGAGGAGCACGTCTCCAGCACGCTCGCGCATGCCCGGTGCTCCGGAGATGACAAGCAGGGGCACCTGCTCAGCCCATGCCCCCGCGACGGCATTGGCAATCTTGAGCCCCCCTACGCCGTACGTGACGGCAACAACACCGAGTCCCTTGAGCCGGGCGTAGGCATCGGCGGCGAAGGCCGAACCCTGCTCATCCGCCGTGACGAGCAGGGGGAAGCCGACCCCCTCGAGATCAGCAAACAGACGCAGGGCGTAGTCACCGACGATCCCGAATCCACAGTCGACACCGCGGTGCCTCAGGCGGTCCGCCAGATGCTGTGGGATTGTCAGGTCACGCTCGACCTCGGTGCTGCTCATCACGCCTCCAGTTCCGGATGTACATCGTCCTCCACGACATTGACGCGAGCACCGGCAGCCCAGCCGACAAAGCGCAGACCGTAGCCCACGGAGGGTCCGATGAGGACGGCAAAGAGCACGGTGGCGACTCCCACGGTGCCGCCCAGGAGCCAGCCCGCTGCCAGCACGACAACCTCGATGGACAGGCGAATCGGAGTGACGGCAATCCCCGTCCGCTCGTGCAGGCCCGTCATGAGGCCATCACGTGGACCGGGACCGAGGTTGGTCGTGAGATACAGCCCGCTGCCAAGACCCACGAGGGCAATGCCGATGAGGGCCTGGGCGAGGCGCCAGCCGATTGAGGTCGGTGTCGGCAAGACATCGATCATGACCTGCAGCGCAGTGGCAATGACGATGGCGTTGGCGATGGTCCCGAGACCGGGCTTCTCCCGCAGGGGGATCCACAGCAGGAGCACGATCACGCTCGTGGCGAAGGTGCCTACACCGATCGAAATCCCGGTCCGCACGGACAGACCCTGGGCAAAAACGGTCCAGGGCGCATTGCCTAGGGTGGCGTTGACCAGCAAGGCCTCACCCGTGCCAAACAGCCATAGGCCAATGACGAGGACGACCAGGGTGACGGGCCCGGTCCGCCACCGCGAACCCTCACTGCGCCATCGGGTGAGGGGGATGCTGCGGGAGGGGACAATGCGGCGCCAGATAGCGCGCATGTGACTCTCGCCCCGTCCGTCACCCGAACCCATGGCAGTCACGGGCGCTGACCCTATCCGCTACTCCACAATGGCTCGGCGCGGACCAATCCCCCAGGCAAGGTAGTTCCATGCCCAGTCGGCGAGCACGCTGACGCGGTTGCGACCGCCGGCGAGGTAGACGACGTGCAGTCCAAGCCAGGCAAGCCACGCGGGAGTGCCGTGCAGGCGAATCCCCTGGGGTGTCTCAGCAACGGCCCGGCGACGACCGATGGTCGCCATTTGTCCCTTATCGACGTAGCGGAAGGGGGCCATGAGTTTGCCAGATGCCAGGGCGATGATGTTGCGGGCCGCGTGACGGCCCATCTGCATGGCGACGGGCGCCACCATGGGCAGGGGCGCGGTGCCGCTATCGGTGTAGGCAGCCGTGTCACCCACCACCCACACGTCAGGGACATCCGGCAGGCGCAGGAAGTCATCCACGATCAGGCGGCGGGCCGGTCCGGTCGCACCGAGGTCCGCCCACCGGTCCGGTGCGGCAACACCGGCGGCCCAGACCACGGTGCCCGCGGGAAGGATCTCGCCCGACTTCAAATGCACATCACGCTCATACATCCGGTCGACAGCGGTTGCGAGCTTGACGGTGACACCAATCTGCTCCAACTCTTCCTTCGCATGGTCGCTGGACTGCTGGCTGAACGACGGCAGGAGACGAGGACCTGCCTCGACCAGTGTCACGCTGGCGTGGTCGGCGATATCGGGGTACTCGCGCACCATGCTGGCCTGCATCTCCGCGACGGCACCGCTGACTTCAACTCCGGTGGGTCCACCTCCCACGACCACGACCCGCAGGGCCTCGCGCGGCAGCCGTCCCTCCTGGACGTCCTCGTAGGTATTGAGCAGGCGCCTCTTAATCTGCCGGGCTTCGGCGATCGATTTCATCTGCAGTGCGTTTTCCTCAACACCGGGAATCCCGAACGTCGTTCCCACGCTTCCGGTCGCCAGGATGAGTTGGTCATAGTCAATGTGCTGTCCGTCAAACAGCTGCACGGTGTGCCGCTGCGGATCCACCCGGACCACGTCACCCCTGATAAAGGTGACTCCGGGGATCGCGGCACGCACGGGATAGGCGATGTCATCCTCGGGAAGCGCACCGGTCGCCACCTGATAGAGCAGGGGACTGAAGAGCTGATAGGGATGGCGGTCGACCATCACCACCTCGATGCGTGGTGACTCTCGAAGGATCTTGGCCGCTTCGAGGCCCCCGAATCCAGCGCCGACGACAACGACCTTCAGGGGTTTGGGCATGTCCGGATCGTGTCAGCCCTGGGCCCAAACGGCTAGTCGAGACAAATCTGTGAGGCCGTGCGGGACGCCGGCGCCCCGTCTGTGAGCGCGGCGTACAACTGCCCGCACTCCGCCGCCACGGTGTCGCTTTGACCGGCCACATCGCTCAGGATTGATACCGCCTCATCGACTCCAGCGGCGTCACGGACGGCCAGGAGCTGGGTCAGCACCTGGTCGTAGGGCGAGAGTGTGGACGCGGCCGTGGGTGGAGCCGAGAGACGTACCCGATCCGCATCTGTGAGTTCGGGCACATTCACGCCGTGCCGATGGGCCTGGGCAGCGACAACCTCAGCAACGCTGGGCAGGTCATCCACCGAGGAAAGATCATCGGATTGCCAGGCACCCCACACGAGGACGCCGACGAGCGCCAGGCACCCGGCGGCGACAGCGAGGACGACGGCCCGGGTCATCGCAGCCTGGACCGTGGCTCGGCTTCGGGATACATCGAGAGGTCATCACTCGGGCTGGCATCCAGGTAGGCCACATCAGCCTCGGTCAGCGCCAGGGCCTCCGCACGCACGAGTGATGCGACCGTGGCCGCCCGGGTGATGCCGGGGATCGGAATCACGACGGGGGCGCGCGCGAGCAACCACGCCAGTGCGGTCTCCTGCGGGCTGGCACCGATGCGATCCGCGACAGCGGCAAAATCCTGACGCAACGATCCGAGGTCGTGCGCCTGGTCGGATCCCCCCAGCGGGGACCACGGGAGGAATGCGATGCCCAACTCCGCGCATCGATCAATAACGTC
The DNA here is from genome assembly GCA_030726915.1 of Candidatus Nanopelagicales bacterium. Lineage (GTDB taxonomy): Bacteria > Actinomycetota > Actinomycetes > S36-B12 > S36-B12 > Mxb001. The sequence continues at coordinate 30,347 of JANRCR010000041.1, forward strand.
GGCGTCTTCACGGAATCGCGGCGACCACTCATTTTGCACACTGACGATGCCACCATCATCCGGGCCACCCAGGATCTCCACCGCAAGATCCACTTCGGCGCGGGTGGCGTTGGACAGCCCGATCGTCGCCGCGATGCCCGCGTCTCGAATCGACCCCAGGGTGATCATCTGGTCGGCGTACGACAGTGAGGGATCGTGACGATGGTGCTGATAGAGGTCGATGCGTCCCAGTCGCGCGAGGCTTGCCTCCGCCGCGCGGCGCAGGCCATCCGGGGAGGAGTCACGACCCCATCCCTCACCATCCTGGCGAGTGATGCCGCCCTTCGTCGCGAGGACGACATCGGCCACATCTCCTGAGTAGGTGCGCACAGCCTCAGCCACCAGGGTCTCGTTGTGACCCATGGTGTCCCAGGAGGGTGCATAGATGTCCGCGGTGTCGAGCAGGGTGAATCCCGCGTCCAGGGCTGCGTGAATGGCGTGCAGGGCTCGCTCCCGCTCATCCACCATCCCGGGGAAGGACATCGGCATGCAGCCGATACCGATGGCACTGACCCGCCACGGGCCCAGTCGACGTCGCTCCACACCGAGAGGGTACGTCGAATCGTCAATCAATGGGTCCGCACACTCGTTGGCCTAGGCTTTGCCCATGGTTTCCCCGACCCAGCAGGCGCAACCGCAGACAGATCGCCGATGGTGGTCCCTCGTCGGGCTCTGCCTTGTCACCGCCCTCGTCTGGGTGACCGCCAGCGACATCTCCATCGCGCTGCCGACCATCGCTCGAGACCTGGGCGGCTCCATGGACACCCTTCAGTGGGCCGTCAACGGATTCTTCCTCGCGGGGGCCCTGATCATCGTCGGTGGCCGCGTCGGCGACATCTTCGGTCGACGTCTGCTCTTCGGCATCGGCACCTGCCTCGTGCTCCTGGGTTCCATCGTGGCTGGCCTCGCACCCTCACCGTTGGTGCTGATCATCGGCCGCATCCTCGAGGGGATCGGAGCAGCAGCGATCCTGCCCACCGCTCTGGCGATCATTGCCGTGACCTTCACGGGCAAGCAGCGGGACACGGCGATTGCCGCGTGGATCGCCGTGTGCTGGGGTGCGCAGGCGTTTGGTCCCCTCGTCGGCGGCGTCATCGTGGAGGGACTCGACTGGCGGTGGATCTTCTGGATTAATCTGCCCATCGGCCTGGTGGCGCTGGCGATCACATGGTGGGCCACGCCGGAGACCAGCGAGCCGGGTGCGGTCCGATCGATCGACGTCCCCGGTGTGGTCACCCTCGTCGGTAGCCTCTTGCTCCTGTCCTGGGCCCTTGTGCAGTTCGACACACTGCCGACGGCTGCCTTCCTTGGCATGCTGCTGGCATCCGTCGCCCTGCTAATTCTTTTTGTGCTGATTGAGCGCAAGGTGGCCAACCCGGTCATTGTGCTGTCGATCTTCCGCAAGCCTCGCTATGACGGAGCCGTGCTCGCCAATTTCATCGCCAACTTCGTCTTCGGTGGCGTGATCTTCTTCATGGCCCTGTACCTACAGGTGGTGGAGGGCTACGGCCCCCTCGAGGCGGGGCTACTGCTGCTGCCGGCCACGATCCCGATTCTGCTCATCAACCCGATCGGCAATTGGCTGGGCCGTCGCGTGGGTCCCGCGTGGCCGACGGCGGTCGGGATGGCCTGTCTCGCGGTTGCCGCCGTCTTACTCCTCAACCTGTCCGGTGACTACACCGCTCTCATCGCGCCGTTCATCCTCATCGGGGTGGGCATCGGCTTGCAGATCACGCCGTGCGCGGCGACGGCTGTCGAGGATCCGGGCAGTGCGGGTGAGGGAGTTGTCTCCGGCGTCTTCAAGGCTTCGTCCATGATCGGTGGATCCCTCGGTGTTGCCGTCGGCACCGCCGTCTTCCAAAGCAGCGCGCGGGATCGTCTGGCAGAGATCCTGCCGATGCCGTCCGCCGAATCCGTCGACAGGGTGCTGAGCGTCCTCACGGGAGGTGTCCGGCTGGAGGATGTCGCCTCGCTGATTCCCGGTGACGCCCAGGCGCTGATAACGGACGTCTTTGACTCGGCGGTCGGTCTGGCCATGTGGCCGACCATCGTCGTGTCGCTCATCGGTGTCGCAGTGGCTATCGTTCTGCTGCGGGGAGGACCTCCCGCCAGTGGCCCCGTCCACTGACACCCGAAGGCACGCACTATGACGATCAGCATCGGCGACCGCATTCCCGACGCCACCCTCCGCATCGTGACCGAGGCCGGACCCGAGCCGATCTCGAGTGGGGAGCTGCTCGCCTCGGGGCGCGTCGTTGTCTTCGCCGTCCCGGGTGCCTTCACACCCACGTGCTCGCAGGTGCACTTGCCGTCGTACGTCGACACCGCGCGAGATCTATCCGCCGCCGGTGTGGATCGCATTGTCTGCATCGCCGTCAATGATCCGTTTGTCCTCGCCGCATGGGGGGCAGCGCACGGCGTCGGGCCGGAGATCACGATGGTGTCCGACGGCAATGGCGAATTCACCGAGGCGATCGGCATGAGCATTGACGCCTCCCGGGCCGGGATGGGACTGCGCTCCAAGCGCTACGCCATGGTCATCGAGGATGGCGTGGTGACGACATTCCTTCCCGAGGAGGATGGCTTCTCGGCTCTGGTGAGCACCGGTCAATGCGTCCTTGATGCAATGGCGGAGTGATCGATCCGGGACAGGCTCCGGGGGTAGTCCCCCGTGTAGGTGATGGTCAATGATCGGGTCGCCCTCGTCAGCGCGACGTACAGATCCGTCCCTCGACGAGCCGCCTCCGCATCGATGAGATCGGGCTCCACGACGAAGACCGCATCAAACTCGAGGCCTTTTGCCTGCTGCACCGTGAGCACCGACACCGTGGCATCCAGGCGGTCATCGCCGTGACCCACAATCCCGTCGGGTAGCGCTTCACGGACCCGCACGTCAACCTCATCGACCAGCGATGCGGCTGTAATGATGGCGGCGCGACCGACATCCTCTCTCCCCACGACCTGTGCGACGAGCGCCGCGACGTCACCCGGAGCATCGGTCTTGAGGATGACAGCGGCTTCACCATCACGAATCGACTCCACCGGTGCCGGCTCCCGGCCGCATGCGATGAGGACATCGCGGGCAAGATCCATGAAGGGCCTCGGGGTGCGGTAGTTGACGGTGAGCCGCTCCACTCGCCACCGCTCCTCGGTGCGATGGCGTGAGCGCGTGATGTCACGCAGTGCCTGACCCCAATCCTCAGCTCCCGCTGTCGCAGCCGTCTGATCGAGATCCCCCACCACGGTCATCGACAGCGAGGGACACCGTCGCGCCAACAGCCGCCACATCATGGGCGAGAGTTCCTGTGCTTCATCGACGACGACGTGGCCGTATACCCATTCGCGATCATCCGACGCCCGCTCCGCGACCGACATCACCTCATCCGGACCCGAATATCGGTCCAGCATCTGCTCCGCTGACACTCCGCGGGTGCCCGTCATCTCCAGTACCGATTCGGCATAGTCATTTTCCGCACGACGGTCGGCATCACTGCGAGCCTGTGCCTGCCGCTGAGCCTCGTCATCGATGCCCAGCAATTCAGCAGCCTCGTCCAGGAGCGGCACATCCGCGGGAGTCCAGGCCGCGCCCCGGGGGCGCTCGAGGAGTGCGCGGTCATCGGGTGGCATCCCCGCAGCGCATTCGGCGAGGCGCGCGGGCTCGGCGTACAGATCCGAGACGAGGCGCTCGGGTGTGATCGGCATCCAGGCAAGATTCACTTCACGACGCACGTCGGGTGAATCCCGAAGGTCACCGATGAGGTAATCCCTATTGCTCCCGAGATCGACCTGCCGCTCATCAGCAAGAACAGCCGCGAGCGCATCCAGGAGGGTGAGCACGAAGGTACGTCGAGCCACGTTGTGGGGGCGCCGTGATGACCGTGCACGATCACGTGCGGATGCCACCATCGCGGGAGTCATGACGACCGTGGTGCCACCCACTTCGAGGCGCCGGTCGCTATCCGGCACCCGCTGCCGCGATCGCACAGCCCGCGCAATGACATCGACCATGCGTGGGGAGCCCTTCACCGCGGCGACCATCTCTGGTTCCCAGGCGCGGGCGTCGATCCCGGGATAGAGCTGCCCCGGCGTGGAGAGCACGGCGGCGGTCTCGCCCAAAGCCGGCAGCACCTGAGCGATGTAGTGCAGGAAGATGCGATTCGGCCCCACGATGAGGACGCCACTGCGGGCGAGTTTGTCGCGGTAGGTGTAGAGCAGGTAGGCGGCACGATGCAGGGCAACAACCGTCTTGCCGCAGCCGGGTGCACCCTCCACCACGAGGATTCCGGGGAGTGGCGAACGTACGATCACATCCTGCTCTGCCTGCATGGTCGCCACGATGTCGTGCATACGTCCGGTGCGACGGGCAGCCAACGCGGCCATGAGCACGCCACCACCCTGGACATCCTCTGCCTGGACGCCCCCCGCTCCATTGGCCAGCGCCGATAGGTCGAGGACGTCATCCTCCAGCGACGTCACCTCGCGTCCCGCCGTCACGATGTGACGGCGGCGCACGACATCACGCGGATCCACCGAGGTCGCCTGATAAAACGGCTCGGCCGCCGGAGCACGCCAATCGGTCAGAAGCGGCCGCTGGTCATCATCAGCCATCCCCAGACGGCCGATGTAGCGAATTTGTCCATCGGTCAGATCGAGCCGACCAAAACACAATCTGGTCTCTGCGGCTTCCAGGGCCTGCAGCCGCTCGGCGTAGAGCCGCACGAAGGCATCCTGCTCCGTGATGGCAGCCGGTGTGCCCGCGGTTTGGTCCCGCTGCGTGCGCCGTAGGTCCACCCGGGTGCGATCGCGAATCTGGTCGAGGCGGTCATAGAGGGAGGCCACCATGGCGCGCTCGGTGTCGAGCTCACGTTCCCTGCTGATCCCCATGTCGCACCTCTCAAAGGAGGATTGATCATGCCGCACGATCGGTTCCCTGGCCTGCTGAGGGTGGGAGTAGGACGGACTGCGGTCAGGCGAGGGCGAAACTCCGCTTGGTCCAGTCGGCCCAGTCGATGTTCCACATCGCACCCGGACCTTCGTACCAGTCCAGCTCAACGCCGGTGTCCGTGGTGATCACGGGATCACCCTCTAAAGCATTGTTGAAGAACCACTCACCGTCTTCCATGGACAGGTTGGTGCAACCGTGCGAGGTGGAGGCGATGCCGAGGTTGTAGGTGTTCCAGGGCGCCGCATGAATGTATTCACCACTCGGTGTCAGGCGCAGAGCAAAGGGCACGTTGACGTCGTAGGGCTCTCGTGGTCCAGGATTGACCATGCGCTTCATGGCGTAGCGCTCCATGACCGTCTTCACTCCGGAGGCGGTCTCCCAGGTCGGCTTGCCCAGGGACACCGGGACCTTGCGAATCGTCAACCCATCCCGCTTGACCTTGCCGACCAACTTGTTGGCCGACATCGTCACCGTCATAGAGCGACCGATGCGGAATTTCACCGCGGGGTCATAGGTCGCGAGCTTGTTCTTCTTCCACTCGAAGTCAACCTTGACATCGGTGTACGCCGGCCAAAATTCCTTGGGCCTGTACGCCATGGTCGTGTCATTGGGCCAACTCCACGCCGCAATGCCCGAGGGCTTGCTCGTGATGACCGTCGCGGCCTGCTCCAGCAGGACCTTCTGCTTGTCGGGCACGGCGTAGGCAAACTCAATGCGGATCACGGCTCCCACACCGTAGAGACCCTTGACCCGCTCCGGATAGACCGTCGAGATCGCGGCGGGATCACCACTCCACTTCAGCGGGTTGATATCCGGGGAGTAGACACGGTGCGGTTCGGCGCCTCGATTGTCAACGATGGGCTGCACGACGGCGGCGGCTGGGATCTCATCCAGGTCAACCTCGGGTGACGGTGTGGCAATCGAGGCGATGGCGGTCGAGCCGACCCATGACGAGTTGAGACCAAACGCGACACCACCGACAAGTGCGACGGCAGCAAGTCCCGTGATACCCGCGATGACACCGGCTAGGCGCAGCACCACGCCGGTCGTGCCCGCGTCGGATCGAGCATGCTTGCCTGCCATGCACCCATGGTGCCAAAGACAGGGGTGGATGGGGCGCATGGGAGTGGTGTGGCGCCATGACTGTTACCGGGCCGTGACCTCGGCGATGCTCATCTCGCCTGTCAGACTCCTCTGCATGGAGGATGAGATCGACCGCAGGCTCCTGTCGCTCCTGGGTGCAGACGGGCGGATGTCCTACGCCGACCTTGCCCGGGACACCGGCCTATCCACCTCAGCCATCCACCAGCGTGTGCGCCGACTCGAGAGTCGCGGCGTGATTGTGGGGTATCGCGCCGTCATCGATGCCCGGGCGGTCGGCCTCCCGCTCACGGCGCTTATCGACCTCACTCCGCTGGACCCCTCGGCACCGGATGACATCCCTGATCGCGTGCGGGAATTCACCGAGATCGAAGCCTGCTGGTCGGTCGCTGGTGCCGCGTCCTACGTCATCAAGGTCCGTGTGGGAGAGCCGACTGATCTTGAGGATCTCCTGGCCCGAATCCGAGCAACGGCGGAGGTGTCGACGCGCACCACCATCGTGCTGTCGACTCCCTTTGAGGGTCGCCCACCAGCCGTGTGACTCAGGCGCTCATCTCGCGAGCGATGGCTGCAGCGAAGGCGTCCACATCCTCGGGAGTCGTATCCCAGGAACACATCCAGCGCACCTCGCCCGTGTGGTCATCCCAGGTGTAGAAGCGATAGTCCCGCTGAAGCCGCTCGGTCACTGCCGGCGGGAGGATGGCAAACACCGCATTGGCGTCGACTCGCCGCTGCACCTCGACACCGGGGATGGCACGCACCGCCGACTCGAGACGACGCGCCATGTCATTGGCGTGCGACGCATTGCGCAGCCATAGGTCATCGGTAAGCAAAGCGACCAACTGCGCACTGACGAAGCGCATCTTGCTTGCCAACTGCATGGACGACTTACGCAGGAAAGGCACGGCATCCGTCAGGCTCGGGTCGAGAACGATCACCGCCTCCGCGCCCATGGCACCGTTTTTGGTCCCGCCGAATGACACCGCATCGATCCCCACATCGGTGGTGATCTCCCGCAGGGCGACCCCCAGGCTTGCTGCCGCGTTGGCGATGCGCGCACCATCCAGATGCAGTTTCAGCCCACGACTGTGGACGTGGTCACTCAACCGCCCCAGGTGGTCCACGGAGTACGCCGTGCCGAGTTCGGAGGACTGGGTGATCGTGACGACCGCCTGCTGAGCGCGGTGGACGTCCCCTTCGCGCACCGCATGCACGTCGACGAGGTCGGGCGTGAGCAGGCCATCCTCGGTGGGGACGGTCCACAACTTCAGACCCGCGACCTTCTCAGGGGCACCGCCCTCGTCGATGTTGACGTGGGCACTCTCAGCGCAGATGACGGCCTCCCAGGGCCGACACATCGCCTGGAGAGCAATGACATTGGCGCCCGTGCCATTGAATACGGGGAAGACCTCAGCCTGAGGACCGAAGTGATCGTGGACGAGTTCCCGCAGATGCGCGGTCACATCGTCATCACCGTAGGCGACCGCGTGATCGACATTCACCCGCGAGATCGACTCCAACACCTCGGGGTGGATCCCCGCGTAGTTGTCGCTTGCGAAGCCCCGCCACGACTCACTCACCGATTCACCCCCGCCGGATAGACGTGATCACCGTTGGCACCGTCACCCGCGAGGACGCCCCCGATTGTGCGGGCGAGGTCGCTCGTGTCGGTGTAGCCGGGGAATGCCTGGTCCGGTTGCGCCTCGCGCATGTCCTGATCGACGAGCGCCTTGACCGACACGATGACCGCACGGGCCTGGGATTCGCGGAACGAATGCGCCAATCCTCCGACCCAGGTCTCCGCGGCGGACTTGGCTGTCGCATAAGCGACGTTGCCAGCTGTCGGCTTCGCGGCAGCCGTGCTCGACACGATCAGATATGAGCCCCCCGATGCCATCAGGGCATCGCGGAACGCCACCGTCGTCGTGCGCACTGTGCCAAATACTCCGGGGGCGATCGCCTTCCAGGCATCGAGGGCACCGACGTCGACGGTCGTGGACCCCTTCCAACCACCGACGAGGTGGACGACGGCATCGATGCGGCCATGTCGTGCGAGTACATCCCCGCAGAAGCGTTCGACATCCGCGATGTCAATCAGATCCACCACCGCGGATTCCCCACCGACGGGCTCGGCTGCACGGGCAGCCAACGCCGCGTCGCGATCAACAACGATGACGAGGTGATCCTTGCCGAGCTCCCGCGCGACGGCGCGGCCAGCCATCCCGGCACCGAGCACGATGGCAACAGACCTGCTCATGCCGCCACCCCCGTGATCCCGCGTGCCGAATCAATCGCGGGGGCAAGTGCCGTGCGCAGTGACTCGTAGAAGACGTTCAGGGGGAATTCATCCGGCAGCACGGCGTCGATGGCCTGCTTCGTCTCGTCCGGGAGCGCATCGGCCCCCCGCGCCCATACCGACCTCGGATGAGGCGGCACGAGTGCGCTGACAAAGTCATAGGAGGCCAGCCAATGTCCCAGTCGCGACCGGTCAATGCCCTCGCGATAGAGGGTTTCGACCGACTCGCAGAGCGCATCGATGCTGTCCTGCACTCGAACCCAATCGATGGTGAGGGTGTTATCCGTCCATCGGATGACACCCGCCTTGTGCAACCAGGCGAAGATGATCTGTCCGGCCAGGCCGTCGTAGTTGCGCACCCGCTCGCCCGTCGTCGGGAAGCGGAAGAGCCGATCGAAGAGGATCGCGATGCGCACGTAGGGGGCCAGAACGACGCCGGACTCCTCAAGCGCCCGCGTCTCCCGGAAGGTCGACAGGTCACACCGCAATTCCTCGAGGCCATACATCCAGAAGGGCATCCGCTGCTTGATCATGAAGGGATCGAAGGGAAGGTCCCCATGGCTGTGGGTCCGATCGTGCACCAGGTCCCAGAGGACGAAGGTCTCCTTCGCCAGGTCCTGATCGGCCAGCAGTAGTTCCGCTTCGGGAGGCAGCGCCAGCCTCAGTCGATCGGCAGCAGCGCTCGACACCCGTCGGCATCGTGCGGCCTCTCGGTCGCAGAAGATCCCGCCCCAGGTGAAGGCCATGGTTTCTCGCGTGGCCACCGTCTCGGGGAAGAGGACGGCCGAGTGGGTGTCATAGCCGGAAGTGAAGCCGACAAATTCGATCGGGACAAAAGCCGCGTTGTCGTACGTCGAGGCCTCGAGTTCAGCGATCCATTCGGGCCAGACGGTGCGTACGACGACAGCCTCGACATTGCGGTTGGGATTGCCGTTTTGCGTGTACATCGGGAAGACCGCGAGATGTTCGACACCATCGCGCCGCGCCTGCTCGGGGTGGAACTCCCGGAGCGAATCGAGAAAGTCCGGGACCCCGAAGCCACCCTCGCGCCAGGCGGCAAAGTCGGCGACGCATGCCCGAAGGTAAGCCTGCTGATGCGGCACGAGGGGCGCCAGCTCCTCCACATTGGCCATGATCTGATCGACGCAGGCACCGGCCGTCACTGTACTGCCGACGATGGAGCCGTCCGTGTCCTGGAGCGGTCGCAACATCTCGACAGCACCCACCAGATCCGTCCAGGCTGGATGGCGCACCAGGGGGCTCGATGCACCGCCGTCGGAGGACGTCGCACGGCGCGCGACCGCCCAGGTCACGAGGTGGCGCCACAACCGCCGGTGGTCTAGGTCACCGATGGAATCATCCCCGACGAAATCCGAGTCGGCCACGACCAGCACCCGGCCCAGACCCACGTCAACACCCGCTATGACGGGTGCGGAGGGGGGCATCGCCGTCTCGAACGTGCGCCCAAAGACATACGCAGTGTCGGGGACGGCGAGCGCCCCCGCGCGATACACGCATGCGGCATCCACACCGGCGAAAACATCGGAGCCCCGGGCCTGACGTGCGTCCATCATCGCCCAGGTGGAGACGTCATTGAAGCGGTGCACAGGATCTTGCACCGTGCAGTTGATGACGTCGATGCCATACCGCCCAGCAATCGCGGCGAGGTTATTGCCGTACTTCGGCTGCTCCGTCTCGAGGAGAAGCACCAAACCGCCGCCTGCGGTCACGAAGTCATCGATGGCCGCGATCTCCGCCGAGGTGTAGACGGGGCTCCCGACACCCGTGGTGGACTCCCACTCATCCGTCGAGCAGTGCGGGAGCACGAGCACGTCCACTCCATCAAGAGTTGCAGCGTCGAGTGCGCCATCGGTCCAGGCTTCGACGAGGAAGCCGGCCGTGCGCAACTCCTGGGCTGCCTCGGCATAGGACGCATCAGCAGGATTGGCCGGCGCCATCCGGAGCGCGACCTCGGGACGGGTCGTCCAGGCCTGTCGATGGCTCTCATCGATGAGCACGCGGGCAACGGGGCGCATGACTTCTCCTGGGGACAGGTGGCGACACAAGCGGGAGATATATCGTACCCGATTCGGGAGGATCTCCGGCAAAACATCAGCCTGACAGGACAATCGCCTGTCATCGGTCTACGCGTGCCCGTGCCCGCCTCACGCGCTACCGTCGCTTCATGCGGCGCAACTGGTCGGACACCGTAGATCTTCAAGGCGATGTGGCTGAGCCGACGAGCGCGGCAGCCGTCAGCGACCTCGTCCGAGCGCATCCGCAGGCTCTGGCGCTCGGCAGTGCCCACTCATTCAGCACCGTGGCTGTGACGCCGGGTGTGCACGTTGAGACGGCGCATCTGCCCCGTGAGGTGCTCATCGCTGGCTCCACCGCCACCGTGGGAGCCGGCATGACGTACGCCGACGTCGGCGCCATCCTGCGGGACAACGGGGTGGCTCTGGCCGCCATGGCATCACTGCCCCACATCACTGTCGGCGGTGCCATCGCCACCGGGACGCACGGCTCCGGGGACCACATCGGCACGCTCTCCAGCGCTGTCACGGGACTCCAGATTGTCACTGCCGACGGAGACATTCGCTGGATCCGTCGAGAGACGGATGCGGACTTCGCGGGCTGGGTGGTCAGCCTCGGTGCGCTCGGGGTCGTCACCCGCGTTGAGCTCGCAATCGAGCCGACCTACGACGTGGCCCAGACCGTCTTCACCGGTCTTGATCTCGACGTGGTCGAAGCACAGTTCGACGCGATATTCACCGCTGCCACGTCGGTGAGCGTGTTCACGCGATGGCGCCCCGAGCCCGACGGTCAACTTTGGCTCAAACGGCGCACGGATCGCGAGGGAGTGTGGCCGGGCGGTGACGCTTTTGGAGCCATCGAACGCACGGAGCCCATCCATCCGCTCGAAACACTCGACCCGGTGCACTGCAATGAGCAGCTGGGGCGCCCGGGACCGTGGTGTGACCGACTACCCCACTTCCGTGCAGAGTTCACACCGAGTTCAGGGGAAGAGATCCAGGCCGAATACCTCCTGCCGCGGGCACATGCTGCCCAGGCAATTCGCGAGGTGCGATCACTACATGAGCAGATCACGCCTCTGCTGCACGTCACCGAGATCCGTTCGATGCGCGCTGATGATCTGTGGCTCAGCCCGGCTTACGGGGTGGACACCGTGGGCATTCACTTCACCTGGCACAGGGACGACCGCATCTTTGGCGTCCTGCCGGCCATCGAGGAGCGCCTCATTCCGCTGGGCGCACGACCCCACTGGGGCAAGGCGTCTACCGTTCCTCCCGCAACCATCCGGGAGTCCTATCCCCGCTTCGATGATTTCGCACAGCTTCTCCACGAGGTTGATCCCGAGGGGACGTTTCGTAGCCCGTTTGTAACCCGACTTCTCGGCGTGCCGGGGTGAAACATGCGGGCAGGCCTGCCTAAATTGGATTCATGACTACACGAACACGACTCCTTGCCATGTCCGCCATCGCTGCGGCCACCCTCGCTCTCGCCGCTTGCGGCGGTAGCTCATCGTCTGACTCCTCGTCCTCTGCCCCCGCCTCAGAAAGCCCCATCGGTGGTGGCTCAGCCGAGTGCACCGAGGCAGTCATGGAAGCCAACGCGGAGGGCTCTGCCGCCGCCGCGGGCCTTGAGCTGATCGACACGAAGAGCTTCGAATGCGCCGACGGGTGGGCGATCGTCTTTGCCATCACCAAGTCCGGTGACATCGAGCAGACCACCGCCTTCGTCTACCAGGCCGAGGGCCCCGTCTGGGCGCAAAACCAGATCGATGCCATCTGTGCTGACGGCGGCGGCGAGGGTGTGCCGGCCAACATCAAGGATCAGGCCTGCGCACTGCGCTAAGCCCCACATCCCACCACTGACATGAATGGCCGCGGCACATGCCGCGGCCATTCATGTCAGGTATGACGCCTAGGCTTGACGTGTGTATGCGCCCGGTGTGTGCGGCCACGGCATAGCCATCTCGAGTTCGAGCGCAAGGGACAGCAAACGCCGCTCCTCACCCCGGGGTGCACCAATCTGTACGCCGATCGGCAGACCTTCGGCCGTGCGCGCGAGGGGCAGGGAGATGGCGGGGGCGCCCGTGACGTTCTGCCACGCGGTGAAGGAAGCGAAGCGCAACAGTCTGATGATGTGCTCCCGGGCCGGCACATCAGGACCCAGCTCACCAATGAGCGGTGCGGGCGTTGACAGCACCGGGGAGATCACCACGTCATAGTCGGCGTACACCTCCTCCGGCTCCTGTGATCTCCGGACGAGTCGGCGCAGGCTCCCGGGCGTCCCCATCGCCTGCTGGCGGAAGAGGTCACTCAGCCCCCGGGTGAGCACCTCCGTCCGGGACGCGTCGAAGTCGGTGCGCAGGAGACGGCCTCCGGCCTTTTCGAAGGCAAAGGACAGCAGCGCCCAGTAGCGCAGGAAGTCGCGTCCGAAGCGCTCGTCCACGGGGGCGGGGATCTGCGTCACCTCGTGCCCGAGGCCCTGCAGACTCTCCGCCGTCGCCAGCACCGCGGCGCCCACGCGCGGATCGATCGGCAATCCGGCGATGGCCTGGGTGAAGACCCCGATGCGCAGCCGCCGTTTCTCAGGCCGCACCACCATCCCGATGGGAGCCAGGTCGGGATTGCGGTACATGATCTCGGCTTCCGCCAGGTAGTACGCCGTATCGCGCACGGTGCGCGTGACGACACCCTGTGCCACCAGATTCACCGGCAGCCGATCAAGTTCTGGGACGTCGATAATCCGACCGCGGGTGGGCTTCAAGCCGACGAGTCCGCATGCGGCGGCGGGGATGCGGATGGACCCACCACCGTCGTTGGCATGGGCGATGGGGATCACTCCAGCCGCCACGAGCGCCGCTGAACCTCCGCTCGATCCACCAACCGACCGGGACAGGTCCCAGGGATTGCGCGTGGCACCGAAGCGGCTTGACTCGGTGGTTGCGGTGAGACCGAATTCGGGCAGCGTCGTCTTGACCAGCGGCTCGAATCCCAGGGCGAGGTACTGGCCCACCCAGGGGGCCGTTGACGTGGCTGGACGATCGGCCGGGGCCCACGAACCGTGCAGTGTGGGATAGCCGGCGATGTCCTCGTTGTCTTTGAGCGCGGTGGGGATGCCCGCGAAGGGCCCTGTCACCGCTGGGCTCACATCGAGATCACGGACGACGGCATTGAGGTCAGCATTCACCGCCGCCAGGCGTGCTCGAGCAGCCTCACGCAATTCGCGCGCCGACACCTGGCGGCGGCGCAATCGATGCTGCAACTCCATCACATCATCGGTGCCCAATGCATCGTCCACTGTCGAATCCTGAATGGTCACGCAGCGACTGTACCGGCGGAATCGGGTCAGCACCCACGAACACTGCCGAAGTGGCGATTGCAACGTATTCCGCGACATTCCCATCTCCCGAGCGCATTTCAATACTTCGAATTGCCCGAGGTGGGACGGAGCACGAGCTCCACCGCTAGGTGACGGTCACGTCCAACCAGGATGTCGTGTCGGGTGGTCCCAGGGCGTAACGCAGGGATATCTCATCACCCAACTCGACGGCAATCGCACCGAAGGTGAACCACGGAAGACCGGTGCGCGATACGCACAGCGGCGCTGCCGAGAGGCACGCTGTGAGTTGAGCGAGCGAAGTGACATCCAGGGAGGCGTCGAGCACGTCCTGTCGGAGGAAGCTGGATGTCTCCGGAGACCCCATCGCGGAATCAATATCGTCGGTGGCCAGCGGATGGTTTGCATGCCCGAATCTCGACCCTGGCGCCGCGGCAGGCACCGCACCCGCAGCCGAACACTCCAGGCTCGCGCTGCTCATGGAGCCCGACGCGTCACGTCCCACTATGGCGAAGTGCTGTCCCGACGCATGCGGAACCGACATCAGGAAGTGCACTGCGGCGCTCGCATCGGCCTGGGCGAGTGCCCCTCGCAGGACGAAGGCCACCGGCAGACCGGAGCGGCTGTGCCCCAGCATGGTGAGGGCATTGACGCAGATGGCAAAACCCGCGGTGGAGGCACCGCACAGGCCGATCATGCCGGCGGAGGTCAGCACCACGCTGGCATTGCCGTCGGCTGCCTCATTGCGCACCACCGCCTGGCTGCCATCGAGCACCCGGTCGAGATCCATGGTCTGGCCGACCAGCGGTGGTGCTGCGATCGTGCTGCACGACTCGCGCAGGACCACCTCGGACCACCACCAGTGCTCGTCCATCAGGTTGTGTACGAGCACGTGCCTGTGTTTCACGCCCGCACCTTCAGCGATGCCGAGCAATTCCGCGTGGAGGTCGGGGGTGTGACGCGCTATGGCTGACTCAAAATCATTGGCATCGATGAAGCGATCGACTTCGTGTGCTCCACCAAGATCCTCCACCACACGAGCGAGCACATCGCGGATCTCCACGCGCAACTGCTCACCGTGGGATCGACCACGCTCTCGACCCGATCCCATCACCGTCACCACCGTCACGGGCCCACCGTAGTCAGATGCTCAATCCGTTGAGCTGTGCACCACCCACCACCGTGCTCTGTCACGAACTATCCGTGTGCGATTTCACCCACTGCGCCGATTTCCCAAAAAATAGTGAGATAAAACCGACCACCAAAAGCGCATCGAAACCCGTGGAGAGCAGGGAAACCAAAGACGTTTCCAATAGTGTTCCATCATTGTAAACATCCACGATCGTGCCATCGTCATAAAAAAGCGCAGCAGCAACTTCTCCGACCAGTACTACAAGGAAGAAAATGGTTCCAGTGATCCGTACTGCCGGCAAATACTCGCCGCGGTAAAGCAAAAAACCAAACATAAAAATAACCACCATCATGATGGTGTAAACGTATTGAGAATTGGCGAGATATTGGTAGACGGCATTGAGATTTGTTCCTTGGTCATCAACCAGGTGCGACTGAACGATCCGGGTTCCTTGGTCAGCCCAATCCGCAGCACTCTGCGGATTGGCTCTGACCAAGAGATCAGTGACTACCACATTCAACACATGGGCAGCCTGAATGAAGCACAGGGTTGCAAGGGCAACAATCTGCCAAGGTTTAGTTGTCATGGATTCCACTTTCAGAGCTCACCGAAGGAAACGTAAATGGTGAGCGGAGGCTACCAAATTGAGGCACTACTCTCCGCGACTCTGCTGCGAGAAAGCCGTGTTTTCCACTGCGGCAGCACATGCACCCGTACCCCTGGGAAAAGCGCGCCCGAAGGGATTCGAACCCCTAACCTTCTGATCCGTAGTCAGATGCTCTATCCGTTGAGCTACGGGCGCTCGGCTGAGGAAGTGTAGCCAAGTGAGTCTCCCGGCCTTGACGGGGCGGTCGTGGCGGGCCTCTCACAGTGGGCCGATCTGCCCATCCGGCGTGCGACGAGGCCTGGATCCCTGCACACTATTTCCATGACGGACGAGCAGACCACCGACAGCTTCGGACTCACCCGACGCCAGGCCCTCGCGGCCGCAGCAGCCCTGTGTGGACTCGGCGCCGTCGTGGGTGCCTCGAGTGCCCAGGCTGCGCCCCGCGCCGGGGCGCTGCGGGTGCGGTTGTCCGCCTATCCGGCCCTGTCGAAGGTCGGTGGCGTGGCTGTGGTCGGCAACCTCGGCAGCATCCCCGTGGCGGTGGTGCGCACAGGACGCACGAGATGTCGAGCATTCAACCGGCGCTGCCCCCACGCTGGTGCGACCGTGATTCCGCAGGGGTCCGGCTTTCTCTGCCCCGCGCACGGATCCGTCTTCACCAAGACCGGTGCACGTGTGTCGGGTCCCACACCCACGGGACTCATCCCGCTCAAAACTAAGCTGAGCAGGGGCCTTCTCACGATCACGGTCTAACCGACCGCGCATCAGGTCGGCGCACCGGGCAGACTGGTCAGGTGCCCCGCCTTTCACGGACGAATCGTCGTGTGATCGTGGGAGGTCTATCCATCGGGCTTGTCATCGGGCTGACCGGGCCCCTGGGCTCGGTGCTGTCAGTGGGCCCCCATCACAGCGCCGCCGCCGCAGTGCGGCCTAATGTGCTCCTGATCCTCACCGATGACCAGCGCGCCGGCACCCAGGTCGCGATGCCGACGGTCATGGACGAGCTCGTCGGGGCGGGTACGTCGTACCCGAATGCCTTTGTCCCCACGTCCTGGTGCTGTCCCAGTCGCGTCAGCCTGCTGACCGGCAAGTTTGCCCACAACACCGGCGTCTGGGAAAACGCCTCATCATCCGCGTGGGGCGCATGGTCCGCCTTTGCCAAGGGCGGTGAGGAGACCGATACCCTCGCCACCCGTCTGGATGCTGCGGGCTACCGCACCGGACTCTTCGGCAAGTACGTCAACGACGTGACGGACGTGGGCGAGGAGCTCCTGCCACCGGGCTGGGATGAGTGGAATGCCTTCCTGAGCGGCAACTACTCGCGCTACCGCCTCTCGACAGACACCAGGCCCATCGTGGCGGAGCGCCGATACCTCACGGACGAACTCACCGACCGCACCGTTGACTTCATCGAGTCCACCCCTGAGGACGAGCCGTTCTTCGCCCTCTATTCACCCTTCGCGCCGCACTATCCCTACGACCCTGGTCCCTACGCCGGAGCCACCCATCGCGCAGGCCTCCTCGATGACCTGCGGGAAGCAACCAACTTCCCGTCCCCCTCGACTAATCAGGAGGACATGAGTTCCTATCCGCGGTGGATGGGCAAGCTCCAGGTCACGGATGAGTGGAACGTGGACAGGCGGCCGAACCCGGTCGGAAGTCTCACGGTCACCGACGTCGTCGAGCGACAGGCCGACACCCTCATGGGTGTCGACGCGGGGATCTCCCGCATGCTCACCTCACTGCGACAGACCGGCCGTCTGGACAACACCCTCATCGTCTTTGTCTCCGACAACGGCTACGCCTGGGGTGAGCACCGCCTCCAGGGCAAGAACACCCCCTACGACGTCTCGGTGCGCGTGCCGCTCATCATGCGCTACGACGGAGTCCTGGATGCTGGCGTCATTGATGATCGCGTCGTGGCCGCGAATGTCGACGTACACGCGAGCATCCTGCAGATGACCGGTGTGGAGCCGGCGCGCATCGATGGGATCAGCGTGCGTGACCCCCGTCCGCGCGACGGTGTCGTCATGGAGGCCATGCGATGGTCTGGTTGGCGCGGTCGTCCCGCCTACTGCGGCTATCGCACCGCTGACCGTCTCTTCGTCCGCTACAGCAACGGCGAGGAGGAGCTGTACGACTACACCGTTGATCCCTTTGAGCTGAACAACATCGCGAGCGATCCTGCCTACGCGACACAGCGCGCAGCACTTCACCGCGCCACACGTCAGGCCTGCGCGCCCACACCACCCGGCTTCGCCTGGGATTCCCGCGAGACTCGACTCAGACCACCCACGGAGGTCACCGCTACATGGAGCGGTGACCGCAAGGTCATCATCACGTGGCGGGCACCCTCCAGTGTCGGCAGAGTGCTGCCGACCTACCTGGTCTACGAGGGTCGCCGCCCGGTGGGGCGCCCTGTGTGCGCACTCGAGTCGATCCGACTCACCCGCGGTCTCGCCTGCAGGGTCCAACTCAGGGAAGACCCGACGGCTGAGGGGGCGCGCACGCCGTGGTTCGTCGTGGTGGCCGTCAACGGTGACCAGCGTGCCGCTGCCCCGGCCGTGACGCCGGATCTTGGGGGCTGATGGGCCTGTGGACCGCCCCGGAGGGCGGCCCACAGTGGGAGCGGAGGCGGAGGGATTTGAACCCTCGATGGGGTTTTTGCCCCAAACCCGCTTAGCAGGCGGGCGCCATAGACCGGACTAGGCGACGCCTCCCTGCCCGTCGAACTGGCCGGGTCAGATTAGCGGGTCGCACCCGGACACGGCACACTGCTGTCGTGTGAGCGCAGAAGACCCCATGATCTCGACGCTGGTGATCGATTGCGGAGGGGGCGGGATCAAGGCAACCGTCCTCGACGACTCCGGGACCATGCGAGCCCAACCGATCCGGGTGGCTACGCCGTATCCCCTCACAACCAAACTCTTTATCAAGACCTTGGTGGATCTGGCCAAGAAGTTGCCACCCTCCACGCATGCGACCGTCGGGCTGCCCGGCATGGTGAGGCACGGTGTCGTAGTGGCGACCCCGCACTACGTGACCGTCCGCGGACCCCGCACCCGCATCGATCCTGACCTGGTGGCCCAGTGGCATGGCTTTGATGCGCGTACGGCGCTGCGCGAGGCGCTGGGGGTGCCCGTCATCGTCCTCAATGACGCCGAGGTGCACGGAGCCGGGGTGATCGCGGGCCAGGGACTTGAGTTAGTCCTCACTCTCGGCACGGGTCTGGGGTGCGCACTCTTCGACGGTGGACGGCTCGCACCGCACCTCGAGGTTTCCCAAGCTCCGGTGCGCTGGGGACTGTCCTACGACACCTACATCGGTGAGCATGAGCGGCGCCGACTGGGCGACAGCCTCTGGTCGCGGCGGATCGTGCGCTGCGTTGATGGCCTGCGACCGATGTTCATGTGGGACCGCCTCTATCTCGGGGGCGGCAACTCACGCCACATCACACCGAGCCAAGTGGTCAAACTCGGGGACGACACGGTCATCGTGCCCAATGCGGCCGCCCTGGTCGGCGGTGCACGGGCGTGGCAACTCCACGTCGAGTACTAGGCGCGGCGCAACACCGGGCGGGTCAGGCAGGTCGGCCCGCCCTCACCCTTGGAGATCTCGCTCGCGTCGTAGACGTGGACGTCGCATCCCCGCGCCGTCAGCGCTGCCACGGTGGCGTCATTGCCGGACGCGATCACGGCCACTCCCGGGGAGACCGCCAGGATGTTGCAGCCGAGAGTGAGCCAGTCCTCTTCCGGGATGGGCAGCAATTCGACGCCTCGCCGACGCAACTCCTCCAGCATCGCCACGGGTGCAAGTCGCTCATAGACCGCGGCGAGATCGTCTCGCACCGGCGAGACGACGGACATCAGGTGCAGGCACCACTCGGGTCCCTGATCGTGCGGTACGTCGTACACCTCGACCCGGACCCCTCGGGGTTGCAGGAGCTCCTGCAGCTGCGTGACCGCAGCGGCATTGGTGCGGTAGGAGCGACCCACGGCGAGCGTGACGTCATCAAGCCAGAACATGTCCCCACCATCGGCGGTTGCAATGCCACTCAGGGCGCCGATCGTGGGTACGCCGGCGGCGGCCAGGTCAGCCGCAAGCCGCTCCCCCTCTCCGACCCGCACCTCCTTGGCGGCGCGCAGCGTGATCACACCGTCCGAGACGGTGAAGGCCGGGTCGTAGGTGAAGCAGGAGTCCGGAAGGCCTTCCAGGGGTGGGAGTTCGAGGACCTCACAGCCCAGGCGGCGCAGTAGCGCGACAAAGGCGGCGTGCTGCACGAGCAGCAGGTCGATATCGAGGGGCTGCGCCCAGTGGGCGCGGGCAAAATCAGATTCCGGTGCAGGCGCTCGCACCGCGACGCGACGCAGCGGGGCCACCATTGACGTGACGCCGTAGTCCACATGTCCTCCCTTGACGGCGAGCAGGCTACCGCGTCATCCGCTCGAGGATGGAGGTAAGGCGAAGTTGGTTGTAGCGCAGCACGAGGAAGAAGACGAGGTTGCCGACGAAGATGATGAGGAACCACAGGAGGATCAACTGCCAGGGATTGAAGGGCACGAGCACAAGGAAGGTGAATGCCGCGATCACATGCACCCATTCACCACGTCGCACCTCGACGAGATAGGCACGCAGGCTGTCGACATCCATGCCGAAGAGGCTTGATTTGCTCGCGCCACCCAACCATGAGCCGCCCTCGGGAAGCCACCTGGCACACCACGGGATCCCCGACCGCCGATAGATCGCCACGCGATCCCAGCGCGTGAGCGTGAGGGGTCCCCAATCACGGGCAAACCACCGATCGGGGCAGCGGGGAGCGATGAGTCCAATCAGCGCAGCAAGACCCACGAGGATCACCAGGTCGATGATCACGAGGCGGAGCATTGCGCCACCATCCACGTCGCCTCCCTGGTGACCAGGTAGGCAGACTAGGGGAGCGGAGGGCTCAACACATGAGTGAGGCCGCGCTGTACGGCCATCTGGGCCCGCCCTCGCCGAGGCAGGGGCGCTCCAGGACTTCCCTTGGACCTAGCCGCAGCCACAACCGCACCCGCCACCTCTGCGGACATACGGGTCGTCCTGGGCTACACCGGCGGGCCTTGTCTGCCGCGAACCACATCGTGCGCAGGTCCAGGATGTCGGCATACGTGCGCCGGACATCACCAGTGCGGGGAATGTGTGTTCGCATTCCCCGCACTGGATCAGATATACCGGCAAATGACTAGCCGAGGCGCTTGCGAGCCATTTCGGTGCCTGCGGCCAGGGCGTGCAACTTATCAATAGCGATGTAGCGCTGAAGGAGAATGAGTCCACAGTCAGTGGTCACTCCGAGACGCTCCGGCGGGATGAACTCGGCCAGACGCATGATCCGATCACACACTTCTTCTGCGGTCTCGGTAATGGTCGACTTCACATCGATCACTCCGGCCCAGAAATTGACGTTGTCCGGAAGCGGGTTGCTCTTAATGATGTCCAAGCCCGACAGATCATCGCTTCGACGTCCGCAATTCTCGAGATTGAGTACGTCGATGTTGGCCTCATACGACTTCGGGATGACCGACGCGGTCGCTGAGGGAGCTTCGCCCTTGCGCTGAGTGAGGTCAAAGATCTCGCCCGCATCAGCGGTCTCATCCGGGTAGTAGGCAGGGGTTCCACCCCAGTTGCCCCAGCACACATGGACGATGATCTGGGCGTTCTGGACCCCCTGGACGGCCCGATTGAATGCGTCAATCGCCCACTCCTCGTAGAAGTACGGCCAGGTGAACTCATCCAACTGAATGAAGTCGATGCCGAGGGCATCAACTTCAAGGATGTCCTCATTGATCGCTGCCGCCATCGCCATCGCCCGATCGCGGGGGTCCTCGTAGTAGAGGTCGTTGGTGCACTGGGCAAGCACCTGCACGCCGGTGTACTGGATCTTGGTGGGCTTATTGGTCGCGCGCTTGAGCGCCTTCGCCTGCTCCACCATGATGCTGCCCCGACGCTTGAGCTCCTGCGTTAAGGTGCCTGCGTGCAGCCGGCTGTAGATCGGGAAGCCAAGGTAGCCACCCTTCAAGTCGTAGCCTAGGCGACGCATGTAGTAGTAGACGGCTGCGTCCGCGTAGTTGTCGCCGTGAAGCCGGCCGTCCGAGATGATGTCTAGCCCGGCGATCTCCTGATCCTTGGCGATAGCAGCGGTCGCGTCCTCGAATGCCTCGCGAACGAAAGCATCCGGGGGCTCCTGGTCCCCGTGCCAGTCGCGGGCTGGACCCGCGTCCCACCAGCGTGGGTTGGGGTAATTGCCGACCATCGAGGTCGGGATGAGGATTTCCTTGTCTCCGACGCGCATCTGGTGCCTTCCCTTGATTGGGCGACCGTGGGTCGCACTTATGGGCCCTTTCGATCCCCGTTCCTACTGCGATAAACGTCCGCACCTGCGGGTACTCGCACGCTAGCCCCGGGGGAGATCACCGACTACGTATGGTGGGGACGAAGTGCGGCGCGTATCCCTGTCCTGGCCGGGCGAACTTTCAGCGATTCCAGGACCGCAGCCCTTCCGCTAGGACGTCCACGTCGCTCGAGCGTCAACAGCGACCACCCCGTGTCCTCCCACGATGACGGGATTGAGGTCGAGTTCAATGAGGTTCGGGTGTGCCATCAGAAGGTCACCGACCGCGCAGATAAGCGGCGCGACATCCCTCGCCTCAACAGGCGATTCGCCCCGGACCCCGGCGAGAAGCCCGGCCGCTCGAGAGCGCTCAACGAGGGCGACGGCTGCCGCTTCATCCAGGGGAGCTGGAGCAAAGCACACCTCCCCGATCGATTCAACGAAGACTCCGCCGAGCCCAAGAGCCACGACGGGCCCAAAAGTCGGCTCGCGGAGTCCTCCGATGACCAACTCGACACCCGTGACCTGCCGTTGGATCGCCACAAGCGCACCGTCCACAAGCGCGAGCAGATCAGTCGCGGCCTCCGCGACAGCATCGATCGAAGACAGGGACACGCGTACACCGCCGACATCGGTCTTGTGTGACAGGTCCTTATGATCCACCTTGGCCACAACCGGGAAGCCAAGGGACAGGGCCGCCTCTTCCGCCTCTGGCACAGTCGCACAGAACCGCGTCTCCACAAAAGGAATACGGTGCTCGGCAAGGAGTGCCAGCAGCCCCTGTCCACCCTGCGCCGAGGTCGCCTCCCCTGCTTTGCCGCCTCCGGTCGACCTAGCCACACGGTCCGGCTCGGGACGAGGTGGGCCCGCGGCGCCGCGAGCACCGAGGACGCCCGCGTAGCGGACTGCATGCCCCACGGCTCGCGCTGTGCGCTCAGGCCACTCAAGACACGGGATGCCCGCTTCCTGCAGGAGTGCCGCCACGGGCCAGGCTGACCTCCGCGCCACCCAACAGCAGTAGACGGGCACACGCACACCATCTGCTCTCAGGCGGTGTACTGCGGCGATGATGGCCCGGGCAACGTCAGCGTTCTCCGCCGATCGATGCAGCAGCACAGGGATCACGACGTCGACCTCACCGGAGCGCGCCACTTCATCAATCACGGCGGGATACATTTCTACGAATCGTGTCCAGGCCGGTGTCACATCGACAGGGTTAGCCGAACTGGCATAGGTGGGCAGGAGCGACTCAAGTCGTGCCCGTAAACCGGGAGAGAACGGGGGCACCACGATGTCCTCTACTGAGAGTAGGTCGGCCAGCTCAGTGCCGGTACCTCCAGAGTTGGTAATGATGGCTGCGCGTGCGCCGCGCGGCACAGGCTGCAAGGCGAGCGCCTTTGCTGCGTCGAGCATCTCCAGTCCCGACCGCGCGACTGTGATGCCAACGGCAGTCATCACGTCATTCCATGCGCGACGCTCCGCGGCCAGCGCACCGGTGTGTGACGCCGCAGCGCGAGCACCGGCCTCCGAACGACCTACCGCCGCCACGATCAATGGCTTTGCAGGGGTGGTGCGCCGTGCCACGTCGAGCAGGAGTTCGCCGTCAGCAATCGACTCAGCAAAAAGACAGATCACCCGCGTGCGATCGTCGAGGCGGAGGTAGTCGATGACCTCGGAATCATCTACGTCGCACCGGTTTCCCGAGGAGTAGGCGACGGCGAAGCCAACCCCTTCGTCGTCCGACATGGCGTTGAGGGCCATCGCGTAGGACCCAGATTGGGTGATGATGCTGATGCCGCCACCCCCACGCGCAGCCCCGGTGGAGAGAGAGGCATTGAGCGGGAGGTCGCAGTTCTGCACCCCCAAACAGTTGGGGCCGACAACAAGGAGGTCCGCCTCTCGCGCAGCGTCGGCAATCTGGGTCTGGAGCCTTTGCCCCTCAGGGCCGGTCTCGGCAAATCCACCGCTCACGATGACGCACGCTCGGACGCCTACGGCGACGGCGTCATCAATCACTCCGGGCACCTTCGCCGCCGGCACAGCGATCACCGCGAGATCGATCGGACCGGGCACGTCCCGCAGTGTGGGGTAGGCCGTCACGCCGTTGATCTCGGTCGCCGACCGGCTCACAGGCACACTCTCGCCCGGGAACGACTCAAGGTTGCGCCAGAGCACCCAACCCGGCGATCCCTCCGTGTTGGAGGCGCCTACGACCGCCACTCGCTGGGGGTCGAGAATCGCCCACAGCGGACGGGACGCCCGCATCAGTGGAGTGCCACCTCGAAGGTGCGCTGCAACTCGCCGGGGTCGAACTCCGATCGGCGCACACCCAGCGGGTCAATCGCGCGCACGGCAGCGAGTTCAGCAGGGCTGGGCGGCTCGACAGTTCCCAGGTCCGATGCCACCTCGAATTCGAAGCCGGTTGAGCTGCGTACGTCGTCCTCCGTCACATCAGGCCACATCTCACGCAGGCGAGCAATGCCTGAGCCGTCATAATCGAAGATTCCCAATTCCGTGACCAGCCACTGCGGGCCGCCGCCCGAGTATCCGAGAGCCTTGCGATCACCGGCCGGGGTGACGTGGCCAATATCGGTGATGAAGTCGCACGAAGACACCAGGGTCCGTCCTGAGCGGTGACGAGTAGTCCACAGGGTGAGTTGACCGATCGTCGCTGAGATGTTGCAACCGCCGCCACCTCCGCCCAATTTGACCTTCGGTCGATCCAGCGGCCCGACAGCTGTGACATTGGTGTTGCCGTATCCATCGATCTGACCACCAGACAGGAACATACGATCCACATCCCCTCGGGACGCTGCATCAAAGAACTCTTCAAATCTCATGCTGTAGGCAGCGCCCTGCTTGAGACTGTTGTCGTTGCTTGTCGGGGGGATAAAGGGAGGATCCGGGTTGATCGCGTACATCGCACCCTCGATCAAGAGCATGTCGGGAGCGTGCGTTCGCCGCGCAACGTGCATCGCCACCTGCGCGCAGGGGCTGCCGAACCCATGGAAGACAACCTCCCGGTCACGGATCGTGCGAGCCAAGGCCACGACGAACCACTCATCAATGGTGTACGTCATGCGAAAAGCCCCTTCCACGCATCGACTGATTCACTCCAGGTAGTGAGGCGCTCAAGTTCTGCAGAGCCCTGCCGATCTCGATAGCCCGCCTCGTCGGTGCTGCGCACCCACTCGTCCAGATAGGACTCAAGGGATTCCTGCGTCCCAGCAGCTCGGATGTAGGCACCCGTGGCCGAGCGGTCATAGGCATAGTGCGGGTAACTCGATGCCGGGTGAGCACCAAATGGCACTTCGGCAACGCCCCTCACCAAGTGGGCCGGGATGGTGATTCCGCGCTCGACCAACTCCTCGGTCGCCACGATCTTGTCTACCGTAGCGACAACCGATCGCGCGGCACTCGCGAAGTGTTCATCGAGTACGTACGGCTGCTCCATGTAGAGGTTGCCCCGGGTGTCCCCGAGCGGCGCGTGCAGTAGCGCGACGTCCGGGCGCAGCGGTGGAACCACGACGAGCACCTCCCCCGTGAAGGGGCAGGTCATCTCGGCGTACTCGGGGTGGAGGCGCCGCATGTCCGTGCCCTTGATACCCCTAACTGGCAGGAAGGGGACCCCCATCTCCGCAGCACGCAACTGCGTCAGGATGGTGACGCAGCAACTCTCCTTTACCTGGATCGTGCCACTCTCCGCGGCCCTTCTGTAGGCAGGCGCGAGCCCGAAGTCCTGCTCAAAGCCCACGTAACTCTCCTCGCAGACAGTTATTGCACCTGCCGCTACGAGCATGTCGACGTCCAGGCTGTGCGCCGAGCCGACCACGTGCAGGTTCCTGCGACCCTGACGAATCATCTCGCGTATCAGAGCCATAGGCAGGCGCGCGGAGAGGCCACCACCTAGGGCGACGACGTCGCCATCAGCGACCATCCCAGCCGCCGTGGAGAGATCGACTCGCTTATCGGGATCCAGAAACATGTTCCTCCTCGCTCAGGGCCGACATCGGCGCTAGATCGTCGTCATCCCGCCGTCAATGCTGAGCACCGATCCCGTGACGAAGGCAGCCTCATCACTCGAGAGATAGAGCGCCGCCTTTGCTATGTCCACCACATCGCCAAGTCGACCAATCGGGTACTTCGCGATCGTTATCGCAAGACCCTTCTGCAGGTCGCCCCCACCGCGGGCGGTGAGCATCGGCTCCATGAGAGGCGTGTAGACGGTCCCCGGAGCGATCGCGTTTACCCGGATCCCACGGGGGGCAAGGTCAACAGACATCGACCGCGTAAGGCTCGCAACCGCACCCTTGGCAGCGCAATACGCCGCGAAGTTCGGGATACCCACGAGCGCCGCCACAGAGGCCTGATTGATGATGGATCCCTTGCTCGCCTGCATCATCGACGGAACGACTGCTCGCGAGCAGAGGTACGTGCCCTTCACGTTGATGTCAAAGCAGCGGTCCCAGTCGTCTTCCTCAGCCACGTCGACGGCGCCCGTGCTCCCAATCCCAGCATTGTTGTACAGCACAGAGATGTCGCCGAACTCCGCGATGACCGCCGTGACTGCAGCGCGAACCTGGGCATCAACAGTCACATCAGTCGTCAGTGCCATAGCTCGCTGACCGGCCGCACGAATGCCGTCACTCACCTCGGCCGCGGCATCACCGTTGACATCGAGCACCGCTACGGCTGCTCCCTCCCGCGCGAAAAGTTCCGCCGAAGCACGTCCGATTCCCGAACCCGCGCCCGTGATCACGGCCACCTTGCCCTCTAGCCTTCCCGGCATCATCATTCCTTTCGCTCGTTGTCAGAAACTTCATCTTCTTGAGTTTCGATCGGTCACACAATCACCACGATGACCACCCACCGTCGATCACGATCGCCGAGCCGTTGGCGTAGGCCATGCGCCCTGAGGCAAGCAGTGCGACGGTGTCCGCGACGTCCTCCGGTTGAGCCACACGTCCGATCGGGACCATCGCCTCGACCTTGGCGCGCAACTCGGGCTGGTCGAGGCGCCACTGCGTCATTGGGGTCTCGACCATGCCCGGGCAGATCGCATTCGATCGGATTCCCAGGGGGCCATAGTCGACCGCCACCGAGCGGGCGAACATCAGAGCAGCGCCCTTTGAGGTCGTGTACGCGCAGCGCCCGGGAAAGGCAATAAGGCCCGCCACCGAGGCAATAGTGATGATCTGGCCACTGCCCGCGGCAATCATCGAGGGCAGCAGGGACCTCGTGCACAGGAAGGGGCCCCTTACGTTGACAGCAATAACGCGGTCGAACTCGTCGATGGGCGTTTCTCCCGCGCTCGTCGCCTGCTGCGATCCCGTAATGCCGGCATTGTTCACAAGGACGTCGACATGTCCCAACCTGTTGAGGATGCGGCCCATGACGTCCTGGACATCGTCGGGATCGGTGACGTCCAAGGCAAAGTGGTGCGGCGACAGAGATCGCACAGACTCGACGTCCAGATCCGTTGCCACGACCTGCATCCCCTCGGAGATAAGTCGTCGAACGCTTGCGCTGCCGATACCACCGGCCGCGCCGGTTACGACGACGACAGGTGACTGATCCTCACTGGTCACTGTCAACCCCTTCCCCGGGCCAACACAGCAGCCTGCGCCGCCTGGATGAGTGGGTCGTAGACCGGTGAGTACGGCGGAGCATAAGCAAGGTCTAGCTCCGCGATGTCGTCAACAGTCATACCTACCTGAAGGGCAGCCGCCACCACATTGATGCGTTGAGCTACCCCGTCCCTACCTACCAGTTGGGCACCGATCACACGGCCGTCCGGCTTGTGAACCAGGCGCACGATGATCGGCTCGGCTCCCGGGTAGTACTTAGCGCGGGACTTTGCCGTCACCTGAGTCGCCTCCGCGCGCCATCCGCGCGCGCGCGCCTCCTCAAGCGTGACGCCCGTGTGCGCGACGGTGAGATCGAAGACCTTGACAACCGCGGTGCCGACGACGCCCGCAAAGGTGGCTTCGCCACCTCCGGCGACGGTGCCTGCGACCCGCCCGGTCTTATTGGCTGCGGGGCCGAGTGGCACGAAGGCGGGTTCCCCGAGGACTCGATGATGCACCGCGATGCAGTCACCAGCGGCATAGACGTCCTCGGCGGAGGTGCGCATCTGCTCGTCAACGATGAGGGCTCCGTTGGGGAGCGCTGCCAAGTCGGACACAAGACCCGTCGAGGGACTTACTCCGACCGCGAGCACGACCACGTCCGTCGGGATAGTGCCACCGTCGTACTCCACGTCAATGTGGGAGTCATGGGAATGCAACGCCCTGAGTTCGGCATCCAAAAGCAGCGTGCAGTGACGCTCGGTTTCGGTTTGGATGATAGCGGCCACATCGGGGTCGACAGTCGTCATCACGCGGGATAGCCGATCCATGACCGTGACGTCGAGACCACATGCATGCAGGGCCTCAGCCATTTCCAGTCCGACGTACCCGGCCCCCACGATGACCCCTCGGCGTGCGGTTCCGAGTCGTGCACGGAGCTCAATGGCATCCTCGAGTCGCCGAACAGTCATGACACGGGGATCGTCAACGCCGGGGATCGATGGCACGATTGGCTGTGCACCAGCCGCGTACACCAGGGCGTCGTAACCCCACTCGGCTCCATCGCTATCGACCACGAGGTGCGCTTCCAGGTCGACCGAAGTGATCACGCTGTCGAGCCGCAGGTCAATGCGTCTGCGCTCGCGAAACTCCGCCGCGGGATAGGCGATAAGGCTCTCGGGGTCAGAGATCACGCCACCGAGGTAGTAGGGGAGCCCACATACCCCGTAGGACGGAAAGGGGCCTTGCTCCCACACGGTCACCTCGGCGGTGCTATCCGCGCGGCGCGCCGCTGAAGCCGCCGACATCCCGGCGGCCCCGCCTCCGATCACCACGATTCGCCGGGGCACGCCACCTCCAAAGCCTTGAACGACCGCCCATCAGGGCGATCGTCTTGACCCTCCCAGGGGGAAGGTGGGAACTCTATGACCGCTTGGGGCTAAGTTCCACGGTTTCTTCGGCCCTTCAGGACGGCACAATCGGTTGTCAGCTCGCCTAATATTCTCGACACACCGCATGTTGTCGCCTCATAAAGGGGACAACCGTGTACCCAAAGCCAAAGAAGGGGCGAACGACGTGCAGATGTGGGAGCAGCCTCAGTTCCTTGACCTGCCGTCTCGTGACGCCAAGCCCCGTCGGCGCGGACTCACGCATGTCCTCGACAAGGGTCTCGATCTTGCGCGAACGGAGGCTTTTGTCGGCCAGTGCGCGCATCTCGTTGACATCGTGAAGATTGGCTGGGGCATCGGCTACGTCGACTCGACATTGCCGGCGCGCATTCGCGTCTATCGCGAGGCCGACGTCAGCGTCAGCCTCGGCGGAACGCTAGTGGAAGTCTGTGCGATGCAAGATCGCGTCCTGGAACTGCGTGACTGGGCACTGTCCCTGGGGGTCACTGTGATGGAGGTATCCAACGGACTTCACCTCCTCGACCCGCAATCCAAGTCTGCGCTCATCCGCCTACTGAGCGAGGACTTCACCGTCGCGGCCGAGGTCGGAGACAAGGATCCGTCCCTTCCTGTAGTCGCTGACAAGTGGATTGAGGAAATGGAGCGTGATCTCGAGGCGGGCGCCACCTGGCTGGTCGCCGAAGGACGCGAGTCAGGCACCGTCGGTATCTACTCAGCAGACGGTGGCGTGCGCGCCGATCTCGTGGAGAGCCTTGCGGACCGCATCACACTGGAACGAATCATTTTTGAGGCACCACTCAAGGCCCAGCAGACGTGGTTCATCGAACGTGGAGGCCCACAGGTCAACCTCGGCAACATCGCCCCTGAGGACGTGCTGCCGCTGGAGACTCTCCGCCTGGGGCTGCGGGCGGATACGGCAGTCTCCGTCGCCGCAATGATCACTCCCGAACGCGCCCTTCAGTGAGAGGATGTGCGCATGTCCCACCGAGACGCGATCCAGCTACCTGAGCCCAACACGCTCACGCGTCCCTATCGCGGACTCTCGGTGCAGGAAGTGGATTTCGATCTGAGCAGTGAGCAGCGCATTCTGGATTACATTCTCGGCCGGGAGGTCTACCGCCGGACCGAGTGGTTACTCCTGTCCAACCTCGATGCCCGAGCTCTCATCGAAGTGCGCAAGGAATCCTTTGACCCACTCTTCTCACCCGTAGTCACCGCGCGAGTACTTGCACTACCTGACAAGGTCGTATGGATCGAAGATCCTGACACCGACGTGGGCAATCCGACACAACTCGCCATGACTGCCCTACGGCATGAGCGGGAAGGCGCAGATGCCTATGCCGTCCAAGGCAAGTTCGAGCACATCAATGTCATCTGGAGACCCCAGCCCGTGCGGGTTGTCGTTACTGAGGTCATCCCGCCAACGCCTGCCAAACTGCTCGAACTCGCCAAGACCGCGGTGGGATTCGACGAGGATCTCCCCCCTCTCGACCTCGTGCTTGACGCCGTCGATATACGCACGATGGCCGCAGACAACCCCTCGGATACATACCTGCTGCCCTGCCGCGGATCGGGAGTGGACCTGCCCGGCGAAGTCACATTCCTCGACACGCGCCCGGAGGAACGCCGGGACTGGACCCTGATTGGATGCGAGCGGTCAGTGCAGTTCCATCGTCACTTCTACGGCGACGAGCCAACCCAGGTCGACTTCTGCCCCAACCACCGGTCGGCCACTCTGGCGGAGGACACCCTTGTGCTCACCAAGTGCTGCCTACTCGAACGTGGTGTCGAGGTCCGTGGCAATACCGCCATCGTGCCGTGGGGGTCCAATCTTGACGAGGTGCGCCTCGCACTGCGGCTCATCACTGGCGTGGGGCCGTTACCCGAGCCGAAGCAGATCGGGTCTGCCCTGACCCCATGAGCGCCCACCTGAGCGACTCCGCGATCTACGGGCATCTGTGGGGTACTGACGAGACTCGCGCGATGCTGTGCGACGAGGGGCGCCTGCGCTCGTGGCTCGACCTGCTCGCCTGCCTCGCTGAGGCACAGGCCGAGGTGGGCCTGGTACCCGCGGATGCAGCCCGGTCAATAACGGCCTCGGTGCACGACTGGATCCCCGACATCGCGGAGGTCGGACGTCTCACCCGAGAGACCGGACACTCAACACTTGGCTTGATCCGCTGCATGCAGGAACGTTTGCCTGAGCACGCCCGAGAGTGGGTCTACTACGGAGCCACGGTGCAAGATCTGAGCGACACCTGGGCCGTCCTCGTCATGAGGCGCATGACCAATATCGTCCTGCGGGACCTCCGCGTAGCCCGGAGCGCAGCGGCCGACCTCGCGCGGGTGCATCGAGCGACGATCATGTGCGGGCGCACGCACGGTCAGCCGGGTCTACCCATCACTTTCGGATTCAAGGCTGCGGTATGGGCGGATGAGATCGACCGCCATATCGGACGGATCGAGCACTCCCGAGAGGCCAGGGAGGTCATCCAACTCGGCGGTGGGCTTGGTTCCATGGAGTTCTGGGGTGAGGCTGCCGAGCCGATGGCAAGGGCCTTCGCCCGACGTCTAGACCTCGGCGTGCCCGTCATACCGTGGCTCACGTCCCGCGATCGCTTCGCCGAGTTCGTCACCCAGATGGCGATGATCGCCGCGACAATCGCCAAGATCGGCGACGAGGTCTTCGAACTCCAAAGAGCCGAGATCGGGGAGCTCCGCGAGCCGCTCTCCCCCGGCACAGTTGGAAGTATCACTATGCCGCACAAGCGCAATCCTGAGTGGTCCGAGCACGTGAGTTCGCTCGCGCGGCTCGTTCGAGTCAATGCCGATCTCGCCATCGAGGGGATGATCCACGGGCACGAGCGAGACGGCCGGGCTTGGAAGACAGAGTGGGTCGTTCTGCAGGAGACATGTCACTTCACCGCGACGAGCACAATGGCGGTGACGCGCATTCTTGACGGACTGGAGGTCAACGTTGCGCGCATGCAGGCGAATCTCGACGCCCAACGTGGTTACGTACTCAGTGAGCCAGTCATGCGAGCGCTATCTGATCGAATGGGCAAGCACACAGCTCACCAGGTCGTCTACGAGGCCACGCTCTCGGGGGGTGAGCGCGGAGTAGACATGCGCACGGCCCTACGCGACGACCCGCGCCTTGCGGATATCCCCGATGCCGAA
The DNA here is from genome assembly GCA_030726915.1 of Candidatus Nanopelagicales bacterium. Lineage (GTDB taxonomy): Bacteria > Actinomycetota > Actinomycetes > S36-B12 > S36-B12 > Mxb001. The sequence goes on from JANRCR010000041.1 coordinate 62,357, forward strand.
CTCGATGCCCTTCTCGATCCATCGCGAGCCCTGGGCTCCATATCCCGTTTCGTAGATGACGTCCTAGCTCGACTAGGAGACTCCACGGATGCCTAAGCCCCCGTGGGTCACACGCCTGGGGACAGTTCCACGGGAGCCCCTCGCCTCGCTCCCGAGCCCGCTACAACCAGCCCCGCGACTCTCTGACGCCCTTGGCATCGAAATATGGGTCAAGCGCGATGACCTACTCGGTCTAGGTCTTGGCGGTAACAAGGCACGTCCGCTCGAGTTCCTCATGGGCGATGCGCTTGTCAAGAACAGCGACGTTATTGTCACGGGGTCGGGCCCGCAGTCAAACTGGTCCATGCTCGCTGCCCTGGCGGCACGCCGGTGCGGACTTGACTCAATCGTCTGCTTCTACGGTGACCGTCCACGGGAGTCCCGCGGCAATCTCCTCCTCCACGGACTTATCGGCACTGACGTTCGCTGGACCAGTGAGTCGACGCGAGAGTCCGTCGACACGATGATCGGCTCGGTGGCCGAGAGCCTCCGACAAGACGGCAAGCACCCCTACGTCATACCCCGTGGGGGGGCGACGCCCCGAGGCAGCCTGGGTTACCTCGTGGGAGCTGAGGAGATCTCGAGCCAGTGCAGGGACGCCGGTCTCCACAACGCGACCGTCTGGCTTGCTACCGGCTCTTGCGGCACCCAGGCCGGGCTCGTCACAGGCGTGGCCGCCGGCCTTCTGTCCGCCGTCGTGGGCGTGACGGTCAGCAGACCCGTCGAGGAGTGCCGATCTCGCGTGCTTGAGATCGCGCAAGCTGCTGCAGTACTCGCGGGCACGACGCCAGCGACAGCAAACATCGTCACGGTGCTCGATGGCTACATCGGCGGGGGGTACGGCGTACCTACCGCCGAAGGTGCAGCCGCCGCCGCCCTGGTTCTGAGCACCGAGGGGATCTTCCTCGACCCACCATTCTGCGCGAAGGGAATGGCCAGCCTCGTCGATGCTGCCGCTCAGGGAAGCATCGCGGGCCCTGTGATCTTCCTCGTGTCCGGCGGTGCGCCCACTCTCTTCGTGGAGGATGGGGCGTTGTGACCATTCAGCCTCCCACCGGGTACCTCGGCACCGACGGCCGGATCAGCTCAGGTCCAGCACCCGAGCTCGTCGCAGCCGGGTACGCACTGGAAATCTCTGACGCGCCGGCACTCCATGACGGGCTTCTCATTGCTGATCTCGCTCATGTCATCGGACTTCTCGACAGCGGCCTCATCGACACCGACATCGCGGGCCGACTTCTGCGCGCGCTGCTAGACATGGGGGATATCCCCGCGGAAGACTTCCCCTACGACGTGACCCTCGGGGATGCCTACAACAGCCGGGAGCGCGAACTCGAGCGCCGGATAGGCACTATGTCCGGCGTCATCCACCTCGGACGCACCCGACGCGAAGCGGGGCGAATCGCGTTCCGGCTTGCATTGCGGGAGCGACTGGAAGCGTTGGCGCTTGCTGTCGCGCGGCTGACACGGACGCTGGGTGACCGCGCTGAGGATTGGTCCGACACGGTCTGGGCGGATGTCACCTACTTGCAGCTCGCTCAGCCATCCACCTTCGGTCACTACCTGGCCGCCTTTGCGGAGGAATCCGCCCGTCACCTGCCCCGGTTGCGTGCCGCCCACGGCTGGGCTGACGTGTCCCCTGCTGGATCCGGCGGCGTCGCGGGCACGCGCATGGGCATGGATAGACAAGGCCTTGCGCAGATCCTCGGATTCACAACTGTCGGCCGCAACACCCGCGACACCATGTGGACCATCGATGGACTCCTCGACGCGATGGCGGCAGCAACTCAGACAGCCATTACGTGCAGCCGCCTGGCAGAGGATCTGCAGATCTTCGCGAGTGCTGGCTTCGGGATCGTCACCGTCGATGCGTCCCTATGCCGAGCATCAGTCCTCATGCCGCAGAAGCGCAACCCTTACGCTCTTTCCGTCATTCGAGCTGGGGCAAGCACGCTTATTGGTCGACTCACCGGGACAGCCTCGACGGCACGCACACCATCCGCAGCCACCGACAACTGGCTGCATTCCTACGGCGAGGTACTTTCGTCTCTGGAATTGTCCACCCGGCTCGTCGACCTGACCGATGCCGTGGTGCGCACGCTGTCGATCGACTCCGAGCGGATGCTCGTGAGCGCTGCAGACCAGCAAGCCATCGCCACAGATCTCGCGGACGAACTCGTCCTCACCACCGGCATGGACTACCGCAGTGCTTACCGTGTCGTCGGGCGCGCTGTCGCGGCCGCGCTGGAATCCGGCTCCATCATCAGCCCGGAGTCACTGGACGCAGCATGCCGAGAGGTCACAGGAGACGCACTCCCCAACTCATCGGAAGCGATCAACTGGGCCTCTCTACGTGACCCCCGGCAACTCGTGGCTACGCGTACGGAAACCGGCGGGTGCGGTCGCGACAGCCTTGCTGCCGAACTGGCCTCGCTGCGCGACATCGTCGACGAGCAGCAGGGGTGGTTTGAGGCACGGCGCGCCCACGAGCAAGAGTGCCTCGGTGCGCTGCGCACACGCGCAAACAATCTAGCTACCCCCTCGATCTAGAGGGACTCCAATTGCATCGCTCCCGCGCGCAGGCGTGAGAGTTGAATGAAGTGCGAGGGATTGAGAAAGAGTTCGTTCATTTCAGCAAGTTGGTCAATCGTCACGCCCACCTTGTGGATGAGGAAATCGAGGTACTGGAAGCCGTCCTTCGCCCCATATCCCACATGGTGGGCCCCCACCAGGCGGCGACTCTTGGAGTCAAAAACGGCCTTCTGGAAGCCCGACAGTTCCGGATGGGTGAAGGCGAAGAGCATCGTGCCGTCGGAGCACGGCAGCGGGATGTCACCGTAAGGAACGCCCGGCGGGGGCATCTGGATCACAATGACATCGCCGTACTCTTCGCGTGCCTCACGTTCGGATAATCCGACCCAGGTCACCTCGTACGTCGAGTGGAGGAAGTCGGGGTACTCGCTGAAGTCAAAGGAGTAGTCCTCACCCATGATGTTGCGGGCTGCGGTCATCCCGCACTTGCGTGCCTTAAACATCTCCATCGGGGCACCAATGAGATCTCCCACAGCGTAGACGCCCGGGACTGATGTGCGCATGTGGTCGTCGACGATCACGGCCCCTCGGTCATCCACCGAGACTCCCAGCGCTTTCACGAAGGGGTCGGAGTTAGGGCGTTCGCCCGTGCCCACGAAAACCATGTCGCAGGGGATATCCCGGACGGATCCATCAGCCATGCGCACGCGTACGCCTGTCGCTCGCTCATCACCAAGGATCTCCAGGGTCTCCGTGCCGTCGAAGATTTGTATGCCACGTCGACGCATTCCGTCCACAACGTACTCACGTAGATCATCATCGATGTGGTGGAGGCCCGAGCCCTGCATCAGTGGGCTTCTCGCGAGGATCGTTGTCTGGCAGCCCGCAGCCTGGAAGAAGGATCCGTACTCGATCGCCACCTTCGACCCACCGATAATGACGCAGGAGCGCGGGTTGTAATCAAGGTCCTCGACCAGCGTTGCATAGTCGAAGACACCAGCCTTATCGATCCCCGGCACGTCAGGGAACACCGTGGCCGATCCGGTTGCCAGGACGAGGTTCTTGGCCGTAAAGATCTCCCCCTCGACTTCGACGGTATGCGCATCGATGACACTCGCGGTGGCATTGAGGATGTACTCCATTCCGAGCTGCTCCTTGCTTTGCCAATTCATGAAGGAGTGCGCGGAATTCCGGCCCGAGACGAAGAGTTGCACCATGTCAAGGACGGATGCCTTGGACTCGTCGAACTCCGGGTACCAGAAGCGTCCCGATAACGTGCGAGCGAGATCGAGTTCGCGTGCCGCCTCCGAGAAGAGGTGGTGAGGGACGCAGGCCTGGTGGGGACAAGACCCCCCGAGGAAGGGCCATTGGTCGATGGTCAACTGTCGACCGCCGCGGGCACGCATGAAGGCAGACCCGAAGCGACCTCCAGCCCCTCCGCCGACGAAGATGGCGTCGAACTCGCGGTCATCGCTTCGGTCGAGGTTGTAGATCGCACCCTGGCGCCTACCATCCTCGAACTCATCGATGAGCGTCCGCCACTCGGCGTTTGTAGGGTGCTCGTCGCGAACGTCCATATAGGTCTCCGAGTCCATGCCCACTCCTCCTGTACTGACACTCTCCCGCGACGGATGACGCGGGAGAGGGGCCGCAACTGAGGCATGACTGTGCCGCATTGCCTGCGACCGGGGCCATGACCCAGCGGGACAGTGTTCTCCGATTCCTTTGTCCATCCGGGCCGATCCGAACTTCCCTGAATTCGTGCAGGCTTGGTCCCATGACTAAGCCCGCCGCAGACTCCCGTAATCAATCCGAGGTCGCAGCCGACGTCGCCGAGATCGTCGCGCGTGCGCGACGGGCCCAGGAAGCGATCACCGACTGGGACCAGCAGCGCGTCGACGAGCTCGTGACAGCTGTCGGATGGTCGATCGTGCGCAAAGACCATGCCGAAACGCTGGCACAACTTGCGGTTGATGAGGGTGGGTTCGGCACTTATGCGGACAAGCTCACGAAGATCCAGCGGCGCGTCAACGGCCTGCTCGCTGACATGCACGGCATGCAGACGGTGGGCGTCATCGAGGAAGACCCTGCGCGAGGACTGGTCAAGATCGCCAAGCCTGTAGGTGTCCTCGCCGCTCTCATCCCGACCACCGGCCCCGATGCCACCCCTCCCATGAAGGCCCTCATGGCCCTCAAAGGACGCAACGCAATCGTGGTCGCCCCCCACCCGCGCACATGCAAAACGTCAGAGCTCGCGGTGGAGTACATGCGTGAAGCCTGCGCCCAGGTGGGTGCGCCGCAGGACCTGATCATCAGCCTGACCAGTCCCAGCATCGACAAGACTCGTGAACTCATGCGGCAGGCTGACGTCGTCGTGGCCACGGGTGGGGCTGCCATGGTCAGAGCCGCATACAGCAGTGGGACTCCAGCGTACGGCGTTGGCGTAGGCAACGCCGTACACGTCGTCGACGAGACCGCGGACCTTGACGATGCTGCCGCGATGATCGCCGCAGCGAAGACCTTTGACCTGGCGACGAGCTGTCTCGCTGACAACTCCGTGATCATCGCCGATGCAATCTACGCCGACCTTATGGAGAGGTTGGCGACCGCGGGCGGCTACCTTTGCAATGAAGAGGAGAAAGCCCGCCTCCAGGCCGCGATGTGGCCAGACGGGGGAGAGATTCCCGCACTTGACGTCATCGCGAAGTCCGCTGCGCACATCGCGTCACTCGCTGGCATACAGATCAGCCCGGGTACGACATTTCTGATGGTGGAGGAGGATGGCACCGGCCCCGACCATCCGTTCTCCGGCGAGAAGCTCTCCGTCGTCCTGGCCGTCTATCGTTATGGAGGAGACATCGCCGACGCGGTCGGCACCATTAACGACATCACTGCATACCAGGGCCTCGGCCACACCTGCGGTATCCACACACGTCTCAACGAGCATGTTGATGCCCTTGCCTTCGGCACGCGCACCGCCCGCGTCATGGTCAACCAAAGTCTCAATGAGGGTGCGGGTAGTGCGAGGAACGGCCTACCCTTCACGCTGAGCTTGTCCTGCGGGACCTGGGGCGGCAATATCACTACGGAGAACGTCAACGCCCGCCACTTCATCAATGTCACGTGGGTATCTCGGCCCATCGCACCCCGACCGGTCTCCGAGGAGGACCTCTTCTCTGGCCATTGGGCAAAGTACGGCGCTTAGCCTGACACGCCCGGCGACAACCTAACAAGCGCGCAAAAATCGTCCCAATGGGGCGGCTATGTGGCGAAACTGTGTCCTGGTAGGCCTGGTCGATTGTGCCCAGGACCCTTACGCTGACGGCATCGGCCAGGAGGAGTGCGAATGCAGGAAGCCACAGCAGACATCATTCCCTCGGGTCTGCCGGGGGTCACCCTGCACAACGGGGATCACATCTGTGCATTCTACCGTGGCAACGATGGACGCGATGAAATCCTGCTTCCATTCCTTCGTGCGGGTCTCGACGCCGGGGACTTCTGTACTGCGGTCCTCGACCAGGTGGAGCCCGAGGAGTTACTTGCGGAGTTGAATGACTCTGCTGATGGGAGCCCCATTGATGGGCTTGACCTGCTTCGGTCGAGCGACGCCTACCTCAGCGGGGGCGGCTTCGACAAGGAGGCAATGATCAACTTCTGGGATACCTCGCTCCGCCGCGGCCTCGCCGACGGGAGGCATCAATTCGCTCGCAGTTGCGGCGAGATGTCGTGGTCACTCCAGCCACTACCCGGTGTCGACTCCCTTGTCGAGTACGAGTCCCAGCTCAACCGATTCCTGCCACGATACCCGCAGGTCATCATGTGCCTGTACGACCTTGACCTCTTCGATGGCCAGGTTGTTGTCAACCTGCTACGCACACACCCCAAACTACTGTTGTGCGGCAGCCTGCTCGACAACCCGTACTACTTGGAACCTGAGGAGCTTCTCGCAACTCGTCACGGACACGCCACAGCGTGACATTCGCATCAGACACGAGCCTGCGTGAGCGTGATCAACTCTCGCGCCTCAATGCGCTGCTCGTGTTGTCCATGCTTATGACCGAAAGCACCGACGAGGTGCAGATACTTCGCATGGGAGCCAGTGCCGCGCCATCCTTTGCGGATTGCACTCTGATAGGCGTTCGCGTCCTAGACACTAGCGGTGCCCGGTGGATTGCCGGACCCGGTGACCATGTCGAGCCCTACGGTCTAGGAGACATCCCCAGCATTGGCGGTACCGTAAACGTGCCGGGTCACGCACACGCCTGGGCCTACCCACTCGGCACAAGCAACCCTCAGCTTGGCAGCATGATCGTCGGAGACGATCATGAACTTGCTAACGAGGAGCACTTCCTCCTCCGAGTGCTCGCACAGCAAATCGGATCGGCTGTGCGCAATAGCCGCTTGCATGAAATTGAGCGGACTGCTGCGCGCGATCTCTCGGCGGTTAACCAGCAATTGGAGCGCACCGTAGAGGTGCTGCAGCATCGCATCGACATCCATCACAGACTTACGCGAGCCGCGGTTAGCGGAGAGGGCACCGATGGCATCGCCCGCGCCGTACACGAAGTGACAGGCTTTGCCGTCGCCATTGAGGACCGCTACGGCAACCTGCGAACCTGGGCGGGGCCCGGCCAGCCTGAGCTCTACCCCAAGGACTCCGCTGCACACCGCGAGCAGATGGTGAAGAAACTTGTGCACGACGGCACACCACTGCGGGAACCAGGACGGGTGGCCATGGCCGCATCCCCGCGGGCTGACTCCGTCGCCGTCATAGCTCTCATCGACCCCAACGGCGAGGCGAGTGAGGAGGACCTGGCAGCGCTGGAGTACGGGTCGACCATCCTCGCCATGGAATTGGCACGTCAGCGAACCGTCGCCGACACCGAGATCCGCATCCGGCGGGACCTCGTCGAGGATCTCCTAGCCGGCACCGACGCAGCGAGTGCGCTACCCCGAGGTGAGGCATTCGGACGCGATTTGAGCGTGACCCATCGCGTAGTGGTCTTCGAGAGCGGCGGCCGAGCCGCCGACGAGGAGACCTTCTTCAACGCCGTACGGAGGGGCTGCCGCGACATGGGTCTGGGCCAACTGCTCGTATCACGCGGGGGCGCAGTCGTGCTCATCGCTGAACGTGAGCCTGACTGGGGTGACCTTCATTCACTGGTGTCTAGAGAGCTTTGTGGAGGCAGTTGCCGAGTCGGGATCGGGGGCCGGACACAAAGGGTGGAGGAATTTCCTCGTTCACACCGCGAGGCTTTGCTTGCGCTTCGCCTCCAGCGCGATATCGCCAGGTCTCCTGGCGTTACGGTCTTCGACGAGTTGGGTATCTACCGTCTGCTGGCGACGAGCGAAGATACAAGCGAGGTCGAACGTTATGTCACGGAGTGGCTTGGTCCGCTCATTGACTACGACGCCCAAAGACATGGCGATCTCGTCGACACCCTTCATCAGTACCTAGAGTCGGGGGGACACTACGACACGGCCGCCCTGGCACTGTCGATTCACCGAAGCACTCTGAAGTACCGACTGCAGCGGATCCGCCAGGTGACCGAGCGTGACCTCAGCGATCCGGAGGTGAGCTTCAATCTCAAATTGGCTTGCCGGGCATGGAAGACCCTTCAGGCGATGCGTGCCTGAAGGGTCTTCCATGCCCGGGACTCACGATGAGAAGTCCTGATGAAGAGGACAGGATCCGCAAGAGCGCGGAGCGATGAGTCCAATCAGCGCAGCAAGACCCACGAGGATCACCAGGTCGATGATCACGAGGCGGATGAGGGCCTCGGTGTCCATACGACCTCCCGTCGTGATGTCTCCAAAACTCTAGTGCGGTCGCCACAGCCGGGACCTTTGACCCTTCGGTTGAATCATGTAGTAATCGCGGTCGTCTTGTGGACAGGAATCGTCAAGTGGCAACTGCCCCGAATAGTCCGTTGGAAGAGACGGCGAGCCGCGAGCAAGGCACTAGCCAGCGCGTGAACATCGACGGAGCCACGAGTCAGAGTTCCTTTCGGCAAAGAGACAAAGAGACATGGAAAAGTGCAATGATCAAG
>JANRCR010000042.1:0-50955 GCA_030726915.1 Candidatus Nanopelagicales bacterium
TAGACCTCGGTGGTGTCGCGCGCCGGTATACCCCAGCGCGCGACCACCCGGTCCAGGGACGCGGAAACTCCGTCAACCGTCATCGTGCCTGCCACGGTGACGGCACCCGGGCTGCTGGGCCCCGGCGGCACAAAGGTCACGACCGGATCCGTCCAGAGCGATTCACCGCTGACCACATCGATCCAGGAGTCGACGATGGGCATGTCACCCGAGAGGTACGCCGACTCAAGAATCTGCCCGCCGGTGTCCACCACCTGGACGACCGCCTGCTGATTGGCCACGCCCGACACAAGCACCCGGACAATCAGATCCGGCGTCACCTGTTCACCCAGACTCACTACACCGGGTACGCCGTCCAGGGTGAGGGTGACGGCACCGAGTGACTCCACCGTGGACGGCATCGGACCAATCGGTCGAATGTCGAGCACAAGAGTCCCGTCGGAACGCACATTAGCCCGCTGGACCGTGAAGGCGATATCCCCGGACGCCGCCGCGAGGAGACCGTTGGGCCGCGGGATAGGCAGGGGTGCCGTCGTACCATCCTCGGACGGTCGCCAACCCAGGGTCAGCAGCGCCTGCTCCGTCGACATGACGCCGGCCAATTTTTGCGGGGATGCCGTAAACCACGATGCCAGGTTGGCGGTGCGCGCCAACGTCACACGGATGGGTTCACCGCCGGAGACCAGCGCGGCGTCTTCAGCGCGCTGGACAATGAGGAGTTCACCTCGCGATGTTCCCGGCGCGAGCGGGGGCAGCGGCTCAGGAGTGGGTGTGGGGGTTGCGTCACCGGTCGGGCGTGCCGTCACCGTCTGGTCGGGTGCCGGCGCTCCCGAGGAGATCGACGGTGTGGCGGGTGCACTCGTGCAGGCCGCCAGGACGAGGGCGGCTCCCACACCGACAAGGGCCGAGCGCCCACGGGCACCGGCACACGTCACGGCAACTCGAGGACGTCTAATCCCAGCAGCGGGCGTAGGGCGGCGGGCACACTCACTGTGCCGTCTGCACGCTGGTGGTTTTCCAGGAGTGCCACGATCATGCGGGGCATCGCACACAGGGTGCCATTGAGTGTCGCGACAGGTCGCACCTCGTCACCGGTGCGTGTGCGAATACTCAGGCGACGAGCCTGGAACTGAGTCGTATTGGACGTCGACGTGACCTCACGGTAGGTGCCCTGCGTCGGGATCCACGCCTCAATGTCAAACTTCCGCGCAGCGCTGGACCCGAGGTCACCCGTCGCCACGTCAATAACGCGGTAGGGAATCTCGAGGGCATCCATGAAGTCCCGTTCCCACCTGAGAATGCGCTCGTGCTCGGCCTCCGCGTCATCGGGGTCACAGAAGACGAACATCTCGACCTTGTCGAACTGATGCACGCGGATGATGCCGCGCGTGTCCTTGCCGTAGGTCCCAGCTTCGCGGCGGAAGCATGTCGACCAGCCGACGTAGCGCAGTGGGAGTGAGTCGGCAGGCAGGATCTCATCCGCATGGAGCCCCCCGAGGGGGACCTCCGCGGTCCCGACGAGATACATGTCATCGGATTCGATGCGGTAGACGTTCTCCGCCGCCTGGCCCAGGAAGCCGGTCCCCTCCATGGCCCGTGGTGACACCAGCACCGGTGGGACGACGGGAATGAAGCCGTTGCGGGTCGCCTGCGCCACCGCAAGATTGAGTAGCGCCAATTCGAGGAGGGCTCCCACACCGGTCAGGAAGTAAAAGCGTGAGCCTGAGACTTTGGCCGCGCGTTCGACATCGATCGCCTTCAGCATCTCGCCGAGTTCGAGGTGATCCCGCGGAGAGAATCCCTCCGCGGTGAAGTCCCGGGGTGTGCCGACCGTCTCCAGGACCTCGAAGTTCTCTTCACCACCGACGGGCGCACGCATGTCGACCACATTGGACAGGCGGAGCCACGCGTCACCCGCCAGGCGCGTGGCCTCCGCGGCCTCCGCATCAGCGGCCTTGACCCGCTCGGCGAGACCGGTCGCCTCCGCCATCAGGGCGTCCAGCTCACCCTGCGCCGACGTATCGCCCCGCTTGATCGCCCCCTGCAGCGGACCGATGCGCTTGGAGAGGTGCTTTTGCTCAGATCGCACGTCGTCGTACGCCATCTGGAGTGACCGTCGCTGCGCATCAAGCTCGACCAGGCGGTCCACGAGCCCCACGTCCTCGCCCCGGCGCCGCTGCGACTCACGCAGCACGTCGGGTGACTCGCGCAGCAGACGGGGATCGATCACGGACACAGGCTAGACGAGAGGGTTAACGCAGTGGGTGTCACGGGTTCCCAACTGAACGTTCAGACAGTTGCGACGATTTCACTGCGCGGCCCGGCCATGCCACAATCCACTTTTTATTCGCGCGGTGGCGCACAGGGAGGTCACATGGATTACAACTGGCTCACGTCCAAGGCGGAGACACGCCCGGCAGGTGGCAAGGGCTGGGGATCCTTCGCCACCACGGCGATCGCCACGGGTGAGACGGTCGCCTGCTTTGGCGGCTGGGTCGTCGATGGTGCGCAACTGTCGACCTTCACTGAAGACCGCCAACATCGAACCATCCAGGTGGACGCTGACCTGTATCTCGTCTCCGGTGACACCCCTGAGGCCGGTGACATGCTCAACCATTCCTGTGAGCCCAATTGCGGCCTCCAGGGCACCCAACTCCTGGTCGCCATGCGTGACATCGCGCCCGGGGAGGAGTTGAGCTTCGACTACGCGATGTGTGATGCCAGCGACTACGACGAGTTCCCCTGCCTGTGTGAAGCTCCAGGCTGCCGGGGGGTTGTCACCGGTAGCGACTGGCGCGATCCATCCCTCCAGGAGAGGTATGCGGGGTGGTTTTCGCCGTACATCGTCCGCCGCATCGCCGCCCTACCCACCACATAACGCGAGCCCCCCAAACTCCGCCGCTCCCCACACCCCCCTGCCCCCCACACCCCGCTGCCCCCACACCCCCCTCACCCCGCTGACTGGCGGCTGGTGGGTGCCGCGCTGGCCAAAACCCACCCACCAGCCGCCAGTCACGGCTTAGGAGGCGGCACGGGGAGGCGCCCGAGACGCATTGTGGGGCCAAAGTGACTCCTGTGACATGCCGTTACCGTTCCGTTATTCGGACATGGGTTTGACCGACAGTCATGGCCTCGTGGCATGGTCACAACGCTGCGTGGCCGATGGGGGCATCCGCCCCTGACACGCAGACCGCCGAATCGACGGACCTCACCCGGGCGCACCACCGGCCCGGTGACCACGGGGAACGCCGTACCGGGGACCCACGGCATCCGTCGATCATCTGGCGGGGCCGAGACGCACGCGACAGCCAGTCGCGGTCGGGAGGGCAAGACCCTCCTGGGGCGAATCCCGAGCTCAGGCTCGGGTAGGGCGCTCTTCAGCCCGAGCCCGACAGCTCACCTGGGAGGCGGACGGAAGAGGGAGCTCATGCGTCGTACGACGTCCACTGCTCGTCGCATCACCACCACCATCCTCACCATTAGCCTGATGTCAGCCACCGCGATCATCACCCCGTCGGTGGCCCTGGCTGATGAGCCACCCCCACCGCGGGGCAGCATCCACGAAGACTCCGCCCGAGAGGCGGCTGCCGAGCATCGCAAGAAGCACCGCCAGCAACGCACCGCCACGGCCGCGGAGGACACCATCCGAGCGGCCGTCGTCACGCGGGCACTCGCCCAGGTCGGTGATAACTACGGATCCGGTGGTTCCGGTCCTGACGTCTTCGACTGCTCAGGTCTCGTTGTCTTCTCCTGGCGGTCCGCCGGGGTCCAACTCCCCCACTACAGCCGGGCGCAATTCCAGGCCACCGAGCGGATTCCCCTCAAGGATGCCCGCCCGGGAGATCTCGCCTTCTACTTCGAAAACGGCGCTCACCACGTCTCGATCTACGTCGGCGACGGCAAGGTCGTGCATGCGTCGGACTACGGCATCGGCGTCGTGCGCGGTGTCGTCAAGGGGACACCGTGGACCAACACCCACTTCACCGGGATGGGGCGCGTCAAACTCCCCGCCTAATCGGAGTCACTCAATCCGCCCGTCGGGGATTCCCGCAACGGCATCCCCGACGGCGGCGGTCTCCTCCGGTGAGAGGTTGACCTCGGCCATCCCGCCTCGCAACTCTTTGATGTAGCTACGCGATTCACTGCGCGCATGGATGGTCGTGATGACGAATCCATTGCCGTGGTCGTCAACCATCGCAGCACTAAAGGACATGCGGCCGCCCATGTCACCAAACGCGTCGTAGCGCACCACGCCAATGTGCCTGACCGCCTGCTGCAACTCGGCCTGAGTGCCCTGCAAATCCCCAGCCAAGCGCGCCACATCCTCGCGCAGACCCTGCACCTCTTCGGTCTTGCGCGCCACCACCTCAATGAAGGACGCTCGGCCGTCGGCCGCCGAGAGGACCCGATACTGCCGCTTCATCCGGCCTGTACGCAGCGCCAGCAGGACCGACAGGGAGAGGGCCATCAGCGCGATAATCCCGACCACGATCACGCCGGTCTGCGCATCCCAGGTCACTCGACCAGCCTAGTGGTGGGTGCGTGGCCGATGACGCCACTACTCTCAGGGCGTGATGTGGGCGCTGGACGTGGAGACGGGCTCCTGGGAGCCCTACGTACGCGGTGTGCTCCTCGGCCTCGGCATCGTCCTCTTCGTCATCACCTTGATGAGCATCCTGCGGACCATGGTGATTCCTCAGACGACACCGTCGGTTATCTATGCGCTCATCCTGCGTGGGACCGATGCGACCTTCAACGCGGTGGTCCGACCCATGCGGTCCTACTACGCGCGCAATCGCGTGCTCACCTGGAGTGGACCCATAGGAATCGTCGCTGCGCTCTTCCTTTGGCTCCTGCTCTTCCTCGCTACCTACACGATCATGATTTTTGGCGTCGGTGATGGGTCGATCCAGGCGTCCGCCCTGCAGGCTGGGTCAGGTCTGCTCACCCTGGGTCTGGCAGGTACGCCATCCGAGAGCACGACGGTGATTGACTTCCTCGCGGCGATGACCGGCCCCGCGGTCATCGCGCTCCTCATCGGCTTTCTCCCCACGCTCTATCAGGCCTACCTCGCTCGCGAGCAGCGCGTGTTGCTCTCCTCCGAGATCACCGGTGCACCCGCGTGGGGTCCCGAGTTGATCGCCCGCCTCCACATGCTCAATCACTCGGATGGATCAGGCGAGCCCTACACCAACTGGGTCGGCTGGTGTGCCCAGACGAGACTCACGCAGACGCTCTACCCCGCGTTGAACAGATTCCGCTCACCCGTGGTCACCCGCAATTGGATCATCTCCCTCCTCGCCATCATGGACTCGGCCGCCATTCAGATCGCAGCAATGTCCAAGACCCCCAAGGCGGAGTTGACGTACTTCCTGGAGCAATCCACGCAGACCCTCCTGTCCATTTATGCCTGTGAAATCGACATAGATGAGGTCATCCGCTTCCACGGCATGAAGCGACGCGTCCGGGTGATCATGGGGGTCTTCGGTGTATCCCCGGCGGCAGACACCGATACGCCAACGACGGTTCATGCCTTCCCGGGCGTGCAGCCATCGGTCGTTGCCGTGGCCCAAGCCATCACCCTGGACAACGTGCGCAGCATGCTGGCTGAATCCGGCTCGTTCACCGTCCACTCCGGCAGCCAAGAATCATCTGTCACGCGCACGGACTTCGGCGAGGCCATGGACTACATCCGCAAGGCCGGTGTCACCACCGTGCGTTCCGATGATGAGGCCCATGAGATCTTCCGGCGCGTGCGTTCCCGCTACGAGTCCGCCGCCTTCTACCTTGCCGAGCGCTTCAGCGCTCCCGCAGCACCCTGGTCCGGCCCGCGGCGACCGGCAACCCCAACAATGCCCCCGGCGGCGGCCGCGGATCGACTCCCCCCGCAGTGACCTCGATCAGCGCAGCGTGATCTGTCGGTTTTGCAAGCCGGCTCTCGCGCGTCGTTCGGGGGAGGTGAGGGAGTCCGTCACGTCAAAGGCCGTGGCCAACTGCTGACCAAAAGTCGCAGCCGATGACTCGACATCCTGCGCGGACGTCCCCTCGGTGAGCTCCCATACGGGCACGAGCAGTCCATCCGCGCGGAACGAGCCAACGAAGCGCGAGGGCACATCGGGCAGAGCAATGTGACCAGCGACGTGCAGGCGTGCCAGCGCATCGAGCAACGCCTCCTCGGGCTGGGGCATGACCCAGCGCAGGAAGACTTTGCCGCCCATGTCGACCCAGTAGGCCGAGTCCACGCTGGTGAGCCTGACCGTCGGCATCACCTTGCTGTTGGCGCGATCAAGTGAATCGCGCACACCCGGTGCATCGACACTGGCCTCATCGGCCATCCAGTAGTCGAAGTTGTCGTGCACGGTGACCACAAGCGGCTGATCCGACACCAGATCCTGCAGGCGTGGCCCCGGGCCCGGTAAGCCGACAGGTGGGACAGGGGCACCGAGCTCGGTCTCGAGGGCCCGCAGCAGCGCATCAGCGGCATCCCTGCTGGGATCTCCGGATCCGGTGGTCACCTGCAGGGCGAGGTAGATGTCCCCGTTGTCTCGCACGAGCGCCGGCCAAGCGAGTGGCAGGACGGTGGTGAGGATGATTCGTCGATCGGTGGCTTCACGCAGGGTGAGGGGAGACGTCGCGGCGGGCACGATCTCGCGGAAGGCGACCCAGTCGCATTCGCTGACCAAACCCGCAAAGGGTCGGGTGACGTGGGCGATGGACTCACGGGCGCGCGCCTTGCCGTGGCAGGCCTTGTAGCGCTTGCCCGATCCACAGGGGCAGGGCTCGCGCAGTCCAACAGCGGGGATCTCAGTCACGGTGCGACCCTATCGGCGAGGAGCACCCCCGGATTCATGATCCCCCGCGGATCCAGCGCCTGCTTGATTGCACGCATCGCAGACATCTCAGCGAGCGAGCGCGAGAGGTGAAGTGCGCCGACTTTGGCCCGGCCGATGCCGTGCTCCGCCGACACACTCCCGCCAAAGGCACCGACTGCCTCCAGGACACGTCGATCGACCTCTTCGTCATCCGGTGCCGGACCAACGATCTCGACGTGGATGTTGCCGTCCCCAAGGTGGCCGAAGACACCGAAGGCCTTCACCCCGGGATAGCCGGCCATGCGTTCGCGGATCACGGTCGCGGCTTCGGCAAGTTTGGGCAGCGGCACGGAGACGTCGAGTTTGTGCGCGGCACCTCCCGCCACCTCCGTGGCGTACGACGAGAAGGCCTCGGACTGGAGCTCCCGATAGGCCCAGAGGCGGGCCCGCTCCCCCGCATCGAGTCCAACCACGACGTCTCGACCGTCGAGAACCTGCGGCACGAATCCACCTCCCTCACCCCCGTCGGCGATCTCCAGCAGGAGGACGAGCGGATGGCGAGTCTCCAGCGGCCACGGCAAAGATGCGCAGCGCATGGCGAGCTCCATGCCGGTCTCGTCCGTGACTTCCGCAGCGAGCAGGGGTACGCCGTGCCGCACAGCGGCGTGAAGGAGATGGAGCGCGTCATCCCACGTGTCGACGCCGATGAGAGCAACGCTGCTCGGGGCGTGTGGTCGATGCAAGCGCAGGCGCACAGCCGTGATGACGCCGAGCGTGCCCTCACTGCCGGTGAGCAGACCGGCAAGGTCATATCCGGTGTTGTCCTTCGCGAGACCCGCGAGGTGTTCGACGACGCTGCCATCCGGCAGGACCGCTTCGATGCCCGTCACCTGTGATCGCGTCATCCCGTGCGCGATGACCCTGATGCCGCCGGCATTGGTCGCCACGGTGCCGCCGATGGTGGCGGAGTCGCGGGCCGCCAGGTCGACGCCGTACTCCCACCCCTGATGCGCGACGTATCGATGGAGATCGCCCAGCGTGACGCCCGCGCCGACGGTGACCTGACCGCTCACATCGTCGACGGGATCCAGGCGCGTGAGGCGACGGGTGGACAGGATCACGGGTGGACCCCCCGCCCCGGGGACCACCGCGGGGACGGATCCGCCGACAAGCCCGGTGTTGCCGCCCTGGGCCACGATCGGGACCCCGGACGCTGAGCACGCCAGGACAACGGCGGCGACCTGCGCGGTGTCCGCTGGGCGGACGACGGCGAGCGCGACACCCGACCACCGGCGCGTCCAGTCGAGTGTGTAGCCCTGCATCACTCCCGGGTCGGTAAGGACGTGGTCAGGACCCAGGAGGGTCATGAGCCGCTCCACGAGCGGATGCGCCGTCATAGGGCCATCCTGCCGGAGGCTGAAATCTCCGGGAATTCGGACATTCAACATGCATTAAGGGATTCGGTCTGTGACTATCTAGTGACCGTCCACTATGGGCGGTGCCCGCCCTCCGCCTGGAGGGTCGACGTCCACCCGGAGGTTTCATGAATTTCGGTAAGAAGATCATCAGCGTCGCCGCAGGCGTCGCCCTCGTAGCCGGAGCCGGCCTAGCCGCCTCTACCCCCGTGCAGGCCAAGGCCGTGCCCAAGACGGGCGGGAAGACCATCATCGACTTAAAGCCCGAGATCGTCGGCGCTCTCCTCGGTGCTGGCATCAGCATCACGGCGACCCCGCCGGCCACCCTTGCCACCACGCCAAAGGTCATCCTGGGCTTCCCCGTCACCGGAGCATCGGGCAACGGGATTACCCACTCCGGCTCAGTCACCTTTGCGTCCACGGCAAACCCCACCGGCATCACGGGCGACAATCCCGTCATCACGCTCAACGATGATAGGACCGCCACGATCACCCTGTCCGTGTCGGGCAACCCGGTCCCGCTGCTCGTCGTCAAGCACGACAAGATCAAGTACTCGAAGTGGAAGATCGACAAGAGCCACAAGAAGTGGATCGTCAAGCGCACGGTTGCCTTTGGCGGAGCCGTGCACCTCACCTCAAGCCAGCCGATCATCGACCTGCTCAACGCCGCATTGGGCACGACGGTGTTCGAAGCTGATCTAGGCCTCGGTGCCTCGCGCACCACCGTGCGTGAGGTCAAGACCTGCAAGGCCAACACTGTCAAGTCATGCAAGGCAGCTGGCTGATCATCGATTCATTTAGGAAGGGCCCGGGCATTCCCCGGGCCCTTCCTAAATTCGCCCTCCGCAGCACACCCCGGGTGATAATCGCCAGGTGAAGCGACATGGCATAACCGTCCTCCTGGTGGGCCTCCTCGTGGCTGTTGTCACACCGCCGCCCGCCCAGGCCCAGGGTCTTCCGGTCACCTACCGAGTCGAGACCAAGGCTCCGGTCGTCTTCATCACCATCGACGACGGCATCGTCACTCCCGCGGATGCCCTCGCCTACGTGCGGAAACATCGCATCCCCGTGACGAGCTTCCTCACCTCCGCCCAGGTGACAGACACCAAACACCGCTACTTCGAGCGCATCTCCCAGTGGGGATCCATCCAGAACCACACCACGACGCACGCAAGCCTGGACACCTCAAACGCGTCCCTGATCAAGGGCCAGGTGTGCCCCGTGCAGGTGGATTACCGTCGCACCTTCGGGACCAAGCCGTGGATGCTGCGACCGCCCTACGGTGCCGGCGCGCACGGATCGACCCTGCACTCCGTCGTGCTCAGGTGCGGCATCACACAGATCGTCATGTGGGATGCCCTCGTCGACGGCGGGCAACTGCAGACTCGCTATGGCGGCACCGTGCAGCCGGGATCGGTGATCCTGCTTCACTTCACCGCCAACCTCGCAGCCGATCTCAAGGTGGCGGTCAGCGCCGCGCGCGCCCAGGGCCTACGTCCCGCCAACCTCGCGGATTATCTCACTCCGCCGGTCAAGCCCTAGGACACCCCCTCCATGAGCTTCTTGATCCTCGGTACGACGAGGCAAAACAGGCCGCCCAGGATGATCGTGCCGATGCCGCAGACGACGAAATAGCCCGCCCACCCCACGATATCGACGAGGCGAACGAGTTGGCCTCCGATGGAGTCACCCACCGCCGTCGCAAGGAACCACACGGCCAGCATCTGACTCAGCAGGCCCTTCGGTGCAAGTTTGGTCGTCACCGAGAGTCCATTGGGAGACAGGAGCAGCTCCGACCAGGTCTGCACCAGGAAGACCGACACGATCCACCACAGTGCGGACTTCTGGCCGTCCTCAGCCTGGAGTGCCGCGGGCACCATGATGAGGAAGCTCAGCCCGACACCGAAGATCGCCATCGCAAACTTGATCGGCGTTGAGGGGGCTCGCTGACCGAGTTTGGTCCAGAGCACAGCAAAAATCGGCGCGAAGATGATGATGAAGACCGGGTTGATGGACTGCAGCCAACTGATCGGGATGGTGAAGGCGCCCGCATCCATGCTCGTGAATTTCGCGGCGAATTCATTGATCGTCGAGCCGCTCTGGTCATAGATGGCCCAAAAAACCACGGCTGCCAGGAAGAGATACACAAAGGCACGCAGGCGATCTCGATCAATCGGCGTGAGTTGTGGCTGTCGGAAGAGTCGCCAAAAGTAGATGATGGCGATCGCGACGACGACAACGGTGAAAATCACCGTAATGTCCGCCACGCCCATGCCGAGGACACCGAAGGCGAGGACCAGACCCACGCCGATGACCACCACGGCCACGATCGTCTGGATGCCGGCGCGACGCCTCTCCGCGGATGTTGCGGGATTGGGGACCGCGACACCCACGGTGCCCAGACCCTTCCAGCCAGCCATGTACTGCGCTAGACCGATGAGCATTCCCACACCGGCCACGGCAAATCCCAGATGCCAGTTGATGTCCTCGCCGAGGTAGCCCACGATCAACGGGGCGATGAGGGCACCGAGGTTGATTCCCATGTAGAAGATGGAGAAGCCACCATCGCGACGGGTGTCGTCGGGGGCGTAGAGACCACCCACCATGGCGCTGACGCTGGGTTTGAGCAGGCCCGTGCCGATGGCGATGACGAGCAGACCCGACCAAAACAGAGCCTCGACGGGCACGGCCATGATGAAGTGACCCGCCGCAATGACGATCCCACCCATGAGGACGGCTCGTCTCGGCCCCGTGAGGCGGTCGGCGACCCAACCGCCCGCCAGCGGCAGGAGATAGATCAAGGACGCATATGTGCCGTAGATCGCTGCGGCATCGGCGTCCGAGAAGCCGAGACCGCCGCCGGGAGGTGTGACGCCGTCGGGGGGCGTGATCAGGTAGAGGACCAGGATGGCGCGCATGCCGTAGTAGGAAAATCGCTCCCACATTTCGGTGAAAAAGAGTGTGGCCAGCGCGCGTGGTTGGCCGAAGAACGTCCGCTCTGCCACGGGCAGGCTCACGCGGCACCCTTCAATGGTCGCCACCACTGGGGGTTGTCGCGATACCAGGAGATGGTGGCGTCTATCGCCTCGTCGAACGATCGCGTCGGGGTGTAGCCCAGTGCGCGCAGGCGCGCATCATCAACGCTGTAGCGACGATCGTGGCCGAGGCGGTCGGGCACCTGCTCCACCGCTGCGTCCCAGGCGACGCCCATGTGCTGGAGGATCCGCTCGGTCAACTGTCGATTCGTCATCTCGATACCTCCCCCGATGTTGTACGCCGCTCCGGCCTCACCCCTGTCCACCACGATCTGGATTCCGCGGATGTGGTCGTCGACGTGGAGCCAATCCCGGACATTGAGGCCATCGCCGTACAGCGGCACCTTCAGGCCATCGATCAGATTCGTGACGAAGAGGGGAATGACCTTCTCGGGGAATTGGTAGGGGCCGTAGTTGTTGGAGCACCGCGTGCTCGACACGTGCATGTCATAGGTCCGGTGATAGGCACGCACCAGCAACTCCGCGGATGCCTTGGATGCGGCATAGGGAGAGTTGGGCTGCAGCGGTGAATCCTCGGTCCACGAGCCCGCGTCGATGGAGCCGTAGACCTCGTCGGTGCCGATGTGCACGACGCGCGGGATCCCGTGACGCCGACAGGCATCCAGCAGGGCCTGGGTGCCGACGACATTGGTCACGATGAAGTCCTGGGGTCCGGTGATGGACCTATCCACATGGGTCTCCGCAGCGAAGTTGACGACGACGTCGTGCCCGGGGATCACCTCATCCAGCAGTTCACCATCGCAGATATCACCGTGGGCGAAGGAGTAGCGGGGGTCCTCGGCGACCGCTGCGAGATTCGACAGGTTGCCGGCGTAGGTCAGTTTGTCGAGCACATGCACGCGATCGACATCGACCCCGAGGGTCCCATCCACAAGGCTGCGCACATAGTGGGATCCGATAAAACCAGCGCCGCCGGTCACCAGGTATCTCACCGCAGCATCCTAGGCAGGACAACGCACCCTAGGGACTAAACCGCCGTCAAAGGAGACCCATGAGTGCGGCTTCGCGCATCAGGCCCTCGCGTGAGTCCGGATGGGCGGCATGGTCGATGAGTGACCGGGCCTGCTCGCCCTCACTGCGGCCCACCATCGGAGCCACCCCCTGTTCGGTGACGACGTAGCTATGTTGGAAGGACGTCACCGGTTCGGTGAGGCGGGGCACGATCGTCGACACATCCGCCCTGGGGTGCCAACTGGGCAGCGCCATGAAGCTAGCACCGTCTCGTGAATGCAGGGCACCGACGATGAAGTCCACCGAGCCGCCAAAGCCGCTGTAGATCCTGCCCCGCACCCGACTCGCATTGGCCTGGTCAAACAGATCGACCTCGAGGGCCGCATTAACACTGGTCATGCGGCGTTGCCGAGCGATCTGCGTTGGATCATTCGCCGTCTCTGTGCGGAGCATGCGCAGGCGTTGATTCAGCGACGCCCACTCATAAAGATCCGAGCTCCCCATGAGGAAGGACGCCGTCAGTGGAACGTCGGGATCCAGAGCACCCCGTCGTTCGAGCTCCAGCGTCCCATCGGAGAAGGTCTCCGACCAGATGCGCATGCCGCGGTGGTCAGCGAGCTCATGGAGGACCGCATCCGGGATATCGCCGATTCCCAACTGCAGGGTTGCCTGGCTGCCCACGAGCGCTGCGATGCGCCCGCCGATCTCACGCGCAATGGGCGACGGTGCACGAGCGTCCATCTCCGTGAGCGGCTCATCCACCTCGAGGATGTAGTCGATGTCTCGGTCATACATCTGAGCATCGCCGTAGGTGTAGGGCATGCGCGGATTGGCCTGCACGATCACAGGGGCACCCACCTCTCGGGCAGCCTCGATCGCGGCAGGGAGGACATTGACCTCGATCCCGAGGCTCACCGTGTCAAAGCGCGGAGCTGAAGCATGCAGGAGCACTGCGTCCGGACGCAGGTGCTTGCGATACAGCACCGGCACGAGGCTCAGACGGCTCGGCACATAGCGCAATCGAGGAGATGAGCGCATGCCGGAGCCGACGAAGCACGATTCGTAGGTGACACCCTCCCGGTCCGGGATCCCCGGCTGCGCATTGAGCATGTGCAGGGTGTACGACGACACCTGCGCATCGACGAGGTCCAGGAGTGTGCGGGGGGTGGCGAAGTTGCCCGACGCGATGATGCGGGGATTCTCCGGCAGTCGAGCAAGGATGCTGGGCAGTTGGTCGGCCGTGATCCACTTCACGACGTCAGTCTCCCCCCGGCAGCACCCGCCTAGAAGGTCAGGTCCTCACTGAGGACCTGCTCCTGCAGTGACATGCGCAGTGGATCAAGACGCAAGATGGCCGGTGGCGCACCCAGGACACCGGGCAACTCGGTCATCAGGACGGCGAATCCCTCGGCAGCGCGGTGCTGCTCCTGGGCATCGTCATCTTGGAAGATCTCATAGAGCCAGACCACGTCGGCGTCATCGGGGTCGATGTGCACGATGAACACCTCGGTGCCCGGCTCCTCCGCCAAACCATCGGAATAGCGATGGAGTGCGTCCAGGAGTGCGGGACGCATGCCCTCGGCTGCACTCAGCCGCACGAGGAGTCCCCGGCGGCCCGGGAGGAGTGACTGGCGCAGGTCCATACGTCACCCTACGTCGGGGGGAGCCATCCCACCTGTCGCAGCCACGCGGCTGTTCGCTCCCGTCCCTCGTGCAGACCGACGCGCGGCTCCCATCCCAGGGAGAGCAGGCGCGCATTGCTGTAGCGGGCTCGGCGGCGCAGGTAGCGGATGGATTCTCGATTGAGGTCCAGTCGCCGCCTCAGGCCCTCGGGCAGGACGGCGGCGAGGGCGCCGACGACAGGCTCGGCCAGCCAACCGGGCACCGTCGGTGCGAAGCCCATCCCGAGCAGGTCGGCGTAGTAGCCGTAGAAGTCCCTCGAGGGTGTCGCGACACCGTCGGAGGCAATGACCGGGACACCCGCCATGGCATCACCTGCCGCCACCACCGTCTCGATGGCATCGACCAGGTTGTCGATGTAGACGTGGTTGATGACCGACGGCGCGACGTAGAGGAAGGTCTTATCGCGCATGTGCTGCACGGGCCGAACGATCCACGGGGTGGAGTAGGGACCGTAGACGTCACCGGGGCGCACGATGTGCACGCTGAACTCTCCGGCCACGGACAGATCGCGCAGCAGGTGTTCGGCTCGAATCTTCGTCGCGCAGTAGGGATTGGCAGCGTGATCCAGCGGGGAGTCCTCGGCGCAGACATCCGCGAAGTCGAATCCGTGCACCATCACACTGGACAGGTGAACGAATGACCGGGCACCCGCGGACCGCGCCGCGAGCGCGGCCCACCGTGGCGCCTGCGCATTGACGCGGTCAAAGTCATGCCAGTCACCGGATTCGGCCACGATGGCCGCGGTGTGCACGACGATGTCGGCCCCCTCGACAAGTCGTCGGAGCGAGGGCAGGTCCGTCACATCGCCGACGAGGTAGTCCACCCGCGGATCGGGGTCGGGTGTGAGTGGATTGTGCGCATCGGGCAGTCGGGTGTCGAGTCCGCGGACGGTGGCCCCCGCATCGGCGTACCGCCGTGCGACGGCGGCACCGATGAATCCCGACACCCCGGTGATCGCGACGGTGGTCATCAGCGGAAGGGGGGCCGGTCATCGAGTCGGACGGATGCGCGTCCGGCGGCGCGCCAGATCCGCGCGGTGACATCGCGATCCTCCGGCGTGACGAGGTTGCCCATGACGCGCAGGGCCAGCGTCATGAGCAGGTGCGATCGCATGCCGACGGGCCCGAAGGTCGGCAGTAGACCAGGCACGGTGATCAAACCGGCGAGGCGTCGGGCGATGGAAAAAGCCTCGCCGTAGCGCTCCCGCAGCAGGCCGGGCCAGATGGTGGACAGGTCATAGCTCGGCCCGCGCGAGGAGATGACCCGCGCGGCAAGATGCCCGGTCTCCAAGCCGTAGTCGATGCCCTCGCCATTGAGGGGATTGACGCAGCCCGCTGCATCGCCGACGAGCACCCAATTGGGGCCGGCGACACCGGTCACGGCGCCGCCCATGGGCAGCAGCGCAGACCAGGGCGCGCGCACGTCGTCGTGCAACTCCCAATCCTTGCGCTGGCTATCGGCGTAGTAGGTCAGCAGACTGCGCAGGTTGATGTCGGCCGGTCGACGACCGGTGGCAAGTGTGCCCACGCCGATATTCACCTCGCCGTCGCCGAGGGGGAAGATCCATCCGTAGCCCGAAAGGATGCGATCGTCCTCGCCCCGCAGCTCAAGATGGGATGAGATCCACTCGTCATCACTGCGACCGGACTTGATGTAGCCCCGCGCGGCGACGCCGTACGCCGTATCACGATGCCATTCGCGCCCGAGTGCACGACCCAACTGCGAGCGTGCGCCATCGGCGACGATGAGGCGGCGGCAGGCGATGTCGCGTACGCCGTCGCGTGTCTTGACGGTGACCGATGACACCCGATCACCGGTGCGCGTGACATCCACCGCACGAGCACCCTCGATGGGCCGGGCGCCAGAGTCGAGTGCGACCTGGCGAATCGCTGCGTCCAACTCCAGTCGGGGCGCCGCCCCGCCGTAGTCGGGGAGGTTGCCACCGGGCCAGGGCAGATAGAGCAGTTGCCCAAAGCCAGCCGCACGCAAGCCGCGATTACGCGCACGCCCCGCCATCCAGGCGGACAGACCCAGGCCGTCCAACTCGGCAATGGCCCGGGGGGTGAGGCCATCTCCGCAGGGCTTATCCCGGGGGAATTCCTCCGCGTCGAGCAGGATGGTGTCCAGGCCCGCCCGAGCGCTCCAGGCCGCTGCGGCCGAGCCGGCCGGCCCGGCCCCGACGACGAGGACATCGGTCTCCACGGTGCTCACGACACCATCGTCCCGCGCGTTGCCGGGAGGGGCCACCGGAGGGGCAGCCGAGGCGGCGCGGGATCAGTTTGTGGTGAAGGTCAACGATCCGGTCGTCCAGCCAATGATGACGACGACCAACCAGATGGCGGCAAACACAAAGGCGATGATGGAGAACGTGCGAGCCGTGCTCGCGGCGCGTTGGGCACCCTGCACGTCGCCCGCGGACCACAGGGACTGTGCCTTGTTGGCGTTGACCAGACCGAGGATGCCGAGGATAAGCGTGATGCAGCCGCAGGAAATGACGCCGACAACGATGGCGATGATTCCGAGCGTCTTATTGGTCTCAAAGGGCTCCTGACCGGGCAGGGGTGCATCCGGGGGAGGGGGCAGGATTTCAGACATGGGGACTCCAGGACTCGAGGAAGTACGACGCCCCGACCCTATGAGCCCCCCGGCCACCGAGCAATCATATGCATCAACATGAATATGTCCCCCGCCCGCGGGGCTGTCGCGTCGCATCCGTGTCGCCGGGCCGCCTAGAGTGCAGGGATGACAGCAGTCGGGAGGGTGGCGATGGCGAGGGGCCTGGTCGTCGTGGGTGCCTCGGTGCTGTTCCTGGGCGCCTGCAGTAGCCCATCGTCCACGCTGTCACCCGCGGACAACATCACCGTTGATTGCGAGGCTGCCGCCCTGGCCATCGCGGACTACTCCGTCTCCTTCACCGATCTGGTCCGGGCCTTGGAGGCCTCCGATACCGGCACCGCCGGTGCCGCGGCGGCTGACTTCGGATTGGCTGCTCGCGCCATTGTCGATCAACTCCCCGGACTCCCTCAGGAGGCGCAGGGCTTCGTCGCACAGTCACAGGCGTTCGCCGATCGTGTCCGCGACGTGATCGGCGGCAACGGCGATCTCCCACCGTTGGGTCTGGAGGCGGAGACACAATTCTCCGATCCGGCATTCATCGAGAGCGTTGACGTTGTTGAGGGGTTCTTCTCATCCAACTGCCCGACGACGCTGATCCCGACGCCGAGTCCGACTCCGTCCTGACGTCACTCACGCACGCAGTGCCGCTGCGATCGCCACGATCTGTCGGCTGATCGACGCGCGGGCGATCAGCGAATCCGGCAATAGGCCATCGAATCCGTGCACCGCACCCGGCACGAGATCCACCTCGACATCGATGCCTGCGGCCTCGAGCTGACCGGCGAAGTCCAGTGCCTCATCCCGCACAACATCGAGGTCGGCGATCGTCAGATGTGCGGGCGGAAGCCCGGTGAGATCGGTGATCAGGGACGGTACGACGTACCGCAGGTCCGGTGCAGCCGGTGATTGGCCGGCGAGGTAGTGATCCCACATGGCCATGACGGATTCCCGCGATAGCGTGGGCGAAAACCCGTGCATCGAATGCGAGACATCCCGCGCGGAGGCTGACATCGCATCCAGCGCTGGGCAACTCAGGGACTGCAGCGCCACGGGGATCGCGAGGTCGCGCGCCTGCGCGGCCACGCCGACGGCAAGCGCTGCTCCGGCGCTGGATCCGTGGACCACGATGCGCTGCGGATCCACTCCGGGCAGGTCACCGAGCCGGCACAGGACGCTCACGCCGTCCTGGAGTGCGGCGGGCGCGGGGTGCTCCGGGGCGAGCCGGTATCCCACGCTGATCGTCATCACCTGATGATCACCCGCGAGGGAGGATGCGATGCGCTCGGCGCCGAGGGGACTGCCGACGATGAACGCACCGCCGTGGAAGGCGAGTACGACGGGCAGGGGATGTGTCGCATCGATGTCCCTGGGGCGCCAGGTGAGGACGTCGACTCCGGCGACCATGCTGCTGCTCAGCACGACATCGTCACGCGACCAGCGCGGTGCGGGACCGGAGCGCTCTGACATGTAGAGCGCCGTCATGGTGCGCACCGCGTCGACGTCGCGGTAGTCAAGATCAGGTGCGGGATACAGCGCGAGCCAGTCGCGGATCTCCGGGTCAAGCGCAGATCCTGCACCCATGGCTGCAGGATCCCATGCGGATGCGGGGTCAGGCCACGCGCGGATCAGGCAGCAAGGGCATGGCAGGTGCGTAGCGGGCCCGACACGGCGCAGGAGATGAGGCTGAAGGCGCGCTCCCGGACCACGAGGGGCTCGGCCGGATCGACGAGGACGGAGCTCAGCACGGGACTCACACCCGCAGACTCAGCGGCAGCGGCCAGCAGATCGAGGTCCGACGGGGTCACAGCCGTGAGGCCGGACTCCGCGACGCGGCGGGCTAGGCCCTCGAGTGTGGTGCGGTTCATGATGGCTCCTTCAATCCTGGTGCGTAGTCGTATGGGTGCGGTGCAGTCCGACCCCCTGAGGGTAGATCGACGACATGCATCACGTAAAGCGATGAATTTGCATCGTGTCGATCGTTTATACTTATGTCTATGACCTTCGGACCCCCGCGCTACGACGTCCGCCATCTCGCGGCCCTGCGCGCGGTGGCCGAGGAGGGCACCTTCCGCGGGGCCGCCGATGTCCTGGGCTACTCCCAGGCCGCCATCAGCCAGCAGATCTCCGGACTAGAGGCCCTTGTCGGCGATCGGGTCTTCGACCGCCCCGGTGGGCCGCGCGCCGTCATCCTCACCCCCCTCGGTCGAGCACTCCTGCGTCATGCCGAGGTGATCCTTGATCGACTCGATGCCGCCCGCGACGAGGTGGCCGATATCGCTGCCGGCACCGGTGGGCGACTCAGCATCGGCACCTTCCAAAGTGTGTCGGTGGAGTTGCTCCCCGACATTGTCGGACGTGTGCGCCAAGAGATCCCCGGACTCATCATGCGGGCCATCGAGGCAGGTGAGAACGATCCGCTGATCAACTACCTCGCCACGGGTGAGATCGATATCGCCTTCCTTGCCGGACCCGTCCACGATGCATCACTGGATCTCATCAACCTCGGCAGTGACCCCTTCGTCGCAGTCGTCCCCCGCCGCGGTCCCTATGCCAAGGCCACCACCATTGCGCTGCCGGACATCTCGGTCCTGGGACTCATCGGTGAGCACGCGGGTTCATCCCAGTCCTACATCGACCAGCACATGCGCGATGCCGGAGTCACGCTTCGCTATGTGTTCCGCACCAACGACAACGGCGCCAAGCAGGCGATGGTGCGCAATGGCATGGGGGCCGCGATCATGCCGCAGCTCGCCGTGGATCTCAGCGATCCCGAGGTGCTGGTGCTGCCCACCGAGCCGGTGATCCCACCCCGATCCATCCTCATGGCCATGCCGCCCGTGACTCGCCGTTCCCCCGCCATGGAGCGCTTCGGTCAGATCGCCCGTGAGGTCGGAGCCGAACGACTGGATCCGCCCACGGGTTAGGTTGACGTATGCGCCGGATGAGATTCGTCGCCGCGGTCACCGCGGCATTCGTCGGCTTCGGCGTGCTCCTGGCGCCCCCGGCCACGGCGGAGACGCGCTCAGCCCTGTCACTCCTGCGCTCACTCACCGTCACACCCGAGCGCCCCGCGGGATACGACCGCGATCTCTTCCCGCACTGGGACTACGTCGGCCGCGACTGTGACGTGCGTGACCTCGTGCTCATCCGGCAGGCCCGCAGGGGACCTTCGACGGGTGCGAGCTGCCCCGTCGGGAGGGGGGTCTGGTTTTCTGCGTTTGACGGTGTGACCGTGCGCAATCCCTCAGAGCTGGACATCGACCACCTGGTGGCCCTGTCGGAGGCCTGGGCATCGGGGGCGCATCGGTGGTCGACGTCGCAGCGCGAAGCATTCGCCAACGATCTCGGCTATCGCCGCAGCCTCATCGCCGTGACCGCGTCGAGCAATCGCTCCAAGGGTGACCAGGACCCAGCCGAGTGGCTTCCGCCGCGCGCGAGTTATCGGTGCACGTACGTGAGCGGCTGGATCGCGGTCAAGTGGCGCTGGCGGCTCAGCATCGACGCGACCGAGGACGCGGCCCTGCGCGTGTTGGTGACCGCCTGTGGCAATCCCCGCATCAAGGCCCCCGCCCGCGCCCGCTAGTCCTGCTGGTCGAACTTCCGGAAGCCGAAGTAGTAGACGTAGACGCCAGCGAGCACCGGCCCGACGGTGATCATGAGGAAGGGCACGATGCCCCCCGTGCCCACCTGGATGTAGGCAACGGCGGTGACCACGATGGCGATACCCAAGACGACGGCGAGGATCGCGAAGACGTAGCGCTGGGGTGCCTTCGCCGACCACGGGATCGGCCATTGCTCATCATCCGCGGCGCCAGAGGTCGGATCAGTTGGATTGCCCACGTCCAGAGCGTGGCACATCGCCCCCGGCCCAGCGACCCCGCCGGGCGTGGTGCCCCGCAGGATGACCGTCCAGGCCGCAGGGGAGCGCTAAAAAGGTACGTCGCCGTCGGCGTCGATGGTGACCGCCTCCGCGTAGGCGAGCAGGGACATCCGCGGCCGCTCCCCGTCTGCCCCAGCGGCATCGTCGGCCACGGGCTCCGCTGCAACACCGCGCTGGGCCACGCACCAGCGCGAGACGGGGCACCAGTCGCAATGGCGACCGACGTTCGGCTCGGGTGCGGTGTAGAGCACGGTGTCGAGAGCATCAGCGATGGAGACACGTGCGGCCAGCACGGCCTCCGCATCTGTCGTGTCGAAGGAGCGCACCTCATGGTCCTGCGTGGACAAGATCTCCACCTCGACGCGGGACGGACGCGGATCGGTGACCACCGCACCGGTCACCGGGTCCAACCCGTCAGCCAGCAGGCACAGCGCCACGGCCACCTGGGGATAGCGCTCGAATGTCTCGGCAGCGGTCTGCGGAGCGTCCACACCGCCGACACTTTTGGTCTCGCGGACGACGTAGCCCTCACGGGTCTCCAGGACAAGATCCGTGCGGGTGCTCATGACGACGTCCACGTCGGTGTCCCACGCCGTCAGGCTTTGCTCCGGATAGGCCGCGACAACATCGTCGCGCTGCAGTGGGCAACTCGCGAGATGCTGCAGCAGGAAAGGCCGCAGTGCGGCGTAGACCTCGGGTGTCCAGCCGAGTCCCGCGGCCACCTCCCCCGGTGACTCACCCGGCAGGGGGAGATCCTCGGGGGTGCACGGGACAAGCCGGGCATGGGCATGCTCGAGCCAGGCGTGCAGTCGAATGCCCCGGTCCATCGCCGGTGTCGTCTCGCGTCGCGCCCGCGGCAGAGACAGCTCACGCTCGAGGTGTGTCTGCCACGTGCACACACGCGCAGAGGTGAGATCCCCGGGACTCACCGCACGCGTCCACTGGGCCGGGCCAGCCACTCCCAACACTCCCGGGAGTCGGGCGACACCGGGGCACTCCCAGCGCACCGCACAGGTCGCGCAGCGCGATCCGGGATTGAAGGCTTCACCACCCAGGACGTGAATGTTGGGGCCGACCGAGTCGGGGAAGGCCCGCCGCACCTCATCCGCACTCAGATCCAGGAGCAGGGCGTCACTGGCATCGAGCATCCCGATCTCACGCACTCGGACCCGCTGCGCCACGCCTGGTTGGGCGGTGGCCGAGGCCCAGCGCTCCTTCCACACACTGCCCTCCTGGCGCATCACAGCATCGGCCGCGACGCGGGCATACACCGCGAGGTAGGCCGGATCACGATGGCGCGTGCCGGCCTGCTCCCAGGTGAGGACGTGGAAGTCGCGCAGGCTCCCGTCTTTGCTCACGTGCAAAAGCCCCCAGGCAAACCACTCCACACGCACATCGCCCGCGGCTTCGTCCGCGGCGAAGAACTCGCGCACGACCGTCTCCGCTGGCAGGTCACCGGCATCGCGCAGCCGAGCCACCGCGCTGAGATAGCCCTGCAGGGCCTCGCCCGCGACCTCGAGGGTGGCCGGGTGGATATCTCCCATCGCGGCGGAGCACGCCTGCTGCAGCCCAGCGTCAGGATCGGCACCCGTGGCCAGGACGGCGTACGCCGCCTCGCGGGCAAGGCCGAGGGCGAATGACTCATAGGGCGGATAAGAGATGCGCAGACTCGGATCACGCTCAACGGTGAGTCCCGGCCTCGCCTTGGCCGCGATCTGTGTCGGACATTCCCAGCGCTGCTCACCCCGCAGATGCGCGGCACTGACCCGGATGAGTCGATCACGTGTGATGACGCGCCACGGCGGTGACCACCTGGGGATGTCGACGGATGTCACTCGACCACCGGCAGCGCATCGGCGTCAATGACGCCGAGCAGATCACTGGACGCGGGGACGGCGGTCTCGCTGACTCGCTGGGTGAGTCCGCGCGCCCGCAGGAGGTCATCGCTGTCGGCGGTGCCGGGTCGGGGTGGGTTGCTGCGCTGCGCCGGGCACGCCGCTTGGAAGTCGCAGAAGCGACACAGGGGACCCGGGCGGGCCTCCCACGCCCCCGCATCAGCCATCTCCGCGCGCTGCTCATGGGCCCGCTCAAGATCCGTCAGGGCTCGACGCGTCGCCGCGGCGTACACCGGTCGGGTGACGGCACGCGGCTGCTTGAGATAGAGCAATTCCACCTCCGCCACGGGCTCACCGAGATCGCGAAGTGCCGCGGCGTAGAGCAATTGCTGGCGCCAATAGGACCACCAGAAGCGCGGCTTGGGGGCCCCGGTTTTGTAGTCGGTGACGCGCAGTCCCGCATCGATGACCGCAATGCGATCGATATGGCCGGTGAAGGGCAGTCCCGCAAGATCTGTGCGTACGGCGCGCTCGAGGCCGTCCCTGGCCACGTCGATCTCCGCTGGCTGCTCCGTCGCAAAGTAGGCGACCATCGCGGCCGCGGCGTTGTCACGCACCTCGGTCTCATTGATGCCCTGGCCCTCCACGAGAGCAAACTCCTCCAGCAGCGCATCGGCGAGATAGGCATCGGCACGCTCTGGCACGCGCTCGTCAGGTGCGTGTGCGAGCAGACGCTCCAGGGCGGTGTGCACGGCGCGACCCACGACGAGCGCGGCGGTCGACGGTGTCTCCCAACGCTCAATGCGCTGCCACCAGTAGCGCAGTGGACAGCCGAGGAACTGCTCGATGGCCGTCGCGGACCAGGGGCGGTCGGGCGCGGCCGTGCCGGGGACTCGCACGACGACGGGTGCCCGTGATCCAGCCATGGCCAGAGCATGTCAGGTGGGTCCGACGTCTGCGCCTGGCGGCGCGCTGGCACGCTGGTGGCATGGCCGCCCTCGTACTCCAGCCGGATGGGCTCGCCGTACGGCTCAACCGCCGGGAGCGACTCGCCACGGTCCAACGCGACTTCACCATCCCCTGGGATCACATCATTCATGCCGCGTCATCCACAGACATGTGGCCGCAGGTGCGCGGCTGGCGCTGGCCCGGCCTCGGCATCCCCCACGTGGTCCTGATCGGTCGGATGCGCTTCCGCGGCGGGCGCGACTTCTGCGCCCTCCTGGGCACCAAGCCGGGGATCGTCCTGGAGTGTCGCGACGAGCCCTACGACCGACTCCTCGCGACAGCGCCCAACGCAGCGCAGATCGTGCAACGGGTCACGCGGGGTGCCTGACAGGGCGGGAGCAACTGGCACAATCGGTCCGTGACCCACACCTCGACCGGACGTCGCCTCGCCATCATCGCGACCACCCTCGCAGCGATAGCCCTGGTCGCCAGCGTGCCGTTGGCGACCGCTGACGACGCGCCGACACCCGCCGGATGGGTGTCGCAGATCGGCACCTTCGACTATCTCGTGCAGCCGGACTACGACGGGCTCGCTCCCGTGCGCGACGGCGTGCGTGGGGCGACCATCGGCCTGGGCACCTTCGATCGACTTGACGGCGAGCTCGTCCTGATCGGCGGGACGACGTATCGCGTCGGCATCGACGGCATCCCGCGGGTCGTCTCGACCTCGCGCACGACTCCGTGGGTGGAGGCTGTGCGCTTCACCCCGCAGGCCTCCATGCGCGTTCCCGCGGGCACCGAGTGCTCCGCGCTCGCCCCCCTCATCGATGACCTTGCGGGGACAACGGGCGGGATGGTGGCCGCCCGACTCATCGGCACCTTCGACGTGCTCACCGCACGCAGCGTGCCCGCGCAGTCACAGCCCTATCTGCCGCTGGCCGAGGTGGTGGCCACCCAGACGGTGTTCCCGCTCACGGATGTGAGCGCCACGCTCGTGGGCTTCCGCACCGGACCTGACCTGATGGGTGTGGGCGCCCCCGGCCTGCATCTGCATGGGCTCACGAAGGCGCGCGATGCTGGCGGCCACATCCTCGGCTGCACAGTGGGGACCGATGTGCGCCTGTCGATTCAGCGCACCCTCGGCGTGCGGATCCTCGCGGGACCGTGACGCCGCTACCTCGGTGACTAGGGCATGCGGGACTGGGCTCGCCACAGGTCGATATCGGCCTCGACGGCGAAGGCATCGATAGCCGTCACCTCATCGGCCGTAAAGGTCGTGTTGTGCACCGCCGCGGCCGTCTCGATCAATTGCGCGGCACTGCTGGCACCGAGCAGGGTCGAGGTGATGCGCGGATCGCGCAGCGTCCACGCGACCGCCATCTGAGCCAGTGATTGACCGCGCGCAGCAGCGATGGCCGCCAATCCGCGCACGCGGGCGAGGTTTTCTTCGCGCACATGCTCGGTGAAGAGTGACTTGCCCTGCGTCGCGCGCGACCCCTCCGGGACTCCCTGCGCGTAGCGATCGGTGAGCATCCCCTGGGCGAGGGGGCTGAAGGTGATGATGCCTACGCCGAGGTCACCGCAGGTGTCGATGAGGCCGTCCTCTTCGATCCAACGGTTAAACATGGAGTACGACGGCTGGTGGATGAGCAGCGGCACGCCCATCTCGCCGAGGATGCGGGCGGCCTCCGCCGTGCGTGATGGTGAGTGGGACGAGATACCGACGTACAGCGCCTTGCCCTGCTGCACCGCGGTCGCGAGGGCTCCCATCGACTCCTCCAGCGGAGTCTCGGGATCGGGACGGTGGTGATAGAAGATGTCGAAGTAGTCGATGCCAAGACGAGTCAGGCTCTGGTCGAGTGACGCCAGGATGTATTTGCGGGAGCCGAGGTCGCCGTAGGGGCCGGGCCACATGTCCCAGCCCGCCTTGCTGGAGATGACCAGCTCATCGCGCAGTCCCGCGAAGTCCTCCGCGAGGATCCGCCCGACGTTGATCTCAGCAGAGCCGTAGGGCGGCCCGTAGTTGTTGGCGAGATCGAAGTGCGTGATGCCGAGGTCGAATGCCGTGCGGAGCATGTCGCGCTGGGTCTGCAGCGGAGTGTCATCGCCGAAGTTGTGCCAGCAGCCGATGGTGACGGCCGGCA
Organism: Candidatus Nanopelagicales bacterium; assembly: GCA_030726915.1. Lineage (GTDB taxonomy): Bacteria > Actinomycetota > Actinomycetes > S36-B12 > S36-B12 > Mxb001. The sequence continues at coordinate 25,341 of JANRCR010000042.1, forward strand.
GCTTCAGGCCGCTGCGGCCACAGCGGCGGTAGGGCATGCGCCCGTCGTAGCGATCAGGATCAGGGGCATAGGACTCAGACATGGGGCGCAGTCTGCCACTGGAGATGGCACTGTGCACGAGGCCTCCTCGGGAGACCGACTCGTGCGTGCGCGCCCCAACGACGATCTCCTAGCGGGTGACGAAAGTTGTGGTCACGGCAGGTCCCGGACCAGCGGCGCCCACCGCGCGGACCTGCAGGACATAACGCGTCTTGCTGCGCAAGCCGGCATACCGCCGTGAGAGTTCCGTAGCACGCTGCGACACCCAGGACGTCCACCGCCCGCCGCTGGAACGCGTCCTCAATTCGTAGGCGGAGAGGTCTGCGCCGCTGCCGGATGTCGGAGGACGCCACGTGACGGTCGCCGACGTGCGCTTCAGTCCCGACACCTTGAGAGCGCTCACACGACCCGGGCGAGGCAGCGGCCTGTCGGATGCGCACCCGGACCCGCACGGGATACCAGGCGCGTTGGCAGCAACTCCAGGGCTCTCAGCCGTGCCCGCTCCGTAGCGCGAGCCGGTCAGTACTGTCGTGAAAGAGCCGGAGGGAATCGGCTCGGAGCCGGTGGCGGAGACAGCTCTAAGGATTGAGATGTTGTCACGCGTCGGTCCTCTGTTGACATATGTCCAGACGCCATCAGTGCCGAGAATCCCAGCAGGCACTCCACCGGCCTGGGTCGACACAACCGTGGAGGATGACAGGTCGTAGGGGCCTTCCAACACAGGCGACGTGAAGGCAATAACATTCGATCCGACCGAGACATACAGCACCCAACGCTCTCCATTGAAGAAGATGTCGGGGTCGGTGGCCATACCCACAGTTCCGGCGACACTGGGCGACACCGTGATCGCCTCGCCCGTCGTCACAAATTCCGTGACATCGCTCCCCGCGACCTCATGGGCCAACAGGACAGGGACGCTAGATCCGGGAGACACGTCCTGCATGGGCGGGACGTACGTGAGGACGAAACGACCGTCCGGCAACTGGCCAGCAAACGCTGCGTCGCGAGGCATCGCCGGCGATCCGTCGGCCTTGGTCACCCGAATCCTGTGAGCAGTCACCTGGCCTGACGCGATATCGACCTTGGACACACCCGCGCCGATGACGTAGATGGTGTTGCCACGTCGTGCGACGTCAGGCACTGATCCGCGATAGGGCTTCCAGCCGGCCACGTCCTGCCAGTCCGCCCCATCCTCGGACTGAGCGAGTCGGATGAGGTGATTGGCCGGATCCTCGCAGTTGACCCCGGCCACGCAGGTGTGGAAGGCCATGAGGAATGGGCTCGCAGGCGGAGTCACGACGAAGCCGGGATGCCCGGGGGCTTCGGGATCGTGACCGATGATCGTCAAGGCACTCTGCGGTGACACCACTGCTGATCCCAGGGCCAGGGCAAGTGCCGCCGTGACTATCCCCGCACGCGTGATCATCGCGGTCACGTCGCGCTCCCCTCCTCGCACCCGCCTCAGGACTCGCTCGGCTCATTCTACGCACACGAGCGCACTGCAGTCCGGGCATGGCGATACCTTGCTCAAAGGACGATCGTGCCAGTGGGACATGCCACGATGAGCGCATGACCAAGCCCGTGCATTCCTCCGGCTCCTTCACCCTGGGTACGACCGATCCCCTGACGGTCTATCGCCTGGGCTTCGGCGCCATGCGCATCACCGGTGCCGGCATCTGGGGCGACCCGCCGGATCATGACGTCGCCATCCGAGTCGTGCGGGAGGCGGTCGACCTCGGCGTCGACTTCATCGATACGGCCGACTCCTACGGCCCCTTCGTGAGCGAGGACCTCATCCGCGAGGCTCTCCATCGCGGTGGCTCGGACCCCTACGGTGGCGTGATCATCGCGACCAAGGGTGGTCTGACTCGGCATGGTCCGGACGAGTGGGCGAGCGTGGGCCGGCCGGAGTACCTGCGCCAGTGCGTGCACATGTCCCTGCGACGTCTCGGCGTCGACCGTATCGACCTCTGGCAATTGCACCGCATCGATCCGCAGGTGCCGGAGGAGGATCAACTCGGCGTCATCAAGGAGATGCAGGACGAGGGGCTCATCCTGCATGTCGGCCTTTCGGAGGTCTCGATCGAGGAGTTGGAGCGCGCGCGGCAGGTGATGGAGATCGTCAGCGTGCAGAACCTCTTCCACGCGGGGTTGCGTCAGAGCGAGGCACTGCTCGATCACTGCACGGAGCAGGGCATCGGCTTCATCCCGTGGTTCCCTCTCGGCAACCGCGCCCTCGTGGCGGCTGACGGTCCGCTGGCAGCGATCGCCGCGCGTCACGACTGCACACCGGCCCAGGTCGCACTCGCCTGGCTGCTGCAGCGCTCGCCGGTCATGCTGCCCATCCCAGGCACGGGCTCGCTGGAGCATCTGCGTGAGAACTGTGATGCGGCACTCGTCACGTTGGATGACGCGGCGATGGCGGAGCTGGCGCAGGCGGTCGAGACCGCATGAGAACTGCCATCGCCGGACGGCAAATCTCAGCGCTGGGGAGTACAACGCGAGCGCGCGCAAGGCGTTGCAGCGCGACGGCTACACCATCGTCGCAAGTGTCGGCGATCAGGTGAGTGACATGTCCTACGGGCATCTCAAGCGGGGATTCCTCATGCCCAACACGATGTATTACCTGCACTAGGGGTGCTTCGCTGGTTGATTAGGACTCAGTGCCCCGTCTACCCACTCCAGCGAGCTCCGGTGCCGAGGGGCACGACGTACGCCGGCTCGACCGGCACCCGCTCGGGCAGGGTGATCTCGTCGATGCCGTCGACACCGCGCAGACCGAAGGTACGCATGCCGGGCAGGCCGAGCAGGATGGCGAAGACCTCGTCCCCCTTGCGTACGAAGCGCACGGGCGTACCTTCGGTTGTCTCGGTTGCGGGGGCCGTCCACGGACGCGAGCCGCGAATCACGTCACCGTGGGCGGCCATCCATTCGCCAAGCCCCCTCAGTGGCGCCTGCTGCTCGGGCACGATCCTGCCCTGTGCATCTGGCCCGATGCCGATGAGCAGATTGCCGTTCTTGGACACCACATCGACGAGCATGTGCACGAGCTCGGTCGCGGTGACGATGTCCTGGGGGCGCTCATTGCGGTTGGCGCCGAAGGAGTGGCCGACGCCCCGCGTCGCCTCCCACTTCTTGTCCTGCACCGTGTCGAAGACGGCGTACTCGGGAGTGCGGAAGTCGTACCAGTGCGCGCCGGGGAAGGTGAGCTGCTTGTCCTTCTCCGGGATGTGCTTCCAGAGCAGTTGAATGAGGTCACCCGCCGCGCGGGTCAGGGAATCGGTGATGACGTTGCGTCGCCCACTGGGCTGGATCCAGCGATCGTTGATGACCCCGTCAGGCACGGTGTTGTAGTAGTGCGCAAAGAGCGCCGCCAGGTCACCCCCGGGTGGCCACGCGACGTCGTTCCACAGCACATCGGGGCGATAGCGGTCAATGATCTCGGTGACGTGCGCCGTGGCGTAGTCCTGATAGTCGGCCGTGGCGGGCACCGCCAGCATCGCATCCGCGGCCTTGCGCAGCACGGCATCGTTGAAGGGCCAGTCGTAGCCACCGGAGTAGTAGAGCCCCATGTGCATACCGTGCGAGCGCACTGCCGCTGACATGTCACCGACAAGGTCACGCTCAGCGTGATAAAAACCCTTGTGCGGATTGGGGATTGACGCGGGCCAGAGTGTGAAGCCCTCGTGGTGCTTGGTCGTGAGTACGACGTACTTCGCGCCCGCGCTCGCGCACAGGTCAGCGATCGCATCAAGGTCTGCCGCGCTTGCACCGGCGTTGAACGTCGGGATGAAGTCGTCATACGCAAAGTCAGCGCCGTAGGTCTGCGCGTGATGCTCCTGCGTCGGGCTGCCCTCAATCTGCATGGTGTTGCGATACCACTCGGCGTAGGGGTTGTCGCGCAGCATGCCCTCGGGGCCCTCCGTGCGCAGCAACTCCTGGATATCACCGACCTGCGGGGCCCAGCCCGGCACCGAGTAGATCCCCCAGTGCAGGAAGACGCCGAGTTTTGCGTCGTCGTACCAGCCGGGCAGCGGGTGCGTGCTCACGGAATCCCAGGTGCCCTCGTACGTCATTCCGTCTCCTTGGCTCACTCGCACTCCTCCCCTGGAGGCTATGCCACGATGTTGGTATGTCGGTGACACTCGAGGGGAATTCGGGATGCTCAGCACTCGGCCATCTCTATCGGGCCGATGCGCAGCGCCGTGTCTGTATCACCTGCGGGCACGTTGAAGCACCCCCCGCGACCGAGACGGACTCACTAGAGACGGACTCACCGGAGACGGACAGCCCGGAATCGGACTCCTGACGGACTGTCGTGGCTAGGTGCTGTCCTTGCGGTCGCGTTCGCGCTTCACCGTGCGCCACGGGCCCGGGATGACCCAGATGAAGACCGACAGCACCCAGATGATGAGCGTCGCGATCACCCAGGTGCCGATGCCGTCGATGGACAGTCCCGGTGTGAGCAGCGACGTCAGCAGCAGTGCCAGGAACGTCGAGATGAGACCGGTGAAGGCGACGACGGGTGCGCCCTGACCACGCAGCAGTCGGAAGACCAGCCACGTGAAGAAGACACTGAGGATCCCGAAGATCACCACCGCGAGGATGAAGCCCGTCAGATTGAGGCTAAATCCGGGGAGTAGGGCGCACAGGGCCAGGGCGATGGCATTGGCGGCCAAACCGAGCAGCCAGGCGAGGAAGAATTTTGGCATGGGCCGACGTTAGCGTGCCGCGGTGCTCGCACCGGGTATTTTGGCAGTCCGACGTCGTGACCAAAACTTCGTTTCCGGCCATCGGGTCTCGCTCGCGGCGCCGGCCGCCTCGAGGAATCCACGACTGGATAGGACAGTTGTTGTGGCATCTTGGCAGATACACAGGGTCTGTGAAAGGTTGAATCAATCGTGAGGCAACTGAGCCAAGGATCGAAGGGCTGCACAGATGAAAATCGGAGCTGAGATCATCAAGCTGCTCGTCACCCTGGTGACTTTCGTTGCTGTCTATTGGCTCTTTAACGCGATATGGGGGGACGGGGAAGGATTCACAACTCGAGACGCTCTTGGTGCTGTCATCGCAGGTTCCATCTTTTACGTCATCTTCTACGTGATCCCGTACTTTTATGCCAAGCGGAAGCGCAACCGCAGCACGTGATCGGATCGATCCCCCCACACCTCAGGGGATGAGGTAGATCGGATTCGGCAGCAGGAAGCCGGACTTCAGATGGCCACCGGCCATATCGCTCACCTGATCGCCGATGCTGGCGACAATGCGATAGCCCGCTCGCTGCAGTTTGGCGCGCTCCTGAGCCTTGTATACCTCGGCGGGCAGCGACTGCTCCGCTGCTGACTTCAAGATCAGCCGGTCCCATCCAAAGATGCCACGCTCGCGCAAGCACGCGGCCGTCCAGGGCCGGGCCGACTCTGCGCGTCCGGTCATGATGACGACCCGCAGGCCCGCATCCCTAAAGTGGTTGTAGACGCGCCGCACCGGAGCATTCACCGCGTTATCGCACGCTTGATTGAAGGCATTCCAGCCGTCCTGATCGAACGTGAAGTCAGTCCCGAGATAGAACGCGTAGTTGCTCAGCAGGGTCTCATCCACGTCAAAGACAACCGCAGCCTTGCACCTGCGCGGCTGCCCATCGCAGTGCTTATCAATCCATGCATCCACCCAGACATCCGCCGCATTGACGACATCCCGCTGGTCTTTGGTCGCCTGTCCTGAGTCGTAGTAGTCGATGACCTGCGGGGCGAATCCCGGGCCGACGAAGTAGGTGCCGGTCGCGATCAATGGCGGCAGGTTTTGGCCGGTGGCCCAGATCGGCTTGCCCGCGGCACTGGGTCCCGGATCCACGGGCACCACGGCCACCGCGGGAGAGGCCCATGCGGCCGGGAGGACGAGTGCGGCACTGGCCAGGACGCAGAGGAGGGTGATTCGGCGCATGCCGGCAGCCTAGGGATGTCCCCGTGCCAGGATGCGCTGCCATGGGCTATCAGCGACTCCTCGACGACCGCGTCGTCCTCATCAGCGGCGGCACCATGGGTGTGGGTGCCGCCACCGCCATCGCAGCGGCTGAGGCCGGTGCATCCGCCGTCGTCATCAGCGGCCGGAGACCGGACAAGGCGGAACCGACCGTCGCCCGCATTCGCGACGCCGGAGCCGAGGCGCTCTTTGTGCAGGCTGATGTCGCTGATGTCGAGGCGGCAATCAACACGGTCGAGGCGACAGTGAGCGCATACGGCCGCATCGACTGCTTGGTCAACGCCGCCGCTGTCGTCGACCGCGGGACGCTTCTCGAGACGACACCGGAGTTCTTCGACTGGCACGTCGCGGTCAATCTCCGTGCACCGTTTTTCACGATGCAGGCCGCCGTGCGCGACATGCTCGCGCGCCAGTCCCCCGGCAGTATCGTCAACATCCTGTCCACGTCGATGCATGTTGGCCAGACAATCCTGGCCGCCTACGTCGCGAGCAAGGGTGGACTCGCCCACGTCACCAAAAATGCCGCGCACGCGCATCGCTTTGATCGGATCCGGATCAATGGGCTCAACATTGGCTGGACCATCACGGAGGGTGAGGATGCGATCCAGCGCAAGGCTCACGGAGCGACTGACGGCTGGTATGCCAAGGCGGCGGCTGGCATGCCGATGGGCAAACTCGGTCAGCCTGATGAGATCGCGGACTTCATCGTCTTCCTGCTGTCGGACCGCTCCGGTGTGGTGACCGGCTCGATCATCGACTGGGATCAAAACGTCATCGGCGCACTCGACTGATCGCCATGCGTGCTCGGTCACATAGGTCGGGGCCTTCAATTAGGGGGCCACAAGGCGACCGATGTGCTTGATTCCACCCCTGGGGATGCCTACCTTGGTGGCAGGAGTAATGCCGAATCGGGAGGTCCCCATGTCCATGGAAGAAGTCACCGTGACCGAATACTCGCCACCACCCCCGACCGGGTTTATCAGCGCGATCAAAAAGGGCTTTCGGGGCTACGTCGTCTGGAACGCACGTTCCACCCGATCTGAGTACTGGTTGTGGACCGTCTTCGTCATCATCGTCACCGTCGCTGCCCAGGTTGTCGACGGCCTCCTCTTTTCCACCGCCACGACATCGGGTTTCGGGCCGGTGGGTGTGATTTTCAGTCTGGCGCTCTTCTTACCTGGCCTGTCGGTCTTGATTCGGCGCCTACATGACACCGATCGTTCAGGTTGGTGGGTATGGATCATTTTGATCCCCATCGTTGGCTTGATCGTGACACTGGTGTTTGTGCTGCTGCCGTCAAAGATGGGCCCCACGCGCTGGAACAATCGTATTCCGGAGTAGTTCGAGTGATGCCCCCTATTGAGTTGACTGCAGGCCATGGGAGCAGCAGGGACTACTTAATCGACACGTAGAACTTCACGATGGCCTCGTCGATGTCCCAGCGGCCATACCAGCCGCGGGGGAATACCGCCGTGCTGCCTTCGCTCAATTCCGTGACACGTCCCGACGCATCGGTGACGCGAGCGCGGCCGGCGAGGATGATCACCGACTCCTCATCGGGGCGATTCTCCACGGGCCATCCGCCGGGGGTGCAGCGCCACAGACCCGTCTCGACGTTCTCCCAGGTCTTGAGGATTCGGCCTGACATCATCGGCGCGCCGACATCGGCGCCGGGTCGTGGCCCCAAGTCTTCCAACTCATCAAAGAGCGATGTCCACGGTGCTGCGACGACTTCGGGATGACTCACGTGACCTCCTCAGGCTGCGCATAAGTCTAGGGCGCGGCCGGGTGCCCCCTGCGTGGAGCAGCCCTATCGCTCAGAGCGGCAGCGCGAGCTGGCTCGCAGTCGAGATCGCCCAGGCGAGGATCCCCACGGTGACCGCGGAGGCTCCCGTGATGACAACGGCGGCGATGGCTTTGTGACCTGCGGTGGCCGCGCTCGGCTCGACCGCGATGGCCGGAGCCTGGACGGGGCTGGTGGCGGTGGTGGTGGCCATGGCAACTCTCCTTGAGATAAGGCGTCGGGCGGCCAGTTCGGGGGGAACCCGGCCGCCCGACGCTGTCAATACAATACCGTATTCAATACACATGTGCATCCTGATACGTTTATGCATCGAGTTGCCTGCATCACACTCCCAAGCCCGATAGCGTCCCTCCTGTGGCTGACCCTTCCTCCCGGCCGACATCACCCCGCCGGGCCGCCACCAGGGCACGTCTCCTCGAGGGGGCCCGACAGGTCATTGCCGAGCAGGGCGTCCGAGGCGCCAGCGTCGAGGCCATCTGCGATGCGGCCGGCTTCACCCGGGGCGCCTTCTACTCCAACTTCATCGACCGTGATGAGCTCGTGCTCGCCCTCATCGCCGACGATCACGACACGACGCTCACCCATGTCGAGGCTGTCTTGGCCAGTCCCCCGGATGATCCGGAGGCGATCGTGGAGGCAATCCTGGAACGACTAGCCGATGTGGATCCGCGGCAGCGCTATCTCACGCGGACCGAGTTGACGCTCTACGCCGTACGCTCCGACGCCGTCCGATCCGACTTTGTCCGACTGCGTGGTGAATTCCGATCAGCATTCCGCAATGCCATCGAATCCGCCGCTGCACGGCAGGGCATCGCCCTACGCCTGGACCCCGCGACTCTCGTGCGCACGGTTGAGGCACTTCACGATGGCGCCATGGCTCAATCCCTGCTCGAGCCGATCGACCTGCCGATGGGTTCACTGCAGCGCGCCGTGCTCCCCCGACTCTTCCTAGATCGTGATGTCGACTAGGCACCAGCCTGTACGACGTACCCCCACGACAGGCTCGCGGCGATGAGCACCCAGGCCTGATAGGGCAGCAGGAGTACGCCGAGCCACCACTCCTGTGCAAAGGCCATCACGACCAGAGGCACCGTCAATACCGCCGCCGCGGTGAGGGCGATCGCCGCCCAGATGAGCTCATGCGGGGAGAAGAAGAGATAGGCCCAACCAATCGCCAACGACACGGTCACGCCCAGGATCACGATGAAGGAGACGACGCGCGCCGGTGCGCCCTGCCAGGCGATCACGGAGCCAACGATGCCGATCACTGCGAAGTTGTAGGGCCAGATGACACCGACGAACCACGACGGGGGCTGCCACCATGGTTTATCCAAAGCGGCGTACCACTCGCTCCCCGTGGAGACGAGGGCTCCGGAGCCAAGGGCATAGACGATGACGAGCGCAATCACCGCGCCCATCGCGACCGCACGTCCCGTCATGTCAGCAGTGTGGCTCACCGCCCCGCAGCGACCTGACCAGGGCGTGCACACAATGCCTGTGGATCGCAAGTGGCGATCCACAGGGATGTGCGCCCAGGGTGCGGGCATGACCACCACACCTTTTGACGATCCCATCGCGTTTCACCGGCGCTGGGGTCACCCAGACGTCTCCCACCTCCATGCCCTCGCCACATCCGATCCACTGCTCTTTGCCGCTGATCACGTGATGAGCGGTGACCGACGTGTCGGCAGTGTGGCGCTCTGTGTGGCCCTACGCCAGGGCCCCACCGGCTTGATATGCATCCCCGATGCACCTCCCGACCCGACCGACACCGATTGCCTCGCCCTGCTGGGTACGGCGATCCAGGGTGTCTCGGACCCCGACGCCGACCACGGTGCACATCACGCGGTGCGTGCGCTGGGGATTGTGCACCACCGCCTCGGCCGTCGCGGCGCCTCGGACAGCGATCGCCGCTGGGCCCTGGCCCTCAAGGCGGTGTCCCTGGCCTTCGGCATCGAGCCCATCGGTGTCATGGCGCGCCTGTATGACGGCTCCCTGGTGCGGGTGGATGTGCCCGACGTCCTACCGGGTGACTACCTCCCGGCCGCCTAACTGACCGCCAGATATCCGACTCTTCGGGGCCTGAGAGTCAGTTCGACCTGCGTGAGCGCAAATAGTGACGTGTGACGTGGCTTTCCGACAGTTCGGCTGCCTTCTCGCGGTCCCCAGCGTCCAGGGCTGCGTAGATCAAGCGGTGCTCACGCATGATTCGGCGCCAAAACGGCGGCCATGCTTCGGCCTCAATCTGCGCAATGCTAGTCGATAGTCGCTGTTGCATAGCGCCCCGAAGCGACCGATAGAGATGGGCCAGCAGCCGGTTGCTTGCACAGTCGACGATCGCCTGGTGGAAGGCGAGGTCCCACAGCATCAGGTCATCCCGATCGACGCATTCGGCCATCATCGACAGGGCATGCGCCGCTGCCGACAGGTTCGCATCTGCAGGAATACTGGCGATGGCCCACTGCTCCAACATCACGCGCGTGTCGATGACGTCGGGAAGGTCGAAGCGTTCAAGCGTGAACTCGATATCGAGGAGGAGTTCCAAAGCCGGCGACGGCTCCGTCAGGATGAAGGTGCCCGCACCTGGTCCCTGCCCTCGACGAGCTGACACCACGCCCAAAACCTCGAGGGTGCGCAGCGCCTCGCGAACCATCGGCCGCGACACCCCCAACGCCTCAGCCAACGTGCGTTCGGGTGGCAGTCGATCACCCGGCTGAAGTTCACCCGTCGTGAGCAGGTCGCGGACGTGCTTCATCACTTCCTCGTAGGCACGGGGTTCGTAAGCACGGGGTTCTGAGGCACGGGTGATCTCAGCCTCACTCACCCGCTCAGTGTGCCGCAAGAAATCACGCCTGACTCACCTCTTGACGTCGGCCATCCAGCCTCCTAGCCTGGGCCGCCACAGAGGTCAGACCAAACTCCAGACGGGGGAGGCAACGTGACCCTGGCCCCAGGCCTGGTCGATGACATCACGATCGTCGTCGGTAGCCGGTGGAGTGATGCGGAGGCAGACCTCGACCGGCACGGGCAGGACGAGTCGTGGCATCACCCCATGCCTCCGGATCTCGTGGTCTACCCACATTCGACGGAGGAGGTCGCCGCTGTCGTCCGCGCCTGCCACCGGGCGGGCAGCGCGGTTATTCCCTTTGGGGTCGGCACGTCACTCGAGGGCGGAATCGGAGCAGAGCAAGGCGGCGTTTGCCTGGACCTCTCGGAGATGAATCGCATCACCCGTGTATCCATTGACGATCTCGATGCCACGGTCGAAGCCGGTGTTACTCGCGAGCAACTCAATGCGCACCTCAATCCACAGGGACTGATGTTCCCGGTCGATCCCGGTGCCAACGCCACGATCGGCGGCATGGCAGCCACGGGGGCAAGCGGCACCACGACGGTTCGCTACGGCGCCATGCCGCACAACGTGTTGGGCTTGACCGTCGTGATGGCCGACGGTCGCATCGTGCAGACAGGGGGCCGTGCCCGCAAGACCTCCTCCGGATACGACCTCACTCGACTTTTCGTGGGATCCGAGGGCACGCTCGGCGTCATCACCGAGATCACGCTTCGGCTGTATCCGATCCCCGAGGCCATCGCCGCAGCCACCTGCACCTTCGACTCCGTCGATGATGCCGTCAACGTCGTCATGGCCTCGATCCAACTCGCGCTCCCCGTCGCCCGGATGGAATTGCTCGACGAAGCCGCTATCGAAGCAGTCAATGCCTTCGATCAGATGGATCTGCGCGTGGCTCCGACATTGTTCTTCGAGTTCCACGGCATCACCGGCGCCGTCGATGCATGCGCCGATGAGGTACGCCGACTCGTGGCCGATGCGGGGGGCACTTTCGAGTGGGCCACCGCGGTTGAGGATCGCTCTCGCCTCTGGCACGCGCGACACCGCGCCTACTGGGCGATGCTTGCCATGCGCCCTGGCTCCAAGGGGTGGCCCACCGATGTCTGTGTGCCCATCAGCCACCTCGCTGATCAGATTCGCGAGGCACAGCAGGACCTTGCAACCTCAAACCTCTATGCCCCACTGGTAGGTCATGTGGGCGATGGAAACTTCCACTTCTGCTACATCCTCGACCCGAATGACTCAGAAGAGTTCACCCGTGCCGAGGCTCACTACGAGCGCATGATCACGCGCGCACTAGATGTCGGTGGCACATGCACCGGCGAACACGGCATCGGAGCAGGTAAGCGCGACTTCCTGCGCCGCGAGCATCCCCAGGGCGTTGAGGTCATGCAGATGATCAAGGCGGCCCTGGACCCGACATTCATCCTCAATCCCGGCAAGGTCATCTGAAAACCAAACTCATTTGAGAACTACGACTCAATCTAAGGAGCTCCATGAGCGACTACGAGCGCGGCACCCTCACGCTAAGCAACGGCGATCACCTGTCCTACATCAAACAGGGTTCCGGACCGGTGGTCGTGCTGCTCCCCGGCTGGTCGCAGTCGGCAGCCCAATGGAAGCACCAGATCGACGATCTAGCCCAGGACCACACCATCTACGCCGTCGACCTGCGAGGTCACGGCGACTCATCCAATGCGTCCGGGGGATACCGCATCGCGCGTCTCGCAGCCGACCTGCACGAGGCGTTGGAGCTGGCCGATCTCGACGACGTCACGCTCATGGGACATTCCATGGGCTGCTCAGTGATGTGGGCCTACCTCGAGCACTACGGCACTGACCGGATCTCGCGCCTCGTCATCGCCGACCAGGCCCCCATGGTCACGGGCAAGCCCTGGTTGACAGACGAGGAGAAGGTCACCTACGGCTGTCTCTTCCCCGATGCCGCGTCACTCGAGGGCTTCGTGTCAGCCGTCAACGCCACGGATACGGTCGAGGGCCACAAGGAGATCATCCGCGGCATGTTCACCGCGGATATCGACGAGGACACCCTCGCCTGGATCGCTGAGGAAAATCTCAAGTTGCCGCGCGGATACGCTGCGGACCTGCTGTGGGACCACTGCCTGCAGGACTGGCGGGATGTCATCACCGAAACACGTCTGCCCACCCTCGTCATCGGCGCAGAGAAGAGCATTTTCTCTGCAGAGTCACAGCGTTGGATTGCAGCCCAGAACCCCAACGCGTCCGTGGTCATCTTCGAGGAGAGCGACGGTGGCTCCCACTTCATGTTCTTCGAGAATCCTGACCGCTTCAACCGACACGTGCGGGAGTTCTTGAGCGCCTAGTCAGAGGTCTGCCGCACACGCCTCAGCACCCAGCACCGCGCACCGCGCACCCAGCGCGGGGATGTGCCCATCGTCGAACTCCACGACCCGGTGCGATCGGGCATCTTCTGCCCTCCCTCGGGCCGAGCCTCAACGAAGCGCTGACCCCCACACCACGCATCGCTAGGCTGGGGCACTCACCTCCCGAGGAGTCACCCATGCCAGAGCTCGTCCAGGGCGTCGTCGCCCGCGCCAAGGGCGCACCCGTCACTGTCGAGACGATCGTGATCCCTGATCCCGGCCCCGGTGAAGTCAAAGTCCGGATCGCCGCCTGCGGTGTCTGCCACACCGACCTGCACTACCGCGAGGGCGCCATCAACGACGAATTCCCCTACCTCCTCGGGCACGAGGCCGCCGGCTACGTCGACGAGATCGGCGAGGGTGTGACGGGCCTCGAGGTCGGTGACTACGTCATCCTCAACTGGCGCGCCGTCTGCGGTGAGTGCCGCGCCTGTCAGCGCGGCCGCCCCTGGTACTGCTTTAACACCCACAACGCCACGCAAAAGATGACACTTGAGGATGGCACCGAACTCTCCCCCGCCCTGGGCATCGGCGCCTTCGCTGACAAGACCCTGGTCGCCGCCGGTCAGTGCACCAAGGTCGATCCTGAGGCCACCGCGCAGGTCGCCGGACTCCTCGGCTGCGGAGTCATGGCGGGTCTCGGCGCGGCCATCAACACCGGTGGTGTGACGCGCGGTGACACCGTCGCCGTCATCGGCTGCGGTGGAGTCGGTGATGCCGCCATCGCCGGCGCACTGCTCGCGGGGGCGCGCACGATCATTGCCGTCGACATCGACGACCGCAAACTTGAGTTGGCGCGTGAATTCGGCGCCACGAACACGGTCAACTCCAGCAAGGTCGATCCCGTCAAGGCCATCCAGGACCTCACCGACGGCTTCGGTGCCGACGTCGTCATTGATGCGGTCGGTCGCCCGGAGACCTACGAGACGGCGTTCTATGCCCGCGACCTCGCCGGCACCGTGGTCCTCGTCGGAGTGCCCGACCCCGACGCGCGCCTGGACCTGCCGCTCATCGACTACTTCGGTCGTGGGGGAGCGTTGAAGTCGAGTTGGTACGGCGACTGCCTGCCCTCACGTGACTTCCCCATGCTGATCGACCTCTATCTGCAGGGCCGCTTGCCGCTCGATCGCTTCGTCTCGGAGGAGATTGCCCTCGGTGACGTCGAGTCCGCCTTCGACAAGATGCATCACGGCCATGTGCTGCGCTCGGTGGTCGTGCTGTGACTCGCGTCGACCGCCTGGTCACCAGCGGCACCTTCTCCCTCGATGGCGGCACCTGGGATGTCGACAACAACGTGTGGCTCGTGGGGGATGACAGCGAGGTGCTCGTCATCGATCCCGCGCATGATGCAGCCGCGGTGCTGGAGGCCATCGGTGATCGTCGCGTCACCGCGGTGCTGTGCACGCACGGTCATGACGATCACATCAGTCAGGCGGTCGCCGTGGCGACCGCAGCGCAGGCCCCCATCCTCCTGCACCCCGATGACCTCATGCTGTGGCACGTCGTACACCCCGACGTGGATCCACAACCCCTCGCCGATGGCGACATCGTGACGGTGGCGGGTACACCCTTCATCGTCCTGCACACACCGGGACATTCACCCGGTGGCGTGTGCCTGTATTCAGCGGACCTCGGCGTGGTGATCAGTGGTGACACGCTCTTCCACGGTGGACCCGGAGCCACGGGTCGCTCCTTCAGTGACTTCCCGACCATCGTGGAGTCGATTCGAGAGCGCCTCCTCGGCCTGCCGGGGCAGACGCGGGTGCTGACAGGGCACGGCGATGAGACGACGATCGCGGCCGAGGCCGCGGACTACGACGTCTGGCTCACCCGCGGCAGTTGATCACTTCGTTGAGTAGCCTGGTGTCATGTCGGTTCACACCCACCTTGAGCCCGAGATCATCGGAGCACTGAGCTCGCTCCTGACGCCTGGAGCCGACATTCGACCGCTACCCAGCGAGCGGGATCTCAACTATCGCGTCGTGAGCGGCACCGAGTCGGTCGTTCTCAAGGTGCATGCACCTGGTGACCAGGACTGGCTCGAACTCCAGGATCGAGCTCTGCGGCAGATTCGAGATATCGATGTGTCCACCCCGCACCCCTTGCATCCGCAGATCGTCAGACTCGCGGATGGGCGATGCGTGCGGCTCGTCAACTGGGTCGACGGTGCCCCGTGGGCGACCTCTGAACTCACGATTGATCATTCGCGCTCCCTGGGTCGGGCCGTGGCTTTAGTCGATCGTGGGCTTGCCGGGATGCGCCTGACCGAGCCGGATGTCACAGCCCTGACCCGCTCCTTCCGCTGGAACATGATGCAGGCAGGGTCACTGCGGGAGCATCTCCACCTCGTGCAGCACGAAGGCCTCGCCCAGGCGTGCCGTGAGGTTCTTGATCACTTCGTGGAAGACCTCCTGCCCCGCCTGGATGAACTGCCAGCCCAGGTCATCCACAACGATGCCAATGACCACAACATCATGGTCAACGACACCACCATCGGCATCATCGATTTTGGTGACATCGTCTACGCGCCCCGTGTCATTGGCCTTGCCACCTGCCTGGCCTATCTCCCCCGCATAGGTGGAGATCCTCTGGAGTCCATGCTCCCGGTCGTGCGCGGCTATCACCTGGCCTCACCTCTCTCCGTCGCTGAGGTGTCCCTCATGTGGGATCTGGTGCAGGTGCGCCTGGTCATGAGCGTGATCAATGCCGCGATCCAGACCAGTGCGGATCCAGGCAATGACTATCTGGGGATTAGTCAGGACGTCGTGCCTCAGGTGCTGTTGGCGATGCGGACAACATCAGCCGACTTCGCGACCTACGCCTTCCGGGATGCCTGTGGTTTTGACGCGGCGCCCCAGGCCCGCGCCATCCGCGAGCATTTGCTCACCACCGAGCGACGGGCCGATGTGTTGGGTCGGGACTGGTCGGATCTCACCTGGGCCGTCCTGGATTGGAGCGCAGGCTCCACAGCACCCCGCACCGCGCAAGACGTCGAGCATCTGCGATCGACATCGGGTCTCGATGCCCTGATTGGCAGATATGCGGAGGATCGTGACGTCTACCAATCGGATCTCTTCGAGCTGTCTGCGCAGGATCCGCGCACCCTCCATTTGGGCGTGGACATCTTCGTGGCAGAGGGTCAGTCGATCCATGCGCCGCTGGATGGCGTTATCGAAGCATTCATGGTGGATGACGAACCTCTGGGTTACGGCCCCGTCGTGGTCCTACGCCACCAGACCGCGTTGGGCGTGCCCTTTTACACGCTCTACGGGCACCTCTCTGCTTCATCGATTCACGACTGGTCGGTCGGTCGCAGCGTGTCTGCCGGTGAGGTCCTAGGCCAGATCGGTGCTCCCACGGAAAACGGGGGCTGGGCACCTCACGTCCACATCCAGGTGCTTGTCGATCTGCTGGATAGGGGTGCTGATGTGTGGGGGGTCGCTCCACGAGGTTCCGCCTCCCTGTGGCGAAGCCTGTCACCCAATCCCAATCTCCTGTTGCGGATCGGTCCGGGGATTGATGCCCACGCCGACACTGGCGCCACAGCGATCAGGGCTGAACGCGAGGTGCGACTGGGACGCAATCTCAGCCTCAACTTCCGGGAGCCACTGGAGATTGTGCGGGGTGAAGGTGCCTACCTCTACGACGTAGCAGGCAAGTCCTATCTGGATCTGGTCAACAACGTGGCTCACGTCGGCCACGCCAATCCATACGTCACAGCCGTTGCCGCGAGGCAGCAGGAAACTCTGAACACCAACACGCGGTACCTGCATCCCACCATTGTGGAGTTTGCGCGCAATCTGGCCGCGACCTTGCCCGACCCGCTCTCTGTCGTGTACTTCGTCAACTCCGGTAGCGAAGCCAATGACCTTGCTATGCGCATGGCGCGCGCCTACACCGGCAACCACGGCTTTATCGCGTTGCGCCACGCCTACCACGGACACACAGCGAGCGTGATTGACATCAGCCCGTACAAGTTTTTAGGCAAGGGCGGGGCAGGCGTGCCCGATCACGTGCGCGTCGCTGAGCTGCCGGATGCATTCAAGGGGCCGCACCGAGGATCCGGGGCTGGTGAGGCCTACGCTGCGGATTTTGCGGCGGTGACCTCCGGCTTCGATCGCGGCCTGGCGGCCTTTATCTCCGAAAGCATCGTCAGTACCGCTGGTCAGGTGACACTCGCTGACGGATTCCTTTCTCCCGCATGTGCCCAGACACGCCTGGCGGGAGGGGTGTGCATTGCCGATGAGGTGCAGATCGGAATGGGGAGAGTGGGAGAGGAGTTTTGGGGATTCCAACTCCACGACGTCGTCCCCGACATCGTGACCATGGGCAAACCACTGGGCAACGGACATCCACTCGCCGCTGTTGTGACAACACCGGATATTGCGGCTGCCTTCAATAACGGCATGGAGTACTTCAACACCTTTGGTGGTAACCCCGTGAGCACGGCGATCGGACAAGCCGTGCTGGATGCGGTCCAGGGTCAGGGACTCCAGGCACATGCGGAGCAGGTCGGCCACTACCTGCGCACCGGGGTGCGACATCTCGCATCACAGCACTCCACGATTGCGGATGTGCGCGGCCACGGTCTATTCATCGGTGTTGAGCTTCTCGACGATGCAGGTGGACCTGCTACACAACGCACGGCCGATATCATCAACCACGCCAAGCATCGGGGAGTTTTCCTTTCGAGTGACGGCCCCGGTGACAATGTCCTGAAGATCAAGCCACCGATGGTCATCCAGGCCTCCGATGTTGACTTCTTTCTTGAGGTCCTAGACGTCGCGCTTCAGATCTCCGAATAGTTCGGCCGGTTCACCACGGGTATGTCAGACCTCCGGGGCAGCCATGAGGTCCCGCGTCCAATCATCATGGGATTTCATGCGCTTGCGCATGTGATCTGCGTCGACAGCGTCCGCCACCGCGGCAATTAAAGTCTCTGCTACAGCAAAGGCTGACGCGTACGAGTCAAATACAGACGGGGACGTGGTGTCAACGGCAATGACCAACTGCGCACTCGTCACCAATGGTGAAAGCCATGGATCAGTTACAAGGAGAAGTTTTGCCCCACGTTCCGCCGCATGTCGGCCGAACTCAATCGTGTCACGCTGATAGCGGCGGAAATCGAAAGCAACAACGACGTCCCGACGACGGATTTCCAGTAAAGACGCATTTCTTTGTATGGGTACTTCCGAGACTGCGACGACACCCGGCCGCATGTGCTGCAAATGCGAGGCAAGATAGTTGCTGATGTTGGCTGAGAAGCGTCCTCCAACCAGGTACACCCGGGCTCGAGGATCGGTCAGCAGCATGACGGCCTCGTCAATGGCTTCAGGCTTTAGTCGGCGAAAGGTCTGCACGATGCTTGAGGTAATGAATTCTTGACTCCGTGAATACGCGGACTCGGTGTGTGAGGGCGGTTGCAGCGCATATTGAGCAAGTGGTGAGCGAAGTCGTTCCGATAGTTCTGTGCGCAGTGCAGCCTGGAATTGAGGGAAACCCATGAAGCCCAGCTTTGCCACGAGGCGCAAGACGGTGGCTACGCTGACGTTCGATTTGTGGGCAAGAGTCGTGACGGATTCGAGGCCGGACACGGGGTAGTCCGCCAGGATTGCCCGGCACACTCGACGCTCACTGTTGGTGAAGCTATCCATGTCTGCGAGCAACCGAGCCGACAGGGCCTGGACGGAGTCGTCAGAGGAGACGTCCATATGTCTCTATCCCCTCCCTTTCGGCGAGAATAGTGCAGAAAACTTCCCTATGCGCCTTGACAGAACATATTTGTGCACTTTGACTCTCCCCATGCCCGTAGCGCAATTCACCGTCAACCTACTGCCTGGTGCGACAGAGCTCCTCGCCCAGCAACAAAGCGAGATGCCCCAGAAGAACGACCTGTGCGGCGCCTTTTGGGTAACCCTGGGTCTGCGCACCCTGGGTGGGCTCAGCGTCGCGCAGGACGACGTCGGCCATGAGGCGTGGACCGTACTGAGCGCGGTGCCCGACCCCACCTCACTACCACCGGGGGAATCAGGGCGCACGGATTATGTCCGCAGCCTGCCTCGTATCGATGACCCAGCGATCTCAGGCACGTCTGCTCACGGGCTCGTGCGCGCCGTCGAGGAGTTGGCAGGCGACTCCCTCACAACGCTTGCTCTGTCCGGGACTTGGACTGCAGCCAACGTCGGTCTTCTTATCAGCGGACTCGGGGCCATTGACGTGCCCTGCATCGTGACGATTAACAGTGCCACTAAGCACCTCTGGGGGGCGTCGCCCCGCCCCACCGTCGTCTTGAACCACCTGCTCACTGGTGAAGCTGACGGTCCGCCACCGGACTGGGATGTGGGGCACTTCATCGGTGTACTCGGTTGGATTGATGGACCGGGAGGCATGCTCATCATCTGCGCGGATACCTACCCGGGACTGGGTTGGCGCGGCATACACGTCCAGCGACCCGCAGACATAGCCGTATCGCTCAACCGGCCGGATTGGCAGTCGGATGGCGGCATCCTCATCATGTTGCCGCGCGCCAGCGCCCACGAGGCCAAGGAGCTGGCCAAGACATTGGGTCTGACCGAAGGCATCTGGGACAACGGCACTCCGATGGTTGATCCGACCACATTGGAGCCATGGCAGCCGTGACGATGACCGTGGATGACATCCGCCCGTGGAACGACCACGCCGTTCGTTCCCGCTTTCCGGCTCTCGCGCGCAATGCCCCTCCCATCTACGCGGATGCACCCGGTGGCACCCAGGTGCCCAGCGAGGTGATCGACGCCATGGTCGATTACTTGTCGACCATCAACTCCAACATCGAGGGCGAGTTCGACGCGACACGACAGACCGATGCGCTCATTCATGAGGCACGGGCAGATGCAGCTGCACTGGTCGGAGGCGACCCCGAAGGGATCGCCTTTGGCCAGAATATGACGACGCTCAACTTCAATCTGGTACGCGCTGTCGGTCGCACTCTAACTTCGGGTGACGAAATCATCGTCACCCAACTCGATCACGAAGCCAATGTTTCGCCTTGGCTACTCATGGCCCAGGACCGTGACCTGACAGTTCGGACAATCCCACTCACTACGGACCTGGACATTGATCTCGACGTACTTGCCTCGACAGTCGGGCCACGGACACGGGTCGTTGCGTTCACGCTTGCGTCCAATGCTGTGGGCACGGTTACCAAAGCCCGAGAGATTGCAGACATGGCGCATGCCCATGGAGCCCTGGCATGGATGGATGGAGTTGCCTTCACTCCCCATCGACTGGTTGATGTCAACGCCCTGGGCAGCGACGTACTGCTCCTCTCCCCCTACAAGGTGTACGGCCCCCACCTGGGAGTGGGTTGGATTCGTCCTGAATTGGCGGAGTCTCTGCCGGCAGAGCGGGTGCGACCAGCTTCGCTGCGGCCACTGGGTCATCGATTCGAGACAGGCACGCTGAGCCATGAGGCAATTGCTGGGTTTAGGGGCAGCATCGATTACCTCACCAGCCTAGGGACAGGATCCGACACGAGAGAGCAAATCAAAACCGCTTTCATGTCCATCCAGGCACATGAGGCTCAACTCGTTGATGTTTTTCTTCAAGGGCTCGCCGACATACCCACAGTTCACCTGGTTGGGCGTGCAGGGTCCTCCGACCGGGTAGCGACGTTTGGGCTGCGAACACTGAACGTCTCTCCCGAGCAGGCAGCACGCCACCTTGACGCTCACGGAATCTACGCCTGGAATGGCAATTTCTACGCACAGGGAGTCATGGAAGCCCTGGGTGTGGATCCGGAAAGCGGCATCCTGCGCCTCGGCTTTGCCCACTACAACAATTTGTCCGATGTCCAGCGCTGCCTTGAAGCGCTGAGGACCCTTGGGATCACCGGGTGACTCACATGTTGGACTCACTCGCATCCCTCGTAGCCACGCGGCGCCGACGTATCGTGGTATCGATTGGTGGGTGGGGCATCCTCCTTGTGCTCATCGCACTGGGAGCCCAAGCAGCTCCCTCCGCGATCCAGTTGATGGTCACGACCGCCTTTGTCCTACTCACCGGCGTGCTAGCCCTGCAAATCTTCAGCGGCAACAGTGGAATTCTCAGCTTCGGTCACGTTGGCTTCGTCGGTATCGCGGCCTACACGACCGGGATCCTGGCCATGCCCCCGGTCATCAAAGCCACATCTCTGCCTGCGCTTCCCAAGGTCCTCCAGGATCTGACCCTGCCACTCCCCCTGGCCATGCTTGCTGGCATCGTCGTAGCAAGTTTTGTAGGGCTGCTGTTTGGCCTGGTCATCGTTCGACTCGGTGATGCCGCATCAATCGCCACCGTCGCGGTGCTCATCATCATCCACAGCACGCTCATTGGCGCTGACTCCTTCACCCGTGGCAGCCAAACCTTCTACGGCGTACCGCGCTACACGACTATATTTCTCGCGTTGGGCATCGCGATTCTTGCGCTCATTGCTGCTCGAGTTTTCCGGGATTCCCGGCTTGGCCTTCAACTGAGGGCATCACGCGACGACGAACTTGCTGCATCAAGCTCAGGTGTCAGAACTCACTGGTCGCGACTTATCGCCTGGGTGCTCTCCGCTGCGGTTGCTGGTGCTATGGGTTCCGTCTACGCCGGCCTACTCGGGGCATTCTCGCCAAGAGACTTCTTCTTCACACTGACACTCACTCTGCTTACGATGCTGATCGTTGGGGGCTCCGGTTCCGTCGCCGGGGCCGTCGTCGGAACCATCGTGGTGACGATCGTGGTCGAGACTCTGCGTCGTGTGGGCGATGCTAATGAGCTCTTCGGACTCACGAGCGCCGGACTCGCCATCATCATTCTTCTCACGCTTTACCTTCGTCCACAGGGCATCATGGGATTCCGTGAACCGGAGGAAATACTGGCGTATCGCTTGGCCCCGCCTTCTCCACAGGACGATACAACCACCCAATCCACGGACCTCACTCCCGACGATGCACCACATGTGCTTACCGCCCACGATGTGACAAAGCGCTTCTCGGGTCTCGTCGCACTCGACAAGGTATCGATTAGCGTGGATCGTGGCCGCGTCACTGGACTGATCGGGCCCAATGGATCAGGCAAGTCGACCCTCGTCAACTGCATCACCGGCGTGAACCCAGCCGATCAGGGGACAATTTCTCTCAATGGACGGGATATCGACGGTTTGACAACGTGGCGCCGTGCCCGCGCTGGACTGGGCCGAACCTTTCAAAACATTCGACTTTTCACCGAACTGACGGTCGTCGACAACGTCGTTGTCGGATGCATCTGCGCCGGCGATTCAGTGCATGCAGCGGACCGTCGCGCACGGTTGCTCCTGCGCAGTCTAGGTGTTCTCGAGCATGGCAATCGCCTTGCCGGGGAGTTGTCCTACGGCAACCAGCGCCGGGTCGAAATCGCGCGGGCGATGGCCCTCCATCCCCAAGTCCTTCTCCTGGATGAGCCCGCCGCTGGCATGAACCCCGCGGAATCCGCAGCATTGCTGGCCCAACTTAACGATCTCATCTCAAACACTGGCATCGGTGTTTTGCTGATTGATCATGATGTCGCGCTCATCCGCACGGCCTGCCACACGCTCACCGTCCTGGATCATGGCGCGGTCATTGCCCAGGGTGAGCCCGCGGAGGTCCTGAGCCGACCAGAGGTCCACGACGCCTACCTCGGTATCGCGGGGCCAGACCCACACTCCACCGCACCACCCAAAGAAAAGGAGAGTCACGTATGAGGATGCATTGCGCAACGAGGCGACGGGGAGGCCATCGCGCCCTCATTCCCGTGGCAGCAACGATAGGAGCACTCATGGTGCTCACCGCCTGTGGCGGGGGTTCAACAGACTCATCCAGTGCCAGCGGCGCAGCGGGTGAGCCCTGCACTGTGAAGGTGGGTGTAGCTACTGGACAGACAGGTGGCCTCGCCTACGTCGATGTGCCCAACCTTGAGGGCTTCGACATCTGGAAGGAAGAAATCAACGCCGCTGGTGGCATCGACGGCAAGTTCACAGTCGAGACCATAGTTAAGGACACCCGCTCGGAGCCAGCACAGACCGCCACGGTCGCTGCCGAACTCCTCGGCGAGGGCATCTCGTTCCTCATCACACCCGGCGATGCTGATCCGTCCATCGCGGGCGGGCAGCTGGCTCAGGAAGCTGGTGTGCCAGCCATGTCATGGTTCGGCTCCTCCCCTGTCCTTCCGCTCGCGGTCGGCGACTTCATGTTCAGCAACGCCTTTGGTGACAACGCGCAGGCTCGCGTTCTCGCGGATTACGCCACAGAGCAGGGCTACACCACCGCCTACACGCTGGGTTCGCCGGACAGCGCGTACACATCCAATCTCCCGAAGTATTTCGCCACCGCCTTCACCTCCAACGGAGGCACGGTCGTCGGCGAAGGCACGTACACCATGGGCCAGCCCAACTTCAACGTCATCGTGGACGAGATTAAGTCGCTCCCCACGGCACCCGACGTGATCATGACACCCGCGTATGAGCCTGACTTTCCTACGTTCTTGAAGGCACTTCGTGGTGCGGGTATCACCACACCGGTACTCGGAACTGACGGAATTGATTCCGCCACCACCCTTGGTCTTGGTGAGGTCGCTGACGGAGTGGTCTTCTCCACCGCGGGCATCCTCGCTAATGAGGGTGACCAGGCCGCTTTCTGGACCAAGTACAACACCAAGTACGGCAAGGACCCTGAGACCATCTTCGCCATCACCGGCTATGAGTTGGGCAAGATCCTCGAGGCCGCCGTCACCAACGCACAAAGCTGTGATCCGATCCCGATCAAGGATGCACTCACCAATCTCGAGGGTGTCCAGGGCATCACCGGACCGATCTCATACAAGGGCGGGGACCGAATGGCTATTCGCGAGATCACCCTGGTGGAGGTTCAGAACGGTGAGCGCACGTTCGTCCTAGCTGTAGCACCGGACCCTGCAACCGTGCCCCCCGCGCAGTAGGTCGCATGTCCGTGCTCCTGGATGTCGCGAATCTGAACGTCTCCTACGGAGGCGTCCAGGCAGTTCGTGATGTCTCCCTTCGGGTCGAGGAGGGTGAAGTTGTTGCCCTCCTCGGCCCGAATGGGGCCGGTAAGTCCTCGACGCTGCGTTCGATCGTTGGGCTGATCAAGTCCCAGGGTGACATCACCTTTAAGGGTCAACGCGTGAGTGGACGCGCATGCGAGCGCATCGTTTCCCTTGGCCTCACTCTGGTGCCCGAGGGCAGACGACTCTTCCCCCAACTCACCGTGCGGGAGAACCTCCTGCTAGGCGCAAGTCGGGGAAGTCACGATGAGACCTATGAACGTCTCCTAGACACCCTGCCCATCCTCGCTGAGCGCCAGCGGCAGTATGCCGGCACTCTTTCCGGCGGGGAGCAGCAGCAGGTGGCCATCGCTCGGGCGCTCATGTCGAGACCCCAATTGCTCCTCATCGACGAGCCTTCTCTGGGACTTGCTCCCACGCTGGTCACCGTTGTCTATGGCCTGCTCAGCGATCTCCGCGAGACCGGCCTCAGCATGATGATTGTTGAGCAGGAGGTCATGCGTGTGCTCAGGTTCGCCGACCGCGCCTACGCGATGGCCACCGGATCAATCGTGCTCGAGGGACCGGCAGCCGAACTCCTAGCCTCTGATCAGGTCAAGGACGTTTACCTGGGGGTGACGTCCTGATGGACACCATCATCAAGTTTGTCGTCAACGTGGTGAGCCTGGGCGGTACCTACGCTTTGCTCGCGCTTGGTCTTGCCGTCGTGTTCAGCGTGCTCCGGCTCATCAACTTCGCGCACGGTGAAATGATGGCCCTATCCGGCTACGTCCTTCTCGCCGGAATCGTTCTGGGCGTCCCGTTCTGGGTCGCTGCAGTCTCAGCCATCGTGGCCGGCGGCCTGGCAGCCATCATTATGGAAGCGACAGCCTTCCGGCCGGTACGCTCAGCAAGCCCTGCGACTCTGCTTATGACGAGTTTTGCGGTTGCCATGCTCCTGCAGGTCATTTTTCAGAACGGCGTGTCTCCCCGCGGGCAAGCCGTGCCCGTCCCCTCATTCTTCAACTCTTCCGTAAGCATCGGACCAGCACAGATCTCCATGATTCAACTCATCTCCATAATCGTGTCGCTCGCCAGCCTGGTACTCCTCCGATTTTTCTTCTTCAACACACGAATGGGTTGGGCAATTCGGGCGTCCGCTACTGAGTTTGAGATTGTTCGTCTCATGGGCATTAAAGCCTCCCGTCTTATTGCCCTGGCGTTCCTCATCTCCGGGCTTCTTGCAGGCATTGCCGGGGTGCTGTGGGTCATGCAGCGCGGCTCCGTAGACCCATTAATGGGCCTCAAGCCGGTGCTCGCGGCCTTTATCGTCGTCGTCATCGGTGGACTAGGCAGCCTCTCAGGTGCGGTCATTGCCGGCTACCTCCTCGCTGCGATTGAGATTGCACTCCAGACCTGGCTGCCGGAATCGCTCGTTCCCTTCCGGGAGGCGCTGACCTTCATCTTTGTTATCGCTGTCCTGTCCGTGTTCCCCAACGGACTCTTCGGCCGAAGAGT
>JANRCR010000042.1:51055-66782 GCA_030726915.1 Candidatus Nanopelagicales bacterium
GAGGGGATACCGGTGCATATGGACAACACTCACCCGTTCAGCGCCTACGGCCCGCATGGACCTTTGACTTTCATCCATAACGGCTACGTCGAACGCACAGAGGATCTGCGGGAATTGATAGATCCAGAGTTCCGCGAGCGACTCGTCGGTGATACAGACAGTGAGCAATATTTCTACGTGCTCATGACCTACATGCGTCAGTGTGGTGGTGATCTCATAGAAGCGTTCCAGCGAACGGTTGATGTCCTTGCTGGTCATCACTACACATCGCTCAACGCCTTCGTCCTCACACCCAAGGAACTCGTGGCAATCTGTCAGCATCGCCCGGAATTCCGTGATGATGATGTTGAGGAAGATTACTTTCACCTTGCTTGGGCGCAGGAGAGGGAGATATTTTCTATTTGGTCAACCGGCATCCGCCCGTCCGCAGATCAATCCAAGGATCTCGAGAACGGTAGCCTTCTACACATAGACAGAGTCCATGGCACCGCCACTGTCCACGCCCTGAAGTGAGGATGACTAGCATGCCGAGCGACGCATACGCCTTCGTCGCAACCAACGACCTTGTTGGGGTGACGCGTGGTCGATCGCTTCCCTTGAGCGACCTCGACCCGGATGTCGGTGTCGGCTGGGTGCCCGCTGACCTAGCCATCGACGCATTCGGCACACTTGCAACACCCAATCCATTTGGCTCACTCGGGGATCTCAGGCTTATCCCCGATGTTGACACCGCCACCCCAATGCCCATCGCCGATGGTGAACTTCCCGTCACGCTCATGATCGGGGATCAGGTCAACATCGACGGCTCTGCATGGTCGTGCTGTCCCCGGTCCACTCTCAAGCACTCCCTGGCACGTCTTGAGCAAGGGCATGGACTTCGTCTGTTTGCCGCCTTCGAGCATGAGTTTTTGCTCTTTGATGCGGACGGATCCAAGACCGGGGGGCACGCTTTCGGCCTGGATCGCTTCCTCATGGAGGGGGCATTCGGAACAGTGTTCATGCGTGGCTTGTCCGAGGCAGGAATCACCGTGGACACCTGGCTTCCCGAGTACGGTCCAGGTCAGTTTGAGGTGGCAATCAAGCCCCGCTTCGGTGTGCGCGCGGCTGACGATGCTGTTCTCGTCCGAGAAATTGCCCGATCCGCTGCCCGATCCGTACGTCGTCGAGCCAGTTTTGTACCCCTCCCCCATCCCGATGCTGTGGGGAATGGTGTCCACGTGCACCTATCACTCTGGCGGGGTGAATCACCAGTGCTCTACGACGCCTCACGGCAGCACGGTCTGTCGACTCTGGGAGAGTCAGCGCTTGCTGGAGTATTGCGGCACGCCCACGCCATCCAGGCGTGGACTGCCCCAAGCCAAATCTCTCACCTGCGTCTCACCCCGCATCGCTGGAGCGCAGCAGGGGCCTTTATCGGTCAGCAGACACGCGAGGCACTTGTGCGTATCTGCCCGATCACGTCGGGCATGGATCCCGCCCGCACCTACAACGTGGAGTACCGCGCGGTAGACGCTACGGCTAATCCTTATCTCGCCTTGGCTGCGATCGTTCAGGCCATGTGCGAGGGCCTGGATGAAAGTCTCACGCTGGACACCATTCTTGAAGCGGAACCCGAAGACGGGTCCGTACCACCGCTACCCGCCAACTCTGGTGCCGCCCTTGATGCCTGGGAGGCGGATCCCATTGCGGTGCGCTGGTTTGCCAGTGAACTTGCGATGACCCAGCGTGCTGTGCGACAAAGCGAAGAGCAGGCGCTTGCGGGCATGGATCCGGCTGAGCGCTGCGCTCACTACACCGCGGTGTACTAGATCTACCAGCCGGTGTATGACGCGATTTCGTCATTTGTGACGGCCCCAGCCCTGGCTTCACGCACTGCCCGCATCACGACATCCGCAGCGAAATCTATGTGTTCATCAGAAATGATGAGACCGGGTGTGATTTCGAGGACATTCCCGCCAACGTAGTAAAGGATCACACCGAGTTGCCAGGCGCGGTAGACCGACTTGCGTGCGAGGTCAACATCCCTTGCTCCGCCATCACCCGGGTGGACAAGGTCAACGCCGATCGTCAGTCCTAGGCCTCGAATGTCGCGGATCACATCGGTCACTCCCTCGCGCTGTGCAGCTGCGTGGAGGGCTGCGCGCATGCGTTCCCCAGACTCGGCGGCCCGGAGGACCAGTCCCTCGTCATCAATCACACGCAGGACAGCTCGAGCTGAGGCGGCGCATACGGGATTACCCGCCATTGTGAGCAGCGCTGAGGCCACCGGTTGATCGAGAATCACCGCGGGGCCGATCGCTGCCGATATCGGCAACCCACCACCGAGCGACTTGCCGAGGGTCACGATTGTTGGCGCTGCTTGATCGTGGTCAAAGGCATTGAAGCGTCCAGTCCGTGCCAGCCCCACCTTGACCTCATCCACAATCGTGGGGACCCCCGCCACCTGGCACATGTCCACAACGCGGCGAAGGAATCCTGCCGGTGGGATCACCAGTCCACCGTCAGATTGAATTGGTTCGATAATCAGTGCGGCTACGTCTCCCCGCTCAAGCTCGGTATGCAGCCGCGCGAGTACATCTTCTGCAACAGTCTGAGGGTTTCCGGTGTGGGGGCGGACCGGGTCTGGATATGGAAGAAAGGTCGTATCTGGATCCGCGGCGACCCCCGCTGCCACATGGACTCCCGAAACGGCCATCGCTAATCCCAGACCGCCGTGATAACTGTTTTCAAAAGAGATGATGCGTTGGCGACCCGTGTACTCCCGGCACAGTCTCAGGGCGACATCATTTGCGTCCGTGCCGGAGTTTCCCAAGTACACGCGTGGATTTTCCACGTGAGGAAAGCGACTTATCAGATCCTCAACCAAGCCGGATGTCACCGGGATAGAGGCGGAGATTCCACCGGTGTAGGCCTGATGGGTGATGGCATCAGTGACAGCAGCAACCACCTCAGGATGCGCGTAGCCGATTCCCGCAGCCGTCCATCCAGCACTGAGGTCCAGGTACTCACGGCCATCCTCATCAGTGACCAGGCACCCATGTCCCGACGCGGCGACGAGCGGGAAGAATCGGAGTTTCTCGGACCCCGCAAGTGCTCGATCACCCAGTGCCGCAGGGCGGTCAAGGCGCCTGCGCACGGCATCGGTCACGATGTCTCCCATACCTTCACACGCTAGCGCCTTGAACTGCCAGCATCTTGAACTTACTTCTTTTCGTGGGCCAGCTGACTGCCGATGATGACGCCGATGCCAAGATCATCCCCATGACCTCCACCCCTCGATGGTTCACCGAGATGGAGGAGGGGCACTCTGAGCAGTACGCCGAGCACTTCCGGGAGTTGGTGACCGAGGGCGTCAACATCGAGGGTGAGGCGCGCTTCATTGACGCGCTGATTCCCCCCGGCAGTCGGGTGCTGGACGCAGGCTGCGGTCAGGGTCGCTTGACGCAGTCACTGCAGCGTCGCGGGCATCACACCATCGGGGTGGACCTCGATGACGTACTTCTCGACGCAGCGCGCGTCGATCATCCGGGCCCGATCTACCTGCGGGCCGACCTGACCACGCTGGATCTTGCCGCCCTGGGGCACGGTGAGCCCCTGGATGCGGTCGTCCTCGCCGGCAATGTCATCACCTTCGTCGCGCCGGAGGCCGAGGTCGCCACCCTCCGTGCCCTACGTCGACATCTGCGCCCCGGTGGCGTGTGCGTTGCGGGCTTCCAGCCGGAGCGCTATGGGATCACAACCTTTGATGCCGATGCTCTCGCGGCCGGCTTCATCATCGAGCAGCGCTTTGCCACCTGGGATCTGCGACCGTGGGATGACGAGGCCGAATTCGCCGTCACCGTCTTGCGCAATCCTGACGAGTGACCCCACGCCCGACGCTCTATCCGAGGTCCGCTCCCGGCACGAAGACTGCAATGGCCTCTCGCGTGGCCACCCGCTGAGTGCCCGCGGGCATTGCAGCGATGACCGCCGCTGCCGCACTGGCGATGCTCACCCGATCCGGCAGGCCCACATCCGACAGCAGGGACCAGGCATACGCCGCATGGAAGGCATCTCCGCAGCCCGTCGTGTCGACCGCCGTCACCGCAAAGGACGGGACATGCACGCTGGTTCCGGGTGCATCAAATGCGTAGGCACCGCGCGTGCCATCGGTGAGCACGATCACAGCGCGATCGTCATTCCACAACTCCTGCGCGATATCCGCGGGGTCACTGGCACCCGTGAGCATCGTGCCAAAACTGAGTGGGATGACGAGGTGGTCCGCAGCCGCGACGAGCGCGCGAACGATCGGTGTCGGGTCGCGCTCCGCGTCGAGTACGACGGGCACACCCCTCTCGCGTGCCTGCTCAACCACACGCAGGGACCCGGGGGGAGCAACGCAGGCGTCGATGACCAGCGCGGTCGCCGCGCTGAGCGCAGCCTCGACCACCGCGGTGTTTGGCATCGGCGTCGTGGCGAGGGGGGCATCATCGAAGGCGACATACCGCTCACCGTCGGCGGTCACGGTGATCCGCGACTCGACAGGATCGGCGCCGGGCACGCGCTCAATGAAACTCGTATCGATGCGGTGCTGGGTGAGGTCGGCGACCGCCTCATCCGACAGCGTGGATGTGCCGACGGTCCCGAGATAGGCCGCGGGATAGTCCAGGGCGGCCACCGTCGCGAGTGCGTTGCGCACGTTGCCGCCGAATCGCGACTCGCGCTGCAGGACTCGGCCCTTGCCCGACTGCCAGGACGTCTCCGTGACGAGGATGAGGTCGTGTGCGATGCAGCCGAGGCCCACGATCATGTGCGTGCGACAGCCTGATCGGCATCCAGTCCGTCGTGGATGACAGCCGCATAGGCGCGCGCCGCATGCTCCATATCGGCCTCGCCCCAGATGTTGCGACCCACGACCGCTCCGCGTGCACCCGCGCGCATACCCGCGTGGATCTGGGCGAGGGCGTCACGCAGGGTGGGCTCCTTGGGTCCGCCGGCCATGACCACCGGTGCGGGACATGCCGAGATGATCTCCGCGAATGCCTGCTCATCCCCGGGATAGCCGACCTTGATCACGTCGACACCGGTCTCGATACCCACGCGTACGGCGTAGGCGATCTCATCCGGGGTGAAGACGATCTTCACCCCATCGGTGTAGTCACGGGGATAGATGTGGGCGACGATGGGGAGCTCGTACGGCGCCGCCGCGCGCACGGCGTCGGACAGCCAGCGGATGAAGTCGCCCTCGGTCTCACCGCGGACGGCAATCGCCACGGCCAGCGCATCAGCGCCGAGGCGGATGGCGTCGGCGGGTGTGGCGAGTTGACCGCGGATCCGATCATCCGGGGTCCAGTAGGAGGCCTGCACGATGAGGGCCGCTTCACCGACATGCTTGGGCCAGCAATTCTTGGCGGTGCCCGGGGTCATCGTCATCGTGTCCGGGTGCGAGGTCATGCAGCGATCCACCGCATCGGGGAGATTCTGCAGTCCGCCCGCGCGCACGTTGCCATAGCCGACGAAGTGATCGACCGCGATCCCAAAGAGGTTGCCCGAGGGATTAGCAAACAAGCGGGACAGTCGAATGTCAGTGCCTAGTCCCACGCCAACCCCTTTGCTCGACCCCGGCTCAGGAGTCTAGCGGCGCCCGGGGTGAGTCCGTTATCGGCGCGACCCCGGCCTCGGGATCACCCTGATCAACTCGTCGAAGGTCAGCGACCCCAGGCCGGTGGCTTGGTCATATCCCTTGGTTGCCACGCAGCAAGCGGCCTCGACGAACCGCTGGTTGTTGCCCTTGGTGATGTCGTAGAACGATGTCGAGTAGACCATGGGCTTGGACGACAGGTCGTAGAGCAATGGGTTGATGAAGCCCAGGGGGCCACGCCCGGCCTTGCGCTCCGCTGCAGCGATAAGTGCAAGATTGGCGGCGGTGAAGGGCGCTGCCGCGCTCGTGCCCCCAATAGGCGCGACGAGGATCTCGCCGCTCTCTAGAGGCAGCGCTGTGGCCCAGCCGGGGTACGTCGATGCATGTGCGGAGACATCCGGAACAAGTCGACGATCCCGCCCCGTGACGGGTCGCTGATACCACGGTCGCGTCGCCAGCGAGGGTCCGCCCGTGCCTGCTCCTGCGCCAGGACCACCCCACTCGGTGTCGTTCCACACGACCTCGTCGACGCGCTCATTGCCTTCACCGAGGACGATGCGCGTACCGCCGACGCCGGTCACCCAGTGCGATGACGCGGGGTAGGCGACAGCCTGCACCCGCAGGAAGGCCGGCGGGTCCGCCTCCTCCTGCGAGCACACACTCGAGCCGCCGTCGAGCGATGCTGCGACCATCGTCACCCCGAGAATCGCAAGGAGCGCGAAGTGGTCCTCCGACACCGCCCGCTCCGCATCGGCACCCAGCATTTCTAGTTCGCACTGGGCAAAGGAGGTGGTGACGACATCGGGCATCGGCGTCATCCTGGTGGTGAGGAGATCGACCGACTCGACGAAGGACTGATAGACGCGCGGGACGGGTGCGACCTCGACGTAGTCGATCATCGCCGCCTCCGGCACGACTGCCGCGATCACCTGCACATCGAGGTTGCCCTCGATGACGTCGGTGGCGTTCTGCACCGGATCAGGGCCAACGCCAGATCCTCCGGTGAAGGCGATAGTTGGCTTGCGATAATCCCAGCAGTTAGCGGCGAAGGCCGACAACTCCTCAAAATAGGCGTAACCCTGCGCAAGATTGGCGATCCGAGCCCCGGCACCGCGCAGTCCGCGATCGTGCAGGGCCTTGGTGCCATATGGCACCTGGAGTTGGCTCGGCGAGTACACGTCCGGCTGCAAGGCAGGCTCCACGCAATCCAGGCCTGGGCCGAAGGGGGACCCCGTGTTGACCGGCGGGCTGTCATCCGCGGACACCGGTGCGTTGAGCAGCGGGGTCGCAGCGCTCGGGGTGGCGGGAGCCGGCGCGATGACGGAGTCGCTCGCAAAGATGACGCGCACGTGCTTGCTCAGTTGTTGCGGGATCGCGGGGTACAAGCCCGTCCGGGGATCAAGATAGGAGATAGCCACCCACGGGGCCTGGGGCTGCGGGGTGGGCTCCATCCCGTACAGCTCACTCCATGTGTCCACCGGCGCGGTGAGGTTGGCGGTCAGGCCGGTCGCACTGAAAGTCACCTTCATCCCGAGCGCCGTCGCCGCGGCGCGCAGGCCATCGCGCTGGGCACGCGTCGTGCCGAACTTCGCCGCCGCCTGATTGAGCGTGAGGAAGTTGCGGTAACGCGGGGACGCCGGGGACGAGATAGCGCGGGCATCGGCGAGCAGTGCCCGGCGGTTGTAATTGAGAGCCACCGTGAAGGTGAATTCCTCCGGAGGAAAGGCCGCCGCAGCAGCCGTCTGCGGTCCCGTCGCCACGGCGGGCCCGGACACCAGGGCCGAGGCCACAATCGCTCCAGCGGCAACCAAGCCGATGAGGGGGCGGAGGAGGGAGTCCTTGGTCAATCGACGCATATCAATAACCTAGCGGCGCCGTGTTGGCTCATCCATCAACGTCCTCGGAGTGGTCGCGCGCGAGCAGCACCGATGTGGTGGAGTGACGTACGACCGAGCTCGCCAGTGATCCCAGACGCAGGCGCTGCATGCCGAGGAGTCCCCTCGTGCCCATCGCGATGAGGTCAGGCTTGGCCTCGTTGATGACGTAATGCACGGTGGCGCGGGCATCCGACTTCGAGCCGCCACCCCGTGGCTCAACGATGTTCAGCTCCACCGTGGCTCCCGCGGCCGTGAGTCGATCGGCGGCTGTCTGGGCATGACCGCGGATGTCATCAAAGTTCTCAACAACGGCGAGCACGGTGACGCTCGTGCTCGCGATCCACGGCAGGGTCACCAGGAGGTCGACGACGGCATCGGCGTGGGGGGACCCGTCGATGCAGAGCATGATCGTGCGGGTGGTGCCACCCGCACGTGCGATCACGGTGGGCGTGTTGGGGCACTGCACCAGCCACTCCGCGGTGCTGCCGATATGGAGGGCCTTCATGAGGCCCTTGCCGCGAGGACCAATGACGAGGAGATCCGACTGGAGGTCGGCGCCGAGCACGAGCCGTGCATCGTGATGCGCCGTGAAATAAGAGACCCCAGCAAAATCGCAATCGGCGGGCACATCGCGGGGAGTCTCCGGCTCCCACGGATGCAGATGGTCGTAGCCCATCGGCGAATCCGAGGTGCTCTTCAGAGGCTTCTCGACAGCGACCACATCCAGGTCCCAACCCGACCACGCGTGGGCGGTCAGCCACGTCCACGCGTCGACGGCCCCGGGGGAACCATCCTCACCGAAGGTCACCTTCTGATGCATGCCCATCGCCTCCCAGCCCCGAAGACCCCCTCATGTATCGCGCCTACTCCTGTGGCGGGGGAGGTGACGGGACGAAAGAGCAGAAGACGTTGCTCGGGGGCAGTTGCCTGCGCAGGATGTAGCGGGTGACCGGGTCGTTGACGCAACGCGACGGCGCAAACATGTAGGTCACGTGCTGGGAGCTGTTGTAGTTGATGATCCGCGATCCAGCGTACTGATTGGCCATGATCTTGCCCCACAGCCACGGGGTCGCCCGGTCACCGAGGGACAATACGACGACAGGCGGAGTGGCGAGTTCGATGGTGGCCCAGTCACTCGGCACCGGCGGGGAATAGTCAGCGGGCAGCCCCTGGCAACTCGTGATGTTGTTAGTCGCTTCGGCGAAGGTGGTGCCGTAGTCGCGCGCGGCGCTGGCAGCGACCCGACCGGCCATCTCCGGCGTGGGCCGATCATGCAGGTCCGCGCAGTTGACGAAGGAAAAGAGGTAGCTCTCCGACGGATCCGGCTCCGGATCCTCGAGTGCTTCCACCGCCCGCACGGCTGCCCTGCGCGTCTGGATCGAGGGCTGGGCGACGAGTGCGTCATAGACCTGGTTGATCCCCTCCCGGATGCCCGGGTAGGCGGCCTGGCTGCCGAGAGCGCCGAAGACGGCGCCGGAGAAACTCCATCGCGTTGTGACCCCGTCCGGCGTCTCGATGTAGGTGTCGTCGAGCACTTCGAGAATCTGCTCGAACTTGCGTGTCTGCGCGCGGCCCATCACGGAGGAGTAGACCTGCAGAGCGGTCTGGTACGCCATGGGCTGCTGGCTGGAGAGGCGATAGACCGACTCCTGGGGCCACAGGCTGCCGTCGACGATGACCGTGCGCAGGCTGTCGGGGAAGGTCTTGGCGTAGGTGTAGGCGATGCGGGTGCCGTAGCTCATCCCCCAGAAGTTCCACCTGTTGTAGCCCAGCGCGGTGCGCATGGCCTCCATGTCGCGCACAACCTGCCACGTGCCGAGATAGGGCGCCGCATCCGGATTCTTCGCAAAGCAGTCGGAGAGGGCCACACCCCTGGCAACGGCCCACTCTGACCACGCCTTCTCCCAATCCACCGGGCCGGTGAGGGGTAGGTTCGCGCTGGGGATCGGCCCGCACCCGCTCAGTTTCGGACCGCTCAGGCCCACACCGCGCGGATCCCACATGACGAAGTCGAAACGGTCACGTACCTGCCGGGGCAAGCTCGCATGGACACCTGCGCCGGCGTCGATGCCGGAGCCGCCCGGGCCGCCCGGATTGAAGGTGAAACCACCCCCGCCACGCGCCGACGGAATCACACGAAGCGCGATCTTCGTCGTGCGGCCGTCGTCGGGGGTCTGCCAGTCCAGCGGCACCGTGAGTTCCGCGCACTTCGTGCTCGCGGGCTTCACCTCGGCCGGGCAGTCGACGTACGTGAGGGTCGGCTCGAAGGCCGATGCTGCGGGCGCGATCGCGAGGCCGGTCAGGCCGGTCGCGAGGAGTCCGAGGGTGGCGACCAGGGCGGGGATGGGGGTGCGCATGACTCCAACGGTAACGGCTCGTCCCCCCTCACATGGGGGAACGAGCCAACTGACCCCGACTGGTCCCCGCCGAGAGCCCCTACAGTCCGCGGACTGAGATGCGGAATCCGCGCCAGGGGTTGATGGCGTAGCCGGGGATGGTCTGCGGCGTCGTGCCCACCGCGGACAGCCACATCTGGTACGCCGTCGCCGTCACGACGCCTCCGTGCCAGCGACGCCACACAATCGTGGTGTCGCCCAGCGGTGGCGGGGGCGAAATGGTGTCGAGGACCTCCACCACATTCCCGCCCTGATCCACCGTGCCCCAGGGAGAGCGCGTGAGCGCCTGGCCGACGGGGGTCATGTTGCCGTTGTAGGGCAGCGCCGGCGGGAAGGGTGCATCCGCGGTGCACTGATCGGCGGTGAGAGAGATGACAGGACACCAATCCGGTGCCGTGCCCGGGACAGCCTCGAAGGCTGCAAGCGGCTGCTGGTCTGAGTTGGTGACGTTGCCGTTGGCATCCATCACGACGGCGTTGGGCTGCTCACCCTCCGCGCAGCCCTCCTCGTCGACCTTGCAGTTGACGAAGAGGCCCGGGTTGGTGGGGTAGTCCCAGTAGGAGAACTTGCCCCCACCCTTGGGATCGAAGTAGGCGGCCTTGATCCACTCGTTCTGGCTCGTGATCGCGAAGCCCTTCTTGGCCGTCCGCGTGGTCTTGGGGTTGCTCATGAGGTACATGCCCGACTCGGTGTTGGTCGACAGCCGCACGGTGTAGTTCGTGCGCTTCAACGACTCCCCTGTCACGGTCGTGACGTAGTCGACCTTCTTCGACAGCACCTTGCCGTTGAAGAGGGAGTTGACGAATCGAGCGGAGCGACTGAAGTCAGCCTGGTTGTAGGGCCGGTTGGCCCATCCGGGCGACGCTACGTAGTAGCGCTGTCCCGGCGCGGCTCGCAGATTGCGGTTGACCGATCCGTACTTCGGCCACACCGAGGCGCTCTCGGCCACGTCCCATAGGCGATGGGTATTGCTGCCATTGGGGTCCACGTAGTTGAGGAAGGTGACCCACTGGGCGGTGGTGACCTCCATCTCGCCGATGTCGTAGGTGTAGGGCACCGCACCGACGGACATGCACGAGGTAGCCGACTCCTTCTGCACTGCAGGATCGGGGTCGGCCTGCACGGACTCCTGCACGCCCGGCAGGGCGTCCAAGCAGCTCTGCTGGGTCTTGTAGACGTCGTTGTAGAAGGGGATGATCACGGCGGGATCGTTGCCCGGTGACCCCACGGTCACGGTGGAGAAGGTCAGGGTGTCGGGTTGCGTGGCCTTGCCTGCGGCCACCTTGGTGACCGTGTCCGACAGGAAGTTGACCATGTAGAGATTGCCTGCGGAGTCCACCGTGATGCCCGAGGGACGTCGCTCGGTCACCGCGATGATCTGCGAGGCACCCTTCGGTGTGATGCGCGAGACGTTATTCGCGCCGTTATTCGTCGTGTAGACGTTGCCCGCGGCATCCACCGTGATGCCGATCGGACGCTTGCCCGTCACACCAAGGATCGTGGACTTGCCGGCCGGGGTGACCTTGGAGACGTTGGAGCTGTTCCAGTTGGCGGTGTAGAGGTTGCCGTCGGCATCCATGGCGATCGCCTGGGGCCACGCCCCGGTCGTGCCGAGGGTCGTCGCCACCCCCTCCGGCGTGATCTTGGTGATGGAGTTCGACCCCTCATTGGCGGTGAAGACATTGCCCGCGCGGTCGAGGATGATCCCGAGCGGATGCGTGCCCGTCCTGGCCAGCACACTCGAGACACCCTCCGGGGTGATCTTGGTGACCGTGCTGTCGAGGTAGTTGCTCGTGTAGATGTTGCCCGCGGCATCCGCCCTGATGCCGATGGGAGTCCTGCCCGTCGTACCCAGAACGCTCGAGACGCCCTCCGGGGTGATCTTGGTGACGGTGCTGTCCCCGAAGTTCGACGTATAGACGTTGCCCTCGTCATCCAGCGCGATGCCCATGGGCTGCTTGCCGGTGACACCGACCACCTGGACGTATCCCTCGCGGGTGATCCGCGTGACGTTGTCGGACTTGGAGTTGGCGGTGTAGACGTTGCCCCGGGAGTCCATGACCAGCGCGTTGGGCCCCTCACCCGTGACCCCGTAGACGGACATGAGCCGCATCGGAACAGTCGCGGAGGCGGCTGCGGGTGCGGTGTCCGTCCT
Organism: Candidatus Nanopelagicales bacterium; assembly: GCA_030726915.1. Taxonomy (GTDB): domain Bacteria; phylum Actinomycetota; class Actinomycetes; order S36-B12; family S36-B12; genus Mxb001. The sequence continues at coordinate 63,104 of JANRCR010000042.1, forward strand.
GTCGACCGCTCCGGCAGCGCCGGTTGCCGTCGCAATCGTCGCGCACGCCACGAGGAGAGCCAGCCCGACCCTGCGGATACGCGACGGGGATTGAATCGCCATGGGGAGAACCTTCCGATCGGTCGAGGGAGTGTGAACAATACCTGTCAGGGAGCGAAGATGTTGTTTTTGATGACGTTGGTCTTACCCCTGTTGACGATATCTCGGCCCGTATTGGGGAAGACCAGTCGCAGTCGGCTCACGCCGATGTAGTTGTTGACCACCGTGTTATTGCGCGTCCCCGAGGCGAGCTCGATGCCGTTGCCGGTGTTGCCCGCGATGATATTTGCGCGGCGCGCGGTCGACTTCTGGCCGCCAATGATGTTGTGGTGAGCCTTGCCGGCAATGGAGATACCCCCGGCACCATTGCCCAAAGAGATCTGTCCGGCGACCGACACACCCACGTAGGTGTCGTAGACAAGGTTGCGGCTGGCCGTGCCCTCGATGCGGATGCCGTAGCCCTTGTTCCCACTGAACGCCGTGTGGGGCATGACCGACGTGCGCGTTCCACCCACCACGTTGCGGGAGGCACTGCCGGTGATCGTCAGTCCGTTGCCGCCATTGGGCAGTGCCGCGGCCCCGGAGGTGCTCAAACCGGAGAGGACGGGGTCGATAGTCACGCCCGTCGCCTTGCGGTCGAGACGGATTCCGTCGCCGATGTTGCCGCTGGTCACGCTGGTGCGGAGCAGGTTGCTGCCCCCCGTCGCCGTGACGTAGATCCCGTGGAGCTGGTTGGGAGCCGCGCCGCCGAAGGCGACGAGCCCGGCGAAGTTGTTGAAGGACACAAAGCCTGATACCTGGCCGGTCACGGCGATGCCGTTGCGGCCATTGCCCGAGGTGACGTTGCCCAGCGGGATCGGTCCACCCGCCTGGGTCTTGGCCGAGGTGCCCGTGACCCACAGGCCGTTGCCTGAATTGCCGATCGACGTCTCATTGTCAGCGGCAACACCCGTGAAGTTGCCCTGCACCGCGACGTTGTCGGAATCGCGCACCTCGATGCCGGAGGCGCCGTTGCCGCTCACCACGTTGTAGTAGATGAAGGGTTCATCGACGAGCGTGCAGCCCACAATCTGCGTGCCGTCGGCTCCATTGAGCACGATTCCCTGGCTGCCGTTGCCGAGATCGGCGTTGCCCGAAGCACTGGTGCCGACGAAGTTGCCGGCGATGGTCGTGTCGGTGGCGCCGGTGATGGCGATGCCCGCGCCGGTGTTGCCGCTCACGACATTGCCCAGCGGCGGCCGCGTGAAGGTCGGCGTCACCTCTCCCTTGTTGCCCGTCGGGTTGTTCACCGCGCCGGTCACACCGTCGACCGAGACGGTGCCACCCAGAGTGTTGCTGACGGAGGCGCCGGTCACCTCGATGCCATTCGCACCGTTGGGAGCAGCGGCTGTGCCGGCCGGGTTGGTGCCGATCCGATTGGCGACGACGACGTTGCCGGAGGAGCCGTCGATGACCAGGCCGCTGCCGCCATTGTTGGAGATGACATTGGAGACCCAGGCGGAGGAGTTATCCGGATTCGTGCCGATGGTGGATCCATCCGAGCCAGCCATGAGATGTACGCCGGCACCTGCGTTGGGGGCGATTGCTCCACTGATGGTCAGACCGACGTAGTTGCCGGCGATCATCACCGCGGGTGCAGCGACGGCGATGCCATCGCCTGCGGCGTTGCCCACAGCGAGTCCGAGCACCTGTGATCCATCGGCGCCCTTCGCGAGGCTGATCCCGGCCGCGCCCAGAAAGTCGATAAAGACCACGGGTGCGCCACCGGCGACATAGCCCGGCGCGGATGTGCCGTCGAGGACCACCGTCGAGGTGATCGCCGGGAGCGCGGAAGCGAGCGTGATGGCGCCGGCGACGGCGAAGGTGATCTGCGTCGTGTCATCCGGGGCCGCAGACGCGAGCGCGGCCCGCAGCGACCCCGCGCCCGTGTCGTTGAGGTTGGAGACCACGACCGTCGTGGTCGCCCGCGGTTCGGCGGCCGCCTGCACGGCGGGTGCTCCCAGTGCGAGGAGGAGGGCGAGTGCTGACGTCAGGACGGTGATACGACGTGCGGACAAGAGTCCTCCTAGATACCTGCACCAATGGATGCGCTTCGGACGCTACGCCTCATGCGGCGCAATCGCAAAGCAGAAGGCACATCCCTCATAGTTCCCAAATCTGTCGACGGGCCTTGATGACCGGGGTGAACTCACCTGGCATCGTCGCACCCGCACATCGACGTGGGTCTCCATCACAATTGCCGACGCGCGTGGGCAGCCCCGCCACCCACGGGGGGTCGAGGCAACGGGGCTGCACGCTCAGTTTGTCAGCCATCGAGGGCCTCGTCACGGGCAAACAGTCAGCCTTGACCGAATACGAGCTCCCTGACGGACGACGACTACAGGTGACTGTCACACCCCCATGTCATGCTGAAGGTGCTCAAGAAGACGACATCAAGCCCTCCGGCTCGTCGTCTGCCAACCGCCCGCTCGCGATCGGTGGCCCCGGAGGAAGAGCAGCCGCTGCGCACCAGCCCAGCGGAAGACCGAGCTTTGGGGGTTCACATGACAGCCATGCACGATTGGGACGCCGGCAGCGTCCTCACACTCGTCCTGGGATTGACCGGCACGATCGCACTTTTTGTCGCACTCGTGTGGGGCTTCAGCCGTGGCTGAGCCGGAGCGGATCTACATCCGCCTCGACCCGGACAAACTGACCGACGACGCCATCGACGACTACGCCAAGCAACTCTGGCAGGCGATAGAAGCCCGATTGAAAGGGGCCGAATGACCATCACACTCACCCAGCGATACGCCGACGCGATCGCCTACGCATCCATCGCCCATGCGACGCAGACCCGCAAGGGCACCGATCTTCCCTACATGAGTCACCTCATCGGTGTCTCCGGACTCGTCCTCGAGGCGGGCGGTGATGAGGATCTCGCCATCGCGGGGCTCCTGCACGACGTAGCTGAGGACCAAGGCGGGCAACCCCGTCTCGTCGACGTGCGTGTCCGGTTTGGTGACCGTGTCGCTGACATTGTCGAGGCCTGCAGCGACTCCCTGTCCGAAGATCCCGAGGCCAAAGCTCCCTATGTCGAGCGCAAGACACAGCACATCGAGCATCTACGCAAATCCAACGATGACGTCCTGCTCGTCACCGCCGCCGACAAACTCCACAACGCTCGGGCAATCCACACCGACCTCATGGTCGTCGGGCCCGACATGCTGGATCGCTTCAACGGCACACCCGAGCAAATCCTTTGGTACTACAACTCCATCCTGGAGATCCTGGAGCAGCGGGGAGTCAATCCGACTCTGACCGCATCGCTGAGACACACGGTCGATGGGATCGAAGGCACACTTGCCGACGCGTAGTCAGTCAGTGCGCCAACGCTGCTTGTCTACAATCGCTGTTCACGTTGAGTATCAATCCCCACCCCCGACGTGATCAGGGCTACACGTTCGCGGTGTCGATCAGCCGGGTAAGCATTCGGGCCACTGTGGCAATGCCGTTGTCATGTCCCAGGTAGGTGTCACGGCGAAGTTCGACCATGACGGAGGAGACTCGCAGGTCCTGTTCGTCGCGAAGGAGTTCTCCGTGGGACGTGCGGGTATAGACGGCGCCCATTCCGATATCGGGAGCGGCCATCGGCTCCTGC
>JANRCR010000043.1 GCA_030726915.1 Candidatus Nanopelagicales bacterium
GGAAGGAACCACAGGGGCTGCGGTGCAAGGCGGGTCCAGAGGATGACCGAGTCCGACAGCGGATCGCCGGATACGACCCCCAGGGTGAAGACGGGACCGGAGGCCCGCACGGTCCGACCGGCCAGGGCAGGAGCAGCGGGCACGAGGACAGCACCCGTGGCCGCGGCTCCGAGGGCGAGGAAGGATCGGCGGTCGCTGGCGCACACTGGCGGGCCCGAACGTGAGTTATGCAAATGGATTCATTGGGATACGCAAATACCCCTGGGTGCGCGAGGGGGGAGTTGAACCCCCACACCCTTTCGGGCACACGGACCTGAACCGTGCGCGTCTGCCTATTCCGCCACTCGCGCTTCGCCCTGTCTCCAAGGCAAGAATGAGGGTACCTCCCGGCCAGGCCCCGACCATGGGCACCTCCTAGATCAGCACCCACTCGCTAATCTGCGCGGATGACCACTCGCGTGCACCTCGGCTCATCGAGCCTTGAGGTGTCCCGCATCGTCCTCGGTGGCAACGTCTTTGGCTGGACTGCCGACCGGGGTGCGTCGTACGAGATTCTTGACTCCTACGTCGCTCGCGGTGGCAACTCCATCGATATTGCAGACGCTTATCCCTATTGGGCGCCGGGCTGCTCCGGTGGGGAGTCGGAGGAGATTGTCGGTGACTGGATGCGTGCACGCGGCAATCGAGCCGACGTCGTCATCGCCACCAAGGTGGGGCGCTTCCCGGACAACCATGGGCTGACGCGCGCGCAGATCACCGCCGGCCTGCAGGGGTCACTGAAGCGGCTCGGCACCGACTACATCGACCTCTACTACTGCCACTCCGATGATCTGGACACACCGCTCGAGGAGACGCTGACAACCCTCACGGAGTACGTCGACGCGGGTGTGATCAGGGCTATTGCGGCGTCCAACTACTCGGTCACTCGCCTGGCCGAAGCACTTGCCATCTCCAATGCGCAGGGGCTTGCGCGCTTTTGTGCACTGCAACCGCACTACAGCCTCATGGTGCGCCATGAATACGAGGGCGCGATGCTGGATTTGTGTGCGCGCGAGGGCCTCGCCTGCCTGCCCTACTTCCCCCTGGCGGCCGGCTTCCTCACCGGCAAATACCGCTCGGCAGACGTCGGTGACTCGGCCCGTGCCGCGCACGTGACGCGACACCTCACCGACCGCGGGTGGCGAGTCCTCGCTGCACTTGACACGGTGGCTGCTCGGCAGGACAGCTCCCCAACGACGGTGGCACTCGCCTGGCTCGTGGCACAGCCAACCGTCGCGGCACCGATCGTCTCCGTGTCACGCGCGGATCAACTCACCGCTGTCATGTCGTCCATCGACCTGCGCTTGACCACCAGGGATTGTGAGGAACTCGCGACGGCCAGCGATCCGGGGCACCCCGGCGGGGGCATCTGATGCACCCGCCGCTCCACGCGCGGGGTCGGCGTACGTCGTGGTGATTGATGCTGGCAGCAGCGGCACACGACTCACGCTCTATGCGCCCGGGAGTGATCTCACGGCGAGTCGAATCTTCCGGGCACCCCTGACCACCCCGGGCCTCTCGTCCTTTGTGGACAACCCCGGTGACGCCGGTCCACAGTCGGTGACCCCCCTGCTCGATGCGCTCCGGGATCAACTCGTCACGACCGGCATCTCCCCATCAGATGTGCCCATCGCCCTGCTGGCGACCGCGGGTGTGCGACTGCTCAAGCAGACCGACCCGGCGGCCGTGCGCGCCATCTTCGCCAGCACTCAGGCGGCCATCACCGCATCGGGCATGCCCCTGCGGACCAACGCGATCCTGCCGGACGTGCGCGAGGCTGCGCTCGCCTGGGTCGATGCCAATGCCCTGTCGGGCACGCTGGATGACACCGCCCCCCGCGTGGGGATCATCGAGGTCGGTGGTGCATCCGCGCAGGTGGCCTTCCACTCACCCCGACCCCGGGGCCCCGGTGTTGTCCAGGTGCGTGTCGATGGTCGCGTCCTGCACACGGTCGCGGTGTCCTATCTGGGCCTGGGATCCAATGAGACACGCAGCGCAATGCAGACACGCTTGAACGGCGGCAAGCCCTGCTTCCCCAATAACGCGACAGGAGTAAATCCGAAGTTCTACCTGGCAGCATCACAGCGACGGGTCGCATCTGATCGCGCCGACTTCCGCGGATCGCCGTGTGGACGGACCTATGCGGCGGTCATCAGCGACGTTGCCACCACCGTGAAGGAGCCGCGCATCCGACCCCAGCGCTTGGGGTCACTGCCGGGATTTAGTCGGGCCAACTTCATCGGGCTGGGAGGCGTGACATTCGCCTACACGGACTTCGCGATCCCCACGACGGCCGATCCGCGTCGTGCTCTGGCCACACGTGTGCGCACGACATGCAAGGGGCCGGATGCCTGGGTATCTGTCCGCGCGCTCTACTCCGAGCCGGTGCCGAGCGTTGCCGACACGCTGTGCTCGTTGGGCACCTACGCCGGTGAATTCCTCTATGGTTCCCGGGGCCTGGAGGTTGATCCGACTCGAATCAATCCGATCCCCACCTTCGCTGGTGGGGTGCCCGCATGGCCATCCGGCTACGCCATCACCGTCTTGTTTCCCTAGACACCGTTCCCCTAGACGTTGCCGTGCCTGTGAAGTCCCTGGGGAGGACGACCACACGCGCGGTCTGTCATACGGATAGGGGACAATGCTCGCGTGGACCACGACAGGGACGCCGATCGCGCGAGCGATGATGCTGCTCGACATGTGCGTCGCGTGGGATGGCTGCTCGTCAGCGTTCAGGTCGTGCTGCTTGTGCTGCTCGTCGTGCTGCCTCGACGCGGCAGCCTCGCGTGGCCACCCGGTGTACTCGAGGTCCTCGGTGTCGCGTTCATGGTCGGCGGGCTCACGATCCTGCTCATGTCACTGATCACCATGGGTGCGGCGTTGACACCCACTCCGGTGCCCGTGGATGGCGCTGCACTGCGCACGGCCGGCATCTACTCGGTCGTACGCCATCCCATCTACGTCGGACTCCTCATCGCGGCCCTGGGATTCACGATTGCGATCGGGTCCCTCTCACAGGTCCTGATCCTGCTCGTCCTCTGCGTCTTCCTCTACGCCAAGTCCTTCTGGGAGGACCGGCTCCTCGCTGAGCGTCACGGCGCCACCTGGTTTGACTACGCCGATCACGTCGGCGGCTTCGTGCCGCACCTTCGCGGCAACCGCTGACAGCCCCTCCGGTGACATAGGATCGGGCGGTGGGCCTTCTCGACCGATTCGAAGACCGCCTCGACCGTTTGGTCAATGGGGCCTTCGCCCGAGCCTTCAAATCCGAGGTCCAGCCCGTGGAGCTCGCCGCGGCCCTCAACAAGGAGATGGACGATCGGGCCGCCATCGTGGCCCGCGGCCGCACCGTCACGCCCAATGTTTTTACCCTCGATCTGTCCCCCCATGATGACGAGCGGCTCAGTGTCTATCGAGATGCACTCCAGGGGGAGTTGGCCGCGGTCGTCACCGAGTACGCCGCCGAACAGTCCTATGCGCTTCTCGGCCCCGCCGAGGTGACCCTGTCCCTAGACGACTCGCTTGAGACCGGGATCTTCCGCGTGCACTCCGAGGCGCGCGCCGCCATCGTGACGGCGGTCGTCTCCGATGCACTGCCGGGTCAGCCCTACGTCGAGATCGGCGGCACGGCCTATCCCCTGGTGCGGGCGGTGACGCGCTTCGGTCGAGGCAATGAGGCCGACGTACGCATCGAGGATCCGGGCGTGTCACGCACGCACTGCGAGATCCTGCTCGGCACTCCCGCGATTGCCCGGGATCTCAACTCCACGAATGGCACCACCATCGACGGTTCCCGGGTGACTCAGGCAGCGCTCGTGGATGGCTCCGTCGTCCTCATCGGCACGACGGCGATCACCTACCGGACGGGTTGACGCTGTGACCGAGTTCGCCCTCACGCTGTTGAGGCTCGCGTTCCTCGGCGCGCTGTGGCTCTTCATCATCATCACCGTCATTGCGCTGCGCCGTGACCTGATGCAGCCGCGCGAGGCACGACCGGCTCCCACCCGCGGGAGTGCCCGGCCGCCCAAGCCAGCGAAGCCACCCAAGCAACCCAGGCCACCCAAGCCCGCACGCCATGCCAAGACCGGTCCCTCACTGCTGGTGACGGAGGGGCCGCTCGCCGCGACCGTCATCCCCCTCGGGAGCGCGCAGGTCACCATCGGGCGCGCACCCGACTCGACACTGGTGATTGATGATGACTACGCCTCGAGTCGTCATGCGCGCATCTATCCCGGCGACGACGGGTGGATCGTCGAGGACCTCGGGTCCACCAATGGCACCTGGGTTGACCGCAACCGCATCACCTCTCCCACCATCCTGCCGCCCAACGTGCCCCTGCGCATTGGCCGCACAACACTGCAGTTGCAGAGGTAGCCGTGTCCCTCGCGCTGCGCTACGCCGCCCGCTCCGATGTCGGACAGGTCCGCAAGGGCAATGAAGACTCCGGGTACGCCGGTCCCCGACTGCTTGTCGTCGCCGACGGCATGGGTGGCCACGCGGCGGGGGAGTTGGCGAGCGCAACCGCCGTGGCGACTCTCGCTGACCTGGCCGAGGATGTCCTCGATCAGGGCGAGGCCCTCACCCGGCTCGCGGCGGCTGTCGATGAGGCGGGTGCGAGCATCGGCCAGGTGGTCGCGGACAACCCCGACCTTGCCGGCATGGGCACCACCGCCACGGCTCTCTACTGGTTGCCCGATGGTGACGCGGCACGTATTGCGATCGTGCACGTGGGGGATTCCCGCGCCTATCTCCTGCGTGACGGTGACCTCGGCCAGATCACCCACGACCACACCTATGTGCAGACGCTCGTCGACTCCGGACGCATCAGCGAGGACGAAGCCGTCCACCATCCGCGCCGCAACCTCCTCATGCGCGCACTCGACGGGGTGCAGGCTGTCGAGCCGGATCTCTCGGTGCGCGAAGCCCGCCTCGGTGATCGATACCTGCTGTGCAGTGACGGACTGAGTGGGCTCGTCTCCCCCGCGGAGATGGCTCGGATCCTGGGCGACGGTGAGCCCACCGGCACCGTCATCACCCTCGTGGAGTTGGCCCTGTCACGCGGTGCACCCGACAACGTCACCGTCGTGGTGGCGCACGTGATCGAGGCACCCGGCGGTGCGTCGATGACCGGTGTGCCGGTGGTGGTCGGGGCCGCCGGTGAGCCGCGCGTCCGCGCCCGCCTGCCGCGCGTGCACTTCCCCGAGGACGCCCAGGTCGACCCCAATGCACCCGACCTGCCGCCCCTGGGCGATGCGGGACCACCGACCTCGGAGATGCCGGCCGTCGGTGGTGCTGCCGCACCCGCCGAGCCACGTCTGTCTCCGCGGACACGTCGTACCCTGATCTGGATCTCGGGCATTGCCCTGGTGCTCGCGGTGCTCAGCGCTGCTGTCGTGTTCATCGGCACCGCCTGGATCCGCTCCCAGTGGTACGTCGGTGTCAGTGATGGATCAGTCGCCGTCTACCAGGGCATCAGCACCTTCCGATCGGGTTCCACCCTGGTCGAGGTGACCAACATCCCCGTGACGGACCTGCCACCGATGGAGTCGGGCCTGGTCACCAACGGCATCTCAGCCCAAAGTCGCGACGGTGCGAATGCGATCGTGGCGGGCCTGCGGGATCGGGCCTGCCTGACCACTCCGCGCCCGGCGTACTGCCTGCCGGTGCTGCCATGAGCACGCCGGCCACCGCACATCCGGTCGCTCGCCCACCCCGGCAGCGCACCCGCCGCGGCCTTGAGCTCATCCTGCTGATCCTCGCGTGGGGGATCGGTGTCCTGGGCACGCAGCAGGTCGCGTGGGCGACGGGTGAGGGCCTGCATTCGCGGTTTTGGATCACGGCCGGTGTCGTGGGGGCACTGGCGCTGATCGCGCACATCATCGTCCGGTGGCGCGTGCCCTACGCCGATCCCTTCCTCCTGCCGATCGCCACATTGCTCACGATCCTCGGTCTGGTCATGATCTACCGCCTGGATGTCGCTGCCCTCCAGCGAGCAGAGCGCAATGGCAACCCGGCTCCCACTCCCGACGTCTACAACCAGCTGACGTGGTACGCCGTCGCCGTCCTGCTCTTTGTTCTCGTGCTCCTGGTATTGCGTGATCACCGCATCCTGCAGCGCTACACCTACACCTTCGGCCTGCTCGGTGTGATCCTCCTGCTCCTCCCGCTCGCGCCGGTTATCGGCGCCACGGTCAACGGCGCGACCCTGTGGGTGCGCGTGGGTGGCTTCACCTTCCAGCCTGCCGAGGCCGCCAAGATCCTGCTCGCCATCTTCTTTGCCGGATACCTCGTCGTGACCCGGGATTCCCTGGCTCTCGTGCGCACCAAGGTGCTCGGTGTCCCCCTGCCGCGCGCCCGCGATCTGGGCCCCATCCTCATCGTCTGGATGGTCTCCCTCGGCGTGCTCGTCTTTGAGCGCGACCTCGGCACATCGCTGCTGTTCTTCGGCCTCTTCGTCTGCATGCTCTACATCGCCACCCAGCGCTGGTCCTGGCTTGTGTTGGGACTGCTGCTCTTTGCCGTGGGTGCCGTCTTTGCCTACCTCGCCTTCGGACATGTGCGCACCCGCGTGCAGGTGTGGCTGGATCCCTTTGCCTTCTCCGACACGGGCGGTTATCAGATCGTGCAGTCGCTCTACGGCTTCGCCAACGGCGGACTCTTTGGCACCGGGCTCGGGCGGGGCTATCCGGAGTTGGTGCCCTTCGCCAACACCGACTTCATCATGTCGGGACTCGGTGAGGAGCTCGGGCTCACCGGAGCGATCGGGATCATGCTGCTCTACGCCATCCTCATCGAGCGCGGACTGCGCATCGCGGTGTCGGTGCGTGACCCCTTCGGACAGTTGCTCTCGGCGGGCCTGTCCATCACCCTCGCCATCCAGGTCTTCGTCATCGTGGGCGGTGTCACCCGCCTGATCCCGCTCACCGGACTCACCACTCCATTCCTGTCGTACGGCGGCTCCTCCCTGGTCGCCAACTGGGCGATCATCGCCATCCTGCTGGTGATCTCCAACCGTGCTCGGCGTCCGGCCCCGGAGTCCCCCGCGTCAGACCACGTCGCGACCCAGGTGGTGCGACGATGACCCGCGCGATCCGCCGGATGAGCCTCGTCCTCACCGTCCTGCTCGTCGCCCTCATGATCAACATCACGCTCATCCAGGTCTTCCGCTCGGATGGCTATCGCGCCCGCGCGGACAATCAGCGTGTGCTGCTCGACGAGTACGGGCGCGAGCGCGGACCGATCCTCACCGGGCCCGAGGCCGTCGCCTTCTCCAAAGACACCCGGGATGCACTCAAATGGCTGCGCGTCTATCCCGAGGGGGAAAAGTACGCCTCCGTGACGGGCTTCTACTCCATCGTCTACGGCGCGACCGGGCTTGAGCGGACGGAAAATTCCGTGCTGTCGGGGGCATCGGACCTGTTCTTTGTGGATCGGCTACAGCAGTTGGTCGCGGGTCAGCAGCCACGCGGTGGCGGGGTGACGACCACGATCAATTCCCGCGTCCAGGACGCTGCCTGGCAGGGTCTCGCGGGTGCGCGCGGTGCTGTCTTCGCCATCGAGCCCTCCACCGGCCGCATCCTCGCGCAGGTGCAGTCCCCGTCGTTCGATCCCAACATTCTCTCCTCGCACACGCCATCGTCCATCCGCGAGTACTACGAGCAACTCCTCGAAGATCCCGAGCAACCGCTGATCAATCGGCCCATCGTGTCGCTGAATCCACCGGGGTCGACATTCAAGATCGTGACCGCTGCCGCGGCGCTGTCCTCCGGGCGCTTCACGATGGATTCGGTCCTGCCCGGACCAGCCGAGTACGACCTACCCCTATCGGAGCGCACCCTGCGCAACTGGACGGGTGAGGAGTGTGCCCCCGGTGGGGAGATAACGCTGGAGCAGGCGCTAGCCGTGTCATGCAACACCGCATTCGCCTGGCTGGGCAATGAGCTTGGTGATGATGCCCTGCGCGAGCAGGCTGAACTCTTCGGATTCGGCACGGCGTTCGAGATCCCCCTGCGGGCATCGACCTCGCGCTTCCCGGCCAATCCTGACGAGCCGCAGACAGCGATCAGCGCCATCGGCCAGTTCGATGTGCGCGCGACCGCGATGCAGATGGCGATGGTTACCGCGGGCATCGGCAACAACGGTGTGGTCATGGAGCCCTATCTCGTGCAGGAGATCCGGGCACCCAACCTCACGATCCTGCGCACCGCAGATCCACGGATATTCCGCACCGCACTATCCCCGGAGGATGCGCTGCAGATGCAACTCATGATGGTTTCCGTGGTGGAGAACGGCACGGCGGGGATGCTCCAGGGGATCACCGATGGTGAGGGCAATCCTGTCCGCGTCGGCGCCAAGACCGGCACAGCTCAGACGGGTCGCGGCGGCGAGCAGGCCATCTCGTGGATGGTGGCCATGGCACCCGCGTCCAACCCTCGGGTGGCTGTGGCGGTGGTGGTGGAGGCGGGTGGACAGTCTGAGCTGAGCGGGGGAGCACTCGCCGGGCCCATCGCACGCGCCGTGCTGGAGGCGGCACTTCGCTAGGGGACGGCGTTGGTCTCGCCTTGGAAGGGGACTCACTGCGACACTGGACGTCAGGCACGAAGAACTTCAGGAGGAACGAGTGACGCAAGACCCCGGCGTGGGCCGCACCCTCGGTGAGCGCTACGAGTTGGTGGCGGTTATCGGCCGTGGGGGGATGGCTGAGGTCTGGGAGGCCCGCGACACCCGCCTGGGTCGCCGTGTGGCCATCAAGATCCTGCGCCCCGATCTGGCCCGTGATCCGGCCTTCCAAGCCCGCTTCCAGCGGGAAGCACAATCGGCCGCATCGCTGAATCACCCCAACATCGTCGCCGTGTATGACACCGGCGAGGACATCCTCATTGATGGCACGGAGTCGACGGTGGTGCCCTACATCGTGATGGAGTACGTCGATGGCATGACGCTGCGACAGATCCTCACGAGTGGTCGTCGTCTCCTGCCCGAGCGGTCCCTGGAGATCACGGCCGGCACCCTGAGTGCACTGGACTACGCCCATCGACACGGCATTATCCACCGCGACATCAAGCCCGCCAACGTCATGCTCACCCGCACCGGTGATGTGAAGGTCATGGACTTCGGGATCGCCCGGGCCATCAATGACTCCGGCCACACCATGACATCGGCTCAGACCGTCATGGGCACGGCGCAATACCTCTCCCCCGAGCAGGCGCGTGGCGAGATCGTTGATGCGCGCAGTGACATTTACTCCTCCGGCGTACTCCTCTATGAGTTGCTCACCGGCAAGCCGCCCTTCACCGGCGACTCCCCCGTGTCGATCGCATATCAACACGTCAGTGAGCAGGCGGTGCCCCCCTCGCAGGTGGACCCCGAGATTCCACGTGACATCGACGGCGTGGTCATGCGTTCGCTCGCCAAGAGTGCCGATGATCGCTATCAGACGGCCGCGGACTTCCGCGCGGACGTGGAGCGAGCCGCCATGGGTGCCCCCGTCACCGCGCAGATGACCGCCGCGGTGCCCATGGTCGTGTCGGATGCGACCCAGCGCCTCGACGTCGTACAGCCCACCGAGGTCTATGCCATCGACACCGAGCCGCCGCGCGGTCGCCGCGCACAACGGGGGGCTGGCTTCGTCGCCGCCATGACGATTGGCGTCCTCGCGCTCATTGGGCTGGTGCTGCTGGGCGCGACACTGGTGCTGAATCGTTCGTCTGCGGATGCCGTCGCGGTGCCCGATCTCACCGGACTCACCGTGGCTCAGGCCGAATCCGTCCTGGAGCGTCAAGGGCTGATCCTCGGGTCACAAACACCGGAGGTTTCCGAAAAGCCCGTCGACACCATCATCGGCCAGCAGCCAACACCGGGTGAGGAGTTGGAGGAGGGTCAGGCGGTCAACATCACCGTCAGCGCGGGCAAAGAAAAGACGACCGTGCCACCACTCGTGGGTTTGACCTCCGTGGCGGATGCCGAGACGGCGCTCGCCGATGCCAAGTTGGTGCTGGGTCGGGTGACCGAGCAGGACGCGGCGCAGCCGGTCGGCTATGTCCTGTCACAGACACCACTCGAGGGGTCATCCGTCGACGTTGGCGAGAAAATCGACATTGTCATATCGACCGGTCGACAAGCTGTGCCCTCTGTCGTGGGTCAGACCGAGGAGGTTGCCCGGGGTGCCCTGTCAGCTGCAGGCTTCCAAGCCAACGTCGTGTATCGCGAATCCGCCACGGTCCCGCAGGGGGTGGTGCTGGAGCAGGACCCCGCCGCCGGCACCAACGCGGAGAAGGGCGCTGTCGTCACCCTCGTGGTGGCCATCACGCCCCCGACTCCGACTCCGACACCGACTCCCGAGCCCACGCCGACTCCGGAGCCCACACCGACTCCGGAGCCGACACCCACGGAATCCCCCGCCTGATCTCGGTGTAGCCCAGCCGTGCTCAACGACCCTGCGGTGTTCGACGCTGGGGACATCTGGATGAGTGGGGAGACTTCGGATATGTCTGACGTGCGCGAGACGCTGTTAGCCAAGCAGCAGGAACTCCAGGATCGATCGGCTGATCTGACAGCGCCCCCGGATGCAAGCGGCAGCATCTCCTTTGGCAAGCGGGTGGGTGACGGGACGAGCATGGCGGTGGAGCGCATCACCCAGGTGGCCGCACACGAGCAGGTGCTCTTCCAAGTCGAAGAGGTCGCGCGTGCCCTGGCCAAACTTGATGACGACACCTACGGCATCTGCGATACATGCGGCTCGCCCATCCCCGAGGGCCGACTCGAGATTCATCCGTGGGCCGTGCTGTGTGTGCCCTGCGCCAGTGTGTGAGGAGTGCCAAACTCTTTGACAAGCCCTGCACCTGCCCCTACGGTCAGCAATAAGCCTAAGGAGTCCCTCATGCGTCGTTCTCGCCTGCTTGTGCCCGCGGTAAGTCTGGGTTTGTTGGCCGCCACCTTGGTCATCGCCCCGGTCCAGGCCGCACCCGCCACACAGGACACGATCACTCCCGCGTTCACTCCCACGCTGACCTACCTCACCTGTCCAACTGGCGAAAAGTTGCCTCCCCGCACCCGATGCGCGGAGTTGACCGTGCCACTGGACTGGCAGACACCCGATGACGGTCGCACCATCGAGATCGCCCTGCGCGTGACCCGCTCCCAGCAACGCGGCGGCGCCCTGACCTTCAACCCCGGCGGCCCAGGAGGATCTGGCATCGGGATTGCCTACGAGCAGTACTACGAGTTCCCCGCCTCGGTGCGCAACCGCTTCGACTTCGTCTCATGGGACCCGCGCGGAGTCGGATTGAGCGGCCCCACCCTCAACGACTGCTCACCCCCCGCCGGCGCTGGCCTTCCCGCGACGGGACCGGTTGATTGGCAGGCCTTTTGGGAGGCACAACTGGCTGCGACAGCGGCAGCCAATGCGGCGTGTCTGGCAGCCAACCCAGACGCGGCGCCGAATCTGGGGACCTGGCAGGTTGTGCGTGACATGGAGGCCATGCGCATCGCCCTGGGGTATGCGCAGTGGAACTACTGGGGTATGAGTTACGGCACACGCATCGGCAACGCCTACGCACGCACCTTCCCCACCAGCCTGCGCGCCCTCATCATGGACGGCAGCGTCATGGCCGGGGAGACGGTGTACCGGTTCGGCACGACAACAGCGGCCGGCACCGAGGTGGCCAAGCAGGTCTATGCCTCGGTCACCGGCAGAGCCCAGGCGCACAAGATCAACACCATCTTCACCTACCTCGACACCTCCGTCATCACTGAGGAGGAAGTCACCCTCAACAGGTGGGACTTCTCTACATACCTGAACAGTCAGTCTCGCAAACAACGCAATTACCCTCAGATTCGCGCCACCGTTAACGGGTTTTACGACATCGTGACGGCGGCCACCTCGGCTGCGCGCGCGCGTGCATTACGTGGAGCTGGCGATCTCTTGGAGCGCGTGCTGCGGGCCAATGACATACTCGTCGTCAATCCCCTCGTCAACTGTGCCGATCTGCACGACCGTCCCACCGCCAGCCAGATCGCGGCTGCTTCCATTGCCGCTGAGCGTCAGTACGGCACCACAGCAGCGACGTTTAATGGCAACGCGGGTGCATGCGCGGGTTTGCCAGCCGATATGTCTCCGGCATCCCCCAGTGGCACAAGCACCATTACCTTGGCGACCCCGCCGATGTTCGTGCTATCCACCGGTGACCAAGCAACCCCGTGGGTGTGGGGGCGTTCGATGGCCAATACCTTCGCCCGATCACGCACCATTTCTTACGCCAGCACCCAGCACGTCACCTACCTGCAGACCCCCTCCACGTGCGTGAATGACCCGGTGACGCGCTACCTGCTCACCCTGCAGCGCCCCAGCTCAGACATCTCCTGCTCTTTCACGCCAACACCGCTCCCACCCCAGTAGCGGTAGTCGGTGTCCGTGCCACACTGCTGACGTGGCGGCCACCAATGAATTGCATTCCGTCGACGTTGCCGTCATCGGGGCAGGCATGAGTGGGCTGGCGGTTGCCGACGGGTTGATCCGCGCCGGGTTCTCGGTCCGTGTGCTCGAGGCTCGCGATCGCATAGGTGGACGACTGCAGGGCTCACCGCTGGATCGTGGTGCGTCATGGCATTGGCCGGGCGAGCATCGGGTCAGGGCGCTGGCCCAGCGATGTGGAGTCGAGACATTCGAGCAGTATCGACTCGGTGACGCACTCATCGATGACATCTCCGGCGTACACCGCTATCCGGGCAATCCGATTGATGTGCCCGCGTATCGCGTCGTGGGTGGCACGTTTGCGCTGGCGGCTGCTCTCGCCGCACAGGTGCCTCCCGGGACCATCCACCTGGGGCGGCCGGTGCAGGACATTTCTTCCGATCTCCACATTGCCTCGGGCGACCACCGGTGGCGAGCGCATCACGTGGTCATTGCACTACCACCGGCACTAGCCGTCCACGCCATTGCACTGCCGCGTGAACTGCCCGCGGGACTGATTGATGTCGCTGCGCGCACACCGGTGTGGATGGGTGACTCCGTCAAAGTCGTCGCGCACTTCAGCGCACCATTTTGGCGCCACGACGGATTGGCCGGTGCCGCCATGAGTCGCCGCGGTCCCTTGACTGAGGTCCATGACATGTCCGGACCAGATGGTGAGCCTGCCGCCCTGTTTGGCTTCGCACGTGCTGCGTCAATGCACGCCGATATCGAGACAGATATTCTCGCCCAACTCATCCGAATGTTCGGACCCCAGGCTTCGCAACCCATCGACATCCTGATCCAGGATTGGAGTCGGGAGGAGTGGACCACGCCACCCGTCGCCGCCGGACTTCCCGATTACGCGATGTTCGGCCACCCGCTCTATCAGCAGCCTGCGTTGGATGGACGACTGCACTGGTCCTCCACGGAGACAGCGGGCTCCTACGCCGGCCATATCGAGGGCGCCTTGGCGGCCGCCGAGCGCACCGTGGCGTCGATTGTGAGCACCACAGCCAGGGGGGCGCTCAGCCAATGACGGGGGCGAGGCCCACCGCTCGACCCGGGGCATCTGTCTCACCGCAGACCACGAGCCAATTGGCCAGCAGGAGGTGTCCGCCCTCCGTCAGCACCGACTCGGGATGGAACTGCACACCTTCAACGGGCAGGCTGCGATGGCGTAGCGCCATGATGACGCCGGTGTCGGTGACGCCGGTGACCTTGAGGACGTCGGGCACGGAATCCGGGACGACGGCGAGCGAGTGATAGCGCGTCGCCGTAAAGGGTTGCGGTAGATCGGCGAGCACACCCTCTCCAGAATGCTCCACGAGCGACGTCTTGCCATGCAGCAACTCCGGCGCACGATCCACGACTCCGCCGTAGACCGCAGCGATGGCCTGGTGCCCGAGGCACACCCCCAGGATCGGGACCTCGCCCGCGCATTCGCGGACCACCTCCATGCACATACCGGCATCCTCGGGTGTGCCCGGACCCGGTGAGAGGAGGACACCGTCGTACGCGCGGACCTGCTCGAGCGTCACGTCGTCGTTGCGGCGTACATCGACCTCAACGCCCAGCTGGGCGAGATACTGGACCAGGTTGTAGACAAACGAGTCGTAGTTATCGATGACCAGAATGCGCGTCACAACGTGCCCTGCCGGATGTACGCGGCTAGCGCCATTTGGTCGAGATAACGAAGCCACCCGTGATGAAGGCGAAGCCGATCATGACGTTGACGAGGGCGTTGTAGGAGCCACCAATGGAGTTCATGATGGGGATGTCCGGGCCGGCGATATAGAACACCACGATCCACAGCAGGCCAATGACGAAGAGGGCGACCATCACCGGTGCAACCCAGGGTGCGGAGCCGAGCTTGACCGGCTTGCGGTCGGTCTTCGCGGGGGGCGGGGTGTAGTCGTCGCGCTTGCGGCCCTTGGACTCAGGCACGGTGCTCCTCTCGTTGCGTGTCAGCCTAACGGCGCCCGGCCTGCCCGCGGCCGGGGGATCGCTGGGGCTGCTCACACCATGGGGTTGATTACACCGCTGTAGTTCTCCCCACCTGGGGACAGCCTGTGGATAAGCAGGTTAGGTGACACCCAGGGGGGCTACCAAATCCCACAACTGTCCCGTACGCCACATGGTGGTCGCCACCAGCACACCCAGGATGGCCGCAACACCCAGCACCTGCCACAGGACGCGCGCGGAGCGCAAGGGTGCCGGTGTCCAGACCAAGACCCCCGCCACGAGCGCACCCACCACCAAGCCGCCGAAATGCGCACGCCAATCGACATCGGGGCTGAGAAATCCGATGACGACGTTAATGCCCAGGAGGACCAGCACCTGAGTGATGTCCCAGCGCATACGCCGACCCGCCACGATGAGGGCACCCATCAGCCCAAAGATCGCACCTGATGCGCCGACGGACACGGTGCGAGGATCCGAGAAGACGTACGACGCCACGCTGCCACCCAGTGCGGCGACGAGATAGAGCACGACAAACCGAACGTGTCCCAGCGCTCGCTCAAGGGTGGGACCGAGCACAAAGAGGACGTACATGTTGAAGGCAATGTGCAGCCACGAGCCGTGGAGGAAGGCTGCCGTGATGAGTCGCCACCCCTCGCCGTAGAGGGCAATGCCAAACGGCCACATGCCGAAGTCCTCGGCGACCGCACCGATGCCCGTCGCGACCTGCCACAGGAAGACGGTGACCGTGAGACCGATGAGCGTCCAGGTCACATAGGGCTTGGTGATGACGGCGCCACCGCTGATCGTGACCGGCTGGCGCATGGTGCGGGCAGCCTGACCGACACAGTCGGGACATTGGAAGCCCACCGGCGCTGAGCGCATGCACTCCGGGCAGATGGGCCGTGCACATCGCGCACAGGTGATGTACGTCGGGCGATCAGGGTGGTGGTAGCACGTCTGTGCCGCAGGTGCCGGCGTCCCGAATCCTTCCGTCACGCGCGGATATCCATCAGTCGCGGTTGTCCGTCACGCGCGGTTGATGGTGACGCCCGTGATCTCCACCGGTGTCACCGGGCGGTCCTGGGCACCGGTCGGCGTGGCCGTGATCGCGTCAACGACATCGCGTGAGGGTTGGTCAGCGACCTCGCCAAAGATGGAGTGCTTGAAGTTGAGCCACGAGGTGGGCGCCACCGTGATGAAGAACTGCGAGCCGTTGGTGTTGGGGCCGGCGTTCGCCATCGCGAGGAGGTAGGGACGGTCAAACTGCAGCTCGGGATGGAATTCATCCGCGAAGCGGTAGCCCGGACCACCGGTGCCGGTGCCGAGCGGGTCGCCTCCTTGGATCATGAAGCCGGGGATGATGCGATGGAAGACGGTCCCGTCGTACAGCGGCTTGGTCGTCTTGGTGCGTGCCTGCGGGTCGGTCCACTCCTGGGTGCCCTCGGCGAGCCCGACGAAGTTCTTCACCGTCTTGGGTGCCTGGTCGGGGAAGAGGATGACGTTGATGTCGCCCATGGACGTGTGCAGGGTGGCTTTGAGATCAGAATCTGACATGTCGTCAATCCTCCCACGGGCCACTTCGAGTGTGCACGTGCGGACCGGATGTCGGGCATCTGGCAGTGCGTATGTGCACACTCGGCGCGGGGCTGGGCGGGCGCGGGGCGGGTCGGGCGCGGGGGTTAGGTCTCCGGTGGATCCCCCGATATGGCGGAATCACCATCACGTCCTCGAACCGGCTCCAGGTCGCCGGGCAAATTGCGCCCCACCGCCCCATGAAGCGCATGCCGATGGATGACGTGGTGCTGGCCGCTCAGTGTGTGATCGAGGTGTCTGCGCATGCGCGGTGTCGCCAGGAAGGCCAGGAGCACTCCAATGCCCAGCGCCTCCACGACGACAGCGGCCCACACATTCGTCGCATCGGCGATCGCGGCCACGATCAGCGCTCCCACGGGCGTGATGACGGTGATCCCTGCCGAGTAGACAGCCAGGACACTCGCCTCGTGCTCGTCCGGCGCACCGCTTTGCACCGCCGCCGATGACAGCACGGTCGTCATGTTGAGGGCCATGCCGAGCGGGATGAAGGCAACCATCAGCAGGATCAGGCGACTGTTGTCGTCAATCAACGGTGAAACACCCACGATGATCGTCGCGGTCATGAGGATGATGAGCGCAACCATGGCGATCTGCCAGGGAGAACGTCGCTTCTCGCGCAAACTCAGGATCGGCGCGACCAAAGCCATCCCCGCATAGATGGACGACAGGAGCAGCGAAAAGATCATCGCATTGGGCCCGATGGTTGCCGAGATCTTCGGCAGGAGATTCAACAGCGGCCAGGCAACCAACTGCACTATCAGGGCCATGATGACGAAGCGGCGCAGCATCTCGGCATCGCGGATCACCGTCGCCGCCTCGCGCAGGGAGGGCCGCGCCTGGCCCGACCTCACCGCGCGCACGGGCGGGAAGAGCGCGAAGGGCACGGCGTAGACGGCGTACGAGATCGCGTTCACGTAGAAGAGGCTCGCGAGGCCCCACGTGTCGAGCATAAGACCACCGGTGAGCACACCGAGGATGCCGGCAATGGCACTGGTGGACATGAGCACCGAATCAAGATCCGCGATGCGCCCGGCAGGTGCGATTTCGCGGAGGAAGTTGTTCCACGGGGGGAAGGTGAAGGCACCGATGATCCCGTTGACGAGCGACGTGATGAGGAGTAGCCAGAAACTGACGTAGCCCAATCCAACGAAGATCCCCACCGCGAAGAAGAGGGCCATCTTGGCGACAGCCAGCGCCGCGCAGAGGCCGCGCAGGTCAAAGCGCATTGTCAGGCGCGCCGCTGGTTGCATGAGCACAAGCGCGGGCAA
This sequence comes from Candidatus Nanopelagicales bacterium, assembly GCA_030726915.1. GTDB lineage: Bacteria > Actinomycetota > Actinomycetes > S36-B12 > S36-B12 > Mxb001. The sequence continues at coordinate 17,314 of JANRCR010000043.1, forward strand.
CGCGGACGCGGCCATGACCACCACGCTCGCGATCAGGCTCCCCGTAATGACGTAGGAGACATAGGAGAACGCCAGCATCGACACGGCGGACCCGAAGTTGCTGAAGGTGTTGGCGGCGACGAGAGTCAGCACGCGCGGATGACCGCGGACGATCCCTGATGGGCCGCCACCACCGCCGGGCTCCCCGTCAGCGCTCACGCGCTGACAGTAGAGGGCCTGGGAGAGATCGGGGACCGAAGGTGCCTCAGCCCGCAGGTCGCGGTGGACTTCAACGATGATGACGTGGAGGCTAGGGGACTCGAACCCCTGACTTCTGCCTTGCAAAGGCAGCGCTCTACCAGCTGAGCTAAGCCCCCGTGGGACGCTCGATACTACCCGGGCCCTCCGGCGCCTCGGGCGCTCGGTGATCGAGATCGCGGAGCGCCGCCTCTGAGCGATGGGCGACACCTCGCTCGAGGGAGTTCACCACCGGGTGGCGGCTGTGACGTCGGAGCATGAGGCCATCACGGTCCTTCTCTGCGAACGTGCGCAGGTCCTTGCCCAGACTCGACCAGCCCACGTAGGCGACGAGAGCGAGCACCCCGATCGCCTCGACCGCGACCACCACCCAGATGTCCAGGACCCCCACGAGGCCGGTGATGGCGAGACCGCCAATCGGAGCGACGAGTGTGACGGCGGCGGAATAGACCGCGAAGACCCGGATCTCCTTGCTGTCCGGAGCACCGAGCTGGATGGATGCTGAGATCACGGTGACCACGAGACTGAGCGCGAGCCCGATGGGCGCGATGATGAGCATGAGGACGATGACATGACCGACTCCACCCGGTAGAAGCCCGGACATCCACATCGCCACCAGCGCAATGGCGAGCACGACCAGTGACGCGAGCATGATCGCCTGATAGCCGTAGTGCTTCTTGCCGCGCGCCAGGAAGATCGACACCCCGGAGTTGCCGAGGTAGAAGGCACCGAGCAGCAGCGAGAAGGTCTGCGACGTCGGATCGACGTCCTCCGCGACGCGGGGCAGCAGCTTGAGGATCGGCCAGGCGACGAGCTCGAGGAGGATGGCCAAGATCACGACCCGGCGCAGGGTGGCCACGGTGAACAGCAGACGGGCATCCGACGCGAAGGACTCGGGCTTCGTACCCGGGGGCAGCGGCTCCGGCGGCATCGCCGGCTGGCGCAGGACCGCGAGGAGCGGGAAGAGGTAACTGATGGCGTTGACAAAGAACAGTGATGCGGCGCCCAGGCCATCGAGCATCTGACCGCCGATGAGGACGCCGAGAATGCCGGCCACGGCCCCCCATGACGACAGCGAGGCATCGAGGCGATCGAGTTGGCCCTGCGGCGCGACTCGCACGAGCAGCTTGTTCCACGCCGGATAGTTGAGCGCCGACACGGACCCGGAGACGAGGGCGGTGACCATGAGCAGGCCGAGGCTGAGGTAGCCCATGAGCACCAGGACACCCACGGCGACATAAATGACGCACTTCGCGGCTTCCGCACCAGCCACGACGAGACGCAGGTCGTAGCGGCTGGCCAGGTGGGCAGCCGGCTTGATGAGGAATGCCGACGGTAGCGACTGCAGCGCCAACACGACGACCGCGATCGCGAGCGAGCCCGAGATCTTGTAGGAGATGTAACTGAAGGCCAGGCTCGCGACACCACTGCCGAGTGAACTGATCGACGACCCGGCGACGAGCAGGCGAAGATGAGCCGCTGGCGGTGTCGTCGCGCTCCTCATGGTGCACACGCCCCCAGGGTCTGACCGGGTGAGGTCAGGTCAGGTCTGGGACCGAGGTGGCCTCGGTCCACAGGTCATCCTCAGCCTGACTGGCTT
>JANRCR010000044.1 GCA_030726915.1 Candidatus Nanopelagicales bacterium
CTCCGCCACCGCGGGTATCGGCTGTTCTCACAGCACCGGAGCAGCCCGCCGACCCGGGACCACCCCCTGAGCCCAAGCCCTCCGCTGCGGCCTCCTCCCCGACGACCCTGTCGGATGTCGCCACCATGTGGCCCGCCATCCTCGAGGGCCTGAAGTCCATGTCCCGGGTCGCGTGGATGGTCTTCAGCGACTCCACGCCCCTGTCTCTCGACAACGGCACACTTGCGGTTGGGGTTCCCGAGGAGAGCAAGGCGCGCAACGCCCTGACCAGTGGTCATGCGGAGCGGCTACGCCAGGTGATTATCGATGTCATGCATGCTGCCGTGCAGGTGGATGTCGTCGTCACCGGTAGCGCACCTGTGTCGTCTTCCGGCCCCACCCCGAGTGATGTGCCGAGTCCCGACGATGCGGATAGCGATGAAGAAGTCAGCCCGGAGATGCTGGCCATGCGCGAACTTGGCGCGACCGTCATCGGCGAGATTGAGCAGGGCTGACAATGTACGACGGGATCGTGGCCGACCTCATCGATGAGTTGGGACGTTTGCCTGGGATCGGGCCCAAAAGCGCCCAGCGGCTTGCATTTCACATCCTGCAGGCCGAGCCGGTCGATGTCCGGCGGCTCGCAGAAGTCCTCGTCGCGGTCAAGGAACGCGCGCGTTTTTGCTCAACGTGCGGACACGTGACCGAAGACGAGGAATGTCGAATCTGCCGCGATCCGCGACGAGATCCTCACGTGATTTGCGTGGTGGAGGAGTCCCGTGACGTCGTGGCCGTGGAGCGAACTGCCGAGTACCGCGGGCGCTACCACGTGTTGGGTGGAGCAATCAGCCCCATCGATGGCGTGGGCCCCGACGACCTGCGCATCAGGGAGCTGCTTCAGCGCCTCTCTGACGGCACGGTGACCGAGGTCATCATCGCGACCGACCCCAATCTCGAAGGTGAAGCGACGGCGACGTACCTCGCTCGCATGCTCATCCCGTTGGGGCTCACGGTCACACGATTGGCGAGCGGACTGCCCGTCGGGGGTGATCTGGAGTACGCAGACGAGGTCACGCTTGGGCGCGCATTCGCCGGTCGTCGTCGCGTCGAGCCCTGATCATCCGGGGGACGTAAGTCCTGGCTGGTGCCCCGTCTCGGATAGACTGCGATCTCCGCCGTGAGGTGATCACCCCACCCGGGGGTGGCCGGTGCGCGTGCCTTGGAGCCAGCGTGGGCCTCGTCGTGCAGAAGTACGGCGGTTCGTCGATCGCCGACGCTGCCAGTGTTCGTCGGGTCGCGGCTCGCATCGTCGAGACCCACCGTGCCGGCAACGGAGTGGTGGTCGTCGTCTCAGCCATGGGTGACACGACCGATGAGCTCCTTGATTTGGCTGAGCAGGTGTCTCCCTCCCCACCGGTACGCGAGCTCGACATGCTGCTCACCGCGGGTGAGCGTATTTCTATGGCACTCCTCGCCATGGCCATCTCCGATCTGGGCGCCGAAGCACGCTCCTACACGGGGTCTCAGGCGGGTCTCATCACCGACTCGGCTCACGGTGCCGCTCGCATTATCGATGTGACCCCCGGACGCATCCGGGAGGCGCTGGACTCCGGCGCCATCCCCATCGTGGCGGGCTTCCAGGGTGTTGCACAGGACACAAAGGACATCACCACGCTGGGCCGAGGGGGATCCGACACGACCGCCGTGGCGCTCGCGGCAGCCCTCGGGGCGGATGTCTGCGAGATCTACACCGATGTTGACGGTGTCTTCAGTGCCGACCCGCGAGTGGTGCCTAGGGCGCGCCAACTGCATGTCGTGACCTATGAAGAGATGCTGGAGCTGGCTGCGGCGGGTGCGAAGGTGCTGCACCTGAGGTGTGTGGAATACGCGCGCCGCTTCGACCTGCCCATCCATGTGCGCTCATCATTCTCCAACCGTGAGGGCACCTTCGTTTTGTCCGACGAAGCCCTTGCGGCCCGTATCGATCAGGGAGACATCATGGAACAGCCGATCATCTCCGGCACCGTTGCTGACCTCAACGATGCCAAGATCACGGTGGTGGGGGTCCCCGATCGCCCTGGTGAGGCGGCAGCCATCTTCACAGCGCTCGCCGATGCCGGCATCAACATCGACATGATCGTGCAAAACGTCTCGGCAGCGTCCACGGGTCGCACCGACGTAACCTTCACCTGCCCGCAGGGCTCCCTTGTGAAGGCCACGGAGTCACTCGATGCCGTGCGGGGTGTGATCGGCTTCGAGGATCTCCTCACCGATGCCGAGATCGCCAAGATCTCCCTCGTCGGAGCTGGCATGCGTTCCAACCCGGGAGTCTCCGCCACCTTCTTCAAGGCCCTGGCCGATGCGGGAGTCAACGTCGAGATGATCTCCACATCGGAGATTCGCATCTCGGTGGTCACCCGAGCCGATGTCGCCACCGACGCCGTCCGAGCACTGCACACGGCCTTCGGTTTGGATGCCGACGGCGAGGCAGTCATCTATGCAGGGACCGGCCGATGATCACCGTCGCTGTGGTGGGCGCCACCGGACAGGTCGGCGCGGTGATGCGACGCCTGCTGGAGGAGCGCGACTTCCCGGTCGACCGGATCCGCTACTTCGCATCCTCCCGCTCAGCCGGCACGACGCTGCCCTGGAAGGGCACCGATGTCGTGGTCGAGGATGTGGCAGGCGCTGATCTCAGCGGCATCGACATCGCTCTCTTCTCCGCGGGAGGGAGCACCTCCAGGGAGCATGCCCCGCACTTCGCCGCCGCCGGTGCGATCGTCATCGACAACTCCTCAGCCTGGCGCATGGATCCAGAGGTACCCCTGGTCGTCAGTGAGGTCAACCCCGAGGCGATCAAGCAGGCCCGCAAGGGCATCATCGCCAACCCCAATTGCACGACCATGGCGGCGATGCCGGTGCTCATGCCCCTGCACAGGGAGGCCGGCCTGCAGCGGCTGGTCGTATCCACCTTCCAGGCGGTCTCGGGCAGTGGCCTCTCCGGAGTCGAAGAGCTTGATTCGCAGATCCGCGCGGCCATGGACTCCCATGTCACGACCCTGGTGCATGACGGCTCGTCGATCACCTTCCCGCCGCCGAACAAGTACGTGCGCACCATCGCCTTTGATGTCATCCCGCTGGCCGGATCCATCGTCGATGACGGCCTCGGCGAGACGGACGAGGAAAAGAAACTCCGCTTTGAGAGCCGCAAGATCCTCGGCATCCCCGACCTGCTCGTGTCGGGCACCTGCGTGCGCGTGCCGGTCTTCACCGGCCACTCGCTGTCGATCAACGCCGAATTCGCGCGGCCCCTGTCGCCGGAGCGCGCAATTGAGATCCTCGCTTCCGCCGAGGGCGTGGTCGTGACCGATGTGCCGACGCCGCTCCAGGCCGCCGGCGCCGATCCCTCCTTCGTCGGACGCATCCGCGCCGATGAGGGCGCTCCCGAGGGCCGCGGCCTGGCGATGTTCGTGAGCAACGACAACCTGCGCAAGGGCGCAGCGCTGAACGCCGTACAGATCGCGGAGCTCATCGTCGCTAACTAGCGTTGCCATGGTTGGCGGGCGATGGCTGGCCATCTCGGGGCCCTGGGCGTGGGTCCCGGGATATCGATATCCCGAGACCCACACAGCGTCGGGGTGGCGGGATTCGAACCCACGACCTCTTCGTCCCGAACGAAGCGCGCTACCAAGCTGCGCCACACCCCGAGGGAGCCGGTGGAGTCTATCCGCCGCCCGTGAGTGTCAGCAGCGTGGCCTCGGGGGGGCAGGCGAAACGGATCGGCGCGTAGGGAGAGGTACCCAGTCCGGCAGAGACGTGCAACCACGTATCGCCCCCATCCCGGGGAGCGGCATCAGCGGGTTGCCCAGCGCGGAGGCGCCTGGTGTGGCGAGACAGTCCCCGGGCTCGTGAACGATCAAGGTCGCAGTTGGTCACCAGGGCACCCACGCCCGGCACCCGCACCTGCCCACCGTGCGTGTGTCCGGCCAGCACGACATCAATTCCGTCAGCGGCCATGGCATCGACGACACGTAGATACGGTGCGTGCGCGACGCCGAGAGAGAGATCGGCAGCATCGGATGGGGAGCCGGCCACGGCGGTGTAGTCGTCACGCTCGATGTGCGGGTCATCGACGCCACGCACGTCGATGAGGCGGCCGTCCGCGATGACCTGCGTCGCAGCATTCGGGAGGTGGTGCCACCCGGACTCCGTCAACCTGTGCACGAGATCGGGCCAGGGGAGTTCGGGCCGATCCGGATGCAGATCTGACGGACCGGTGAAGTAGGTGAAGGGATTGATGGGGCGTGGCGCGTAGTAGTCGTTGCTGCCCAGCACAAAAACGCCGGGGACGTCGAGCATCGGATCCAGGGCAGACATCACCGGATCGACGGCGTCGGCGTGGCTGAGGAAGTCACCCGTCACAACGACGAGATCGGGTCGAAGCTCCGTCAGGGATGCGAGCCAGTCCTGCAGCTTTGTGCGCCGTGGCGTCATGTGGAGATCAGAGAGGTGTAGCACGCGCAGGGGGTGCTGACCGGTCGGCAGTGCCGGGATCGTGACTCGTCGCACACGGAAGGATTCGGCCTCGAGGCGCGCATAGGTCAGTGCACCGGCACAGACAAGGGCTCCCACGCCGAGAGCACGCAGTGCAGCAGAGGTCACGGGGGAAGTGTGTCACCGGGATGGCCGTGGGCGAGGATGGGCCCATGAGTGCACTCAAGGATCAGTTGCAGAGCGATCTCACGGCGGCGATACGGGCCCAGGATGAACTCACGATGGCGACCCTGCGCATGGCGCTGTCGGCCATCACAAATGCGGAAGTATCAGGCAAGCAGGCACGTCAACTCTCCGATGACGAGGTTGTCGTCGTCTTGACGAGTGAGGCAAAGAAGCGCCGCGAGGCGGCGGAGTCCTTCGACGGTGCCGGTGCCACGGATCGGGCCGACCGGGAGCGTGCGGAGCTCGGCGTACTCCAGCGGTATCTGCCTGAGCAGTTAAGCGAGGACGAGATCAAGCAGATCGTGGCCGATGCCGTGGCGGCCGTTGCCGCTGATGGCACGACCGGCCCCGCAGCGATGGGCGCCGTGATGAAGGTGGTCACGCCGCAGACACGGGGTCGCGCCGATGGCGGTCAGGTCGCGGCTCTGGTGAAGGCTGCACTCGGCTAACCCGGCGCGGTCGGTTCCGGGCTTGGCTCGGGGGTGGGCTCAGGACTTGGCTCAGGACTTGGCTCGGGAGTGGGCTCGGGTGTCGGCTGGGGGCTGGGCTGGGGACCGGGACCGGGACCGGGACCGGGACCGGGCGTGGGCTTCGGCTTCTTGGACTCCTCCGGCTTCGGCTCCTTGGACTCCTCGGGCTCGGGGAGTGCAAAGGGGATGTAGACCGGTGACGGGCCGACACCGCGGACGGGACCGACGCCCCAGTCATTGAAGAGTTCGAAGGGTCGGGGTGCGAGGTTGGCGTGCGCGGCGATCATCGTGTCGCGCCAAATCGGGTTGGGGATCTGCCCACCGGTGACATAGGAGTAATACGTGCCGTTGATCGTGACGTCGGTCATCGGGTAGGCGAAACCACCGCGCGGATCTCCGACCCAGACGGCGGCAGCTATCTGCGGTGTGAATCCGGCGAACCAGATCGCTGCGTTGTCGTTGGTGCTGCCGGTCTTGCCCGCGGCCGGGCGGTCAGGCAGCGATGCGGCGCTGCCCGTGCGGCCATTGAAGGGACCGTCGATGACGCTGGTGAGCACTCCGGTGACGGCATCGGCCACATTGCGCGGGATGACCTCGCGGCAGCGAGGGTCCGGCACGTCGACCCCGTTGCCGTAGCGATCCTTGATTTCGAGGACCACGCGCGGTGCGCAGTAGACGCCGTGATTGGCGAAGGCGGCGTAGGCACCGGCCATGGACAGGGGAGAGACCTCCATCGTGCCGAGGGAGAAGGTCGGTACGCGTAGGAGTGGATCCCCGGTGGCGAGCCGCACGCCCATCTCCTCAGCGATCTCCGCCTGTCGGCACAGCCCGAAGCGCTCGGCAAGGGTGACGAAGTAGGTGTTGGTCGAGAACGCGGTCGCCTGGAACATGTTGAGCAGGCCCGATGACCCGGAGTTGCGCACGGTGACGGAATCGAAGGCTGTCCCGTCGGTGCAATTGACGAAGTTCTCGAAGGTCTTGGGGTTGGGGGAGTCGATGCCCTCGGTGGGAGAGAAGTCCTGCTCGAGCGCGGCCGCGAGCGTGAAGACCTTGAAGGTCGAGCCGGCCTGCATGCCGATGGTGCCGCCGAACTCCTGGTCGACGTTGTAGTTGTACGTCGTCTTGCCTCGACCCTTGAGGCCCCAGTCGCGGTTTTGCGCCATGGCGATGACATTGCCCGTGCCGGGCTCCACGAGGGTGATCGCCGCAGCGCGCTGGCTGGGATCCTTGGAGGGGATGTACGACGTCACCGACTTCATGGCGGCGCCTTGAATGTCGGGGTCGAGTGTTGTGCGGATGGTCAAGCCGCCGCGGCGGAGGAGCGCCTCTCGCTCGACGAGCGTCTCACCAAAAGCCTGGTCGGCCTTGATCATGCGGATGACGAAGTCACAGAAGTACGGCGCGTAGGACGACGTACAGCCGTTGGGCTGGATGGATGGATCGAGGATGCTCTCGACGGACACTCGGCTGGCCGCACTCGCCTCGATAGGCGTGATGAAACCGGCCTCCGCCATCTCTCCGAGGACGAGATTGCGCCGCTGTTCGGCGAGGTCGGGATTGCGGGTCGGGTCGAAGGCGGTGGGCTGCTGGATGATGCCGGCCAGTGTTGCGCTTTCGATGAGGTCCAAATCTGCGGCTGGCTTTGAGAAGTAGCGCCGGGATGCTGCTTCGACGCCGTATGCGCCGGCCCCGAAGTACACGATATTGAGGTAGCGCTCAAGGATTTGGTCCTTGCTGTAGCGACGCTCGAGGGCCAGCGCGTAGCGAATCTCCCGCAACTTGCGTGACGGAGTGCGTGCGCGCGCAGCCTCCAACTCCTCCTGGTTGCTGGCGCTGGCGATGAGCAGATTTTTGACGTATTGCTGGGTAATGGTCGATCCGCCCTGCTGGCCGGCTGATGATGAGGCGTTGGCCACGATGGCGCGCATGGTGCCGCGCAGGTCAATGCCGGGGTGATCAAGGAAGCGTGCATCCTCCACCGCGACAATGGCTTGACGCATCGTGGGCGCCACTGACGCCAGTGGCACCTCTACGCGATTTTGGTAGTAGATCGTGGCCAGGATGGATCCGTCCGAGGCCAGGATGACCGACCGCTCCGGGAGATCGGGTGCGTCGAGTTGCGACGGCAGTGACTCAAAACTTTCCACCGCGCCCCGGGTCAGCAGCCCGGTGGCAGCGGCAACCGGCAGAATCATCGCGGCGGCCACAGCACCGGCCACGATGGCAACAAGGAAGAAGCCGCCCAGTCGGGCAAGGGCGCCAAGAGGCCGAGGCTCGCTCACACTGCTCCTTGCTGATCAGGGGGTCTGCCCTCAGGGTATGCGAGAGATTGCCGGGAGTCTTGTCTCGCGACGGGGGTCTTACTGGCGCATTTAGCCTATTTAGGCTATACATAGTGGGTCAGTTAGGACCTGTCTGGCCCCAACGGAACACGCGTAACGTCCGGGCCCACCGGTGAAGCCACTGGGACCGAAGGGGTAGTCGTGCCAAGCGGTGCGACGGGAAGGGGTGGAATGACCTGGTCGACGGAGTGGACCGCCCGAGCGGCCTGTCGGACCTCTGATCCCGACGCGCTCTTTGTCCAGGGGGCAGCCCAAAACCGGGCCAAAGTCATCTGCCAAGGATGTCAGGTACGCACAGAATGCCTGGCCGATGCACTCGACAACCGTGTTGAATTCGGTGTCTGGGGGGGCATGACCGAGCGGGAGCGGCGCGCGCTGCTTCGACGTAGATCACAGGTCACCTCCTGGCGCCTCCTCCTGCAGACGGCTCGCGACGAGTACGAACGCGCTGTGGGTTTTGACGCACCCTGCGCCTCCTGACGCATCAGCGAGCGACCGAGTGCATCGTTTGACGAGGTGACAAGGACGCGTGGTCAGGACTCAGCATCGCTGCATGCCAGCAGGGAGCCCACCTCGCGCAACCCGTCCAGATCGTGCACGTCCTCTGCCAGCGCATACACGTCGGTCACTCGGACGCCAGGATGGGCGACCGTGAAGCGTCGCGCTAGGCGTCCCTGCCGCTCCGCGATGCGCATCCGATCCGCATGCAACTGCAGGAGGGCTGCGGTGGCCGGATCCTCTGCGCGGATGCGCTCCGCACCCGCCAGCGCCTGCTCAATAGACAACTCAGGTGCTCGAACCTGCTGCACCCGGTTGAGCACCAAGCCGGCGAGTGGCATGCCATCCTGCTTCAGGCGGTCGACAAAGTAGGACGCCTCCCGCAGCGCGTCGCGCTCGGGAGCGGCAACGACCACGAACGATGTTCCCGGATCTTGCAGGAGTGCGTAGGTGGCCTCGGCACGCTCACGGAAGCCACCGAACATCGTGTCAACGGCACCGACAAAGGCGCCCAGATCAGTGAGCAATTGCGCGCCAAGAATTTTGGTCAGAACGCCCGCGAAAAGACTGAAGCCCGCCCCGAGAATTTTCCCAATGCCGCGTCCTGCCCCCCTCGCCGGCGCGGCGAGGATCTTGATGAAGCGCCCATCAAGGAACGTGCCAAGGCGGTCCGGCGCATCCAAGAAATCGAGGGCAGATCGCGATGGGGGGGTATCAACGATGATGAGATCCCAGGTCCCATCGCGATCGGCCTCGCTGCGCAACTGCCCTAGTTTCTCCATCGCCATGTACTCCTGCGTACCCGCAAACGAAGATGACAGAGCCTGGTAGAAGGGGTTGTCCAGGATCGCCTGGGCCCGCTCTGAATCAGAGTGACCTTCAACGACCTCATCGAAGGTCCGCTTCATGTCGAGCATCATCGCACTGAGTGATCCACCTCCGTCGATGCCGACAACGGGCCGGGGGGTGTTGTCGAGCTCCGTCAGCCCCATGGCCTGAGCGAGGCGTCGGGCTGGGTCGATGGTGAGGACACATACCCGCCGTCCCTGCTCTGCCGCTCGCAGACCAAGGGCCGCCGCTGTGGTGGTCTTGCCGACTCCGCCGGCACCGCAGCAGACGATGATGCGTGTTGCAGGATCGTGAATGAGGGCGTCAATGTCGAGGCGCGGGGGCCCGGGCATCAGGCCATCCCCTGTTCGGTCAACATGTCGGAGAGTTCGTACAGGGCCGCGAGGTCGATTCCTCCGGAAAGGGCTGGGAGTTCATACACGGGGCGACCCAGCGCAGCAATACGCGCACGTTCGACGCGCTCCAACTCAACCCGCGCGACATGGTCCTCTCCGTCGGCGAGGAGGGCCTGAATGAGGGGTGCATTGGGCGTGATACCTGCCTGTGTGAGTGTCGCCGAGACACGACTGGGAGTGAGTGCAGCCAAGTCTGCGACGTCCGGGAGCAGCGGAGGCCGCGTCATGTTGACGACGATGCCGCCCACGGGCAGTGCAGCGTCCTCCAATTCGGCGACGCCGTCAGTGGTCTCCTGGACGGGCATCTCTTCGAGCAGCGTGACGAGATGGACCGCGGTCTTATCTGATCTAAGGACCGCCATGACGCCGTCAGCCTGGTTGCGTATGGGTCCCACCTTCGCGACACCGGCGATCTCGGTGTTGACGTTGAGGAATCGAGTGATCCGGCCCGTGGGTGGTGCATCAAGAACGATGGCGTCGTAGGCGCGGGCATGGTGCTTGTCGCGTCGCCTGACCAGCTCGACAGCCTTCCCGGTGAGGAGGACGTCGCGCAGACCCGGAGCGATCGTGGTGACGAAGTCAACGGCGCCCATGCGGCGAAGCACCCCCCCGGCGCGTCGGAGGTTGTAGAACATCTCGAGATATTCCAGGAGAGCCTCTTCGGGGTCGACCGCGAGTCCCCACACCTCACCACCACCCGGCGTTGATGCCAGGCGCCGTTCCTCGTAGGGCATGGGCGGGGTGTCGAAAAGCTGAGCGAGGCCCTGGCGCCCCTCGACCTCCATCAGCATGACGCTGCGACCGCCCCGGGCCAATCCGAGCGCCAAGGCAGCCGCCACGGTCGTCTTGCCGGTGCCGCCCTTGCCCGACACGACGTGCAGGACCACATTGGGCCAGTCACTGGAGGGCACCGACTGAGCCTAGTGCGCGGATGCGGCCAGCGGTGTCGTGCCGGGTGGGCACGAGCAGATGCGGATGAGCACAGGGGCGGGTCGGCGCAGTATGGTCAGGCTATGACCGCATGGGAGTACGCCACGGTGCCTGTCCTCGTCCACGCCACAAAGCAGATCCTTGACAACTGGGGTATCGACGGTTGGGAGTTGGTGCAGGTTGTGCCCGGGCCCAATCCGGAGAACCTGGTGGCCTACTTCAAGCGCGCCAAGGTCCAGTAGTGAGCGTCGCTGATCGTCTCGTGGAGTTGGGGATCGACATCCCGGAGGTTGTCCCCCCCGTGGCGGCATATGTCCCTGCTGTCGTGACGGGACGCTACGTCTACACGTCGGGTCAACTGCCTATGCGTGACGGAGAGATGATTGCCGCGGGACTCGTGGGTGCCGACGTTGCTCCTGACCTAGCCAAAGAGTGCGCCCGTCAATGCGCTATCAATGCCCTCGCCGCGGCTCAGTCAGTGGTCGGCAATCTCAACCGCGTGACCCGCGTCGTCAAGGTGGTGGGTTTTGTCGCCAGTGCGGACGGGTTCACCGGCCAACCCGCCGTCATCAACGGTGCCAGTGAGTTGCTCCTCGACGTGTTTGGTGAGGCTGGGCGTCATGCCCGCTCAGCAGTCGGGGTTGCCGCGCTTCCCATCAACGCACCCGTTGAGGTCGAGATCATCTTCGAGGTGGCCGACTGAGCGTTCCCCGCATGCCGCCCGAGGTGAGTGCACGCGTCCGTGCACTGCTCGCGGGTGAGTGGCTGGCTCCCTCCCTGCGGGACGCGACCACCGTCATCCTCCTTCGCGAGCGTGAGACGCTGGAGACCTACCTCATGCGCCGGGCTTCGACCATGGCCTTTGCCGCCGGCATGCACGTCTTTCCCGGAGGTCGTGTCGATGAGGTTGACCTCGCGCCGGACCTGCCCTGGGTGAATCGCACGATTGATGGTGCCCGGATGACGGCCTCGATCGCACTCGCGCGTGGCCTTATCGTGTGCGCCGTCCGTGAACTTTTCGAGGAGACCGGTGTCCTCCTCGCCGTGGATAGCGATGGGAACACCCCCCGTGAGGACTCCGCTTGGGAGAACGACCGGTTGGCCATTAATGGCTCCAGTGGTGCCCTCGGCCCCATCCTTCGACGCCGTGGCCTGAGGCTTGATCCGCAGTTGCTCCCCCTGTGGACCCACTGGGTCACCCCTGAGGTCGAGTCCCGTCGCTACAACGTGCGCTTTTTTGTCGCGGCGGTCCCCCCGGGCCAGCAGGCACGGGACGTCAGCGGTGAGGCAGATGACGTCCGCTGGATACCGCCCGCGGATGCTCTCGCGGCGTACGGACAGGGGAGCCTGCCCATGCTCCCTCCCACGGTCGCGACACTGGCTGATCTCACGGGTATGCCTGACATCAAGGGTGTGATGGCTGCCGCTGCCCTGCGCGATGTGCGCCCGCTCATGCCACGGCCGCGACTGGATTCGCAGGGAGAGATCGCGTGGGACGTCATCGATGTGCGCGACGGCAGCGTGATGGTCAGTCTCCCCGCGGAGCCGGCTGGTTCGGAGGTGGCAGGCGCATGAGTGGACTGCCCGTGGTGGGGTCCAATGAACCCTGGACCGGTGGGTTGTACAGCGATGGCGTGACCTGCGTGCTGGCACCCAATCCGAGCCCCATGACTCTCGACGGCACCAATACCTGGATCGTGGGTGATCCCACGTCGGGCACGATCGTCATCGATCCCGGCCCTGATCACCGAGGCCACCTTGAGGCCGTCATTGCTGCGGCGGGGGGTCGGATCCGCCACATCCTGCTCACACACGGCCACCCCGATCATGCGGAGGGAGCGCGGTCCCTGCACGACATGACGGGGGCGCCGGTCCGCGCCTTGGACATGCGTCATGTGCTGGGAGGGGAGGGACTTCATGCGGATGATGTCGTGGCCATCGGTGAGGACTCCGTGCACGTCATCGCAACACCGGGTCACACCACCGACTGCCTTAGTTTTTACCTCGCCCGAGACGGTGTCCTCGTCACCGGAGACACCATCCTGGGTCGCGGCACCACGGTCGTGGCCTGGCCTGACGGAGACCTCGGCGACTACCTTGCGTCGCTGGCTGCTCTGCGTGCGCGTGCCAGCACGACGGCGGCCGTGGCCATCCTCCCGGGCCACGGACCTGTCCTGCGAGATCCGGTCCGGGTGATCGACGCCTATCTGGAGCATCGCCACGCCCGATTGGAGCAGGTTCGGCAGGCGTGGATGGGGGGCGCTCGGACACCGGACGAGGTGGTGGACGTGGTTTACACCGACATCCCCGACACGGTGCGCTGGGCGGCACTGCTATCGACCCGAGCGCAGTTGGCTTACCTCGACGTGTCGTCCCAGCAGAGTTAGCGCGCTCGCCGAGCGAGACGCTCCATATCGATCAGGAGGACCTGCCGCTGATCGACCTCCACCCAGCCGCGTTGGGTGAAGTCAGCCAGTGCCTTGTTGACCGTCTCGCGCGAAGCACCGACGAGTTGTGCCAACTCTTCCTGGGTGAGGTCATGGTGCACCAGCACGCCGTCAGGTCCCGGCTGGCCGAACTTGTCGGCAAGGTCCAGGAGCTGCTTGGCCACCCGACCCGGCACATCGGAGAAGACGAGGTCGGCGAGTGCCTCATTGGTACGACGTAGCCGCTGCGCGAGGGCCTGGAGGAGGGACTCGGCGACCTCGGGCCGACCGGTGAGCCAGGGGCGCAGATCGGCGTGGCCGAGACCCACCACCACGGTGTCGGTCACCGCCGTGGCCGTGGCCGTCCGGGGTCCTGGGTCAAAGAGGGAGAGTTCGCCGAAGACCTCACCCGGGCCGAGCACGGCCAGGAGGGACTCGCGACCGTCCGGAGAGGTATGGCCAAGTTTGACCTTCCCGTCCAGGACGACGTACATCCGCTCACCTGCTTCGCCCTCGGCGAAGATGATCCCTCCGCGCTGGACCCGCATTTCGGCCATGGAGGCACGCAGGGCAACTGCAGCCTCGGCATCGAGTGCCGAGAAGAGCGGTGCCTGCATGAGTGCGTCGTCCACGGATCCTCCTTGCATCCAGTGTGACGTATCGAGACCCCGGGGGCCCGCGCAGGTGGGGCGTGGCGCTCACTGTTTATCCGTTGGTCATCGAAGAGACGTACCCTGGCCGAATGTCCCTCGACGATGCTCGTCGCGCAGCCACGGTGCGGCGTGCACGTCGAATGGATCGGATCCTGGCCACGACCTATCCCGATGCCCGCTGCGAACTTGACTTTGCTTCGCCCCTGGAGCTCCTCGTCGCCACCGTCCTATCAGCCCAGTGCACGGATCAGCGGGTCAACGCTGTGACGCCCGCATTGTTCGCCCGCTATCCCGATGCCGCCGCCTATGCGAGCGCTGACCGTGAAGAGATCGAGGCGTTGATCCAGCCGACCGGTTTCTTCCGGGCCAAGGCTGCCAACCTGCAGGGTCTCGCTCAGGTGCTGTGCGATCGATTCGGCGGCGAGGTGCCCGAGTCCCTTGAGGACTTGATCACCCTCCCCGGGGTGGGACGCAAGACGGCAAACGTCGTCCTGGGCGATGCCTTCGGCGTGCCGGGGGTCACTGTGGATACACATGTCGGTCGCCTCGCTCGTCGCTTTGCGTGGTCTGAGCACAGCGATCCTGAGCGAGTTGAGACCGATCTCATGGGACTCTTCCCACGCAAGGACTGGACACCGTTGTCGCATCGAATGATCTGGCACGGTCGACGTATGTGCCATGCGCGGCGACCCGCGTGCGGCGTGTGTCCCCTTGCCCAGCAGTGCCCATCCTTTGGTGAGGGGCCGACGGACCCGATCGAGGCGCAGCGACTGGTCCGGACGGAGGGACGTCGATGACCTCACGGGATGCGGATGTCGGTTGGAGCGTCCCCGGGGTGCACTTGCCCGCGTGGCTCGCGCCGGTGGCGACGTCTGTCTCGGGTGTACGTGGATCCGACCTCACTCGATTCGTGCCACCTCCCCAGGGTGGACGCCCGGCGGCCGTCCTCATGCTGCTCGGTGAAGGACCGCAGGGTCCCGATCTGCTGTTGATCGAGCGTGCTCACACGATGCGTTCCCACGCGGGACAACCCGCCTTTCCCGGCGGGGCTGTCGAGGTGGCGGACGCAAGCCCAACCGCGGCTGCTCTGCGCGAAGCGCAGGAGGAGACGGGCCTTGAGCCCGGGGGCGTGCAGCCCTTTGCACTGCTGCCCGATCTGTGGGTCCCGGTGAGCGACTTCATCGTGACCCCTGTGCTCGCCTGGTGGCGTGACCCCTCACCCGTGCACGCGGCAGATGCCACCGAGGTGGCCAGTGTGCACCGCGTCCCCATCGCACACCTGGTGGATCCCGAGCGACGCATGCGCGTGCGCCATCCCTCGGGTTACGTCGGACTGGGCTTTGATGTCGCCGGGCTTCGGGTGTGGGGATTCACCGCCGGTCTGATCTCCGGATTGCTCGACATCGCTGGATGGAGCCGGCCGTGGGATGACACCCGCATCGTTGACCTGGACGGTGATGCTGATCCTGGCAGTGTGGGGATCATTCGGTGACGAGGATCCTGGCGTGAACGTCGTCGATGCGGTGGTCATCGCAGCCGCCGTAGTTTTTGCCTGGTCGGGATGGCGGCAGGGTTTCGTGGCGGGCCTTTTTTCCTTCGTCGGCTTCCTTGTCGGCGGCCTGGGTGCAGCACTCCTCCTGCCAGGACTTATCGAAGGTCTTGACCTCCCGGGTGTGGCGGGTGCGGTGGGTCTCGCGATGGGGATCCTCGTGGCTGCCCTGGTGGGGCAGACCCTGTCATCGCTCGTCGGTCGACGACTCCGATCTGGACTCAACGTGCGAGGACTTCAGGTCGCTGACAGCGCTGCGGGAGCCGCACTCAATCTCGCTGCGCTCGGTGTCGTGCTCTGGATTGTCGCGACGGCGGTCGGTCTCGTGCCTGCTCTGCCGGTGGCTCGTGAGGTGCGCTCATCCTTGGTGCTGCGCACGATTGACAGTGCGGTCCCGGATGCAGCCCGTGATGTGCTGTCGGGACTGCGCGATGCCGTTGATGCATCCGGTCTGCCACGGGTCTTCTCTGGATTTGGGCAGTACGCCGGACCCGAGGTGCCGCCTCCCAATGATGAGTTGCTCCGTGATCCGGCTGTCCGTGCGGCATGGCCCTCCCTGACCAAGGTCACGACGGTGGCCTGTGACGCTGTCGTCACCGGGTCGGGCTTCGTCTACGCGCCAGATCGGGTGCTCACCAATGCGCATGTGGTCGCCGGATCCAGCGCGCCAACGATCCGTATCCCAGGCGATCCCAACGTGTATGACGCCACGATTGTCGCTATTGATCCGCGTATCGACCTGGCAGTGCTTCGTGTCGACGGATTGCCGGCTCCGCCCCTGCGTTTTGCCAGCCGCACAGCCGAGACGGGTGACGGGGCTGTGGTCGCAGGCTTCCCCGGTGGCGGTGACCTGGTCGCGACGTCCGCCCGCATCCGAGCGCGTGTCGATGCACGAGGTGAAGACATCTATGGCCGCTCGGGCGTGGTGCGCGATGTCTACTCGTTCCGGGGGACCGTGGTGCCGGGCAATTCGGGAGGACCGCTCCTCGCGCCCAGCGGTCGGGTCTACGGCATTGTCTTTGCCGCGGGCCTCGGCGAGCCGGAAGCCGGCTATGCGATCACGGCCCAGCAGGCAGCGGCCATCTCCGCGGAGGGCGTGCGGGCCGTCGAACCGACTAACTCAGGAGCATGTCGATGAGTGCGCGCACATCATCGCTGAGCGGATCGGCGTACGCCGTGATGGTGACGCGAGCGCGCTCGGATAGGCGCCGGTGTCCCTCCTCATTGCCTCGGGCCGCGTGTGTCAGACCAGCCGCTGCTTGAGCCAAGCCCTGCCAGAGGGGTCGTTCATGGGCCGGACAGCAGCGCCAACGCATCTCAAGCACCTCATGGGCGTGAAAGGGCAGTCCCCGGTCGAGATAGGCGCGGGCTTCGGCGATGGCCTGTCCCGCTGAGATCTCGGCGCGTTGCTCAACGCCGGGGAAGCCTTCGCCATCCCAGGGGAGTGGCCGACCGAGCCGGTCGCGTGGTCGCTCAGGCACCGTAGGGTCCGCGGGGACCCGCCAGCCAGGCCAGGACGACGGCGTCGAACTGTTCCGGTGCCTCCTCCTGCGGGAAGTGCCCGACGTCGTCGAGAACGCAGAATTCGTAGGAGTCCGGGACCCAATCACCGGATCCCTCAGCACTGCGCAGCAGGACGGAGGGGTCCTGCGCCCCATGAATGTGTAGGACGGGAATGTCGATGGGCGTGTCCATCCGACTCGCATAGCGGACCCCATCGGTGCGGACGAGCGAGCGCAGTGCCCAGCGGTGGTATTCGACGGCGCAGTGGGCTGTGGGCCACAGGGCGAACGCGGACCGATAGACCAGGGCAGTCTCGTCATCTGGCCACCCGGGTGTCGCGGACCAGTCGCGCAGGATCTCGCCCACGCGCGCACAGTCGTCCTCCTGCAGGAACTTCTCGGGCAGGAAGGGCCACTGGAACCCCACGGCGTAGAGCGCCTGCTTGCGCTGAATCGCATCGCGGATCACCGCCCGCCGGAAGCGGCGAGGATGGGGCATGGAGACCGGGACGATGCCGTCGACCACGTCGGGGTCCAGCACGGCCATGCTCCAGGCAATGAGGCCACCCCAACCCTGACCGATGACGACGGCGGAGGGCTCGCCGAGGCTGCGGATGACTGCGGCAACATCGCGGGACAGGGTCATCGGGTCATAGCCGTGCGGGGTGTGGTCGGATCCGCCGTAGCCGCGCAGGTCCATCGCTACGACGTGGTAGCCCGCATCAGCGAAAGTGCGAAGTTGATGCCGCCACGCCCACCAGAAGGTGGGGAAGCCGTGCAGGAAGACGATCAGCGGACCCTCGCCAGCCTCCACGATGTGGAAGCGGGCACCGTTGGCGAAGACCTCGCGATGTTTCCACGGGCCCGGTGCCTGGATGACGCTGTCGGACTCGAGGAGCACGGAGCGTCAGCGCTCAGGCAGTGCGGGTGACTCGTTGCCGTCGACGGCGCCCTGGAGTGCCGACTTTGTCTTCTCAATCTCCGCGACGGTGCGTTCCGGACCCTTGATCTGGGCTGCGGCCTTCTTGCCGAAGAGCCCGAGGACGACCGCGATAAGAAAGAGCACGAGGGTGACGATCCCGAAGCCGGCCCACACCGGCAACCAGATGGCGATGACGTAGGCGAGTGTGACGAGCAGGAATAGGCCGCCAACTCCGGCCATGGATAGGGCGCCGACGATGAAGATGCTGGTCTTGCCAGCCGCCCGCCCGGACTGCTGCAACTCAAGCTTGGCCAAGGCCACCTGGGCCTTGATGAGGCGTTGAAGGTCCGTGACAGCCGCGGCGATCAGGGCCTTGATGGGGGCATCCCCACCGGGGGTCAGGTCCGTCATCTCACGTCTCCTTAACTAACAGTCCTGAGGAAGGCTAGTGGGTCGCCCGGCCGTCCGTGTCGCCTTCCCCATCGCCAGTGGCCTGGTAGACGTCAGGGATGCCGTCCATATTGGCGTCCGCCTCCTCGACGACGGCCTGCTGGCGGTAGTGGCGATTGCGAGTGACCAAGACGACGGAGGCCAGGAGCGCGGCGCCCACCGAGGCCGTGAAGACGGCCACCTTCGCGGCGTCGAGCAGAGCGGAATCGCCGGTGTAGGCCAATTCGGTGATGAGGAGCGCGACGGTGAAGCCGATTCCGGCAAGGAGTCCGATGGCGAGGATGTCGCGCCAGCCGATTGCCGGATTCAGGGTCGCCCTCGTGAAGCGAGCGACAATCCAGGCCGTGCCGACAATCCCGATGGGTTTGCCGACGATGAGCCCGATGAGTATCCCGATGGCGACGGGATTCATGAGTGGCTCGATGAGACCGGATGAACGTAGGTCCACACCGGCGGCGAAGAAGGCAAAGAGTGGGACACACAGTCCAGCGCTGAGGGGAAGCAGCATGCGCAGGAGGCGGTCGACGGGTGACTCGGCCTCACCAGGGTCGGTCGTTGCTCGGGTAAGTAGCGCGAGAGCGACCCCGGCAACGGTCGCATGGACACCGCTCTCGTGCATGGCCCACCAGATGATGAGGACGAGAGGGACGTAGATGAGCGGGCTACGCACACGTCTGCGCTGAAGTAACCAGTAGAGAGCGAGCAAAACGACCGCGAGGAGGAAGTAGGCGAGGGAAAATCCCTTGGAGTAAAAGATGGCGATGATCGTGATCGCGCCTAGGTCGTCGACGACCGCCAGGGTGAGCAGGAAGGCACGGAGTGCGACGGGCAGCCTGCGACCCACGACCGCGAGGACAGCGAGAGCAAAGGCAATGTCGGTCGCCATCGGGATGGCCCAGCCCTTGAGTGCGCCAGCCTCATCAGATTGAGCCACGATGATGACAAAGATGATGGCCGGCACCGCCATGCCCCCAAGAGCGGCGGCAATGGGGACCGCTGCCTGCGCTGGCTTCGAGAGCGTGCCATGGACGAACTCATGCTTGAGTTCAAGTCCGGCGACAAAGAAGAAGACGGCGAGGAGACCGTCGGCGGCCCATGTCGCCAGACTCAGGTTGAGCCCCAGAGCCTCGGGGCCGACCGTGATGGCACCGAGGTCGAAGTAGGCATCCCCCCAGGGGGAGTTGGCCCAGATGAGGGCGATGACGGCGGCGATCAGCAGGAGGACCCCGCCGATGGTCTCGCCGCGCAGTGCGCGCAGGAGCCAGACGCGCTCGGACAGGCTCGGTCGCTCGAAGATCTCGTGCGTGGTCACGGTGGCTCCTCGGATCCATGGCAGGTGTCATCGACACGCCGACCAGGCTTCCCGGCACACCAGTGGGGAGTCTATCGGGTCGGATCAGTCCTCGCCCGTGCTGCTTTCCAGTCCTGTGGCGATGAGATGCATGACCTGGGGATCAGCGAGGGTCGTGACATCGCCCAGGGAGCGGTGCTCAGCAACATCCCTCAGGAGGCGCCTCATGATCTTGCCTGATCGCGTCTTGGGTAGCTCGTTGACGATCATGATCTGTCGAGGCTTGGCGATCGGTCCGATCTCATGGGCCACGTGATTGCGCAGAGTGGTGATGAATTCGGTGCCGTCCGATCCTTCATCGACCCCACCTCGCAGGATGACAAAGGCGACGATCCCCTGACCGGTGACGTCGTCAGCAGCACCGACGACGGCAGCCTCCGCCACGCTCGGATGGGACACCAGGGCGGACTCAACCTCCGTGGTGGAAATGCGGTGACCGGAGACATTCATGACGTCGTCGACTCGCCCGAGGAGCCAGATGGCGCCATCAAAGTCGAGCTTGGCTCCGTCACCGGCGAAGTAGTACTGAGGCCAGCGTGACCAGTACGTCTCCACGTAGCGTTCGTTGTCCCCCCAGATGCCCCGCAGCATCGCGGGCCACGGCTCGGTGAGCACGAGATAGCCACCGTGGCCGAACTCAACCGGATGGCCCTCATCATCGACGACGGCTGCACCGATGCCGGGAAGGGGACCCATCGCGGAGCCGGGCTTCGTCGCGGTGATCCCGGGCAGCGGGCTAATCATGATGGCGCCCGTCTCTGTCTGCCACCACGTGTCCACGATGGGGCATCTGTCGTCTCCGATGACGTCGCGGTACCACATCCACGCCTCAGGGTTGATGGGCTCGCCGACGCTGCCGAGCAGGCGCAGTGACGACAGGTCGTGCTGCTGCGGAAACTCCGTGCCCCACTTCATGAAGGTGCGGATCGCTGTCGGAGCGGTGTAGAAGATGGTGACGCCGTACTTCGCCACAATCTCCCAGAAGCGCCCCTTGTGTGGCGTATCCGGGGTGCCCTCGTAGATCACCTGGGTGACGCGATTGGAGAGCGGTCCGTAGACGATGTAACTGTGCCCGGTGACCCACCCGACGTCCGCCGTGCACCAGTAGATGTCGGTATCAGGTTTGAGATCAAAAACATTCCAGTGTGTTGAGGACACCTGCGTGAGGTAGCCCCCACTGGTGTGCAGGATCCCCTTGGGCTGCCCGGTCGTGCCTGAGGTGTAGAGGATGAAGAGCGGATGCTCACTGTCAAAGGACTCCGGCGTGTGCTGATCCGATTGGCGCTCGACAATGTCATGCCACCAGACATCACGCCCCGCCTGCATTGTCACGTCAGCACCCGTCCGTCGTACGACGAGGACATGCGTGACGCTGGGGGCCTGCTCAAGTGCTTCGTCAACAGCGGGCTTGAGGGCCATGGCGGACCCGCGGCGAAATTGCCCGTCGGAGGTGATGACCACTGTGGCCTCGGCGTCATTGATGCGAGAGCGCAGCGCTTCGGCGGAAAAACCAGCAAAAACAACGGAGTGTGGGGCGCCGATCCGGGCGCAGGCGAGCATCGCCACGACGGCCTCGGGAATCATCGGCAGGTAGATCGCCACTCGGTCACCAGCAACGACGCCCAACTCAGTGAGTGCATGGGCTGCCTGGCTCACCTCACGTTGGAGATCGGCGTACGTCAGGTCACGTGTGTCGCCGGGCTCGCCCTCGAAGTGCACAGCGATCTGATCACCGAAGCCCGCCTCGACATGGCGATCGACACAGTTGTAGGACACGTTGAGTCGACCATCCACGAACCACCGGGCGAAGGGAGCGTTGGACCAGTCAAGAACCTCGGTCCAGGGCGAGTCCCAGTCCAGCCGCTGAGCCTGGGTCGCCCAGAAGGCCAGGCGATCCTCGTCGGCCTCCTGATAGATCGAGGGTTGGGCGTTGGCCGCGGCTGCACCTTCGAGACTGGGCGGGAATGTGCGGTCCTCCCGCAAGAGATTTTCTAGTGCCTCGTCGTCCGACACGGCTCCTCCTCGACTACGTCAGGCGCATCGCCTCGATCCTTGGGGTGTGACTTCCGCCACGGTAGCCGCCCTAGCGTGACTCCGGGGCCGCTTCAGGCGCGTCCTAGGGAGCCAGAGGGGCGGCCCATGCGTCAGGATGGGTGAGGCGGGCTTCCCCCCGCTCCCGTTCCCGTGGAGGTGGACGTGCGTCCCCGCGTACTCGTGCCCTTGCTCCTTGCGCTCGCTGCTGCCCTCGGACTCGTCGTTGGGGCGGTACTCCCGGGTGGTACGCCGACGCCTACCGCGGATGGGGTCACCTCATCGCCATCGGCGACAGGTGAGCCGACTGCCTCCGAGGATTCCTCGGTGCAGCCCACGGATGGTGCCTCCTCGCCGGCCGCCATCGGTGATGTCATCGGTGACGGCGGAGGAGTCTCTGCCGTCAACATGCCTCAGCCGGAGTGGCCCGTGACGAAGCTCGCTCCCGGTGACAAACCGCCGCAGTTCGTCACAATTTCATTCGACGGTTCCTGCAGCACTGACATCATGCGGCACTACCTCGACACGGCTGAGCAAGCGGATGCGTACTTCACATTCTTCATCTCTGGGCTGTGCATGCTGCCCGAGGACAATCGATTCGTTTACGAGACTCCGGGCCGCGAAGCGGGCTCCAGCGCCATTGGCTTCGCCAGCGATTCACAGGAGATTGTGCAGCGCATCGCCAACTACACAGAGGCCTATGAGCGCGGGCACGAGATCGGGACCCACTTCCTCGGACACTGGTGTGAGCCCAATGACGGAGCGGTTAACTCGTGGGACACGGCTGACTGGCAGAACGAATTCGCGCAAGACATCGGCATGATGAACAACTGGGCAGCAAACAGCAGCGTGACGAGCCCCACGCCTTTGCCCTTCAATCACAGCGTGATTCTGGGTGCCCGCACCCCGTGCCTGGAGGGGCAGCGCGATGTGATGTATCCGGTGTTCGTCGAGAATGGCTTCACCTACGACGCCTCCAACCCCGGGATGCTTCAGTGGCCGATCAAGAATGACTACGGACTGTGGGACTTCCCTCTCCAGACGATGAAGGTGGTCGGCTACGACCGATCCAACCTGTCGATGGACTACAACTTCCTATGCGCCCAAAACGACTGCGAGCAGCAGGCCGAGCCCGCGACATGTGACCGGATCGAGCAGTCGACGTACGACTCGCTGATGGCGGTGACCGATGCGCTGTACAACGGCAATCGTGCGCCCTTCTTCTTCGGCAACCACTTCAATACCTGGGTATGCGGTGCCTATCAGCGAGCCATCACCCGATATGTCGCTGACGCAGCGGCGATGTATCCCGATCTGCAATTCGTCAGCAATGCGCAACTTGTCACCTGGCTTGAGGCGCAGGATCCCGCTGTCCTCAAGCAACTTGTGGCGCAGGGGGTGCAGTCCTACTGAGCGATCTGCTGCGGCCCCTCGGTGCACTCCCCGGCGTTGAAGCAGCGTGTGTGGCCTCGCGATCCGAAGTCGACGCGCTTCTGTGGGACCGCGCGGTGCGGGCTCGAGCCACGGAGTTGGCTGCCGCATCAGTCATGCATGGAGCTCGGGATTCGGCCGCACTCGAGGGCGCCGAGGTCACGCTGGACGCACTGCAGGGTGGACTCGATGACTCACCCCTGGGTCGGGCGGTCTCCGCATCCCTGGCCATAACCTCAGCCGTCCCGGCGCAGGTGGAGACGTGGAAGAAGGCCCCCCTCCAGGTGCTGGCCTATCTGCATGGAATCGCCGCGCACGGATTTGAAGAAGATGGTGGCCTCGGCCGACCCCGCTCGGCGGATGACGTCATTGACCCCCTGCATATTGGTCCGCCACCATCGCCGAGCGAAGTGTCGAATCGACTCGTGGCACTCGCGGAAGTCCTGACGCGTCCGACAGAGGCTCCCGCGATCGTCGTGGCGGCCATCGCACACGGTGAGTTGCTCGCGCTGCGGCCCTTCCGCTGGGGATCTGGGCTCATCGCACGCGCGTCATTGCGTCTGGTCCTTGCGTCGCGTGGAGTGGATCCTGACCTGCTGTCCTGCCCGGAGTCCGGCATGGTGTCACTTGGCCGCACGTCATACGTCGCCGCGGTGCGCGGATATCAGTCGGGTGAGCCCGAAGGTGTTGCCGAGTGGCTCCGTTGGAACGCCACGGTCATCGGATTTGGGGCCTCTGCGGAAGCCCCGCATCGCTAGTCCTCCGACGCGGGTGTGCGCAGGGGGGTGAGCGGCAGCATCGGGGGGAATTCGTCATTGAGGGGGATCGTCACGATCCACGGGTACGCCGTACCGCCTCGAATCACAAAGACCTGCAGGGTGGCCTCTTGCGCACGAGCAACACCCGGCGCCTCTGTGAGCAGCCACAGCAGCGGGATGCGCTGACCATCGCGACGGTCGGTGGATCCGAGCCCCCGCAGGCCCGGACTGTCCAGGGGGGTCAGGACGAGTCGATCCGCGTCAGCCCGCATGTCGACGAGCAGGCTGATGGTCTCCAGCGGCGGCTCTCCGCCCAGGCGGGCGGCCACCACTGCGATATCGGGGCGCGCTCCGGCGTCGCCGCACAGCTGTGCAAGTGCGGTGGTGATGGTCGCACTCGCGACCGGTGTAGGCGGCACCGGACCGCCGTCCTCGGTCCTCAGCACGGTGAACTCAACGCCTTGGCGTGTCACGTCGACAGCCTCGCCCGGGTTGGCCGGTGAAATCCAGGGCGTGCAGTCCACGGGGGCGATCGCCACGTCGATGTCGGCGAAGCCTCCGGCGGGAATCGTGACCGGTGATATCGGTGCGATGTACGGCGTGGTCGATGCAGGATCATCCGCGTCCACTGTGGCGGCGGTGATGGTCACGGCCTGCGTCGGATCTCCGCCGACCCGAGCCGTCAGGATCACACCGGGCAGTGCTGCCCCTGCCGGTGTTGCCAGGGCACCCAGGGGTGGCATGGCGGTGACGGTGATCGCACGGGGGCCCACGATGGTGAACGCGGTGATGCCGAGTGCCGATGATGTGGGGGCACGCTGTGCCCAGAATGTGGCACCGACGGCGATCAGGCTGAGGGCCAGAGCGATCGCCGCCGCGATGGACAGCGGTCGCGCCCATCGCGGCATTCCACCCTCAACTCCAACATCGAGGATCTCGTGAGATTGGGGTGAGGACACCACCGCAGGCTAGGTCGACTTAGCCGCGTGCGTCCAACGGATGGCAAATGCCTTGACCACCAGGGCGATGGTGACCGCGGCTACCACCGCGAGCATCGTGAATCCGATCCGATCTTCCGCGACTCGCGCAGCGTCCACCCCTCGGGCGTTGAGGAGGATGGCACCCGGTGTCAACGCGGCCACGTACTCCCAGTACGGACGATGCAGGACGTAGCGGAGGGTGAGCGCGATGAAGATGGCGAAGCCTCCCGCGATGAGAGCAGGGGTGCCCTGCATCCCCAGCATGATCAGCACGAGGGCGATAGCCCCACCCATCAGCGTCCCGGCCAATCTCTGCAGGGACCGCACGAGGGTGTCGTGCGGGCTGGGCTGCAGCACGATGATGAGGGTGAGAAGGAGCCAGGCTCCCTCGTGGAAGCGGGCCCAGGTCAACAAACCCCAGGCTGCCGCGCCGACAAGCACGCCCATGAGTGCCGCATAGGTGAGGGTCGTGTGCCAGCCGATCGGGTGGGGGCTGATGTGCGGCAGGGATGATCCGATGAGCAGATGGGTGGCGGCTGTCGCCCAGAGGCCACCTGCGATGAGCGCACAGCCCACGAGGAGGGCGACGGTGGTGGGCGACACTCCTGCAACTGTCGGCGGAGCCACGAGGATGAAACTGACGAATATGGGCACCGTGAGCACGGGGTTGTGTAGTCCGCGTCGTGCCATGAGCGCCGCACCAAAGGTGAGTAGTCCAAAAAAGATTGCGCCCGGAATCGGATATGGGTTCAGCAGAGCCGCCAGGGTGCCACCCACTCCGGCTGCCACGGATAGGGCGACGCTGAGCTTGAGACCGTAGAAGGCCGCGATGAAGGCGATGATGCCGCCGTACGCAAACGGAGCGGCCAGGGATCCTCGACCGATCATCTCTAGGAAGAGCGGGATGACCATAAGAGCACTAACGAGCAGCCCTATCAGCAGGATGCGCTGACCCCTCGTGGCCGAAGCCATCACGCCGTACGTCGATGCCGGGCGTACCAGGCGATCCCCAAAGCAACGGCGCTGACGGCAGCGGCAGCGCCCGCAGCGACGGCCGCCTGGCGCTTCTCTATCGGCAGTCGTGTGCGCAGGGAGACCGGCTTGGCGAAGTCAAGCACCGGCCAATCGCGTTCCGCGGCGATGCGGCGCAGGTCAGCATCAGGATTGACAGCCGTGGGATGCCCGACGAGATTGAGCATCGGTAGGTCGGTGATGGAGTCCGTGTAGGCGTAGGACGACGTCAGGTCGTATCCGCGTTCGGCCGCCAGCTCACGCATAGCCTGCGCCTTGCCTTCGCCGTATGCGTAGAAAAGAATCTCGCCGGTGTAGCGACCGTCTTCGATCCCGAGTTGGCTGCCCACCGCGATATCGACACCGAGCCGCTCACCGATCGGCTCAACAACCTCGGTTCCCGACGAGGAGATGATGACGACGTCACGGCCGGAGGCACGATGTTCCTCGATCAGTGCGACGGCCTCGTCGTAAATCGCCGGATCGATGATCACATCTATGGTCTCGGCCACGATGTCTCGCACCTTTGCCACATCCCAGCCCGTGACGAGATCCGACATATACCGACGCATTGTTTCCATCTGGTCGTGGTCAGCCCCGGATGCCAGGAAGATAAACTGTGCGTATGCGCTGCGTACCACGTCACTGCGGCTGATGAGACCTCCGCGGTAAAAGGGTCGAGCAAAGGCCAGGGCACTCGACGTCGCGAGAATCGTCTTGTCGAGGTCAAAGAACGCTGCAGAGCGCGTCACAGGCCCACGGTACCGCCGCTATCCACAGGGGCGGAGCCCCCCGTGCATCCACAGGCGGTGGTGTCTCGTCAGATTGCGGGTCCGAGGTGGCGACTCTGGCGTCATGAATCCTCCGCGCTCCAGCGATTCCGCCCCGGTCTCCACGTCCCTCTCTCGGCCCCTGCTGCTCACGGGCGATCCGCTGCTGCTCGACGATGTGGTCCGGCTCGGGGCGGCAGCCGGGGTGGACATCAGCGTTCGCGATACCCCCGCGGTGTCCGCCTGGTCGAGTGCCCCCCTCGTGCTCGTCGGCTCGGACGTGCTCGACGCGACGGTTGCTCGAGCCCTGCCTCGCCGTGATGGAGTCGTCGTCGTGCGTCGTCGTGATCGGGGGTCCAACGGCGATGCTTCGATCGACACCTGGCGCGGGGCGGTGTCCCTCGGGGCGGAGCATGTTGTTGAGGTCCCTGATGGCGACCGGTGGATGGTGGACCGATTGGCGGAGTTAGCCGATGCTCCGGCGATGGGTGGCCCGGTGATTTCCTGTGTAGCCGGTGTCGGAGGAGCGGGTGCCTCCACCGTGGCGGGACTCCTCGCCCGCGAGTCCCGGGGTCTCCTGGTGGACATCGACCCGTACGGCGCTGCCGTGCCCGTCGACGCCGGGGTGAGATGGCCCGATCTGTCGGCAACCCGAGGGCGAATCCCGGTGGCAAGCCTTCGAAGTGCCCTGCCCACCGTGCATGGGACCCATGTCCTCACCGGCACTCCGGAGTCACGCTTCACCATCCCCATCGACGCTCTTGTCGCCGTGTTGGACGCGGGCGCCCGCGGGTTTGCCTGCACCCTGGTCGACACCCCTCGCTGTGACTCTGATGCGACTCGCGCTGCATGGGCGCGAAGTGACCTGGTGATCGTCGTGATCGGCCCCGATCCCCACAGTGTTGCTCGAGTGCCCGCGCTCCTTGAGGGCATCCGGGAGGTCTGCACTCAGGTGGGAGTCGTGGCCCGCTTAGGCCCGCGTGACCCAGGCATATGGTGCGCGGCTGAGGCGGACGACTGGAATTCCTCGTTGATCGGAACGCTCCGTCATGAGCGCGCTTTGACGCGAGGCGACCATCTGTTTCACACCCCCCGCAGCACGGCGCGCTCCTCAGCGCGCGCTCTGCTCGCGGCGGCCGCACCGGGTGTCGTCCGATCAGGCGGAGGTGTGCGGTGACCGCACTGGTAGAGCGGGTGCGCCGCCGTCTCGTCGATGAAGGAGTCACGCGCGTGCCGGACTCCGCGCGTGTCGCCGCAGCGCTGAGGGACGAGGGACTTCTTCTGGGAGATGAAGCCCTGCTGAGTCTCGTGGGTTCCCTTCGGGACGAGTTGGGCGGGCTCGGTCCACTTCAGTCCCTCCTGCTCGACCCTGCTGTGACCGACGTTCTCGTCAACGGGCCGGACGAGGTGTGGATCGACCGGGGGGATGGACTGGAGTTGGCAGATGTGCGCTTCGACGGCAGCGCCTCCGTCCTACGGCTTGCCCAGCGACTCGCCACCATGGCCGGGCGACGTCTGGACGAAGCCGCGCCGTTCGTGGATGCCAGGTTGGCAGATGGCACCCGACTCCACGCTGTCATCCCGCCCATCGCCGCGTCCTGCAGCCTCATCTCGCTCCGCATCCCCAGTCACCGTGGCTTCCGGCTGGATGACGTGGTTGCTGCAGGCACGATCGACGAGCATGGGGCTGAGTGGTTGCGCGCCATCGTGTCCGCCCGATTGGCGTTCCTCGTCAGTGGTGGCACCGGCTCAGGCAAGACGACATTGCTGTCGACCCTTCTCGAGGTGGTCGATCCTGTCCATCGCATCCTGATCGTGGAGGATTCAGCCGAGCTGCGACCCCTGCATCCTCACGTGGTGCGATTGGAGGCTCGGCCGGCCAATCTGGAGGGTGTCGGCGTCGTGACCCTGCGTGATCTCGTGCGCCAAGCCCTGCGCATGAGACCTGACCGAGTGGTTGTGGGTGAGGTGCGCGGGGCCGAGGTTGTCGATCTCCTCGCGTCGATGAACACCGGCCATGAGGGCGGGTGTGGCACCGTGCACGCCAATTCACCGGCAGACGTGCCCGCGCGTCTCGAGGCGCTTGGGCTCATGGCCGGGCTTCCCCGCGATGCCGTGCACGCACTCATCGCGGCGGGCGTGCAGTGCCTGATCCATCTCGATCGTGCCCCCCGACGTGTGAGTGAGATCCATGCCCTCACGACCGTTTCCGGCCGAGCATCCACCGAGCCAGCCCTGGTCCTGCGGGACGGCCGGCTCCGCGAGGCGGCAGGGATCGACACGTTGGCGGCACAACTTCAGGCCGCAGGCGTGGCTGTTCCCCCATGACACTCATCCTGGCGGCTCTCCTGGCCGCTGCATCCGCCTGGCTTGTGATGCGCCCCGCGCGGCGATCATCGCGCTCAACTTCGCTGGCCCATCCGGTCGCGGATCGGATACGGCGTCGCCTAGCGACCCATCGACAGGCACCTCGATTGCGCGCAGCAACCCGGGAGGCACTTGCTGAGATCGTCGCTGACCTACGCGCGGGACAGCCGGTCACGCGTGCGGCAGAGCGAGCCTTCGCGACCGATTCAGGGGAGATTGCCCCGCGGACGCTGGCATCGATCCGGTGGGGAGGTGACGTCGTTGCTGCCCTGCGCGAAGATTCGCGAGCCGTCGGCCGGCCACTTCTGGCGGGGGCGGCAGCCTGCTGGAGTGTCGCGGAGGCGAGTGGTGCGGGGCTTGCCGATGCGCTTGACCGCATCGTTCAACAGGACCGCAAGGCAGAGGAGGTACGTCGACAACTCGGAGCGCATCTGGCTGCACCGCGGGCGACCGCACGCATGCTGGCCGTGCTTCCCCTCCTCGGGATCGCACTGGGCTTTGCCATCGGGGGCGATCCCCTCGGTTGGCTGCTGGGGACGCCACTGGGTTGGGGTTGTCTTGCCGTGGGTGTGGGACTCACCGCCATCGGGCTCGCCTGGACCAGTCACATCGCGACGCGCACCGAGCGTCTGCTGTGACCGCCGTCGCGATGCTGGCAGCAGCCGGGGCTGCCTGGTTTGCCGTTCGGCCACCCCGCCGCAGGGTTCGGCCACACACGCGCACCCTGCCCCGGTCGGTCTCGGTCCGCTTGGCCTGCGCCGTGACCGGAGCAGTCGTGGCGATTGCCTGGGGTGGATGGATCGGGGTCCTGGTGGGTGTCGCTGTCGCGCTCGGCACCCCCGTGCTGATGACACGTCTCGAATCGCGTGCTGATCGCGCCAGGCGCGAGGCGATGGCGCGTCAAGCACCGTCGTGCAGTGACCTCCTGGCGGCCTGCCTGTCCGCTGGTGCATCCCCGGCCGCGGCGGCACGGGCAGTGGCGGATGCCCTCGGTGATCCGATCGCCGTGCCGCTGCGGCGCCTGATCAGTGCCCACGACCTCGGAGCCGATCCCTTGACCGCGTGGTCAGGTCTCGCGACAGAGCCCATCATGCGTCCGATCGCGCGGGCAGCCGTGCGATCGGCAGAGACCGGCGCACCCCTGGCCCAACTGCTCGGTGCGCTGGCCGACGATCAGCGTGACGAGGGCCGTGCTCGCGCTGAGGCCGCTGCGCGATCAGCGGGTGTCCGATCCGTTGCTCCACTCGCCGCGTGCTTCCTGCCTGCCTTCCTGCTCGTTGGCGTTGTGCCGATCGTTGCCAGTCTGGCGCTCCCCCTCGTGACCTAGGGACCGATCGAGCCGCGATGAGTTCGACCCTGGACAGCGACTCAAGTGTGGCGGCGTGCGCGCGATATCACCACGACGCCCACGATGGATAGCACGAAGACACCGGCACCGATGCCCAGGGCCATCACGGCAAAACTTCCCACGCGATCGACGGGATCCAAGACACTGACCACGGTGGGGGCCGGTGAGGCTGTGGGAGACGGCGATGTCGCGGTGGGACTCGGGGTGGCGGTGGGACTCGGGGTCGCGGTGGGACTCGGGGTCGCGGCCACGTCCACCGGCACGAGGAGGAGTCGGTCGTCACCCTCGCTCGCGATGATGAGCGCGCTGCCGTCGGTCGTCCACGTCATCGCTTCGCCCTGCACCTGCGCGGGCAGCGGCATGCGATCAATGAGGTCACCCGGTGGCAGCCCCGCGTAGATGCGCACCTCCGTGTAGTCGCGCACCGCGTAGCCACCTCCGGGTCTCATCGCAGCGTCGGTGACCAGTCCCTCCTCGACTCCGACGGACACCGCTCGCGCGGTGCCATCCGCGGGCAGTGGATGCGGAAGATGCCACACCGTCCCGGAGGTCAGACCCTTGCCGATCATCCACAGGCGGTCACCATCAGCAAGAAGTGCCTCCGCATCCTCCGGTGGTTCACGTCGGATGCGGTACGTCGTAGCCCGCACATCGGCGTCGCGGAGTTCGACGGGTTCGGGGATGTTATGGATTTCTACATAACGCCGCTCACCTGTGTTGTCACCGATGTCACCCCACCACAGCACCGGAGTTCCGTCGCTCGCCGTGCCTGCCGCGAGCGCCTCGGGATCTCGCACAGAGATCCCGCGGATCGTCAGGGTGGCGAGCACGTCACAGGTCTGCGTGTCTATGGCGTAGAGCAGGGCTCCCCCGCCTGAGTCGTTGTGGGCCCAGACGACATCATCATGGATGGCCGACGCGGCAAGGCCGCTGATCTCCGGCAGCACCGAGGCATCAAATCGACACAGTTCGACACTCTCGGCGCGAGCCGGACTCGCACTCAGCGCCATCACCACAAAGGCCAATGCGACTGTGACAACGCCCCCCATCACTCGCTTCACTGCGCCAGCCTATGGAGGGCGCTCATCCCCAACGACGCGCACGCCGACTCCTCCACATCCGCACGCCTGAGTCTGGCTCTGCAGGCCTGATCAAGCGCACGGTGACCGCGCAGCTCACCGGGTTGCACGCACCGGCCGTCTTGCCGGTCACGGTCTGGAGGCAACATGACCAGCAATTCCCTCACCCACGTCCGCATCACCCATCAGGCACGTCGGCGCTCAGCACTCGTGCGCCTCGCGACGCGGCTGCGTCGCGAGGACGCGGGGATGACCACCGTTGAGTACGCCGTTGGCACCGTCGCAGCGGCCGGCTTCGGCGGCCTACTCATCAAGTTGCTCATGAGTGATGAGGCGCGCAATCTCCTGTGGAGTCTGATCGCGCGCGCGATCTCGGCGCTCTTCGGCTGATGGCCCCGCACCAGGATTCCCGGTCCACACCCTCGTCGGATCGCGGAAGCGTGATCGTCGAGACGGCCCTGGTCATCCCGGTGCTGCTCGCCGTGACCGTGCTGCTGGTCTGGGTGGCCTCCCTGGGTGCGACGTACGTGCGCATCCTGGATGTCGCCCAGACCGCAGCACGACAGGCCGCCAGGGGAGCGGTCCAGCCAGCG
Source organism: Candidatus Nanopelagicales bacterium (assembly GCA_030726915.1). Lineage (GTDB taxonomy): Bacteria > Actinomycetota > Actinomycetes > S36-B12 > S36-B12 > Mxb001. The sequence continues at coordinate 31,404 of JANRCR010000044.1, forward strand.
GTGCCCCGTGGTGTTGAGCTGAGCATGGGTGAGAGGGATGGACTCATCCATGCGGTGGCGAGTGAAGAGGTCGCACCGCCCATGGCTGCCTGGGTGGGGTGGAGCGTCACCGTCCGGGCTGAAGCACATGCGCTTCCCGAATGGCAGTCACCGCAGGAGGTGGACTGGTGATCGTGATGTCGTGGCGAGGCGACGCAGGCGTCGGCACGGTGCTCGGTCTTGTCCTCGCCAGTGTCCTGCTGGGGGCGGGGGCTGTCATTCACGCGCTCGTCTCCGTGTCAGTCACACATCAGCGAGCCGCGGTCGCCGCAGACCTTGCCGCTATCGCTGCCATGACACACGACTGCGCTGGTGCCGAGCGAGTCGCTCGCGCTCAGGGTGCCATCTCCTTTGCCTGTGACGTTTCCGGTGGTGATGCGGTCGTCACGGTGGCCATCCCGGCACCCGGCATTCTCACTCGATTGGCGACATGGGCGGGCCAGGAGCCTCCCGTCATTGCCAGTAGTTCACGTGCCGGTCATTCGGGCGGGTGACGGATCAGGGAGCGTGCTCCAAGATGATGTCGAGGAGCCGGACGGCGCCGGCTTTGTTGAGGGGCTCGTTGCCGTTGCCGCACTTGGGGGATTGGACACACGCGGGGCACCCTGAGTCGCACCGGCAGGTGTTGATTAAGTCCCGCGTTGCTCTCCACCACCGTGCAGCGACCTCAAAGCCGCGATCGGCGAAGCCCGCACCGCCCGGATGACCGTCATAGACGACCACCGTGCACCGTTGAGTGTCGGGATGCAGGGGTGTGGAGACCCCTCCGATGTCCCAGCGATCACAGGTCGCAATCAGGGGCATGAGCCCGATGGCCGCGTGCTCGGCGGCGTGAGCGGCACCGGCGATATCGATGGGATCGATGAGGTGAGCTGCAGCGACCTGCGCGTCACTCGCCGTCCACCACACCCCGCGGGTGCGCAACGTCCGCTCGGGCATCTCAAGAACCTCGCGCCCAAGCACCTCGCCCGTCGTTGCACGGCGGCGGACAAAACCCACCACCTGCGATGTCACCTCAACCTCACCCAGGGCGAGGTGTGTGTCCCCCCACGTGGTCGTCTCGTCAATGCTGAGGATGCGATAGTCGGCGATCTCCTCCGCGGTTGTGGTGTAGTCCACATCGTCGACGCGGACAAGGGCCACCGCCTCGTCTAGATCCAGCATGGTGACGACGTGGCTGATGCCCTGATGCAGGTAGACGGCCCCGGCATGTGCCGTCGCGGGAGCGCGTGATGCCTCGACGGTGCCGAGGAGCCGGCCTGTCTCCTCCTCCACCAGGCGCACCGGTGAGCCGGACTCACCGCGCAGGTCGACACCCGCAGTCGCGGACTGCTTATGGGTCCAGTAGTAGCCCGCGCGCCGCCGCCGGAGCACTCCCTCCTCAGCCAAAACCGCCAGGCGATCCGGGGCGGTCTCGCCGAACCAGGTGCGGGCGTCCTCATCCGTGAGGGGATGTTCCGCCGCCGCCGCTGCAAGGTGTGGACCCAGCACATGTGGATTTGCGGGATCCAGGACCACCGCTTCGATGGGTTCGTCGAACACCACCTCGGGATGCTCCAGAACATACCGATCGAGGGGATCCTCGCGGGCGACGAATACTGCTGTCGCCTCGTCGTCACCTCGCCCTGCGCGCCCCCACTGCTGCCACAGCGAGGAGCGTGTGCCGGGCCAGCCGGCGACCACCACGGCATCAAGACCGCTGATGTCGATACCGAGTTCGAGGGCATTCGTCGTTGAGACACCCAGCAGCCGGCCCGACCGCAGACCTGACTCGAGGGCCCGACGTTCCTCCGCAAGATAGCCGCCCCGGTATGTCGCGATAGAGGAGGCGAGATCGGGGTGGACGTCGTGGAGTGCGTCGCGGGCACGCTGCGCGACCACCTCGGCCCCGCGTCGTGATCGGACGAAGGCGAGCGTGCGCTGTCCATCCGCGACGAAGTCCGCGAGGAGGTCGGCCGTCTCGACCAGGGCCGAACGACGTGGCGTCGGCTCGGCTGAATCGTGGGGAGAGGCTCCCATGGCCTCCCGGGGCTCCCACAGGACCGCGGTGACAGCTGCGTGAGCCGAGGCGTCATCCGTCACCGCCGTGACGGGTGAACCAATGAGCCGCGCCGCGGTGGCCTCCGGTGCCGCCATGGTGGCGGACGCGCAGATAACGATCGGCGTGCTGCCGTGCACGGCGGCGAGGCGCCGCAGGCGCCGGATGACCATGGCGACGTGGGATCCAAAGACACCCCGGTAGTGGTGAGCTTCATCAATCAGGATGAAGTCAAGATGTCGCAAGACGCGGGCCCATGAGGTCGCGCGGGGGAGCAGAGAGCGATGCACCAGATCAGGATTCGTCAGGATGACGTTGGCATGGGCGCGAACCCATGCTCGCTCGTCGTTCGGTGTGTCTCCGTCGTACGTCGCTGCCCTGATGCCCGGTACCGCGAGATCACTCAGTGATGTGGCCTGGTCGTGTGCGAGCGCTTTGGTGGGGGATAGATAGACGGTGACCGCACGGTCGTCCTGGAGGATCGCATTAAGGCTCGGCAGCCACATGGCCAAAGACTTGCCCGATGCCGTGCCCGTGGAGATGACCACGTGCTCACCGCGGGCACTCGCTTCGGCCACCAGAGCCTGGTGCTCCCACGGAGCTGAGATGCCCCGCGAGCTGAGGTGCTCGATCAGGGCGGCGGAGGTGCCGCTGGGCCAGTCGGCCGTGCGGCCGGTCCTCGCGGGAAGCCGCCGGACGACCCGGGCGCTCGACGCGTGGGGTCGCAGAGCGTGAGGAAGGCCCTCTCGTGGATCCGCCATGGTGAGCCCATCCTTGCCGGTCCGAGTGGCGCTGCCCGAGGGGCCCGGGCGGGCCTGTCTTTGCCTCTGCGTAAGATTCCGCGCAGTTTCGGTCCGTTACACCGGATGTTCCTGATCGGGGGCGTCTCGTGAGCGGCAACGTTGAGACGCGTACACCCAGGGAGACTCATGACCACCGCTGCCGCCGCGATTGAACTGACCGGAAATAACTTCCTCACGGTCGTCGTCGTTGCCGTCATTGCCGTCCTCGCCCTCCTCGTGGCCCTGCTCCTGGTGCGCGAGGTGCTGTCGGCGGGTGAGGGCACCCCGCGCATGCAGGAGATCGCCGGAGCGATCCAGGAGGGTGCCGCGGCGTATCTGAACCGGCAGTTCAAGACCCTGGCCATCTTCGGGGTGATTGTCTTCTTCGTTCTCTTCCTCCTGCCGGCGGAGACGATGAATGAGCGGGTGGGCCGGTCGATCTTCTTCCTCGTGGGAGCGGTGTTCTCCGGCATCACCGGCTACATGGGTATGTGGCTTGCGGTGCGAGGCAACGTGCGGGTGGCCGCGGCCGCGAATGATTCCGGTGAGCAAAAGGCCATGCGCATCGCCTTCCGCACCGGTGGTGTCGCGGGTATGTTCACCGTCGGCCTCGGTCTGCTGGGTGCCGCGATCGTTGTGCTCGTCTACCAGGGGGAGGCCCCCAAGGTCCTCGAGGGCTTCGGCTTTGGTGCCGCCCTCCTCGCCATGTTCATGCGCGTGGGTGGCGGAATCTTCACCAAGGCCGCGGATGTTGGCGCCGATCTCGTCGGCAAGGTTGAGCAGGGCATCCCCGAGGATGATCCACGCAATGCTGCAACCATCGCTGACAACGTGGGCGACAACGTGGGCGACTGCGCCGGCATGGCCGCGGACCTCTTTGAGTCCTACGCCGTCACGCTCGTTGCCGCGCTCATCCTGGGCAAGGCTGCCTTCGGTGAGTTGGGACTCGTGCTGCCCCTCGTCATCCCCGCCATCGGCGTGGTGACGGCGGTCATCGGCATCTTCGCGGTGTCCCCGCGCGCGAGCGATCGATCAGGGATGAGCGCGATCAACCGCGGCTTCTTCATATCCGCGGCGATATCCGCGGTTCTGGTCATCGCAGCAATCTTCGTCTTCGTCCCCGCATCGTGGAATGAGATCACCTCACTCGGCGGTCTTGCAGCCGAGTCCCTCGGTGAGGGTGACCCGATCGATCCGCGCTGGTACGTCATTGGCTCGGTCTTCATCGGGATCATTCTCGCGGCGGTGATTCAGCAATTGACGGCGTACTTCACCGAGACCAACCGTCGTCCGGTGGACGATGTGGCCAAGAGTGCGCTGACCGGTCCCGCGACGGTCATCCTCTCCGGCATCTCGCTGGGCCTGGAGTCGGCGGTCTACTCCGCGCTGCTGATCGGAGCCGCTGTGTACGCCGCCTATCTCCTCGGCGGTGGCGTGGTCATCCTCGGATTGTTTGCCATCGCCCTCGCGGGCACCGGGCTGCTGACCACCGTCGGTGTCATCGTCTCGATGGACACCTTCGGCCCCGTTTCTGACAACGCCCAGGGCATCGCGGAAATGTCGGGCGATGTGACCGAGGAGGGTGCCGCGGTGCTGACGCGCCTCGATGCTGTCGGCAACTCCACTAAGGCGATCACCAAGGGCATCGCCATTGCCACCGCTGTGCTTGCCGCGACGGCACTCTTCGGCGCATTCCGCGACGCCGTTGTCGGTGCCACGGCCGATGCGGGTGAGGCAGCGGGTGAGTCCATCCGCAGCCTCGCTGATCTGCTGCAGTACTCCGGTGTCCTCGACGTTGCCAACCCGTCCAATCTGGTCGGTCTCATCATTGGGGCGTCGGTTGTCTTCTTCTTCTCCGGTCTCGCCATCAGCGCGGTGTCACGTGCTGCTGGCGCGGTTATCTTCGAGGTGCGCCGGCAGTTCCGTGAGCACCCGGGGATCATGGAGGGCACCGAAAAGCCCGAGTACGCCAAGGTCGTCGATATCGTGACCCGCGACTCCCTGCGCGAACTCATCACTCCAGGCCTGCTCGCAGTGCTCGCACCCGTCGCGGTCGGCTTCGGCCTTGGAGTCGGCGCCCTCGGTGCCTATCTCGCCGGCACGATCGCGACCGGCGTACTCATGGCGGTCTTCCTCTCCAACTCCGGTGGAGCATGGGACAACGCCAAGAAGTACGTCGAGGACGGACACTTCGGGGGCAAGGGCTCCGAAGCACACTCGGCCACCGTCATTGGCGACACCGTCGGGGATCCCTTCAAGGACACCGCCGGTCCGGCCATCAACCCGCTCATCAAGGTGATGAATCTCGTCGCCCTCCTGATCGCCCCGGCGGTGGTGGCCCTGTCGATCGGCGAGGGCGCCAACACCGCGCTGCGCTGGGCGATCGCGCTCGGTGCGGTGCTCATCATTGTGATCTCCGTGGTCATCTCCAAGCGCCGGCCCATTGCGGTCGGCGAGGAGCAGATCAACGCCCCATCCGCCCAGTAGTCCCGCGGAGCGGAACACACCACTGGGCCTCACCCCCTTAGGGGGTGGGACCCGTGGGTTGTGCCGTCGCATTTGACAGCGGCACCCCCGGGCTGTGCAGACTCCCGGACGGTTGCCTAACCGACGGCGCGCAGAACAGGAGTGATTGTGGCTGGTGAGCGTGTGCTCGTGATTGTGGAGTCCCCGGCGAAGGCCAAGACCATCGCGGGCTACCTCAACCGCAGCGACGGTCGTAGTTTTGACGTCGAGGCATCCGTGGGGCATGTCCGGGATTTGGCGAGCAAGGCGTCGGAGCTCCCGGAGGGCCTGCGCAAGGAGCCGTGGTCCAAGTACGCCGTGAACACCGACGATGGATTCATCCCCTATTACGTCGTCCACGCCTCAAAGCGGCAGCGCATCAGCGAACTCAAGAAGAAGTTGGCCGGTGCCTCTGAACTTTTGCTCGCCACGGACGAGGACCGCGAGGGTGAGGCCATCGCCTGGCACCTTCTGGAGGTCTTGAAACCCAAGGTGCCTGTGCGTCGAATGGTCTTCCATGAGATCACCGAACACGCGATCACGGACGCGCTGACTCAGACCCGCGACCTGGATATGAAACTCGTCGATGCCCAGGAGACACGTCGCATCGTCGACCGCCTCTACGGGTATCCCGTGTCTGAGGTGCTGTGGAAGAAGATCGGGCGCGAGGCGAGATCTGCCGGGCGCGTGCAGTCCGTCGCTGTCCGCCTGGTGGTGGACCGGGAGCGTGAGCGCATTGCCTTCGTCTCAGCCTCCTATTGGGACGTCTCGGCGACCTTCGATCCCGGATCCTTCGCGGCACGCCTTGTGTCGGTCAATGGGCAGCGGCTCGCGACGGGCCGTGACTTTGATGAGTCCGGACAACTCACCGGACGAGACGCAGCCCCGCTTGATGAGGCTGCGGCGCGCTCACTTGTCCTCGCCCTCGAGGGTGTCGACTACACGGTGCGTTCCGTGGTGGAGAAGCCAGGCAAGCGCAGCCCCAAGGCTCCGTTCATGACATCGACCCTGCAGCAGGAGGGGTCCCGCCGTTTTCGGTGGAATGCCCAGCGCACCATGCGGGTGGCCCAGGGTCTGTATGAGCGTGGCTACATCACCTACATGCGTACCGACTCCACAACGTTGTCCGAGCAGGCCGTGACGGCCGCTCGATCTCAGGCGGCACAGCTGTATGGCAATGATCATGTGGCCGATGCCCCGCGTCGCTACGACCGCAAGGTCAAGAATGCCCAGGAGGCTCACGAGGCGATCCGTCCCTCAGGCGATGTCTTTCGCACCCCCGGTGAGGTGCAGCGCGAATTAAGTGCGGATGAGTTCGCGCTCTATGACCTCATCTGGAAGCGCACACTCGCCTCGCAGATGGCTGATGCGCGCGTAGCGACGACGACCGTGACCCTGGGAACGATGACGTCTGATGGGCGTGATGTGGAGTTCACCGCCTCGGGCACCGTCACGCTTTTTGCCGGATTCAAGGCGGCGTACGAGGACACGCGCGAGGAGGAGACTGATGAGGAGTCCGAGCGCGTCCTCCCCATCCTGCGCGAAGGTCAGACCGTCACGGCGCGCGACATGGAAGCGGATGGACACTCCACCAACCCACCGGCTCGCTTCACTGAGGCGTCACTCACGGCCAAGTTGGAGGATCTGGGCATCGGTAGGCCCTCCACCTATGCGTCCATCATGGGCACGATCGTTGATCGTGGGTATGTCTGGAAGAAGGGCTCCGCGCTGGTCCCCTCCTTCCTCGCCTTTGCGGTGATCAGGCTTCTTGAGGAGCACTTCACCGATCTCGTGGACTATCGCTTCACCGCGCGCATGGAGGAGTATCTCGATGCAATCGCCAACGGCGAGTCGGCACGCAACGACCAACTCGAGACATTTTGGCGGGGGGGCGAGACCGACACGGGTGCCTTCCGTGGAGTGCTGGATCTGACCTCGGATCTCGGTGCCATTGACGCGCGCATGCTCTCCACATTCCCCATCATCGGCTCGGATGCGTCAGTGCGCGTTGGTCGCTACGGCGCCTTCGTCGAGCGGGGCGAGGAGCGCGCATCCATTCCCGAGGATCTTGCACCGGATGAGCTGACGGCCGACAAGGCCGAGGAGTTGCTCGCTGCACCCTCGGGTGAACGTGAGCTCGGTCTGGACCCCGAGACCGGGTTGGACATCATCGCGAGGTCCGGGCGATACGGCCCCTACGTGTCGGAGGTGCTGCCGGAAGATTCCCCCAAGTCGGCCAAGCCGCGCACGGGTTCGCTGCTGAAGTCCATGTCGCTTGACACCGTGACGTTGGATGACGCCCTGCGGCTGCTGGCTCTGCCGCGCGTCGTGGGTGTCGATCCGGCCGACGGACTCCAGATCACCGCGCAGAACGGTCGCTACGGTGCCTATCTGCTGAAGGAGAAGGATTCGCGGTCGCTGCCGACCGAGGAGTCCATCTTTGAGGTCACCCTGGAGGAGGCGCTGGCGCTCTATGCCCAGCCCAAGCAGCGCCGGGGCGCCGCATCTGCTCCTCCGCTGAAGGAACTCGGTGATGATCCGGTGTCAGGGAGGCCGGTGGTGCTCAAGGAGGGTCGATTCGGCCCGTACGTCACCGACGGTGAGATCAATGCCTCACTTCGGCGCGACGACAATCCCGACACGATCGATGCTGCCCGTGCCTATGAGTTGATCGCGGACCGCCGGGCGTTGGGGCCGCCCAAGCGCAAGGTGGCCAAGAAGACCGCCAAGAAGGCCCCGGCAAAAAAGGCTGCGGCTAAGAAGGCTGCCGCAAAGAAGACTGCCGCAAAGAAGGCCCCGGCTAAGAAGGCCCCGGCACTCACGACAGCCGCACTGATGGCGAACGCCCCGGCACAGCCCGCCGACGCGTAGGCTTTCCCGCGTGGATACCTCGGCCTTCATCGTCTTCGAGGGGGGTGAGGGCGCGGGCAAGTCCACGCAGTCCGGTGCCCTTGCGGACTACCTTCACGCCCGCGGTCATGCGGTTGTGCGCACGCGTGAGCCCGGTGGGACGCCGGCTGCGGAGGCCATCCGGGCCGTGTTGCTCGATACGGCCAATGCCGGACTCGATGATCGCGCGGAGGCGCTCCTGTTTGCCGCGGCGCGTGGGGACCACGCCGCGCGGGTGATCCGCCCGGCACTCGCCCGTGGTGACATCGTGGTGTGTGATCGATTCATGGATTCCTCCATCGCCTACCAGGGCGTCGCACGTGGTCTTGGCATCGACCGTGTTCGCGACCTGAGTCTCTGGGCGACCGGTGGCCTGCAACCCGCATTGACGATCGTGCTCGACGTTGATCCAGACCTGGGTCTGGCTCGTGTTGTTGGACCCGATCGACTTGAGGCTGAGCCTGCCGAGTGGCATGCGCGCGTGCGACAGGCCTTCCTCGACATCGCTGCGACAGACCCGGATCGCTATCTCGTGCTCGATGCTTCCCGACCTGCCGAGGACCTCGCGGTCGAGATCGCCATGGCTGTCGGAGCACTGCTGGGAGACGATTCGCTGTGACGTCAGCCTGGGACGCTCTCATCGGCCAGGACAATGTCGTCGCGGAGTTGGCACATGCGGTGGCGGATCCTGCCGCGATGACCCACGCGTGGCTCATCACGGGACCTCCCGGATCCGGACGCTCGACCGCGGCAGTGGCCTTTGCCGCGGCCCTGCAGTGCCCGGATCAGGGCTGCGGTGTGTGCTCCATCTGCAGTGCGGCCCTCGCGGGGAGCCATCCCGACGTAGACCTGGTGGTCTCTGAGACGCTGAGTTACGGAGTGGATGACGCGCGTGATCTCATCCTGCGAGCCGCTGTGGTCCCGGCTGATGCCCCCTGGCACATCGTGGTGATCGAGGACGCGGATCGCCTCACCGAATCCGCGGTCAACGTCTTGCTCAAGGTGCTCGAGGAGCCACCACTCCATCTTGTCTGGCTCCTGTGCGCCCCCAGTCCCGAGGATGTCCTCCCCACCATCAGGTCGCGTACGCGCGGAGTGCACCTGCGGACCCCGTCCACCGCCGAGGTGGCGCAGGCCTTGAGTGCCAGGCACGGCGTCGATGCCGCCATGGCGGCGTTCGCTGCGCGCTCATCCCAGGGCCACATCGGCCGTGCGCGGGCTCTGGCGACCGATGCAGAGGCGCGCCGCCGCCGCCAGGAGGTGCTGCGCCTCCCAGCATCGCTGCGGGACCTCAGCTCATGCTTCGCAGCGGCTGAGGAGTTGCTCGCCATGGCGACCGAGGATGCGTCGAGCCTCACCAACGGTCTGGATATGACCGAGGAGGAGTCCCTCATGCGCGCCTACGGTGCCGGTGCCGAAGGGGTCACCAAGACGCGCATGGACAAAATCGCGAAGGCCGCGCTGAAGGACCTGCGCAAGGTCCAGGCCAGTCGTCGCAAGCGAGCCGTGCGCGATCAACTCGATCGCGCTCTGGTGGACCTCCTGACCTACTTCCGCGATGTCCTGGTGTTGCAGATGGGTGCCGAGGTGGCACTCGTCAACGATGAGATGCGCACCCAACTCCTGCAGGAGGCCTCCATGAGCTCCCCATCGGAGACGGGACGCAGGCTCGATGCTATTGAGCGATGCCGGCTTGCGGTGCAGGCCAACGGGAGTCTCCCGCTGGTGCTGGAGTCCATGCTCGTCGAGGTCAAGGACCCGCTGGTGCGCGTGCGCTAGGCCCCCGATGCGCGTTGCAGACCGTGTGTGTAGGCCACGAGTCCCTCCAGTGCGGGAGTGAGCACCTCGTCGGTGCTGCGCGCAATGTCGGGAGCGGCCAGCATCGTGGCGGATGCGGTGATCAGGCGCTCGTACGTCGTACATCCCGTGGCGAGTCGCTCACGGACTTCCACGGATGCTGTCGTGGCCGCTGCCTCCGCTGGTGTGCCCGGCATCTCGCGGCGGATGCCGTGCAGGATGACGAGGCGGTCCACGAGGGCGTGCAACTGCGGTGCGGCTTCCAGGTCAGCCTGGCGGAGTTCTGCGGCCGCTCCCGGATGCAGGCGGTCAATAGCGGGAATCACCTGGCTGAGTTGCATGCGCAGTGACGTCAATCGCCGTGCCTGCTCCGACCCAATGGCATCAGCGGGGACGATGGCCGGCGGGGGAGGTGGTACGTCGACTCGCGGTGCCGGGGGCAGTTGCGCACGCCGCCTGCGCGCGGTGAGCGCGGTGACACCGCCGGCTGCTGCGGCGACGACCCACATCCAGGCTGGCCCGTAGACACCCGCTTGAGCCGTGGTGCTCTCGACGACGATGTCGAGGACGCCCAGGGTGCCGGCCACTCCGACGACCACGGTGCCCCCGGTCACCTCATTGCTGAGGCGGCGCTGCAATCGCTGGTGGCGGCGAAGCGCTCGGCGCTGCTCCGCGAGGGCCCGATCGTGCTCGGCCTGCAGCGCCCGAGCCTGGGCGGTGGGTCGCAGTGCACGCGCCTGACGCCAGGCATCAACCACATCAAGCCCGCGACTGATACCCGCCTGCACGACTCGGGCGAATTGCTCGCCGTCAGGTGAACGTGCCATGCCCCCACGGTACGCCGCCCCGGGTCCGCGTGGCATCCGCGCGGTTGCCGACCGTAACCTCGCGGGGTGAGCAGGGTGGATATCGGGCGCGCAGTGATCGGGGGCCTGATGGCCACGATGGCTCTTGTGGCGTGCTCCCCGTCCCCTCCCGTGGACGGGGTCTCATCGGCATCCTCGCCACCCCCCGCGGATCTCGCCACCTTCTACACCCAGGTGCTCACGTGGTCACCGTGCGAGGACGCGGAGTGCGCCACCCTGTCGGTCCCGGTGGATTACGCCCGCCCGGAGGATGGGTCCATCGACCTGGCGGTCGTGCGTCGCCCGGCGGCGGGTGCCGCCCAGGGCACGCTTGTCGTCAACCCCGGTGGCCCCGGGGCCAGCGGCACCGCCTACGCCCGTGCTGCGGACCGCGTGCTCGGCATGCCCGTGGTCAACGCCTTTGATGTCGTGGGTTTTGATCCCCGAGGCGTGGGGGGATCAGCCCCGGTGCGCTGCGCCTCCCCAGGAGATCTTGATGAGCTCATCGATGCCGATGCGACTCCTGACACCCCGGACGAGATCGACGAGATCCGGCGGGTGAGTGCGTTGATCGACTGCGTGGCACCGGTGGAGGGACTCCTGGACAATCTGTCGACGGCTGATTCCGCGCGTGACCTCGATGTGCTGCGCGCCGCGTTAGGCCAATCGCGGTTGGACTATCTCGGAGTGTCCTACGGCACGCACCTCGGGGCGACGTACGCCGCGCTCTTCCCCGATCGTGTGGGCCACTTTGTCCTGGATGGGCCGTTGCCCTCGGGCCTCGATGCCGAGCAGGTGACCCTCGGTCAAGCCCTGGGCTTCGAAAACTCCCTGCGCCGCTTCCTTGAGGATTGCCGGCGGGTGGGGGACTGCCCCCTGGGTGATGATGCGGACACGTCGGTGGGGTTGGATCGGTTGCGGGAGTTGTTGGAGGCACTCGATGCCAGGCCAGCGCCAACGGCTGATCCGGATCGGCCCCTCACCGAGGGAGCGGCGACGTACGCCATCCTCCTCTCGCTCTACCGGGTGAGTGACCGCCCGCTCCTGCGAGATGCGCTGGCCTCACTGGTCGCCGGAGATGGCACACCGCTGCAGCGACTGCTGGATGAGCGCATCGGGCGCGGACCCGACGGTGTCTATCGCGACAATGCCATGGATGCCTTCTATGCCATCACGTGCAGTGATCGCGCGGTGGCGACGGACGTGCCGGCGCAGGTGGAGCGGCTGGCTTCTGCTGCTCCGATCCTGGGTGAGTATCTCGGCTGGGGCAACCTCCCCTGCGAGGCTGCCGGCATCGTGGCGGCGCGGACCACCCCTCCTCCCGCAGGTGCGAGCGGTCCGGCTCCGCCCATGCTCGTGATTGCCACGACACATGATCCGGCTACGCCGTACACGTGGGTGGAGACCTTCCTCGCTGAGATTGGCAGCGGCGTACTCCTCGTGCGGGATGGGGACGGTCACACGGGATACCGCGAGGGTTCCGACTGCATCGATGAGGCGGTCGATGCCTTCCTGCTCGACGGTGTGCTCCCCGCACCCGGCACGACCTGCGTGTGACTTACGCTGCGAGCATGCGCAAGCCTCCGGTGGAAGCACCGCCCATTGACGTTCGCTCCGACACGGTCACCCATCCGACAGCGGCGATGCGCGCCGCGATGGCAGACGCTCCCGTGGGAGACGACGTCTTTGGGGATGATCCGACGGTGGCGGCCCTGGAGGAGCGTGCCGCCGACCTCCTGGGCAAGGAATCAGCGCTCTTCGTTGCGTCCGGCACCATGGGCAATCTGGTCAGCATCATGGCTCAGGTGCCGCGGGGAGGAGAGATCATCGCCCCGGCCGAGTCGCATGTCTTCAACGATGAGGCGGCCAACTACGCCGTCGTGGCTGGCGCGGGGATGCGGCCCATCCGCGAGCACCCCGACGGCGAGATGCCCATCGATAGCGTGGTCGAAGCGATCCAGGATGAGACCGATCCGCACTGCCCGATCACGAGCCTGGTGGTGGTGGAAAACTGTCACGCCCACACGATGAGTCGTCCCATCTCTGCGGAGTATCTACGTGCTCTGCGAGCACACCTTCCCGCTGGATTGCCGATCCACGTCGACGGTGCACGGCTCTTCAATGCCGTGATCGCCTTGGACGTCACCCCCGCTGATCTTGTCCGCGATGCCGATAGCGTCACCTTCTGTCTGAGCAAGGGATTGTCAGCCCCGGTCGGCAGTATCGTCGCGGGCCCTCAGTCAATGATTGATCGTGCTCGCCGCGCGCGCAAACTTCTCGGCGGTGGCCTGCGCCAGGTGGGAGTGCTCGCGGCCGCGGGTCTGGTCGCATTGAGTGAGGGAGATGACGGCACCGTCAGCCGCCTGGTGGAGGACCATCGACGGGCGCGGCTCTTGGCTGAGGGTTTGAGCCTCCAGGAGGGTGTGGTGAGCCCGGGCCATCTGGCTCAGCCCGAGGAGGGTCCCCTTGATCCACGGCGCGTGGTGACCAACTTCGTACTCTTCACTGTTCGGGGAGGCCCACCGCGGCGTACGGCGTACCTCAGCGCCATGCGAGAGCGGGGGATCGGCATGGTGTCCTACCCCCACGGCCAGGTCCGGGCCGTGACACACCGCGGCATCAGCGATGACGACATTGACGTGATCCTCGCTGAGAGCGCAGCCGCACTCCGGGCGACTCGTGCCCTGGTGTGACCTGCGTTCCTGAATCGACGCTCACACGACCAGGGCGACGACGGCGCCGAGAGCGAGCGCGACGCCGGCCCACTGCACACGCGACATGCGCTCCTTGAGCAGGAAGTGCGCAATCAGCAGCGTGGTCGCTGGATAGAGCGATCCGATCACAGCGACCACGGCCAGTTCACCATCCTGCGCAGCAAGCTGGAAGAAGCCGTTGGCGAGCGCATCGAGGGCTCCGGCGCCGATGGCGAATGCCCAGGGATAGGGGCGCCACCTTGCCAGGCCACTGCGCGAGAGCAAGATAATGGCCACGATGACCATGCCGAGCGTGGACCACCACCTGCTCAGCGTCGCGGCCCACACACCCGAATCCTCGGGAGCGATCCCGAGCGCGGTGAGGAACAAGCCGATGGCGATGCCGGCTCCGGCGGACAGGAGCAGCGCCCGGGGTGTGATGCGCGCATGCGGGCCCGACTCGCGGCTCACCAGGAACACCGCGCCCAGGGCCAGGATCGCGCCCACTCCGAAGAGGAGTGTCAGTGGCTCCCCGCGGATCATTCCGGCCGCCACTGGGATCGCGGCTCCACCTATGGCGGTGAGCGGAGAGACGATGCCCATCGGCCCCACGGCGAGGGCGGCGTAGAGCAGGAGCATCCCCAGGGTGCCGAAGATCGCGGTCACCAGGGAGAGCAGGACGACATCTCGATCGATCGTCCCCGGCACGACGAAGAGAGCGAAGCAGGTGAGGATGAGTGCGCCGGCCGGGTAGTTGACGGCGATAACCCGTGCGCTGCCGACCCGTCGAGCACCGAGCCCACCAGCCACATCGGCCGAGCCCCACGCCACGCTGGAGACAAGGGCAAGGAGCGCGCCCACTGTCACCTCCTGGCTTGCCCGTCCTCGCGGCGGGGAGCGGCTCACTGTGCCAGACGCCCCCACCGGGCCGGCCTCGGGGGAGCGTCGATATGTGTCGTGAGTCATCGACTGCGGGGCCAATCTGTGATGGCCACGGGTTATGACTGAGATCCCACCCCTGCGTCGTCGCACCTTCCTCGGCCTTGCCGCGGGAGACCCCGGCATCGCGGGCCACGAGCCCGTGCGCGCTGAGTCCCAGGCGCAGTTCACCGGTGTCATGACGGCGTCGGAATTTGTCCACGAGGCAACGCCGGGCGGCGGTTCCTACTCCAATGAGGGCAACTACTTCCAAGACAACTGGCAGACGGAGTTTTGGGGAAGCAACTACCCTCGCCTCCTGCGCGTCAAGAAGCAGTACGACCCGACCAATCTCTTCCGCGTCCACAAGGGAGTGGGCAGCGAGGACGACTAGGTCGGGTGGTGCCTAGCCGCTCTTGCGACGGAACTCCCGCTTGCCACCGGCCTTGGCGGATGTCCCCTTCGCTGATGTGGATCCACCACTGGCTCCGGATGCACCGTGACCGCCACGCTCGTTCTTCTGCTCGAGGGCCTGGCGGTAGCGCTCCTTGGCGTCTTCGGCCGGGGTGGTGTCTGCGGCCGGGGTGGCGTCGGACTCTTCAGTGGGGGATTCGTCCATGACCTCAGTGTGCCAGCGTCTCTCCCGCCACCGGGGTCAGGGCAGCGGCCGACCCAGGATGCGGCGGAAGCCATCCCTCAGAGTCCACCCCTGTTTGAGGTGCTGGGCGGGTGGTCGCGGGCCGATCGCCGAGAGGACGGCGTCGTACGTCGTGCGCGGTAGGACGGCGCCTTCGCGTCGAACGGCGCGAGGTGCCACGGCCAGCAGCCTGTCTCGGCGCAACCAACTCGGCCGACCTTCGCGGTCCCAGGGCCCCGCTCCAATGGCCAACCAGGTGCGATCGTGTGCGTGGTCTTTGCTGGAGAGTTGCAGTCCAACGAGTCGGTGATCGTCGGCACGTCCGATGATGGCGACCGGGCGGTCCTTGCCGAGGTGGTCGTCCTCCTCGAAGGCGACCCAGGTCCACACGATTTCGCCCGGGTCGGGCTCGTCATCCAACTCGGGGGCGTACTCCCAGGTGACATCGCCCACGTAGGTGTGGGCGCCACCGCGCTCGGGGGCTGGCTCACCCTGAGTGAGGTCACGACTCATGAAACACCGATGGCCAACAGTGCCACGGGGTTAGGCAGACCGACATCATCAGCGGGTCGACGGATCCCGCACCGTGGGGTGACAAACGGAATGAAGATTCCCATCCGCGGAATCTAGCGTCGTCTCGTCACCATCCGCTTGGGACACGCGACCGTGCGGATCCTATGCACTAGGGAAGCAGGCTGGCCGTGAGGGCGCGGTGCATGACGTCGGCATCAAGATCACGACCGGTCCAGAGGCGCGCATTGGTGAGTGCCTGATTAACGAGCATGCCCAGACCCTGCAGGGTTATCGCTCCCTGCGCCTGAGCCAATTGCAGGAAGGCTGTGTCGGGGGGATTGGCCACGACGTCGGCGACCACAAGGCCGGGTCGGATCGATGAGGGGGCCACGTCGGGGATGTCAACGCTGGGCTGGAAACCGATGGATGTCGCATTGACGAGGACTGCCGTGGATTCGGGTACGACGTACGCGCCATCCCAGGGGACATAGGACGACTGAGCCGGAGTCCGATCTGCGACCAGGGCGGCGAGTTCCTCGCCCCGCTTCCGAGTGCGATTGACGATGGTGATCGATCGTGCTCCGGCAAGGGCTGATTCGACGGCGATGGCTCGGGCGGCGCCACCCGCACCGAGCACCACCATGTCCACGCCGGTCGGATCAATGACGGTACGAAGTGACGCGACGAAGCCCTGCCCGTCGGTGTTTTCGCCCGTGAGGTGGCCGTCGCGGTTGATGACGCAATTGACCGCGCCGATGATGCCGGCCGAGGCAGCCATGGCGTCGAGATAGTCCAGGATCGCCACCTTGTGAGGAATGGAGCAGTTGAATCCCAGCCATCCCATGCCGACAGCTCCGCGGACGGCATCCCCGAGTCGCTCCGGGGGCACCTCGCAGTTGATGTAGCGAATGTCGAGTTCGGCGTGGGCGTAGGCCGCCTCCATCACGACAACCGTGGGATTTTGGGCTGCGGACGTGGCGAATGAGCCGGTGAGATCGGCGAGGAATCCGGGCATGGTGCCTCCTGGGTCGTGGCGGAGACCAGCCTAGTGGGACATGATGCGCGCATGGCGAGCATTGGTTTTCTGGGAGTCGGCACGATTTCTGAGGCTGTTGTGCGCGCTATGTGCGCGCGCCCCGGCATGAGTGATGACATTGTGCTCTCTCCTCGCTCCGATGACCGATCCAGGCGCCTTGCATCAGACTTCGTGCAGTGCACGCGTCTCGACTCCAATCAGGAGGTGATCGATGCGAGTGAGATCGTCGTCCTGGCGATGCGCCCACAGCAGCTTGATGAAGCGATCCGCGGTCTGAACTTCCGTCGGGGTCAGATCGTGGCGAGTTTCATTGCGGGCACCCCGCCGAGCGACATCGGTCCGCTGGTGGCGCCCGCGGGTCCGGTGAGCCAAATCATCCCGCTGCCCGCCATCACTTTGCATCGTGGCCCGCTGGTGATCAGTCCCGCGGTGCCGCAGGTCGTGGAGGCCTTTGCCGGACTGGGTGATGTCGTGACGCTCGAGGATGAGGCAACGGTCCGGACCCTGAGCTGTGCCTCCGCCATCATGTCGACCTACTACGAGATGCAAAATGCGCTGATCCAATGGATCACAGCGCAGGGTATTGACGAGGAGACGGCATCGCTCTACGTGCGGTCAGAACTCGAGGGCCTAGCCGCGGTCGGCAAGGTGACACCCGAGGAGCAGCGGCGAGGCCTGCCGGGTGAGCATCAAACCAGGGGCGGACTCAATGAGCGCGTACGAGAGCGATTGCTGCGCGAGGGGTGGTTTGACACGCTCGTGGAGACCATGGACCAGGTGCATCGCACGGCGACGCTGCGCTAGGTATGCCCGAGATGGGGCGTCCACCTATAGTCATGAGGTGCGATCACGGGTTCGAGCTGGCTGTGCCGCGGGTGTTGTCGCACTCCACGCACTCCTCCTGCCCCTGGCTCTCCCGCCTGCTGCCCTGGCTGCCGAGCCCGCCCTCCCCCTGATGTTGCCGGGGGCACCGACGTCAATGGACGATCCCACCCCGGTGCAACTCGACGTCGACGTCTATGTGCCGGAGGTGACCCCGGCTCCAGCGGTGCTGCTCGCCCATGGTTTCGGGGGCAGCAAGGAGGGTGTCGCAGAGGAGGCTCAACTGCTGGTCGAGGCGGGCTTTGTCGTGCTTGCCTACACCGCACGTGGCTTCGGGGAGTCGACGGGCCAAATATCGATGAACGCCCCGGACTTCGAGGTCGCTGATGCATCAGCCCTCATCGACTATCTTGCGAGCCTTGCCAGTGTGACAAGCGACAGCGCGGGTGACCCCGTCGTGGGTGTCGCCGGTGGGTCCTACGGCGGTGCGCTCGCCCTGATGCTCGCGGGCTATGACGATCGTGTGGACGCCGTCGCGTCGGACATCACGTGGAACGATCTCGAGACGTCGCTTTTTGCCCAAAGTGCAGCAGCCGGTGTGCAGCCCGGTGTCCTGAAGAGTCTGTGGACATCGCTGTTCTTCTCCTCCGGTCTGGGGCTCCGCCCCGGCGGACCGGTCACGGAGTGCGGACGTTTCACCCCCGCCTGGTGTGCGGCGTACGTCGAGGCCGTCACCACAGGAGTCGTCTCCGCGGATTCTTCCGCGCTCATGGCGGCTTCCTCGCCTCGCAGCGTGACGGATCAGATCACGGCGCCGGTGCTCCTGGGTGGTGGACAATCAGACTCGCTTTTTCCATTGAGCCAGACAAATGCCAACGCTGAGCAGATCGTCAACGCTCCGGTCAAGGTCGTCTGGCATGCGGGTGGTCACGACGGCGGGATCGCCGAGACCGATCGCCTTCGTGAGTTGAACATTGCCTGGTTTGATGCGCATCTGCGTGGCGGTCCGCCGGTGGCGGATGATTTCACCGTGTCGATCCGTGAAGCTTCAGCGCTCAGCGATCGGGACCCCGGCACGATCGAGATTTTGACCTCCGCCACCTATCCCGGTCCCTACGGCGATTCTGTCGCTGAGGTGACCGTGGCCGGCCCACCCCAGCAGGTGCTCGCCCCCGCGGGTGGTGCACCCGCGGCCATCACCTCGCTTCCAGGAGCAGGCGGGCTCGCGAGTCTCGCGGGTGATCTCCTCGCTGTCCCCCTGCCGGGTCAGACAGCGGCCTTCGCATCCGAGCCCCTCCCCGAGGGCACGCGCATCGTGGGTGCCTCTCGGATCCGGATCGCCATCTCCAGCGATCGCCCCGTCGACGAGGCCGTCTTCTTCGCGTCCCTGCGCATTGTCAGCGCAGGGGGTCGCCAGTCGCTCCCGCAGGGGCTCGTCTCACCGGTCCTTATCCGTGATCTGGGTCCGGCCCCGGTCACCGTGGAGGTGACGCTCCCGACCATCGTCACCGATGTCGCCCCGGGCGACCGACTCGCGGTGGTCATTGCCACGACAGACCAGGGCTATCGCATGCCGCCGGGGCCGGCGGTCTACAGCGTCACGGCCGCGGGCAGTCTCCTGGTGCCCTCCCTGGCAGGGACGACATCCAGTGCGGGATTGCCCGTGTGGGTCTGGCCCGCCGGTGCCGCCGCCATCACGGTGCTCATCTGGGTGGTCGTGGCTCTGCTGCGTCCCAGGGGCAGGTCCGCGTCCCAGGCGGCGCGACCTGATCAGGCGGATATCCCCTTGGCGATTGAAGATCTCGCCAAGGAGTTCCGCGGTGGCATACGAGCGGTCGATGGTGTGTCCTTCAATGTCCCCCCCGGTGTTGTCCTGGGCCTACTCGGACCCAACGGCGCTGGCAAGACGACCACGATGCGCATGGCCATGGGGCTCATTCGTCCGACGTCGGGTGGCGTATGGATCTTTGGCGAGCACATCCAACCCGGGGCCCCGGTCCTGTCGAGGGTGGGCAGCTTCATCGAGGGTCCGGGATTCCTCCCGCATCTAACCGGCCGCCAAAACCTGAATCTCTTTTGGCGTGCGAGTGGACGGGAGGGTGGCGATCCCCAGTTGGAGACCGTCTTGGACATCGCCGGCCTGGGCAGCGCCATCGACCGCAAGGTTCGCACCTACAGCCAGGGCATGCGCCAGCGTCTCGGCATCGCCCAGGCAATGCTCGGCATGCCGGATCTCCTCGTTCTTGACGAGCCCACCAACGGCCTTGACCCACCCCAGATTCGCGAAATGCGCAAGGTCATGCACGACTACGCCGCGTCGGGCAGGACGGTGATCGTGTCCTCCCATCTGCTCAGTGAGGTTGAGCAGACGTGCTCGCACGCTGTCGTGATGAATCACGGGTTGCTTCTCTACTCGGGCACGGTCGCCGAACTCCTCGTGGGTCGTAGCGGTCTGCGGCTCGAGGACGTCTTCCTCGAACTCGTGGGAGAAGGGCATCGGGTGGATCAGTGATGACCGCGACAGACGTCTCGTACAACGCCCGGGCGACCCTGACCGTCCGGGTCGAGCTCATTCGTCAATTGAGGCGCCGCCGGACCCTGGTGGCTTTTGTTCTTGCTGTTGCACTCCCGCTCATCGTGGTGGCGGCGGTCAAGTTGGGGCCCGATGCCCGCGCCTTCGGGGACGGCGACCTTGATCTGGTCGGCCTGGCCACCGCCGGCCCTTGGAATTTCACCCTGACGATGCTGCTTTTTGCCTCGGGCTTCCTGCTCACCATCATTGCGGCGATGTTCCTCGGGGATACGGTCGCCAGCGAAGCCTCGTGGTCCACCATGCGCTACCTCCTCGCGGCGCCTGTGCCGCGACGGCGATTCCTGCGGTCCAAGGTCATCGTGGGACTCATTCTCACCGCTGTCACGCTGCTCATCCTGGTGGCGACGGCATTCGTCGTCGCCCTGTTTGTCTTCGGCAGCGCCCCTCTGACGAGTCCCCTGGGTGGCTCCTTCGACGTAGCGACCTCGTGGCAGCGTCTCGGCATTGTCACGGCGTACATCGGAATCCAGTTGCTCATCCCCGCCGGTATCGCCTTCCTGATGAGTGTTCTCACCGATGTCCCGCTGGGTGCGGTGGGTGCCGCGGTGCTGATCGTGATCATCCTCAACATCATCGATGCCATTGATGCTCTCGGAGACCTGCGACGGCTCCTTCCGACGGACTACGGCGCTGCCTGGGTGGATGCGCTGGGGCAGCAGGTCGTCTGGAACGACATGGCCATTGGTGTGTCGTACGCGGTCGTGACTTTCGCTGTCCTCGTCGGGATTGCCGTGCTGCGCTTTGACCGTAAGGACGTCCTCTCCTAGGTTGACCCCACGGCTCCATGTGGGCAAGCAACCGAGGGGGCTGACAGGTCATGACGCGGGTGGCATCGGAGACATCCATCACTCCGAAGCGTGCGGGCCTTGTCCTCACCGCTTTGATCCTGGCCGCGATTGTGGCCAATCTGAATCTCAGTGTGGCGAATGTGGCCCTGCCCGATATCGGCAAGGCGTTCGCCACGGGGCAGACACAACTCAACCTGGTGGCGATCGGATGCACCCTCGGCCTGGCGATGTCGGTGCTCTATCTCGGGGCGCTCGGTGATCGCTACGGGCGTAAGCGCATGCTCCTGCTCGGCATGTTCCTGACGCTGCCGGCCAGTGCGATCTCCGCGTGGGCGCCGACGGCGGAAGTCCTCATCGGCGGGCGGATCTTCACGGGCATTGCCGCGGGACTTGCCTATCCCACGACGCTGGCCCTCATCACGGCACTGTGGGGACCAGGTCGCGCGCGCGTGCGAGCGATTGCCCTGTGGTCTGGGCTGAGTGGCGGTGGAGCGATCATCGGCCCCGTGATCGCCGGAGCGCTCCTGGAATCCTTCTGGTGGGGCGGCGTATTCCTCATCGCTGTGCCCCCGGCCATCGTTGCCTTCATCCTCGTGTTGGCCGTCGTCCCGGGGCACGTCAATGAGTCCACCAAGCCCGTGGACAACCTGAGCGGGGTCATGTCGGTCGTGATGATCGGCACCCTCGTCCTGGGGATCAGCACCATCGCGGCACCGGGGGCCGCCGGGATCGCCCTCGGCCTGATCGGTGTGGCGATCGTTGTCGGTGCTCTCTTCATCGTGCGTCAGGGCCGTGTCGCCAACCCCCTCTACGACCTGGTCTACGCCCGCCGAACAATCTTTTGGGTCGCAGCCGTCAGTGGGATGATCATCTTCGGGTCGATGATGGGTTCTCTCTTCATCGGTCAGCAATTCATGCAAAACGTGCTCGACTATTCAACGTTCGAGGCCGGTATCGCCGTGATCCCCATGGCCGTGTTCATGATCGTCTTCTCGCCGATCTCCGGACGGTTGATCCTCAGTATCGGCTCACGCAGCACCCTCCTCCTCGGCTTCGCCAGTGTGATTCCGGGATTCATCGTCATGCTGGTGGCCTGGCGGGAGGGGACCGCCTACTGGGTGGTGGGGCTCGCCTACGCCCTGGTGGGGATCGGGGCTGGCCTAGCCCTGACACCGGCATCGCGGGCGCTCACGAGTTCGGTCCCGGTGAAGCGTGTCGGGATGGCTTCGGCCACCACGGATCTGCAGCGCGACCTCGGGGGCGCGGTCATGCAGGCGTTCCTGGGGTCACTGCTCACGGCGGGGTATGCCGCGTCGCTGATCAGGAGTATTGGAGCGAGCAGCGAGGCACAGTCGATCTCCCAGCAGACCGAGGCTGCCCTGTCACTGTCCTACAGCAGCGCGGTAGCGCAGGCCACCCAGTATCCCCAGTACAGCAGCGAGATCATTGAGGCAGCCCGGCAGGCATTTTTGAGCGGGGCCAACTGGGCTTATCTCGCCGCAATCGTGGTGAGTTTGGTCGGAGCGCTGCTGGTGTGGAAGTTCTACCCGGGCAAACAGGATGAGATCAACCTGCTGGGTCAGTACGCCGAGGCAGATGCGAAGGTCAGTGATGAGAGCGCTAATAACTAAATGGCCAGGCCTTGAAGTAGTTGCGCAATCGAAGCCACAGGCCGTAGAGCCCTCGAGGCTCGAGTATGAGGAACAGGATGATGAGCAGGCCGAAGATGATCGACTGAAGTTCGAAGACGTTCAACAGGCTGCCGTCGCCCACACCTCCCGCGCCGGGGATAAACACCGTCAGGGTGTTGACGAGTTTGGGCAGCATGACGACGAAGATCGCACCCATGATGGAGCCGGTAATCGTGGCGAGTCCACCGATGAAGACCACCGCCAGGAAGTCGATGGACAGGAAGATATTCCACGTCTCGGGTGAGATGCGCCCGATGACGATGGATAGCAGCGCTCCCGAGATCCCCGCGTAAAACGATGAGATCGTGAAGGCGAGTGTCTTGGTCTTCAGAAGCGAGACACCCATGACTTCGGCAGCCACATCGCGGTCTCGGACGGCAGAAAAACTCCGCACGAAGCGAGAGCGCACCAGGTTGCGCGCAGCGAATGCGAGCAAGAGGAAGATCACCAGGCAAGCAATGTAGAAGATCGTGAATCGATCGATGCGGTAGCCGAGGATTGTCTGGTTGGAAAAGAGATCGAAGCCGAGGAAGACCGGCTCTGCGGGCGCGCGGCCCACGCCAGCACCCCCGGTGATGGGCTTCGCCTCCTTGAAGATGTGTTCGCCGATGAAGACCAGGCCGAGGGTCAGGATCGCGAGATAGAGCCCACGCACCCGCGCCGCCAGAGGAGCCAGGACGAGGGCAACGAGTGCCGGCACGAGACCCGCAAGGGGAAGCCAGATGACCATGTCAAGGCCGAGGCCAATGACATCCCCCTTGGCCTCTCCCCCCAGGGTTGCCGCCGTATAGGCACCCACCCCCATGAAGAATGCCTGTCCGAGGGAGATTTGGCCGGCGTAGCCCGTGAGCAGGTTGAGGCCGATGCCGCCGATGGCGAAGATCAGCACCGTGGTGATGAGAGCCACCATGTCTCGCTGGAGGAAGAAGGGCAGCACCACGAGCGCGAGGATCCCGACAATGGCCCAGTTGCGCTTGACCTTCGTATTGAAGATCGCCATTTCCCGCGAGTAGCTCGTGAAGAGTTGTGGACGTCCGCGAGTCGTGTGCAAGGACTCCTTGGTTGCATTCGTCATACCCGCACCACCTCCTTGGTGCCGAAGAGTCCATAGGGACGGACCATCAAAACGATGATCATGATGAGGTAGGGGACGATGACGTCAAAGTTGGCACCGAGCCAGGGAGCGTAGAGCGGTTGGTAGGTGCGGGTTAACGACTCGGCGATTCCGATGATCATGCCAGCGATGACCGAACCCTTGATGGAGTCCAGACCCCCGAGGATGATCACGGGGAGTGCCTTGAGGGCCACCAGGGCGATGGTTGTTTCGACGCCGGAGCTGCCTGCCGTCAGCAAAGCACCCGCCAGCGCCGCCATCGCCGCGGCAATGGCCCATGACAGTCCAAACATGCGCCCGACATTGATGCCCTGGGCGAGGCTGACCTCCTGATCAAGGGCGGTTGCTCGCATGGCAAGACCCGTGCGAGAGCGAGCCAGGAAGAGCCCGACGATGCCGATGGCCACCAGGGCGATAATGAGGCGGGCAATGTCGATCGTGAAGAGTCGGGCTCCGAAAACGTCAATGGTGTTGAGCCCGAAGGGATCATTCACCGTCAGCAATTCAGAGCCGATCAGACGCCCCGCGACGATGAGCAGGACGATAAAGATTCCCACGGTGACGGTGGACGCGGAGAATGCGGGTCTACCGACCATGGGTCTGAGGGCAACGCGCTCAATGAACAATCCCATGACGGCCATGACAACCATGCCGAGCACGACGGCAAGCCAGAAGGGCAGGCCCATGGCATTGCCGAATGCACCCGTGAAGAAGGCTCCCAGAACCATGAGCGCCGGGGTAGCGAAGTTGATCACCCCTGTCGCCCTGTAGACGATCACGAATGACACTCCGAGGAGCGCGTAGAGACCGCCCAGCCCCAGGCCACGCACAATGGATGCGAATAGGTCTTCCATGATCAGGCCTCCACGGGAGTGACGACGATGACGTCGCTCTGGTCGCCACCTGCGAGCCGGTCGGCCCCGGAGTACATGTCGTCAATGAGTGGGGCGAACGCGGTCGTTAGCGCCGATCGCTTGATCTTTTGAGTCGCGGTGAGTTCACCGTCCTCATGGTCAAGGGCTTTGGTGAGCATGCGGAACTTGCGGATGTTCTCCACGCGGGCGGTGGCCTCATTGACCTTCGCGATGATGCCCTGGACCAGTTTGAGGACCTCTTCCCTCTCGGACAGGTCGCGATAGGTCGTGTAGGGGATCCGCTTGGCGCGAGCCCACTGCCCGACGGTGTCCTCTTCGATACCAACGAGGGCGGTGAGATAGGCGCGCTGATCACCGATGACGAGCGCCTCTCGGATGAAGGGTGATGCCTTAAGTGCGTTTTCGATCTCCGACGGGGAGATGTTTTTGCCCCCGGCCGTGATGATGATGTCCTTAATCCGGTCCACGATCTTCAGATGCGTATCGCCGACCCACTCTCCGACATCACCGGTGTGCAGCCATCCGTCGGCATCGATGGCCTCGGCAGTGGCCTCGGGTTTGCCCCAGTAGCCCGCGAAGGTGCCGGGATGGCGCGTGAGGATCTCTCCGGTCCCCTCGGCCAACACCACTTCCACCCCCGGATGCGCCTCTCCTACGGTGCCGAGCTTGATGCGGCCTGCGCGGTTGCTCGTGGCGACAGCGCTGTTTTCGGTCATGCCGTAGAGCTCGTTGATGACGACACCCATGGTGAAGAAGAAGTAGAGGACCTCGGGAGAGATCGGAGCTGCGGCCGAGGCGGCCGCCCGGACTCGTCTCAGGCCAAGTCGCTCCCGCATGGATCGGTAGAGGAAGACATAGCCGACGGAGTAGCGAATGCGACTCCAGAGGGTGTGGCGACCACCGTGGGCGAGCATGGAGTCGGCGATGCCCTGGCCGACCTTCATCCACACCACGTAGTTGAGCTTCTTGATGCGGGAGGCTCCGGCCATCCGGACCTCAACGGCGGCCTTGAGTTTCTCCCAGATGCGTGGGACCGCGAAGAACAGGGTGGGTTGGACCTCGCGGATGTTCAACGTCACGGTGTCGATGGATTCCGCGAAGTGGACGACGGCTCCGGAGACCGCGTTGGTCCAGGTGGTGACAGCGCGCTCTGCCACGTGGCAGAGCGGGAGGTAGGACAAGATGACATCACCGGGATTCGGCGGTGGGTCGTAGAGACCACCGCCATCCACGATGACACCGCTGGCGAACTCCACGTTGGCGTTGGAGAGCATGGCCCCCTTGGGGGGACCCGTGGTGCCCGAGGTGTAGACCAGCGTGACGATGTCGGTCGGCTTGGCCTCGTGGGCCAGATGCTCCAGGGCCCGAGGATCCGTCTCGCGATGGGCTCGACCTCGATCGAGGAAGTCCTCCCAGCCCATCAGTTTGGGGTTGTCGATCGTGGCGACGCCCCGTGGATCGAGGTAGATGATGTGCTCAAGCGTGGGGCACTGGGATTCCACGAGCAGTGCCTTGTCGATCTGCTCCTGGTCCTCAGCGATGAGGATGCGGGCCCCTGAATCGGCGAGGAGGTAGGCAACTTCGGTTGCCGGGTTGGTGGGGTAGAGACCGACCGTGATGCCACGTACGGCGTTGGTGCCGAGGTCGGCGAAGAGCCACTCGGGCCGATTCTCCGAATGGATCGCCACCCGGTCACCGGCCTCGATACCCAGGGACAGCAGGGCGTGACCCACCAGATCCACGTGATCGGCATAGTCGGCCCAGGTGATGCCGCGCCAAATGCCGAGGCGCTTGGCGCGCATGGCCACCCCGTCCGGGGAGGCCATGGCGCGTCGCCGGACAGTCCCCACCAGGGTCCACGTGTCCGTGAGGGATTCGATAACCGCGGTCATGTCGTCTCCTTCGCTGCGCCGGTGAGATCTTCGCCGAGGTAGGCGCGAATGACCTTGGAATCCGATTGCACCTCTGCCGGTGTGCCGAGAGCGATGCGCTCACCGAAGTCCAGCACCAGCACCCGGTCGGCGAGATCCATGACAAAGCCCATGTCGTGCTCGACCAGGACCATCGTCACACCCAATTCCGCGCGTACGTCGAGGATGAAGCGAGCCATGTCCTCGGTCTCCTCGGCGTTCATGCCGGCGACCGGCTCGTCAAGGAGGAGCAGGGTCGGATCCATGGCGAGGGCCCGTCCGAGTTCGACCCGCTTCTTGACGCCGTAGGGAAGCATGCCGACGGGGTAGATTCGGTAACGCTCGATGTCAAGGAACTCGATGAGACGCTCGACAACCGCACGATTAGCGACCTCCTGCCGACGTGCCGCGCGGCCGAAGAGGAACGCCGATGCCAGCGAGTAGTTCATGTGCAGACCTCGACCGAGCATCAGGTTGTCCAGCACCGTCAGGTTGTCGAACAACTCAATGTTTTGGAACATGCGCGCCACACCGAGTCGAGCGATGTCCTCGGGTGGCTTGCCGAGGAGTTCCTCCCCCCGGAAGAGGATGCTGCCCTGCTGCGGGTGGTAGACACCCGAAATGCAATTGAAGATCGATGTTTTGCCCGCTCCGTTGGGGCCAATGATGGCAAAGAGTTCACCCGTCCGGACGTCGAAACTCACATCGCGAACCGCTTGGGTGCCTCCGAAGGAGAGGGACATCCCCTCAACAGCGAGGATCTGCTCCGCGCTCAACTTAACCACCGCTTCCGGCGCCGGTATTGCTTGACATCACGCAGGGATCCCCGGTCATCTCCTCGCAGTCCGAGGTAGAACTCCCTGATGTCATCGTCTTCCCTGAGCTCCGCGGCGGGCTTGTCCATGACGACCCGACCTGTCTCAAGGACGTAGCCGTGGGTCGCGATGGAGAGTGCCATGGTGGCGTTTTGCTCGACAAGCAGGACCGTCATCCCCGACTCGTTGATCTGGACGATCAGGTCGCGAAGTTGTTGCACGATCTTCGGTGCGACACCGAGCGAGGGCTCATCCAGCAGGAGATACCGGGGCTGGGACATGAGCGCTCGGCCAATCGCGAGCATTTGCTGCTCACCCCCGGAGAGGTAGCCAGCGGTCTGCTTGCGACGCTCGGCAAGCACGGGAAACATCGAATAGGTGCGCTCGAGTCCCTCGGTGATGGCGCTGCGGGAGGCCGTGTGGCCCCCGGCCTTGAGATTGTCCTCGACCGTGAACTCCCGGAAGATACGTCGACCCTCCATGACCTGGCTGATCCCGGCCGATACGACCTTGGGTGCGGTCAGTCCCTGGAGGTCCTCCCCGTCAAGGGTGACTCGCCCCTTGGTGATGCGGCCCCGATGGACGTCCAGCAGGCCCGTCAAAGCACGCAGGACGGTGGTCTTGCCGGCACCATTGGGCCCCAGGAGGGCCACGATGGACCCTTCAGGGACCTGAAGGCTCACTCCCTTGAGGACCAGGATGACGTCCTCGTAGACGACCTCGAGATTTTCTACGGCCAGCACCGGGTGACGCTCCCTCCTCGGCGGTGGAGGACCGCCCTGATGGCTAGTCATCCTGCCAAGGATCCGGGGTCCGTGCGGCGAAGTTTCCTGGCGAAGGCCCGGATTCTTTGACACAGTGGACTCGTCGGGGTCGTCAAGGCTCCCAGTCCAACGAGAATGCCCCGGTTCGCCGGGTTAAGGAGGAGACGTGGAGTCACGGCACATGGCGAAGGTCCTCGCGGGCGTCGGGGCGGCTGCCCTGGTCCTCGCGGGCTGCAGCGGCGGAGGCGGCGACACGGCCCCCACTCAGGAGGCGAGTTCGGAGGGCACATCTCCGCGTGATGGCATCGTCTTCGACGTTGGTGTCACGGATGAGCCCTGTCCTGAGGCGATCAACCCCGACAACGGGTGCATCTACCTCGGCGTCCTGTCTGACCTCACCGAGGGCCCCTTTGCTCCCCTGGGGACCCAGGTCGTCACCGGACAGCAGGACTTTTGGAAGTACGTCAACGAGCAGGGTGGCATCTCCGGCTTCGACGTCAACATGTCGTCCAACACCCGAGACAATAAGTACGACCCCGCAGTGCACAGCCAGGAGTACCGCTCCATTGAGCCCAATATCTTGGCTCTGGCTCAGACACTCGGCACCCCGCAGACGCAGGCGATTTTGTCCGACATGGAAGCCGACAACGTGATCGGTGTCCCGGCTTCGTGGTGGTCCGGCTGGCAGTTCCCCGACACCGACGGTGGCGTCATCCTGGAGTCCGGCTCGTCCTACTGCATCGCTGCCATGAGCGGCCTTGACTGGTGGGTGGAAAACAAGACGCCCATCACCAAACTCGTCGCCGTCGGCTATCCCGGTGACTACGGCGGCGATTACGCCGCTGGGGCTGAGAAGTGGGCCGCTGCCAATGGAGTCGATTTCGCGGGCTTCGTCGAGACGGCTCCCAACGCTGTCGCTGGCAACCAGGATGCTGCGGTAGCCGCCATCATCGAGTCGGGCGCGGACGTTGTCGCTATCGGGATCGGCCCGGCCGAGGTCGCTGAGGTCATCGGCAAGGCCGTCGCCTCGGGCTATGAGGGTCAGTTCCTCGGAGCAGCACCCACATGGAACCCGCTTCTTCTCCAGACCGCAGCAGCGCCCGCGCTGCTCGCGACCTACACCAACGTCGGCACCACCGGTGCATTTGGCACTCCGTCGGCGGCGATGGACGCGATGCAGGCCCAGTTGGGTGATGGCGTCCTGCCATCCAACGACGGCTTCACCTACGGCTGGGTGTGGCAGTACCCCCTCAAGGCAGCTCTCGAGAAGGCCGCTGCAAGCGGTGACCTGACCCGCGAGGGGCTGGTTGCGGCTGTACAGGGTGGCGTCGAGGTCGACTACGAGGGTGCACTACCCAACTCCCTCGTCGGCGGCCCGCCCGCAGACGTGGACCGTTCGGTTTCGATCAACATCCCGTCCGAGGATGCCGATCTCGGCATCGAGACGCTCCTCATGGGCTACGTTGGCCCGACAGCAGCGGCGTTCGACTACACCGAGCCCTGCTCCGGGGCCTGATGCATCGGTTGATACATATTTAGTTGGTACACATCTACATGACGATGGGGACGGGCCAGTGGCTCGTCCCCATCGTCATGGGTGGGCTCGGGTGATCAGTCCGGCTGCTTAGCCGTGACTGACGTTGCATCTTGATCCTCGCGAAGCCCCAGTGCCTTGGCCACCGGGACGGCTGTCAAGCCATAGACGAAGACGGTCACGCTAATGATGATGAAGGCTGCTGGGAGTAGGTCGGCAGCACCATCGACCTTGGCCGCGACGAGAGACGCACCCACGCTCGCGGCCGTCGCTGCGGCGACGATGCCACGTGGATCCATCCAGCCGACGAACATCCGCTCATTGCGGGTCAGACCCAGATTGCGCGTGCACGTCGCCGCGACGACGGGCCTGACCACGAGGATGAGGATGAGCGCCATGGCGATGGCGGGCAGTGCGATGGATGCCACCAACGGAGACGGCACAAGTGCCGCGATGCTGATGAAGAGCACGCCGATGCCGATGGACGCGACGGTATTGAAGAAGGGGAGCACCGGATCGAGTGAGACATTCATTCGCTTGGCCAGTCGCATGGAACCCGCTCCGATGAGAAGCGCCGTGAGCAGGCCGCTGTCCTCGGAGAGGAAGTTAGCGAAGCCTGCTGTGAAGAGCACGGTGCCGACCAGGACCTGGGTGCCCAGGACCCTGTTGCCGCGGGTGATGCGCGTGCCAAGGACAGCCAGGACGACCCCGACGGCGGCAAGGATGAAGGCCACCACGAAGCTCCACAGCAGGGCAAGGATGGCCTCGAGTGTGCCGTCTGTGCTGGCGACTCGGACCACCTGGAAGGTGACCACGGCGAGAATGCCCCCCAGGGGATCCAGCATGGTGCCCTCCCACACGAGGATGCCCCGCACCCGTGCCTTGGGTTTCGCAAAATTGAGGATCGGTGTCACCACCGTGGGTCCGGACACAATGAGGATGGCACCGAGCAGGAATGCCAATGGCCACGACAAGCCGAGCAGGAAGTGCGCGGCGAGTGATCCCGCCATCCAGGTCATGGGTGCACCGATCCAGATGAGCCGGCGTACGACGGACCTGTCTGCTCCCTGCAGACTGATGTCGCCTAATTGAAGACCACCCTGGAAGAGGATGAGCGCCACCATGAGGTCGACAGCGACCGAGAAGGCCGGTCCGAGGATTTGGTCCATTTGGAATTGCGGGGCAACGAGGCCGAAGATAAAGCCGACCGGAAGCAACAGGATCAAAGCGGGGACGCGGAGCAGGGGTGCGACGACCTGGCAGAGCGTCGCCAGCCCAAACACCAACGCTGCCGCGAGCATGATGTCCTGCGGTGACAGTGTGGTCATCTGTCCACCCCGCTGACTGCCGAGGGAGTCAGGGTCCGCCCCGCGCGCGGGCCCGTGCTGCGGCTAGGCATGCGCCGAGGATGCGCGGCACGGGGGGCGGCGAGGGCCAGACCGCCCACGAAAAGCCGCGTACCGAGGAGCAGACGTCAGCCCCGGGTCCTAGGATGAATAAGCCTGGACATCCGGTCGGGGTAGAGGAGAACCCAGGGGACCCGTCATGAAGAAGCTCGTTGGAATGGTCGCAAGTCTCGGTCTCGCAGGTGTCTTCCTCATGCCGGCTGGCGCGGCAGTGGCCGCTGACCCCAAGGTCATCGGCACGACAGGGATCCGTGTCAACACCGACGTGACCAAGGCGCTTCTGGGCGCCAATGTCTTCGTCGGTGCCGAGGACCCCGCGGGCAGCACGATCCTGCCGCCCGGCAAGTTGGCGTTAGGCTTCCCCGTCTCGGGTGTGAAGGACGGCAAGGCCTCTCACCTCGGGGCACTTTTCTTCTCCCACACCGGAGCCATGGGCTGGCGGACCGTCGTGGTGAGCAATCTGATTGCCGACCTCACGAAGGGCACGCTCAAGGGGCGGGTCTATGCGACCGACACTGATCTCGGGAATGCGACCATCTTCACGCTGACCAAGGTCAAGAGTGGATCCCCTACGACGACGTACACCGTCAAGCTCGCACCCGGTGTCGCCAAACTGCTCAACGGCGCACTCGGTGCGCACGTCTTCAGTGACGGGATGCGCATCGGTTCGGGAGCGACGACCCTCCTGCCCGAGTAGTCGACGTTGCGTGCCGGATCGACGTGCCGGCGTTCACGACCGGGAGTGGATCTCATCAGCAGTGCGCAGCCCGCTGCGCAGGGCACCTTCCATCAACCCTGACCACTCACCTGCCGTGTGCTCGCCCGCAAAGTGCACGTCGCCGAGCGGTGCGTGGATGATCTCCTCGTCCCCGGGGTGGCTGCTTGCGCTGAGACCTGAGTAGGCGAAGGTCGCCCAGGGGTCGTCATCCCAGGTGCTCAGGAGCGCGCCCTCCGGTAGGAGATCCAACTCCGGGCGCAGGCGGGTCAGAGCATCAAGCCATGCACCGTCACCGCGTGTCACCTCAAGTCCGTCCAGTGCTGCGGCTGAGCCTGAGAAGCAGTGCACGATGGGTTGGACCCGGTCGCTGGCATCCGTCGCGGTCCAGCACCAGAAGCGCCGCGCCACGTCGAGGACGGCACTCGTAGGGGCGGGGGCGCCCAACGGCACGTGGAGTTTGGCCGCGTTGCCGCGCACCATCCGGGTCATGGCTACACGTTTGATGTCGGGGAGTCCCGGCTGCAGATCGAATGTCTCGAGGAGGGGGAGCGGGATGGCCATGACCACGGCGTCGGCATCGAGGTGCGCCCCAAGGACATGGACGCGCAGGCCGTGATCCGTGGTGTGCACGGCTGACGCGGGGGCACGCAACCGCACACGGTCGCCGAGTCCGCAGGACAGGGCATGCGCGATGCCCTGATTACCGCCACTGGTGCGGGCCGTCACCATCGGCTGGACCGAGGCCACGGCATCCAGCAGGACATGGCAGGAGAGTTGCTCCTCAGACGCGGCCCAACTGATCGCGGCACGAGCCGCGATGACCTCTGCGGCTGCGGAGCCACGCAAATGCTCACCCAGGAATGCGGGAAGCGTCATCTGCGGGTCCGCAGCCTCTGCTAGGGCGCGCAGGGATCGTGCGGCAGTCGCCACCTCGTCGGATGTGATGGGCACGGAGGTGTTCCGCGGCTCACGTACGTTGTAGGACATTCCTGAGGGTGCGATCTGGAGGTCAAAGCGACGCGCCATCTCGTGCATGACGTCGTAGCCCGAAAGCACGAATTCGGCCCCACGCTCAACGATGGTGTCGGGCTGGCCAGGGATGAGTTCCTGCGACCAGACGCGCCCTCCCACGCGATCACGTGCCTCGAGCACCGTGACCTCATGGCCCAGGGACATCAAGCGATCAGCACAGGCGAGGCCCGCGAAGCCGGCCCCGATGACGATGACGCGCACACATTGATTATGGAGCGCCGGCTCCCTCATGTGCACCTTCAGGGGCCTCGCTCAGGGATCTGGCGTCGCGTTCCTTGCCACGAGGCGTGTGGCGAGGGGGGTCAAAGCCGTCAAGACCATCTTCACGACAACGGTGTCCGCCACACCTATCAGGGTTGC